>BMAG01000023.1 GCA_014132595.1 Gammaproteobacteria bacterium | reverse complement strand
CTGCTTTTTGAAGCTTTGCTTTCGAGATGGATTGCTTCGCTTCGCTCGCAATGACAGCGTAGGGTAACACAAAGTTACCGAAGAACCGCCAAAAAAAGACGCAAGGGGCGCGCAAACGTTCACGATAAAAGAAAACCAACTAGATATCTTCTAACTTCATCACTTGATAAGCCGGAACTTCATAAGGATGACTTAATTTTAATGCGGCGATGACTTCGTGAATGAAGGAATCTTCGCAAATCATTTCGACTTTATATTCAGGTTCTTTTGATAATTCACCTTGTTTGCCGAGATAAGGATCGCTGCCTTCTTGAGGCATGTATTGTCCTTCACCTAACACTTGCCAGGCGCAATGACTGTAATTGTTGAGTTGACCAGCTCCTGCTGCAAATAGCGCCGACTTGACTTGTTCAAGATGTGTATCAGGAACATAAAAGCAGATTTTGTACATAAAATAAACCTATTCTCATTGGTTTTTTCACTCAAATAATGACATAATCATTTAACTCTTCGCGGGTGTAGTTCAATGGTAGAACGGGAGCTTCCCAAGCTCTTAGCGTGGGTTCGATTCCCATCACCCGCTCATTAAATGATCCGAAATGGAGGCAGCATATGAGAAAATCGATAAAATGGCTAGGGGCAATCGTCAGTATTTTAGTGTTGTTATTCATTCTGACGGCAGTCTGTCTTGTCACCTTTGTCAACCCTAACCGTTTTAAGCCGCTGATCGCAGGCCAGGTGATGAAATATACCGGCCGTCAGTTAATGATTGAAGGCGATTTATCATGGTCACTCTTTCCTTATTTTGGGATCAAAACAGGTCATATCCTATTAAATAATCCCGCGGGCTTTGATCAAAAAATATTTGCTGAAATGCAGCATGCAACTATCGGCGTCAAATTATTACCGTTATTGAATAAGAAAATTGAATCCAGTGGGATTGCACTTGACGGATTAAAAATAAATCTGATTAAAGATGCCAATGGCAAAAACAATTGGCAATTTCAGCCATTAGCGATGGCTGCGAATGCAACATCTGCAAATCGCTCTGATAATCGTAGGATGCAGCAGTTCTCAGAAGGTTTCTTGATTGCTGGAATTGATGTGACGAATGCAGAGATTAACTGGACAGATCAACAGAAAAAACAATTCATGAGCATTGAAAAACTGAACCTGACCGCTAAAAACATCAGCTTTTTAAGTCCTTTTTCTGTTTCATGCGATTTTAATTTTGTAAATAAAATGCCTGCTCTCTCAGGACATATGAGCATCACCAGCAATGTTTCGTTGAGCATGAGCCAGCAAGTTTTTTCTTTCCGTGATTTAATATTGAAAATAAAGCTGCAACAAGACAATAAAAAATATAATGGCCAATTGAAAGGCGATGTGATCGCTGATTTACAGCAGCAAACACTGCAATGGACACGTTTTTCGGGTCAATTCGATCAACTTAATTTCACAGGTAAAATTGGCGTTGCTAACTTAACTACAAATCCGCATACGACAGGACATTTTCAAATTCAGCCCTTTGATGTCAGAGCTTTTTTACAATCGACGGGTCAGGATGTTGCAAATATTCAAGCATTAAATAATTTAAGCGGTGAGATTGATTTTTCCGCAGCCGCAAATGCAGTCAATGCACAAGGTAAATTTAACCTGGATACGGTTGAAGCTAACCATGTAAAATTAACGCATCTTGTGATACCGGTACGTTATCAAATTGGCGTTTTAGAAATGGCTCCCATTACTGCGAATATCTATCAAGGATCTTTGCAGTCCAATGTCAAAATGAATTTGACGGGTAACTCACCTCAGATTGCAGTTCAGGAACAATTATCTAATGTGCAGCTTGAGCCCTTATTAGCGGATCTTGCGCCTAACCAAAAGTTGAAATTAAAAGGCATTGCTAATATTGGATTACAGCTGACAACCTCTGGTAATGACCCGCAGGCCGTTGTTAAAAACTTAAATGGCACAGGCCAGATCAATTGCAAACAAGGTGTTCTTGAAGGACTCGATATCGGTTATTTAATGGATACTGCTTATTCTGTCTTAAAACAAAAAGCATTGACCACACAAAACACGAAGCAAACGACATTTGACAGCTTAACCGGCAATCTCGTTTTCCGTGATGGTGTGATAGTGAGTGATGATCTGTTATTAACTGCACCTCGATTTAAAACCAATGGAAAAGGCACCATTGATTTAGTGAATCAAAAAATCGATTATCATTTGCAGACTGTGCTGCTGCAAGCAACTCAGGATCAAAAAAATGATTGGGGTAATCTCTATGGCATGCCGATACCCATCAATATCGCGGGTAACCTCAAAGATCCTTCTATTCGACTGGATACAGGTGTGCTTGTGAAAGCAGTTGCAGAGCAGCAAATCAAAAAAATAGAAAACAAGGCACAAGATCAATTGAAACAACAAGTGCAAGGCAAGGCCCAGGAATTGTTTCAGAATTTATTGGGTCATTAATTCATGCCGCGCATTATCACATTAAATTTAAATGGCATTCGCTCTGCCGCAAAAAAGGGGTTTTTTACCTGGTTGCGGCAGCAAGATGCAGACATTATTTGTGTACAAGAACTTCGGGCGCAGCATCAGGATTTGCAGGATCAATTATTTCAACCGGAGGGCTACCACAGTTATTTTCATTGTGCCGAAAAAAAAGGCTACAGTGGTGTGGGTATTTATTCGAAACAAAAACCGTTAGAAGTGGTGACAGGATTAGGCTGGCCTCAGGCTGATCAGGAAGGACGTTCTCTTGAGATTTATTTTCCTAATTATTGTGTAGCTTCCGTTTATTTTCCATCTGGTACCAGCGGTGAACTTCGTCAAACAGTCAAATTTGATTTTCTAAAACGATACGAAGCTTATTTAAAAACGCTCGTCACAAAATCTAAAGAAGTGATTCTGTGCGGGGATTTTAATATTGCCCATCGTCAAATCGATATCAAAAATTGGAAAGGAAATCTAAAAAATTCTGGATTTTTGCCGGAAGAGCGTGCCTGGATGGATGAGTTATTTAGTTCATTTGGATTTGCGGATGCTTTTAGGCATATCAATCAGGAACCTGATCAATTTACCTGGTGGTCTAACCGCGGGCAGGCATGGGCTAAAAATGTCGGATGGCGTATTGATTATCAGGTTGTAACCCCCGGATTATTAAAATCCATTCAATCGGTGTCCATTTTTAAAGATCAACGTTTTTCAGATCATGCGCCGTTATTGATTGATTATGATTTTCAACATTAAGATTTTCTTAAGGTTTGTCGTATACAATGGTAGTTTCGTCTTTTGATTATGAATAGGTACTCCACGTGAGTGAGGAAAAAAATTACATGGCTGAAGGTCCAGAAGGCTTACAAAAAGCCCTTTCAGAGATCTATGTGCAATCACAAGTGGATCCGCAATTTGCAGCATCGGTGCATTTTATTCATTATCAGTTTGGGCAGCAAAAATCACTGATTAAAGTAGCTCCGCCTTTTTATATTTTGCATTACAATTTACTGGGACGGCCTGCGACTGAAATTGTGAAGAAAACAATATTAGATTTTATCAGTCAAAAATGCAGCGAGTATGGTCAATTTGAAGATGTGAGCCGTCAAGATTTGCTAGAAAGAAACAGCACAGGGTTTCTTGCCGCCGATGGTGATAAAAGCCGGGTTGTTTTAAGTGATGAACCGATGACATTGGCTTATGCACACAAACGTTTAGATCAGGCTTCTCTATCAAAAGCCCGAGAACATTTCGGATTATTCCAGGTTGCTGAACCAAAAACATCCGATGATTCAATACAGCCTGAATCAACAAGAAAAAACGAGCCATGAATTTAAAAATAAAACGAGACTGGTGGTCGCTGCGCAATCACAGTTAATCGACATATTTGCTACCATTATCATTGCGTTATTCTCTATCATCATTGCATTGTCTCTGCCATCATGGCGTTTATTCTCTGCCGTCATTGCATTGTCCACCATGATGGCAGAGAAGAATGCCATGACGAAGGTTAGATATGGTTGAGATGAATCTCTGTTTTGGGGTCGAGTTGTTCTTAAAGGGCTGTATTGATCGCATATTACAGATACCGAGCGGCCTTGTAAGTATTGCTCTTCGTTTTATATTAACCCCAAGCTCATTTTTTGCTCATTTATTAACCGCTGAATCCCCGATTTTGCCAATATTAACAATTGATCCAACTCCTCCTGACTAAAAGGATCTTTTTCAGCGGTCCCCTGTACCTCAATAAAACCACCCTGCTCTGTCATCACCACATTCATATCCGTCGCCGCACTCGAATCTTCGATATAGTCTAAATCCAAGACAGGTGCTCCATTTACAATCCCCACCGATAAAGATGCCACAAATTGCTTAAAAGGATCTGATTTTAACTTTGTTTTCTGCTTTAAAACCTGAACCGCATCATACAATGCAATGCAGCCGCCGGTGATAGAAGCCGTTCGTGTACCGCCATCAGCTTGAATGACATCACAATCAATCGTAATTGTATTTTCACCCAGCGCATTAAGATTGACAGCCGCACGAAGAGATCGGGCGATCAAACGTTGTATTTCTTGGGTGCGGCCACTTTGTTTACCTTTTGCCGCCTCTCGTTGTACGCGCTCATGAGTCGCCCGCGGCAACATGCTGTATTCCGCTGTGAGCCAGCCTTTGCCGGAACCTTTTAAAAAAATAGGCACGCCCGGTGTAATGCTTGCCGTGCAAATCACTTTTGTATCTCCAAACTCAACAAGCACGGAGCCTTCCGCATGTTTTGTATAATGCCGAGTAAAACGGACTACACGATGTTGATTATTTTCTCTTTGATCAGTGCGCATGAAAGTTCTCTCTTTAAATAGATGGCAGGGCGAACATTATAGACGTTATAATTAAGAACGAAAGCCTCAGATAAAAAGGATAAAATATGATCCAAAGTATGACTGCTTTTTCAAGGACGCAAGAACAAGGCGATTGGGGTAGTGCAGTCTGTGAGCTACGGTCAATTAATCATCGTTATCTTGAAATGGTATTACGCTTGCCAGAAGCTCTGCATGCGCTGGAAGCACCGATGCGTGAATGTATTCGCCATTATATCAAACGGGGGAAAATTGAATGTCACTTACGGTTTCAGGCGAACGATGCTTCGAGTTTGGGTATGACGATTAATCATTCGCTGGTCGATCAATTGTGTCAGGCGAGCGAATTAATTTCGAAAAAATTTAAATCGGTTGCACCCACGAATGTCATGGATATTTTAAACTGGCCTGGTATTTTCCACATGGCAGAAATTGATTTGGAAACGGTTCAGGATCATGTCATCAAACTGCTTGATAAAGCATTGCAAGATTTGGTGGCAGCAAGAGCGCGTGAGGGTGATGAATTAAAGCAATTATTTTTACAACGCTTGGAACAGATGAAAGTGGAAGTGACAAAAGTTCGAAAACATTTACCCGAAATTTTAAGCTACCAACGCGAACGTTTGATCTCACGATTCAGTGATGCAAAGCTTGAGCTGGATGCCGATAGACTTGAGCAAGAAATTGTATTATTTGCGCAGAAAACAGATGTGATGGAAGAGTTAGATCGTATTGATTCGCATGTTTCCGAAGTCCGGCGCATTTTAAAACACGGCGGCGTCTCAGGTAGACGGCTTGATTTTTTAATGCAGGAATTGCACCGAGAAGCCAATACCTTAGGTGCAAAATCAACCGATGTCGATACCACCAGAGCATCTGTCGAATTAAAAGTGTTAATTGAGCAGGTTCGCGAGCAAGTGCAAAATGTAGAATGAGATTTATCGTTTACACTCAGCGCTTTTTATCTGATCAGGCTCTTGAATGACGTCGCCAAATATGTCGGCGATAACCGTTTCTTTAAAGATTTGCGCAGTTTCTTTAATATTCTCATAGCTAAAGAAATTTAATAAACCATAGGCAGCGGTAGCCCCTGTGACGGGTGTTACTAATTTCGCGGCATCCGCGGTTGTTTTAAAAAAACCATATAAGCTGGATGGCGAGGCTGTTTTTTCTTCTCCTGAAGTTAAATCAAATGTACCATAGGATTTCATAGTTAATTACCTCGTTGTTGGGTGACCCGTTATTGCTATTAAGCTAAACCGTTATACAGGTTTCATCCCAGCCGCCTTGCTATAAAGCCGATTTTCTGCTTCCTGATTGACAGCAATCAATAACGCATTATTCATCACTTGTGCTTCTAATAATTTTTGCTGCGTTTGCTGCATCTGTGTTAAGAGCACATACGTTTGCGAGTTATAAAGCAAGATTTGACGTAACACAACACCGATATTTTCTGATGCGATTTGTGTAAACCAGTCAGAACTGCTCGCTTGTTGAATGAGTGAATCTTGCGTTTTTTTAACTTTATTTTCATTTTTAGCATTGGCAAAAAGTTCACTTAAAATATAGCCGTTATAAGTTTGTACGGCAGCAGTTGTATAATAATAATTTTTGTAGAGTATGACAGCAGGTGTTGTTTCATTCCAGAAAGTTTGGGGAGGCGCATGCTGGATATTAAGACCCGATGCATTCATGGTATACATGAAACTTGCGTATTCATTTTGAGTTGGATTAGCTGCCGTTGGCGGAGGCGGAGGATTAAATAAAGTTTGATAAGTAATTTCCGATACATTTTTGGGTGCTGTTCTGCCTAAAAAGGCATTCAAGAATTGTGTTTGAGATTCATTGTGTGTTTTTGCATTTTGTATTCTTTCATTTGCAAGCATCGTGAAACTATTTTGTAACTTGGCGGTTGAGCTAGAATCATCAGGTGTTAACCAACTCAGCGACATTTTGGTGAGCTGATTTAAATAAACGGGTAATTTATTAATGTTAAGCAACAAAATATCTCTAATTTCCTTGAGATAACCTTCTGATTTACTGGGTTCCTGAGTTCCTGTGGAGGTAGAGGCGGTTGTCGTTGTCTCTGTTGTTTGTGCGAAAGTGGGAGTTGTCAAAATGAATGCAACAGATGCGATAGAAAGAGAAATATTTTTTTTAATGCGATGTCCTAACATAGTGACTATTCCTTCACAATTTAATTTGCATATGGATTAAACCCTTGGCTTACCGGTGCGGTCGTTGTAGGCGTTGTCGGGGAGGAGGTGGCCGCAGGTGTCTCTGGCTCTGATGGTGTAAGTTTTGCAGGAGCTGACGCAGGTGCTGATGAATGGCTCATTCCAGAACCTCCATTCATGGATTGGCTGCTGCCTAATAAACTGGCAAGGGTCGCATCAAGCTGCTGTTGTGTTTTGTCATTCAGCTGCTTGACTGTTTGTTTAAATTCGTCGGGTGATAAGATAGGCAAGACCGGTGCTTCTGTTTTCGGTGCTGGGGGCTGGCTAACCGCTGTGGTTAAGTAAGTTATTGTGAGCAATGCAATAGATATTAATCGAATTTTACACATTTTCCTGCTCCAGTGCTTTTAAGACCAAGTCAAACCGTTGAGGTGTAAACACACGTGCTAACAGACGTAATCGTTCGAAGACAATATTGCGGCGTAAAAAAAGTCCGGCTAATAAATTATCGGGTGTGTTGTTCTCTTCCGCATACATGAGCACTTTAGAAGCAGAGCCTGGATCTATGGTATCAATGGCTTGTAAAAGACGTAAAATACGCGAGGTTTTGATATGAGCGCACAGTGTTACAAATTGTTCTTCTTTGCTAAGCTCAAAACGCGTGAGTTTGTCTAAGGCATCGCCAATTTCTTTAATGGCGGCTTCTAACTCAGGGTTTCCATCTAACGTCCAGCTTTCAACGCTTTCCATAAAAGAGATGACCCGAAAAATCATCGGATCTTCGTAATTTTTCCAAAATTCATGGGAGGCATGTAAGTCTAGATTTGGCATATATCTTGCATTCCTTTTATAACACATACTAACTTACTCATGCGCCACATTCAATTTATTACGAGAGTTGTTTTTTTAATAGGCGGATGCTAAGGTAACGAGAGTAGGTGTAACCGTGGGTAGTGTCTGCTATGGCAATCAAAGATGTATTTAAAATCTCACGAAAGACATTTTTTAATCCGGCCGCCTGGTTAGGATTAAATGAGCTCTCGGCTTATAACAGAGTCATTGGTTCCACTTTAAAAACAACCTTCACAAAAGACGAAGCTCATCGCACAGAAACATTTGAGCAAGCTTTAAAACGTCTCAATGTCTCGGAAGCTGAGATACAGGAAAATGCCAAACGTTACAAAGCTTATGCATTATTTTTTTTAGCTTTAAGTCTCCTTACTTTTTTAGTGGGTTTCTATTATCTATTTGAATTTGGCACCTTTTCGGGATGGGTGCTCGCCATGTCGGTGACCTTATTATTCGGTGCCCACGCATTTCGTTTTGATTTTTGGCACTTTCAAATTAAGCACCGGAAATTAGGCTGTACAGTCCAAGAATGGTGGCGCGGGCAGATTGGGCCTCCCAAGGATCCTGCGGCATGATAAATCTTTTTACATTATCTTCTACTGACCAATCCGTTTATTATCTGGGGCAAATTTTTGGAAACATGGGCGGTGTACTGCCTGTATCCAATGCGCCTATTTTATTGGGGGTGATGTTTAAAGTTATTAACACGGCAGCACTTTCTGTGGGCGCCATGATTGTCGTTTATACGACAGTGGCAGGGCTATTATCCACAGCAAGTGAAGGTGAGTTTCTCGGTAAAAAATGGAGCGGGTTGTGGGTTCCTGTACGAACTGTGCTAGGGATTGTCGGGCTTTTCCCATCCACCGGTGGCTATTGTGCCATTCAAATTATTATCATGTGGCTGATCTTGCAAGGAGTAGGTCTTGCAGATACGCTTTGGACGGCCGTTTTAAATGTCATTGAAAAGGGTGGTTCGCCGTATGCGACAGCCCCTTTTCCTGCGGTGAGCAGCGCAGTTAAGCCGGAGTTGAAAAGTTTACTGACGGGCTTGGTTTGTTATGAAAGTCTGGCTTATAACAAAGGAGTGAATCAACCCTATTACAATTATCTTTGCAGCGCAGATTCAACGAATCCTCTGTGTGGAGCGGCGTTGCCTGCATTTGATCCGACAAAACCTTTTTCCTTAGGCACAGCATGCGGCGGCCAATTAGTGTATTGTAACAGCAATGCGGCTGACCCTCAGTCTGTGTGTCATAAAAATCAAACGAATATAGATTGTGTGCTTTGTAAAGCCCAAGTTCAGGCCTTACCGGAAATTATCTCGACGTTTGATGCGGTTGCAAAGACCTTTGTTCAAATGGATTATGATTATCAAAAATTTTATTATACATCGAGCAGTACCACAACGCAGGCTCAAGTACCGCAATGGATTCAGAACTTCTGTACTTCAAAACAAATTGGGGATAAATGTTGCGTTGGAGCGGATGAAGAAACTGTATTAAGAAACGTGTGGAAGGCAAAGAATGCTCTTATTTCAACACCTTTATTTACTATTTCGGCGGCACCTCCTGATAATCTTAATCCGAAATGTTCTTATAAGTTTTTTACGTCGAGCTACAATCCTAATACGAAGGATCCGAACCCTGATCCGGCCACTGTAAAAAACGAAGTATTAACGGATATTTACATGCCTGCGGTAAAGTTTTATTTGAATGATATTGACATCATTAGCGCAGCTGCTGATCAGTATCAAGCTGTGTTGAATTCTGCTTATATGACATACCTGACCGCATTGCCGCCTTCTCAAACAAAAGAAGCATGGAACCGTGAGGCAGAGCGCAATGGCTGGATTTTGGCAGGTATGTATTATATGAATATCAGTCAAAAGAGTGCGAATAACTTACCGAATACTCAAAATATTCCTTTATTTAAATTTGGTCCAGTTCCCGATCCGCAAACAGGAACTGATATAAAATTGTTTCGTAATAACATTAATGCGATGCCGGCTGTGTATAAGTCGCTTAGCAATATTGTAGATACACGGACCGCAAATATTGCTTCTTCCAATGTGTCAGAGATTACCGAAACATCTTGGACTTCTATGCATAGTATGTTGTCATCGTTTATGCATGATATTTCGGGATCTCCGGGACAAAAAGCTGAGAACCCACTCTATAATATTTCGTTGTGGGGCTATCGCATGATGATAGTCGTGCAGTTTTTGTTTTGGCTAACGGTTACGCTTACGGCGGTTGCTACAGGGTTATTGTCCACTAACTTTATGGTAGTCGGAACAGGTATGACTACAGGACCCTGGTTCGAAGGTTTTAAAGCGGCCTGGGGCATGATTTCTCCTTTCTTTATGTTAGGTATGTCTGCTTTATTTTCGATAGGTGTGGTATTTGCTATTTATTTGCCATTGATTCCTTATACGATTTATTTGATGGGCGCCATCGGTTGGTTGATGGCAACGATTGAGGCGATGGTGGCAGGTCCTATTATTGCGCTAGGTATTTTAAGTCCGAGTGGACAACATGAATTATTAGGTAAAGCAGAACCTGCTGTGATGATTATCTTTAACTTGATTCTGCGACCGGCTCTGATGGTATTTGGCATGATGGCTTCGATGCTGGTCGCAGTCGTTGTGGTCACGATGATCAATCAAGGTTTTGCAAAAGTAGCTTTTGATATTATTCAGGCGCCTGGGCTAATTGAAGGCATTATGTTTATGGTGGCTTATACTTCACTCTTAATCATGGCATTAAATAAAGTATTTTCATTAATTCATGTGATACCTGAAAGAGTATTGACGTATATCGGTGGCCAGGCGATTTCTTACGGCGAAGCGGAAGGTATGGCACAAATGAAGCAAGGCATGGAAGGTGCTGCAAGCGGTGTTTCTGGTGGTGGCAAAGAAGCCGGTGGAGCACCTGCTGGTGCTGTCAGGAAACTTGCTGAAGATAAAGCTCATAATGCAGCGAGACCTCAAGGAGGTACACAGGCAACGCCTGTTACTCCTTCTGCTCCTCCAGGCGGTGGTGCCGAAAGCAAGGGCGCTGGCGAAAGCAAGGGCGCTGCCCCGCTATCTCATCCAGATGAAGGTGGTAAAGATAACGGCTAACGAAGGGATTACTGTTTTTTAAACCAGTCCTACATCTTTGTCTTCACGTTTTGTTTGTTCTGCAATGACGCGGTAATTTCGTTCTGAAATGATGCCTGCGTCAAATTTTTCTTTGGCATCGGTTGCCATTGTCCGTCCTTGTTCTCGAACTAATTTACGTACCATGGCGGTGATATTGATAGGATCGATATCGAGTAAGGTGTCGCGGACTTTTTCATCGAATACTAAGTATTCTCGCAATGCCACGCGTTTTCCATCGATAGTGGGTGCAAGGCGTTGAGAAATAATCAAACGCATGGTTTCAATAAGATCAATGGTTCTGCCAGCGCGTTCTTCAGCAGGATATGTAGTGACGAGACGACGTACGGTTTCGGCAACACCATTGCTATGCAGAGTGGTATACACTGGATGACCTGTCATCGCAGCTTCCATCGCAGCGCTGATAGTTTCGACATCTCGTGCTTCACCCACTAAAATTAAACGAGGTTTGCGGCGTAAAGCATTTCGCACACCGGCTGCAAAACTGGGTAAGTGACGTGGAATTTCTGATTGACTCACAATAGAAGAAACTTTTTCGACGCTGTCATAAACAAATTCAATCGGCGCTTCATAGGTTAAAATTTTACGGTTACTTTCGGCATTTTCTGCAATGCTGCGAATAATAGATGAAAGCAACGTACTTTTACCGGAGCCTGTAGCACCGGTGACATAGACGATACCTTGATCTGGCATAATCGCGTCGATGACGGGTTGAGGCAAGTTCATGCTTTCTAAAGTTGGCGGGTCACTAGGGATAGTACGAGCAGTGATTTGAATACCATCATGTCCTTCCACTAAGCAGCCGGTGGCATTAATACGAAAACGATATCGGTCGCTGCGATTGGGTCGAATTTCATAATGTGTATCGACATCTTTGCCTGACATGATTTGTGCGGTTGCGTTAGGGCCATACATGGCATTGATAATTTCGCCGACTTCATTATTGGATAAACGCCGCCGGGTAATTTTATTCAGACGTCCATACACTTCTGCAAAAATCGGTTCATTGGTTTGTAATGTAATATCCGATGCACCCATTTTGACGCAATGCATTAATATTTCATTCGTGTTTTCAATTGATAGCCGTATTGGCTCTTGCGGAAAAATAAAATCAGTAGTCATTTTGTTTCACCACGATAGCTTTCCATGTTTGACTGTTTGTTTGTAGTTGAGGCAGTTCTGTGATGCGCAGCACTTGATCGTTGATGCGCATATCAGTGCCATTACCGGTGACGCCGAGTTCTGTTTTCGAGACGTAAGGAGGGCTAACCATTTTTTCTTGTAAAAGCTTACGATAGAGAATCATTCCTTCGTAATCTCTTTTTAAGCGAGCCAGGTTTTGTTGAAAAATACTGTAGGATTGTTCAACCCCTTTTTCCCAACCGACTTTAATGGCTTTAGCCCAGATTTTACGTTCGTCCTCTGTGCGAGGTAACAGAACTTTATCGGGTAATTCAGGTTTATTAAAAGGCATGTGTAAATAATCGCGCCAATTGGGCGGCGTAGTTGCAAAACGTGCTTGAGCGACGATTTTGTAAGTTTTGTCAGCCACGCGAATCGTGTTGGGGTCGGCTAAGTTTAAGTTTTCATTGCTTTCAACTAATACTGGCGGTAATACACCATGAGTTAATAACATACCATTAAAATTATAAATGGTTTCTAATGACCATTTGTCAGCTTCCATACGGTTATTAATTTCTTTTGAGGCAACGGCAAGACCGCCTTGTGCGCCTAGGCTCATCGCGGTGTCTTCCAAAGCTTTGATACGGATCTGGCTTACCGCGGGTGCCGATTCTTCGGAGTGTATTGGATCTTCGTTCCTCATGTTTTCCAGGGATTGGATGTTTGTCGGATCCACTTCCTGATGACGATGAGAAGCGCAGGCGGGCAGCAAAGCTGCAAGTAATAGAGGAATAATAATTTTAATCAATTGTGGCATACATCATACTACCTAATTTTTTGCATAACGTAATTCAATCACGCGGCTTTCGGGATAAACCACGATCGTTGCGCGTCTGCCGCATTGATATCCTACATCACGCAGGACGTCGGCAAGCATTCTGTTTTTATCATAAATCGTGACAAGCACAGGGATTGCAGGCGGCACACCCAAGACGCAGACACGATAGTTTGCGGATCTTGCAATTTGTCGGACGAGAGGCTCGACAGGGCCTGACCAGTCAACGGAAGTTAACCCCCCCATTCCATAAGATGCAGGAATGGGCGGCGGCTCTAGATCTGGCATGGGATGAGCAGCTTGTGCTGTTTCAGATAAGCTGACAATAGAACGGCTGACAGAATAAGAGGCTTCGGCTAGGGAGGTGGTGGCATTGTCTGTCGGAGTTGTGGGAGGTGGGCTTGCGCATCCTCCTATAATGAGTGATGAAATAATCAAAAGGGCCTGAAGAGTTTGTTTTTTCATAAACGGTGTATTCCCTGAAATCCGTTTGGAAGATGGTTAATATTAGCAGGGATTCGGGCAAGATGCATGAGGGTTGAGGTGGTCGAAGGGAAAAAATTGTTAAATTGTAGTTAGGTCATATTCCAGAAACGTTATTGCTGTAAAGGCGACATCATTACGAGCTGCCATCGCTATCATTGTGACCCTCACTGCTGTTATTGCGGGTCTTCATTGCTGTCATTGTGCGACCCCATTGCTGTCATTGCGGTCCTCACCGCTGTCATTGTGTCATCCCATTGCTGTCATTGCGGTCCTCACCGCTGTCATTGCGTCACCCCATTGCTGTCATTGCGAGCGAAGCGAAGCAATCCATCTCGAAAGCGTAGCTTCAAAAAGCAGTTCCTGCGTTCTAATCTTTGTTTAAAAGATGGATTGCTTCGCTTCGCTCGCAATGACAGCAATGGGGCCGTGCAATGACAGCAATGGGGCTGCGCAATGACAACAATGGGGCCGCGCAATGACACCAATGGGGTCGCGCAATGACAGCTCGAAGTGCGCTTTTCTGATTTATTGAGCATTTCCTGGGTAAAGGAAAGAAGTGACAGTCAGCCGCTCCTTGGGTCATAATCACTAACATCAATCGCTGCAAGGACACTGCAATGGCTCATTGGCGTGACTCAGCAAGAAGTGTGCGATTATTTTTCCTGGATTTTAGAGCATGCTTTCCGTTGCTGATATTATTATTTCATATCCGTTGGTGGACATTTATTCTAGCCGTCGTTGCGACTATTTTTTTTACAGCATTGGAACGATACGGGTTTTCTTTGGTCATTTTCTTAAGATGGTTTCGCGCCTTCATTGCCGGTAATCGGAAAATTGCGCAACCCTGGTGGAAGAAATAAGGCAGGCTTTTATGGATATGTCAGTTTTAGTTATTAAAGTAGCGCGAACAATGGGCGCAAGGTTTAGTTTAAATAGCAGACCGATGACTTTGGAGGAAGTTTTTGCACCGACGGGTTTATTACCTGCCATAGCAAGACGTGCGGATCAGTTAAGTTCTTTATGTTTGGGTTATGGTATTGGTGTAACCTTTGAAGAAACAGAAGGGGCCACTTTGGGGGTGAAAGTGATCTTTGATGATATCACACCCAATGTTTTGCGAATTTTATGCATTACTGATGTCTTGAATGAATTAATCCAGCCAACGCCACGAGGTGAAATGACGTCGCTGGATCAGTTGATGTATGACTAACTTTAGAAAATGGGCTCATTTTGCTGGACATTTCTGAGTTAAAACGATTTTTCGAATGATTTTCTCTGGTGCCAGAAATAGAAGATGGCAGCACAAAGAAGAATGACTATGAAAAAGAAGGTAAGGGGTAAAATGCCCATTGCGGTGATTAATCGAGTGAGATTATTGGGACCTACATAACTTCGATAGATCATCACCAACATTGTTAAAAAAACAATAACAAGAAATAGAGGTCTTACTAATTTTGCGCCGTTCATGATTACGAGATGAGATCCTATTTTCCCGCCAAGTACTTGACCGCAAGCCATGATGAAAGCGATTTTATAATCGATGTTATGACCTAACATAAACCAGAGGATGGCGGCGATATTGCTGTTGAGATTAAAAACTTTGGTGTATGCGGTGGCTTTGGAGAGATTATATCCAAGAAAAAATACAAGCGCGATCATCCAGAATGAACCGGTGCCTGGGCCTAAAAATCCATCATAAAATCCGAGGATAAAACCGAATAGAATATAAAAATAAAATTCATCCATACGTATTTTGCCATCGAGGAGTCCTAATTTTGGAGTGAAGAGGGAGTAGAAAAAAACGAGTAACATTAAACAGGGGAATAATTTTTGAAGGAGGCCTGAATTAATATATTGCGCGGTGAATGAGCCGAGTGATGCGCCGATGAAACCGAATAGCAAACCTTTTTTTAGTGTTTGGAAGGAGATGAATTTGTTTCGGTAGTAATTATGGAAGGCTGCGAAGGTTCCGATGGATCCTTGGAGTTTATTAGTTCCTAAAGCAATGGGAATGGGTAAGCCGATGCTGATAAGAAGCGGTAGAGTAATGAGTCCTCCACCCCCGGCAATAGCATCAATGGTGCCGGCGAATAAGCCGGCGCTGAAAAGTAAGGTGTTGAATAAAAGGGTCTGATGCATCATGGACGGATGATAGCATAATGGGTACTCAAAAAAACGCCTCTTCGTTACCATAACTGCGAACGAGAAATGGATGCGGGAATCAAAAAAGCTGCTTTTCCCATGGTGGTTGGCGTATCAATAAATGATGTCACTTTTATAGCAATGAGAGTGGGTGTTGATTACAAGTCTGAAGATCTCTCGAAGGTCGTTGCGCGGGTTAACAAATTTTGCATCGCTTGTTGCGGTGTAGTTTTGCCTTGTAAAATTTGCCAGACGGCTTCTGTGATTGGCATTTCTACATTGTGTTTTTTGGCAAGTTGCAGCACTAATTCTGCATTTCGTTTTCCCTCGACGACTTGTCCAATTGCTTTTTCGGCTTCTGCCGCATTTTTGCCTTGACCTAAGGCAAGTCCAAAACGACGATTGCGGGATTGATCATCGGTGCAAGTGAGAATTAGATCGCCCAAGCCTGCAAGCCCTGTGAAAGTTTCAAAATGGCCGCCTAGCTTGTGACCGAGACGCATCATTTCCGCAAGACCGCGTGTGATAAGTGCGCAGCGTGCATTAGAGCCGAATCCCATGCCATCCGAAATACCTGTTGCAATAGCAAGTACATTTTTGACGGCGCCTCCTATTTCAACACCGGGAATATCCGTACTTAAATAAATGCGAAAGACAGAAGTGTTGAAACGGTTTAACAAATCTTCTGCGAATGTTTTATCTTGGCTTGCAATCACAACAGCAGTCGGTTGTTTGAGTGCGACTTCACTTGCAAATGACGGCCCTGCGAGTACGGCAGTCGCATAATTGTGTTGTAGTAATTCTGCGATGACTTCATGCAGCAATTGCCCGGTATTTTGATCAAGCCCTTTTGTCGCCCATGCAACGCGCATACCAGGTTTTAACAACGGTTTTATCGATGTCACGATATTGCGAAAACCAACAGAAGGTACAGCAATCAAAATATCATTCACGCCTTGAATAGCAGTCGCAAGATCAGCCGTAGGCTGCAAGGTTTCTGGAAAAGGCTGGCCTGGCATATAACGATTGTTGACACGATCGTTTTGTAACTCGACACCGTGTGTTTCATCAAACGTCCATAGATGAACGGCTTGACCACTGCGTGAAAGATGCAATGCCAGCGCCGTGCCCCAGGAGCCGGCGCCGAGAATTGCGATAGGTTGAGTGGAGATTGTCATTTAGTGAATATGTCCATCACCGGTTGCAGTCGTTGTCTCATCTGTTTTTTGTTGAGTTTGTAAATGTTGTGCATAAAGCGCATCAAAATTCACAGGCGCTAATAAAAGCTGAGGGAATCCCCCGCGTACAATAATGTCTGAAATAACTTCGCGTACATAAGGAAATAAAATGTTGGGGCAAAAGCTGCCTAACATTTGATGGAGTTGTTCGTTTGGCAAGTTCGAAATCAAGAAAATACCGGCTTGATGAACTTCAATCAAAAAAGCCGATTTTTTATTGCTGGTAACTGTTGCCGTGACCGATAAAACGACTTCATGCGTATTGTCGTGAATGCGGTTGCTTTTTGTTTCTAAATTTAATTGAACTTCGGGTTTCCATTCTTCTGTAAATGTACCGGGAGTGTTTGGCGCTTCATATGAAATATCTTTCACATAAATGCGTTGAATTTCAAATTGTGGCGCTGCTGAGTTTGTAGATGTGTTTTCTGTCATGAAGCAATTCCTTTACAGGTTAGTTTAATAATTTATTGAGTTCATCGGATTGCGAAAGCGCAAACAGATCATCATAGCCGCCAATAGCCTTACCATTAATAAAAATTTGCGGTACTGTTCTGCGGCCGCTGAGACGTACCATTTCTTCGAGTTTATCTGAATCGGTATCGACACGAATTTCCTGGTAATCTAATTTTTTTGCAGCGAGCAATTGTTTGGCACGATTGCAATAAGAACAATTTTCTTTGGTATACATGATAATTTTTGTCACGGTATTATTCCTTTACTAAGGGCATTCCTGCATCTTTCCAGCCGCGTATACCGCCTGCGAGTATGAATGCTTTGAACTCATATTTGGCGAGCAGATTAACCGCTTGCTGGGATTCAGTGCTTGTTGCACATACGATAATGATAGGTTTTGATTTGTCGAGCTTTTTATATTTATTTTGTAATTCATCGAGTGGAATTGAAACTGCATCAACAATATGTCCTGTTGAAAAGACGTCTGCTTTTCGGACATCGAGGACAGTGGCATTTTGATGGTTGATCATTTGTGTAGCAAGCGCAGGGCTGAGTTGTTGTGCACCTTTTTTCGAACGAATGAATTCAACGATCGTTAATAGGATTAATAGAATGGTCAGGGTCATGCTGAGCGATGCATGATGTTGTAAAAGCGAGAGTATGTCTTGCATTGTTCCACCTAAAATTAAAGAGTTTGTGATTATACACAGGGGATTTGGTAATCACCAGAAAAAAGCCCGCCGACTCGTTGGCAATCCAGCGCCGCTGAATTGTTAACAGACCCTAGCGCTGCACCAAACATCAATTCTTTTAGCGCCTTGTCTTTTTAAAACACTACAAAATTCGGTCATTGTGCTACCTGTTGTGATGACATCATCGATGACCGCGATATGCTCTTCTGCGAAACTTTTGGCCACGCTAAAGGCATCTTTTACATTTTTTTGTCGTTCATGAGCTGAGAGAGTGGCTTGAGGGTTTGTTGATTGATGTCGAATGCAGTCTATTGTATTTAACGGGATCTTAAGTTTTCTAGCGACAGGACGAGCAAGTTCTAATGCTTGATTGAACCCGCGTTCTTTTAAACGCTGCCTATGTAAAGGCATTGGAATGATAAGATTCGGCAATGGTTTGTTTTTGTACCAAACGTTTTGAATTTCCTGAGCCAGCAGCTCGCCTAGTATTTTTGCATTGACTAGCGCCTGTTTGAATTTAAGTTCAAGTATGAGGTTTGTGATGGGGAGCTGATACTTATAAAGAGCGTGTATGACATCAAAAGGCGGTGTTTTTTGTAGACATTGGCCGCATAGCCATCCCTGAGCGTTCTCGGGTAAGGGTATCGCACAACAATCACACCCTTTCGTTAAAAGTGGAAGTGATTTAAGACAGGGAGTGCAAAGATCTTGATCGCAATCGGAGGGCTGGCTGCAAAGTATACAGGTAAAAGGCAGAAGCCAAGTCAGGACTTTTTTGAGATAATGGTTTTTTATTTGCATGCAGGTTCCTTGTGTTGAAAAGTCGATTTGATCATATTTCTCCCGCTGACTATAATTCAGCTGCGGTACTTGTTCGTGAGGTGGGGGCGCAATTAGTAGGACGTCTGGATTTAGTCGCTTTAAAACCTAAGCGCATTCTGGAGCTGGGTTGCGGCGTGGGATTTTGCACGCAATTATTACGTAAGCGTTATCCAGAGGCTGAAATCTGGGCCGTGGATGATTCAGCAGAGATATTAGCGTATGCAAGGAAAGTAAGTCCATCACAAATTCATTGGGTATGTACACCGCTCGATATATCAACGATCGAAAATCATAGTATTGATTTGGTTGTCGCGAATTTAATTTTACCGTGGTGTGATGATAGCAAACACATCTTACAAGAGTTTCTTCGAGTATTGCGGCCAGAAGGATTGTTAATGTTTAGTTCTTATGGTCCTGATACGTTACGTGAGTTGCAAGGTCAGAACTTATTACCGTGTTTTGTGGATATGCATGATTTGGGCGATTTGTTGTTAGAGTTGGGTTTTGCAGACCCTGTGCTGGATATCGATTATTTTACTTTGACTTATAACAAGCAACAACGTTTACAGGATGAATTACAAATAACAGGTTTTATTTCAGAACAAGAAAAGATTCCGCCACTTGAAAAAAATAGAGCCGGTGTAATCCCGCTGACTTACGAAGTTATATACGGTCATGCGTGGCAGCCTGAGATCAGCCACAAAGTATCGGCAAAAGACGGTGTGGCTAAATTTCCTTTAGCTTATTTGCGAGGAGTCAATAAATAAAATGGATATTTTTATAGGGATAGATGGCGGCGGCTCTAAATCCAAAATACGAATCGAGGATAGTGAGGGTCGTTTACTCGGTCAGTCGGTTAGTGGGCCTGCTAATATTCGTTTATCAGTTGATGAGACATGGCGCTCTATTCATATGGGAATGGAAGAAGTTTTGCAGCCGCATGGCATTTCTTTAGAAAATAAAAATTATCATTTTCATGCGGGATTAGGTTTGGCAGGTTGTGAAGTAGTCGAAGCGGTGCAGGCTTTTTTAAATTATTCTCATCCGTTTAAGACAATTCAATTAAATACAGATGCCCATATTGCATGTCTCGGAGCGCATCAGGGAAAGGATGGGGCCATCATTATTGTGGGTACGGGCGTTGTCGGATATCAAATTGAAGAAGGAAAGGGTTCGCGTGTATCAGGCTGGGGTTTTCCACATGATGATGAAGGAGGAGGTGCCTGGTTAGGTCTTCAGGCAACGCGTTTAACATTTCAATGGTTAGATCATCGCATTGAAAGATCACCGCTGACTGAAGATATTTTTGCTTATTTCAATCGTGATCAAGAGCAATTTGTAGCTTGGGCAAATCGGGCGAATTCGACGGAATTTGCAAAATTAGCACCGATTGTCATTAATCACAGTCAGCAAGAGGAAGTGGCCGCGGTGCGTTTGATGAAGAAAGCGGGGCACATGATTGATAAGGTAACTCATGCATTGATAAAAATGCGGGTGCATCATAAAACATTACCGTGCTGCTTGATGGGTGGTATCGCACCTTTTATTGAGCCTTGGTTGAATGAAGAATTGCGTCCTCACTTTGTCACAAAACAAGGTGATGCGAATAAAGGTGCGATTTTAATGATACGTGAACAAGTTAAAAAGGCCATCAAATGAATCTGATTTTAAAGGGTCTTCAAATCCATGCAGAACAAGGTCATCTTTTAGGTTCTGCAGTGATTGTAAGCGATGAGCTAATTCAATCGATTGCCCCGATGACAGAAATACAGATAACTTCAAAAGATGAGGTTTTAACCTTTCCAGAAAATTATCATCTGATTCCGGGATTCATTGATTTGCATGTGCATGGGGTCAATGGTTGTGATGTGATGGATGCAACATCCGATGCATTGCTGGATATGAGTAAATCATTGGCGGCTGAGGGCACGACAGCATTTCTTGCGACCACCATGACTGCAAAGACAGAACAAATTGAAAAAGCTTTGATATCTGTACGTGATTTTATGGATGCAAAGCAGGAAATTCAGGGAGCTACAATTTTAGGCGTGCATTTGGAAGGTCCTTTTGTTTCAGCCAAAAAATCTGGGGCGCAGCGTGCGGATCAAACGATTCTGCCGGATATTGTTTTGGTCGAACAATGGCAAAAGAAAGCAGGTGATGTCATTAAGCTTGTGACCTTAGCGCCTGAGCTTGCCAATAGCGTTGGATTTATCCGATATTTGAAGGAAAAAAATATTATGGCTGCCTGTGGCCATACGGATGCAACGTATGCTGAAACGGTTTCTGCTATTCAAGAAGGTTTAACTTATGTGACGCATTTGTTTAATGCAATGCGTCCGATTCATCAACGTGAGCCCGGCGCGGTTGTTGCGGCATTATTGTCAGATGATGTAATGACGGAAATCATTGTGGATGGTCATCATTTGCATCCTGCGATTGTGCAATTAATTTTGAAATTAAAAAGTAAGGATAAAATTCTTTTAGTGACGGATGCGATGCGTGCGAAATGTTTAGGGGATGGTACCTATGATTTAGGCGGGCAAAATGTTTTAGTGAAAGAAGGTGTTGCTATGTTGGCGGATGGAACGCTTGCGGGTAGCACATTAAAAATGCCGGCTGCGATTCAAAATATCATGCGAATTGCATTATGTGATTTTGCAGATGCGTGTAAGATGGCCTCAGAAAATCCCGCGAGAGCATTGGGTATTTTTGATAAAAAAGGAAGTATTGCTATCGGTAAGGATGCGGATCTAGTAGTGTTGGATGAACTTTTGAATGTGGTTATGACAATATGCCGCGGTAAAATTGTTTATCGTAAAGTTTAGATAGGGGTTGTATTGTTATTTTTATATAGATAGAATGCCTACTTCCGCAGTTGTATCTCTTTGTTCATTCTTGTTGAAACAATTCCTCACCATTATCTGTTATTGCAAGCGAAATGATGCAATTCGACTTTTTGCTGCCGTCAGTCAGCTGTAAGGGTAGCTGTGCTTTACGTATCAACAAATTAGGTAATCATAGCAATAATGGATGAATAGCCGTTGGGATCGGTTATTTTTATAGCAAATTTATTTATTTTGAATATATTTTGAGATATAATCAATCCCAAGTTTATGATTCGATCGAACTTTAAAAGGTGCAAAAATGCTTCACCAATCGGAAAAACTCGATAATATACAAGCCTATAAAGAAATTACACAAGAATATTTAAATTATTTATCCCCAGAAGAAAAAACAGCCAAATCAGCCAAAATCAGCAGCTGGCGTTATACCTTCACGAATTCATTTTATACTGGCCCTCATGCGCGGTTTTTCTTATGGGACATGCTAGCAGGTGTGGGAAACGATTCTCTATTTGCTGGAAAATCAGAACATGCTGATTTTATTGTGTTAATGAATCGAATTGCTTTATTTGATAAAGGCTCAGAATTTATTTTTAAAGCAATTATGGAAGTAAATGACAAAGAACAATTATGTAATTTGTTCTTGGATTACTTTATGACGATAGAGAAAAATACTCCCGATAAAAACGAAGAATACTATCGATGCATGAGAGGATTAAAACGAGATATCAATCATTTTGTTCAAAGCGCGGGAATAAAAAAAAGAATTAAACGAAGGATGAGTTGTCAATGTATCTCGATAGAGCATGAGCCAGGACCCTATATTTTATATGGAAACAAAATCAGTTCACTTGCCGCCTATATTTATATCCAATCGAGCAATGAATTTTTATTTGTTGATAAAACAAAAAATAAACTTGTCAGATTATCTCTGAATGAGCCACAAAAACAAAAACTAAAAAAAATATTTTCTCAAAATGAACATGGATTATCGGTGGAAACGGTTCAAGAAATTGCATCTATTACAGGCTATGCGCCGCATTATCTTTATGAAGTAGCCGATCTTGATAAAGAAACAGAAATAAATAAGGCGATCAATCGAAGCTTTAATGCCATTTGGGGTGAATGTGCTAAATCAATGGCTACATTTATGGGGATGACTGAATCTGCAATTGCGGTTGCGGGTTTTAAGGCAGGCATCATAAAGATGTTAGCGGGTGTAACATCAATCGTTGTTGGAGTGTCTTTGTCAATAATCCAATGCGTTTCCTTTCTAGGCGGTCTGTTTTTTGGTTATATGTTTGCAGAAGATGAGTTTCGAAAATTAGGAAAACAATTATTTCTCGGCCGATTATTGCAAGTAAAAAATCCTAATACGGGCGAGTATGAAGATTTAAAAAATTATCAAAAAATTCTGACAATAATAGTAGCTCCTCCTTGTTCTCTTATTGCAGGTATTTGCATTGGATCGCTCGCTTTCTTTAGCGTAAAAGATATTATATTGCCTTTTGTCCATGTTGGCATACCCATTGTTTTTTCTAGTGCTTGCTTTGTTGCAGTCACTTGCCTGGTAACGGCATCGTTCTTTTTAACGCTGAAAGAAGTCATCAGCCATGTTACCAAGGAAAAGATTGATGATTACTTTGCAAGTTTAAAGAAAGAATCCGCTGAAAAATCTTTGGATTATTCGCTTCGTCTTGCCTGGGAAGCTTTTAAATGGGTTGTAGCGCTGGGTGTGATGACGATGGTTGCAATCGGTGGTTATTATGTATTTAAAGATAAATGCAAGATTATGCTAGATTATTTTTTCCCAGCCATATCGGATACTGAAAATAAAGCTAAATTTTTTTCTAAAGCATTTTCTGCGACTAAATTTGTTTTTACTGTTAATAAAATTAGAGATATCTTACAATTGATGGTAGATGGAATTAAAAATAAGTTTTCTTCAAAAAAAGAAGAAACAAACGAAGGATTTAATCGATTTCAGAAAGAATCGATCGGCTGGCTGAGTTCTTCTGCAAAAGTAGCCGCATTAGGTGTGCGTGCAGCATCCACAGCAGGGTTTTATTGGGATGCGGTTACGGTACATCACGCGCCTTATCCTGTCACACCCCGAGTCAGTTTTTTTACGACGTTCTGGTATTCGAGTGCGTTTTATGGAATGCCTGCTTTCAAGAAACAAAAACAAGAAACTATTGATCCAGTAGTAGAAACTAGACAAAAACCAGCAAAGAGATAGTTCAGCAGTTATGCAACAAAGCTGCATAACTGCTTTCTTGAAAAATCTAAAAATGATAAATAAGATCAATTGATCCACGATTATCAGAAGGTGAGTTTTTAGATCCTGTGACGCCATTATTTTTAAACGAACTATAATTAATGTAATCGTATTCCAATCTTCCGCTGAATTTTCCAAATAGAGGTGCTTCAACACCTAGACCTGCATTAAATCCGCTTGTCCATTGAGAAGAAAAGGAGCCGGAACTGCCTGACCAGTCATTCACTTTCAGTTGTGTGTCGATATAACCTAAACGTCCATAAAGTAAAGGTCCGCCATTCATTAATTTAATACCGGGCAAGACAGAGACGCCAAGGCTTGTTCCCGCTGAGAATTTTCCATTATATTGAAAACCGGGCGTACTTATGGAATCTTTGCCATTGGCATTACTAGTTCCTGCAAATATTTCACCACCTAAATAGAAATTATTGCTGAAGTATCTACCATAACCACCAAAAATTCTGCCGTTCCAGCCATTGGCATGTGTGTTTAAGGAACCGATGTTATCATCTAGTACCCAAGGGTTTCGTTTAATTTGATAACCTTCATAACCCAGACTTAGACCGCCATAAAAACCGCCTAAAATGGGAGGCTTGGGCGGGCATGGGCAATCGTCCATGGCATCTTCGTAGCCATCGTCGTAACCATCATCATAGCCGTCATCGTACCCGTTGTTATACGCATGATGGGGTGATATCGCTCCGGCATTCATTGTAAGCATGAAAAGAGGGGCAGTAATTAAAATTAAGCAAAGGGTAGATAGGCGTAATGTTTTTTTCATCTCAAATTCCTTTCAATGATGAGTCCACAATATGCTAAATAACTTGGATGGTAGGGTCAAGAAGTTATGATACAATTCCCCGGATTTTGGATAAATTTTATGGGAATAAAAACATGAAAAAATATCTTCAACTATTGCTATTTATGATTATTTTATCTTTCAAAACAATAACGTCTTTCGCAGTGGTGCTTCCCCCAATGCCTGCTGTTTTGAATAACAGTCAGCAATTATTGCTGGTGCTTTCTCCAACCTGGGATTCGCATCAAGGTACACTTCAACGTTATGAACGTCAGGGTGAGAGTGGAAATTGGATTTTGGTGAGTGAGAAATCGATTCCTGTCGTGGTGGGTAAAAACGGGATGGCTTGGGCGCCGAATTTACTTCAACCAGCCTATCAGCTTCCGCATTCCGATAAAAAGAAACAGGAAGGCGACGGGAGATCTCCGATTGGGGTTTATGATTTAGGTACTGCGTTTGGTTTTGCATCCGATGCGAGTCTTATTCCTCAAATGAAATGGCCGTATCTTGCGTTAAAGTCCTCGAGCATTTGTGTCGATGATAGGACGTCGCATTATTATAATCAGTTGATTGATAGTTCGACTAAAGCGGATTGGAATCCGAAAACAACGGGCGAGCAAATGTTAACTGTAATCCCGCAGTATACATGGGGCAGTGTGATTCATTATAACCAGAATAATGTGGTGGGCGATGGTTCGTGTATTTTTATGCATGTTTGGAAAGGGCCTGATAGTGTGACGGCGGGTTGTGTTGCGATGGATCAGGATGAGTTAGTGAAAATATTAGGTTGGTTAGATCCAGAAAAAAAACCGGTGATTGGTATGTTTCCGATAGAGGCTTATAAATATCTGCAAAGAGCATGGGGCTTGCCTGTGGCAGCGTAGCATTCTCCAAAAAATAGCTTAGCACGCACCTCTCCCGCCCAGGATCTTTCACAAAAAAACGGAACTTAATTGCGGGAGAGGTGCGTGCTAAGTGTCGTTGTGATTTTATTTCACGGGAAAATCAAATCGAGGATGAGTATCAAAAAAAGATTCGGGGTAAGGTTCGTTATTGAGTCCGAAATGCCACCATTCGTTTTCGTAGGGAAGAAAGCCTGCATTTAACATGGTATTGCGAAGCAGTAAACGATTCTCGCGTTGTTGTCCTTGAATCTTTTCAGAAAGAGTGTGAGAACTTTCATCCATGAAATCAAAATGAGTGCCCATGTCGAGTTCTTCTCCCGACTTTAAGGATACGATTGTTAAGTCGACGGTGCTTCCCCGCGTATGTCCGGATTTTGTGCCTACATAGCCTAATGTGAATAAATCCTTTTTGCTTATGCTTGGATAGTAGTCACTCTTGTTTTTTTGATCTGTTGAATCGTTTCCCCAGCTTATAAAATCTTTCACCGCCCTTTGCGGCCGATAACAATCATAAACTTCTAAACTGAGCGATTTTTTCTTGAGTTCTTGTTGTGCTTTTTTCAAAGCGGATGCAGCAGGTGCGGTCAAAATACATTTTGCAGCTTGATAACCTTGAATCGGCCTTCCTATAAAATTATTGTTTGTTATATATTTCATCGCTTGAATAATGGAAGGATCCACTTTATTTAAATAAACAAAATTTTCTGGAAGAGCTTGCGCATTGCTCATGAAAAATAGAAAGACAACGGGGATTATATTTTTATTCATACTTTATTTTTTTTTCTCTTTTTTAAGCTTAGGTTTTTGTCGCATGACTCTAATTATATTTTTATTGTTGCGGATTTTTCTTAAAATTCTGGCTAGATGGATGCGGTCTCGTACCGCAATGGTTAAATTAACAGAGAAATAACGTCCGTCAAATTCTTCAACATTGATATTAGAAATATTAGATTCAGCTTCCGAAATGGCAAGCGCAAGACTTGCGAGACTTCCGCGTTGGTTGATGATGCTTACGATTAAATCAATAGGGAAATCCCCTTGAACGTTCTTTTCCCAATGCAGCGAAATATATTTATCAGGGTCATTCTGATATTCGATTAAAGATGGACAGTGCTCAACATGAACCATGAGTCCATGTCCTGGTTTGATGTATCCACCAATAGGATCCCCTGGAATCGGTCTGCAGCATTTTGCAAAAATGACCACAACGCCTTCTGTTCCTGCGATCGTGAGTGCATACGGAAGAAGAGGTTCTACCGTCAGTGTTTTATCCGTTAAGTCATTGAGTTTGGCTAATTGTTTTGCAGCCAATAAAGCAGAGCGGTTGCCGATGCCTACTTCTTCATAAAAATGATTAATAGAATCTAATTTGGCGGTTTTTATAAAAGCTTCCAAATGTTCTGGTAATATTTTTGAAAGAGATAATCCAAAGGTATGTAGAGATTTTTCAACAAGCCGTTTGCCCAATTCAATGGATTCATCACGTTGTTGTTTTTTGAGAAAATGTTTAATCGTGCTGCGTGCTTTACCGGTGACGATGAAACTGAGCCACGCAGGGTTTGGCCGCGCGCCGGCTGATGTAATAATTTCAACTTGTTGCCCATTCGTTAAAGGTGTGCTTAATGGCGCAAGACGACGGTCTAGTTTTGCGGCGACGCAAGTATTTCCCACATCTGAGTGAATGGCATAAGCAAAGTCGACGGCGGTGGATCCTGCGGGTAATTCTAAGATGCTGCCTTTGGGTGTGAATACATAGACTTCGTCAGGGAATAAATCGGTTTTTACATTTTCGATAAATTCTAAAGAATTTTTTGAGCTTTTATGCATTTCCAAGACGCCTTTGAGCCATTCTTGTGCACGTTGTTGTGCTTCGCCCAAGACCGATTTTTCTGTTTTATATAGCCAATGTGCAGAGATGCCGTATTCTGCCATTTTGTGCATTTCTTCGGTGCGGATTTGAACTTCAATTGGAACGCCGTAAGGACCGAATAGCGTGGTATGCAAGGATTGATACCCATTTGCTTTGGGGATTGCAATATAATCTTTAAAACGTTGAATGATTGGTTTATATAAGTTATGCAAAATACCCAGTACGCGGTAACAGGTATCGACTTTATCCACAATGACGCGAAATCCGTAAACATCCATGACTTCAGAGAAGGATAAATGTTTTTCGTGCATTTTCTTGTAAATGCTATAAAGATGTTTTTCGCGGCTCGTCAGAGAGCGTGCGCGAAGATTAAAATTTTTGAAACTTTTTTCAATTTGTTCATTGATAAAAGTCATCATTTCCTGGCGGTTGCCATGTGCTTTTTCGACTGCGGCTTGCAGGATTCGATAACGCATGGGATAAAGAGTTGCAAACCCTAAATCTTCAAATTCGACACGAAAAGCATGCATGCCCAGTCTGTTTGCAATGGGGGCAAAAATTTCTAATGTTTCTTTGGCGATGCGGCGGCGTTTTTTGCGGGGAAGACTTTCGATGGTGCGCATGTTGTGAAGGCGGTCTGCAAGTTTGATCAGGATGACACGGATATCACGTGCCATTGCCATGACCATTTTACGAAAGTTTTCAGCTTGTGCCTGCGCGCGCGTTTCAAATTCGATTTGGGTTAATTTGGTGACCCCATCAACCAGATCCGCGATTTCTTTGCCGAATTGGGCCACGATATCTTGTTTGAGGACATGCGTATCTTCGATCACATCATGCAGAATAGCGGCGATAATGGTTGGGGGGTCCATATGCATTTCAGCCAGGATTTTTGCAACCGCAAGAGGATGAGTAATGTATGGTTCGCCGGTATGTCGTTTTTGGCTTGCGTGAGCGATATTGGCGAGCTGATACGCTTCTTCGACGATCTTGATTTGAGGATCATCCAGATAATGAGCTAATTCAGTGCGTAGTGATTCAAATTCAATCAAGTCGTTGACCTCGGTGTGTTTTTCTTATTATCTATTTTCTTAGAGGGGTTGTCATCTGGATAGGAGGCTTAAACCTTTCTGAAGCATTGTTAAACTTTCTGATGAACGGATATCAGACGGCTTTGCTGCGAGAGATGAAAAATGATAAGACTGCAGAACTTTCTGTGGAAGCAGATTACTGGTAATTATTCCTCTCTCCCGCACTAGAAAATATTTATAAGGTATCGTTTTTGGGCGGGAGAGGGGAATCACTAGGCGAAATTTGTGTCGAATCGTGAGCCCTGTGGAAACAGGGGCGAACGATGGCGACTTTTATTAAGTCATCAATGAAAATGATGGAAATATTAACCTTCTTCAGATTCAGAGCCAATCGAATGATCGTCTGTTTCAGGACGAGTCGTATGTTCTTCCGGTTCTGAGAGGTTGGTGTCTGTGATGGTGAGGGTTTCTGTGATGACAGTTAATTGCGGTGCTTTGTCTATTTCATGAGCATCGCTGAAATCCGTATGGCCATGAGCGATTTCGCGTAAGGCGACGACGGTTGCTTTGTCATTTTCCCAAGGAACAGTGGGGTCTACACTGCCTCTCATAATCTGGCGTGCCCGTTTGGCAGCTAACATAACTAATTCAAAGCGATTATTGACATGTTCTAAACAGTCTTCAACGGTAATTCGTGCCATTTGTTGCCACCTTTATGAGAGTCTTAATAAAAACCGGCTATTTTACCGATTTTTTTGTGAATATGCTATCGCCGATTGAAGCTCCATTAATAAGTAAATTCTGCCAATAACTGATTGAGGTTAATCGGTTGATTTTTTTGGAGTAATCGGTTTCCTTCAACAATTGTTCTTAGGTCGTGCACTGCAGTCTCAAAATCCGCATTCATCACAACATAGTTGAAGTGGTGGATGCGTGAGACGGTTTCTCGGGCATCGGACAGGCGTTGTTGAATGACTTCTCCACTGTCCTGGGCGCGGTCTCGTAAACGTTTGGCGAGATCTTTGAGTGAAGGCGGTAAGATAAATATGCTGATGCAATCTGGAAATAAACGTTGAATCTGATCGCAGCCTTGCCAGTCGATTTCTAAAATCACGTCGATGCCTTGCGCTAAGGTTTTTTCGACCCAGCTCTTCGAGGTCCCATAATGATAATTAAAGACCGTCGCGTATTCTAAGAAATCATGATGGTCGATCATGCGTTGAAATTCGTCTTCGCTGATAAAATAATAATTTACCCCATCGATCTCCGCAGGCCGTCTAGGTCTTGTTGTGTGTGAAATGGAGACGGTAATTTCGGGTAGAGAATCAATGAGCGCTTTGACGAGCGTCGTTTTACCTGTTCCTGAGGGTGCGGCCACAACATACAGAGTTCCTTGTTTTGACATAGTTATTCTACCTGTGATGTGGTTTGATGTTTCACCATACGATCAATGATCGAGGTGGTTGAAAGGTCTTTTACTAAACCTAAAACACGAACTTCGCCGCCGTAAGCTAATACAATCTCTGCGCCCACAACTTCATGCGGTTGATAATCGCCGCCTTTCACTAAAATATCCGGCTGTAACAGTTTCAATAAACGTTCAGGCGTATCCTCGCTAAAAGAGGTGACCCAATCAACAGCGCCCAGACTTGCTAAAACCGTTTTGCGTTGTTGTTCATTGTTGACGGGACGATGCGGGCCTTTTAAGCGTGTGACAGAATCATCGGAGTTAATTGCAACAATGAGGAAGTCGCCAAGTTGTTTGGCTTGTTGTAAATAAGTGACATGTCCTGCATGCAGGATATCGAAACACCCATTGGTGAAGACAATGCGTTGACCGTTGATGCGCGCTTTGGCGATGGCTTGTAAGAGTTGTTCTTCGTTGAGAATGCCTGCGGTTGCATGCAGCGTATCATTGAGGGCTGCGTGAAGCTCAGGTTTGCTGATAGAGGCAGCACCGAGTTTAGCAACGACTAAACTTGCTGATAAATTTGCAAGAGTCATTGCATCAATAAGCGTGGCACCCGCGGCTTTTGCGGCACCAAGCACAGCAATAACGGTATCACCTGCGCCGGTGACATCAAAGACTTCTCGAGCGTGCGCAGGTAAATGCATTTCTTCAGCATTTTTTTGAATGAGTGTCATGCCGCGTTCGCCGCGCGTTAAGAGCAAAGCATCGATGGATTGTTGTGATAAAAATTGATGTGCTTTTACAGTAATTTCTTGTTCAGTTTGACAGGGGCCTGCAATTGCTTCAAATTCTTTATAGTTGGGGGTGATGGCGGTGGCGCCTTGATAGATACTAAAATCAAGTCCTTTAGGATCTACAAAAATAGGAATACCCGCTTTTTTTGCGCGTTGAATTAATTCTTGTGTGTGAGTGAGCGTACCTTTGCCGTAGTCAGATAAGATCACCAGATTGGCTTTTAATAATTGTTCTTCATACAATTTAAAAAAAAGTTCGGGATTAAAAGGTGGGAATCTTTCTTCAAAATCCAGTCGAATCAGTTGTTGATGACGGCTGATAATGCGAAGTTTTGCGATCGTGCGAGCGTTAGCCACTTTTAAGATATGGTGCGTGACGTTTGCTTCAGTTAATTGTTTTTCGAGTTGTCCTGCGGCATCGTCATCCCCGGATATGCCGAGTAAGCTGACTTTTGCGCCTAAGGCTGCAATATTTAAGGCCACATTGCCTGCGCCGCCGGGTCGTTCGTCAATTTGATTGACTTTGACCACAGGTACAGGGGCTTCGGGCGAGATACGGCTGGTGTCGCCAAACCAGTATCGGTCAAGCATGACATCTCCGACTACGAGTACAGAAGCTTTTGTAAAATCAGGCAGTTGAGTTCGCATAAACCCTTAGACCTTATTAAAAAATTTCGCCATTTTAGCATAATAAAAGTGCGAAAACCTCTTTTTTTTAATTCCATTAATAGAAGCGCTTTTCACCTTCGGGGCGTGTTTTAAAGCGTTTATATTGCCATACATATTGTTCGGGTTTGTTGCGAATGCCTTCTTCTAAAATGGCATTGAGACGTGTGGCATCAAGGATGGGATCATCGGAAGGAAAGTTTTCCAGAGGGGGTGAGAGCATGACATCGTAGCCTAAGTTATTATCTCTTCGGTAAAAGCTAATGGGGATCACGACAGCTCCTGTTAAATGGGCGATGCGGGATGCAGAGGTGAGTGATGCGGAAGGTACACCAAAAAAAGGAGCAAAAACGCTGTGTTTTGTGCCGCCGTCGATATCGTAGGCATACCAAATCGCCATATTGTTTTTGAGTGCATTTAATAAATCACGAACACGATGACGAGCGATGTAATGCACATAATGTTTTTTACGAAAGCGTTCATGAATATAGGAGATGAATGCTTTTTTGTGCGGCCGGTACATGACGCCAAAGGTATAATGTTTTCGGATTAAACGGCCTACCATTTCAAGACAAGTAAAGTGAGGACCGATTAATATAATGCCTTTGCCTTTTTCAAAGGCTTTTTCTGCATAATCTAAACCGTAAATTTTATAGAGCCCATTGATTTTATCATCGGGCAGCCACCATGCCATCGCGGCTTCAATAAGTCCAATACCTAAGGATGCAAAATTTTTTTTCGCAAGCAAGTTGCGCTCTTTTGTTGAAAGATGAGGAAAACATAATTGCAAATTGATTAAGGTGGTATGTTTTAATTTGGTGGGGAAAAGATATAAGAATTTTCCCATGCTGCTGCCGATGGCCATTTGCAGGCGTAAGGGTAGTCGTGTGATAAGCCAAAGTAATCCAAATCCCAGCCAGGCTGGCCAGTAAAGGGGTGAGAAGGGGGTAAATTTCTTTTTAATATCTCGCATGTTTGGCAATGTTAGAAAATAATATTGTGAAGTATGATAGCAGAATAATAATCAATAGGAGTGCGGGATTATGCAAGATACTCGAGTTGGAATCCATTGTTTTGTTTCTGGGCTGGTTCAAGGGGTCTGGTATAGGGCGTCGACTCAAGAACAAGCCCGACTGTTGGGCCTGACCGGATGGGTTCGGAATTTGCCGGATGGGCGGGTTGAAGTCATGGCTTTTGGGGAAAAGGTGAAGGTCATGCAGCTTTATGATTGGTTGCAAGAGGGGCCAAAGCGGGCTAAGGTGGAATCAGTCAGTCTTAATGATACGGCATGGGAAGAGCATCGGTCTTTTGAAGTGAAATAGAGGTTTTTATGAAAATGATGCGTTTTTTTATGATGTTGTGGTGGGTATTGGGGTTAAGTTCTGCCTATGCCACGATAAAAATCCCTGTGTTTTTGGTGAATGGAGAGCATTGTGGGAATGCAATCGGGGTTGTGCGGGCGGATGATACTATTTATGGGTTGCTTCTTAGGCCAAATTTGCACGGTTTGCCTCCAGGAGTTCATGCATTTCAGGTCTATGAATGTCCTTTTTGCCAACATCATGCTGAAGCAGCTGGCGGACATTTAGACCCTCAAAAAACGGATGAACATCGAGGTCCGTATGCAGGAAGCGGTCATTTGGGTGATTTGCCGGTTTTGATTGTAAATGCTAAGGGTCGTGCGACATTGCCGATATTGGCGCCGCGATTGACTTTATCCCAGATCAAAGGGCGGGCATTGATCATTCATCGAGGAGCAGATAACTATTCCGATAGCCCCGAGGTGGATGGTGGCGGCGGTTTGAAGCTCGCCTGCGGCGCGATTCCCTATTATTGATGCTGTCTCGTGAATGTGACGTTTGCGAGGCTGCTTGCGTCTTACCTAAAGTAGAATCTCAAATCTGCTTAGAAATTCCCCTCTCCCGC
>BMAG01000022.1 GCA_014132595.1 Gammaproteobacteria bacterium | reverse complement strand
CAGGTAGTTTAACAACCTTATCAGGCAGCGGTACTTTCACTTTTAGCAGCACATTAGATGGACCACAAGGATTAAGCATCGCTGATGGACATAACACAGTTACTTTCAACGGTGCTGTTGGTACGACTCCATTAGCAAGTTTGTTAATCGGTACGGGTGGTAATGTTAACATCAATGCAAACAGCATCACGACCAGCGGCTCACAAACCTATAATAGCATCGTCAATATGGGATCCGGCTCACCCTTAACATTAACCACGACAAATGGTGCAGTGAACTTTGGAAGTAACATTACAAATACGCTTCCTCGTGATTTAACCATTGATACAGGCAATGCTGCAATTACTTTAACAGGCAATGTCGGTTTTGGCGGTGCAATTGGTGCATTAACTCTTAATAGCACGGGTATAACAACGATTGGAAATACGATCAATGCTGCAAGTATTATAACAAATGCAGGCGGCAGCACGGTTATTAACGGAAGCAGTTTAACAACAACAGGCGGACAAACTTATAATGATGCAGTATCTTTTGGCGGTGTTTCACCCATTAGAACATTAACGGCTGATGCGATTACTTTTGCAAATACCGTAGATACAGCTGCCATTGGTTTAAAACTCTTTGCTGATACTGCGATGACATTCTCGGGTGGCGCAGCTTCCATATCGGGCACGGGTACTTTACAATTGGCTCCGATCACAACCTCAAAGACCATTGGTGTTAATGGTGCAGCTGGTGATTTAAGTATTACGTCAACTGATCTTGCTGCAATCAGCACGGGTCTTAGCTTATTCACGATCGGACAATCAGGACAATCAGGCCTTATTACCTTACCCACAGTAGCATTTAATGCACCTACCACTATTTTATCTTCTTCTATTAGCGCAAGTGGTAATATCTCAACTGTTGGCGCAAGCGACTTAACCCTTAGCGGAGCTGTTGCACTTTCAGGCGCCACCACTTTCTCAAGCGGCACAGGCAACATTAATTTCCAAAATGCTATTACCGGTGGTAACAATACATTCGCAACAAGCACTTCAGGTGCAGGTGTTACAACGTTTAGCGGCATTCTATCAGGTATTGCTACCTTAACAACAACCGGCACAACAGCTATCAATGGCGGCAGCATAACGACATCAGGCGTTCAAAACTATAATAACGAGATTACTATAGGTGCTGATACCACACTCGCCTCAACGGATAGCCTCATACACTTTGGATCAACCCTTGACAGCGCAACGACACGTGCATTAACCATCAACGCAGGTACCGGTGACATCACTTTTGATAACAATATCGGTGGAGCTAATGCGCTCGGTGCAATTGCATTAAATAGCACAGGTATTACGACGTTAACCGGTACTGTCACTGCAGATAGCATCACCACCAATGCAGGGGGTACAACTGCAATCAATGGCGGCACTATCACAACCACCAACGCACAAAATTACAATGATGCTGTCACATTAGGCGCAGATAGCACATTCGCAACAACGAATAGCCTTGTGAACTTCGCATCTGCAATTACCAATGCAAGCGCTCATGCATTGACAGTGAATGCAGGTACCGGTGATATCACATTCGGTGATAATGTTGGAGCCATCACCGCACTCGGTGACATCACTTTAAATAGCACCAATACAAAGACATTAAACGGTACAATTAATGCTGCAAGCCTCACAACCCAAGGAGGCGGCATTACAGCGATCAATGGCGGTAATGTAACAACCAGTGGGGCACAAAATTACAATGACAATGTCACATTGGGTAGTGATACAACAATTAATACAACGGATAACTTAGTCAACTTTGCATCAAACGTTGATAGCGCAACTGCAAGTGCCTTAACGGTGAATGCAGGTGCAGGCGGTATCACTTTAGGTAATGTTGGATCGGGTAATGCCCTGGGTGCAATTCAATTAAATAGCACAACTACGAAGACATTAGGCGGCACAGTCAATGCAGACAGCCTGATCACCAGTGCAGGCGGCACAACAGCAATCAATGGAGGTAGTGTCATCACAGTCGGATTACAAACTTACAATGATGATGTCACACTCGGTGCAGGCACTTTCTTGCAAGGTACTGATATCACCTTAAACGGTGTCACGGGCGGCGCACAAAGCTTAACGTTATCGGATGCTGGCACTTCAGTTTTAAATGGTGCTCTCACCGGACTTTCTACATTACAAACCACTGCAGTGACCTTTAATAATGGCAATGTCTCAACGACGGGCAGCCAAACTTACAATGGGGTTGCAACATTGGGTGCATCTGCTGTATTAACTTCAGATTCAAGTGATATTACTTTCAATAACTCATTGATTGGCGGCGCACAATCCTTAACCTTAACCGGCGGAACAGGCGGAGATCATATCTTTACATTAAATGATATTGCTTCGTTAGATACTTTAACCGTCAATGGTGATGCAACTGTACTCAATACATTAGCTTACCTTGCAAATAGCGGAACCAATGTATGGAGCATTACAAGCACTAACACGGGCTCTATTGCCGCAACCAATGTAGCAAGCGCTGGATTTAATAATATTCAAACTTTAATGACGGGCAACGCGTCCAACAAATTTGTTTTCAGTGATGGAGCAACATTAGATGGATCTATACAAGCCGGCGGCAATGCTGCAGATAATACGTTAGATATCAGCGCTTATTCTACACCTATTACAGTGAATGTCTTTGCAGGTTCAGTCACATCAGGTCTTACTAACGTTACCGGGTTTTCTAATATTTACAACCTGATTGGAACCGACTCTGGATCAACGGCTAACAGCACCATTCTTCAATTAGGCAACACAACGATTGATGCTCAAAATAAAGGATCAACCAATGCTGGATATCAATTCACAGGATTTGGTAATTTAGGCGGCGATGGTGATGATACTACCTTTACGTTCAATGCAAACGCAAGTATTACAGGTGATTTAACAGATACCGTCGGCAGCAACTATTACGTCTTCTCTGATGGTTCAAGCATCGGTGGAAATTTAACAGGATCTGGGCATGACACTTTAAGTGTCGCAGGTTTCCTAACACCGGTTACTGTCAATTTAAGTGGTTCATCCTCATTTGTTAATGGAGCTATTACCGGTATCAATACCTTCGCAGGTACTGACGTAGGAGCTGGCTCTAATAGCACATTACAAGGACCTTCTGGCAATAATAACTGGACTTTCTATGCAGGCACTACCAATTCAGGAACCATTGGCGGCACCATCTTCTTTAACGATTTTGGTAACATCAAAGATGGATCCAATAACAATAGTTTTATCTTCGAAGATAATGCGAATATCACGGGTAATTTAGTAGGTGGCGGCGCAGATACTTTAAACTTCAACGCATACTCAACACCTGTTTCAGTTAACGCTTCTGGCACGTCTAGTACAGGCATAGGGGGTACTTTCAGCGGCTTTGCAACGGTGTCTGCTAATATTTCAAATTCGAATAGCAACACATTCACCAATGCCGCAGGCGGAAAAAACTGGAATATCACCGATGATAACATCGGAACGATTGATGGCATCGCATTTAATAACTTTGGCACCTTAGTCGGCGGCAGCGCTGATACCTTCGCATTAGCGGATGGTAAATCGATTA
>BMAG01000021.1 GCA_014132595.1 Gammaproteobacteria bacterium | reverse complement strand
GTCTTTGGCTCAAGTGGCGTCGTTTAATATTGCCCAGTATTTTCCCTTACTACATTACGGGTGCGATTACGGCTGTCGGAGGTGCGTGGAATGCGAGCATTCTGGCTGAAGTGGTGAGTTGGGGCGGCCATAAATTAGAAGCCTATGGTTTGGGTGCTTATATCACGGAGCAGACAGCGAAGGGTGATTTTCTTCATATTTCACTGGGTATTGCAATGATGTGTTTATTGGTATTGATTTTAAATCGTTTAGTTTGGCGGCCGCTTTATGAGCTTTCCAGAGAACGATTCACACTTGATTGAGGATGGCTTATGCAAGATTTAGATCAGGCTACAATGACAAACTCACCGCTGATTGAAGTTGTGAATGTTCATAAAACATTTAAAAAAGGCGATCGTCAGGAATTATTAGTGTTAGAAGACATTAATTTTCGAATGTATGAAGGAGAGATTGTTGCGATTTTAGGAAAGTCAGGTTCTGGGAAATCTACCTTATTACGTATTATTGCAGGCTTAGTGCAGCCTAGTGGCGGCACGGTGTTTTATCGAGGGCAGCCTGTTTTTGGTCCTGCGCGAGGAATTTCCATGGTTTTTCAGACGTTTGCTTTAATGCCATGGCTTACCGTTTTGCAAAACGTAGAATTGGGATTAGAAGCCTTGGGTATTGAACGAAATGAACGTCGTGACCGTGCGCTTAAGGCCATTGATACGATTGGGTTAGATGGTTTTGAAACCGCATTTCCCAAAGAATTATCCGGCGGGATGCGGCAACGTGTGGGTTTTGCACGTGCATTAGTGGTTAATCCCGATATTTTATTAATGGACGAACCTTTTTCCGCCTTAGACGTTTTGACCGCGGATAACTTAAAAAGCGATTTATTGAATTTATGGCAAACTAAAAAAACCGGTTTGCATGGAATTTTGTTTGTCACGCACAACATTGAAGAAGCGGCATTGTTAGCTGATCGAATCATCGTATTTAATAGTAATCCAGGTTCTATTCGCGGCGAATTAAAGGTAACTTTGCCCTATCCCAGAAATGATATGGACACACGTTTTAGAAATCAGATTGATCGTGTGTATACATTGATGACGACACAACCTTTGGTCGAAGGCACCACGGAAGGTCATCAGGTAATTGATTTAGGTTATCGATTACCAGAAGCCAATGTCGCAGAAATCACAGGTTTGCTAGAAACCTTAAATGCGCCAGAAAATAATGGAAAAATGGACTTGCCTGATGTTGCAGATATCTTGATGCTGGATATTGATGAATTATTTCCCCTGACAGAATTACTGGAAATTTTGCATTTTGCTAAAGTTTCAAAAGGTGATATTACGATTACCGATGCGGGTAAAGCGTTTGTTGAAGCCAATATTCTGGATCGAAAGAAAATATTTTCACAACATTTGAAAAAATATGTTCCGCTTGCGCGTTATATCTATGATCAACTGACTCGCCATCCTCGTCATCGTGCGCTCGAAGAAAATTTCATCTCATTATTAGAAGACTACTTAACAGAAAAAGAGGCATCGCGTATTTTAAGTACCGTGATTGAGTGGGGCCGCTATGCGGAATTATTTGCATATGATTATAACGCGGGTGTTTTAAGTCTTGAGAATCCTAATTAGTTTATGAACAAGAAAAATGAGCTTCATGCCATTATTATTATCGCATTACCTTTGATGGCAGCGTTTTTGGCTGAAAGAGGCATGCAGTTTATTGATTCTGTGATGATGGGATGGTTGGGATCCACGGCGCTTGCTGCAGGTGCTTTAGGAACTGCTCTTTTTTTTACAACGATTATTTTTTGCATGGGTGTTTTAAGTGCGATCGGGGTTTTTATTGTCCGAGAAAAAAGTGGCGGATTGATGAGTAATATCAATTCCATTGTTCAGCAGGGATTTTATTTGGCGTTGTTTTTATCGCTTCCGTGTATCTTATTTTTGTGGTTTGTTCCATGGCTTTTATTGAAAATTGGAGAAGATCCTGCTGTTGTTGCAAGTACGAGTTTACTTTTACGCGGCATGGTGTGGGGGCTTCCTGGATTTTTATTATTTTTAGTGTTGCGTGAATTTATTTCTGCTTTTTCTCTGACGATGGTTGTCATGGTTGTATCGTTTTTATCAATTCCTCTTACTTTTGCAGCGAATTATGTTTTCATTTATGGGAAATTTCATTTGCCTGCTTTTGGGATTGCGGGAATCGGATATGGCGGATCTGTTGTAATGTGGTTTATGTTTTTTTCTTTGCTCATCTATAGCAAAAAACATGTCATTTTAAAAAAGCATCTTGTTTTAATGCCGTTTGAATTTAATCGTGCAAAATTCAACGATATACTACATATAGGACTTCCTAGTGGAGCTTTATTTTTAGTCGAAGCCGGGATGTTTTTAGTCACCACGATTTTAATGGGCTATTTTGGCGTTGCTGCGCTTGCTGCGCATCAAATCGCTTTACAATGCACAAATATTGCTTATGCCATACCGATTGCTTTGTCGATTGCAACTGCATTACGTGTAGGACATGCAGCAGGTGCAAAAGATTATGCACATGCACGCTCTTCTGCATTGATTAGTTTTGGTATGGCTTTGTTGGTTTCTCTGATTGTGGTGGTGATTTTTGTTTTTGCCTCTGGGTTTCTAGTATCTTTGTTTCTGGAAAAAGGAGTTGAGGATTATCAAGAAGTGTACCGATTTGCGGTTATATTTTTAAATATTGCTGCTTTTTTCCTTTGTTTTGATGCGATGCAATCGGTTGCAAATGGAGCATTAAGAGGTTTGAGGGATACCTTTGTTCCTATGTTATTTAGCATCGGATGTTATTGGGTGTTAGGTATTGGGTCTGCTTATTATCTTTCTATGCATACTCCGTTGAAGGCGTCAGGAGTCTGGTTTGGATTACTCTTTGGCCTTGGCAGTACCGCTTTCATATTGATGCTTCGGTTTTTTAGAAGAATCCGGTTTGAAAGAATGAAAATAAATAATAACCGATAGAATTTTAATATCGCCCTTGCAGCCACCACCAGCGTCAATTCGAGTCGCCCTCATTGCGAGTGCCAGCGCTGTCATTGTAATCACTGCCGTCATTGCGAGCGAAGCGAAGCAATCCATCTCGAAAGCAAAGCTGCAGGGTCCTAAGTTTTGCTTGAAAGATAGATTGCTTCGCTTTGCTCGCAATGACAGCAGTGATTACAATGACGGTGCTGGCACTCGCGATGGCTACGGCGTCATTTGCAATGATGAAGTTTAGGAATATTTTATTTTGGCGTTAGATACCGTTTTTTTATATGATCAATAAAATATTTGGAGCTTAGCGGTTCGTTTGTTATATTTTGAATTAATCTTAGTGTCGGCAAAGAAGATGCTGAGGCATAGACATTCTTTTGTAACCATCCATGAAGCGATTCAAAGTTTCCTTTTTTTGTCTCAGAGGAAAAGTCAGGATGAGCCTTAATAAAAGTCGAATAAAGCTGCGCTGCAATCATTCTACCCAAAGTATAAGCAGGGAAATAACCAAATGCGCCCCATGGCCAATGGACATCTTGCATAATGCCATCTTTATAATTATCTTTCGTTGAAATCCCTAAATATGAAGTCATCAATTCATTCCAGCGCGCTGGCAAATCACTTATTTTGATCTGTCCGTTCATCAATCCTTTTTCGAGTTCATAACGCAAAATGATATGCAATGGATAAGTGACCTCATCAGCATCGACTCTAATAAGATTAGGTTTGACTCTAGTGATAACTTTGTGGAGATTGTCTGCATTCATCGCCTCCTGATGGCCTAATTCACTTTGTAAAATAGGCGTGAGGTAATCAAAAAATTCTTTGGAACGGCAAAATTCCATTTCGATGAGCAAAGATTGGCTTTCATGCATCGCCATGCTATTCACATGTCCAACCGGCTGAAATTGCCATTTTTTGGGAAGTCCTTGTTCATAAAGCGCATGTCCTGTTTCATGACAAACACCGAAAATAGCGCTTAAAAAATTGTCTTCAACATAGCGGTTTGTTATGCGCACATCGCTGCGATCACCTGATGAAAAAGGATGATGACTTTCATCCAGCCGCCCGCGGCTAAATTTATAATCGAGCGCTTTAGCAATCATTTTGCATAATTTCTTTTGTTTGTTAACAGAAAATGGACCGACAGGCTCTTGTACCTTTTCTTTTTGTTGTTGAACTGTAATTTGATGAATGAGCGGCGGTAAAGCATTTTTTAGTTCTACAAAGAGCGAATCAATCGATTGTTGACTAAATCCTGATGCATGTTCATCAATCAATGCATCATAAGGATTTAAATTCAAAACTTGCGATTTTAGTTCTGCGATTTGTTTTACAAACGAAAAAGTTTTTTCCAAAACAGGCAAAAAATCCTTCCAATTGTTTTGCGGTCGTAATTTTCTCCATGCTTGCTGCGACAAAAAACTAGCTTCTGTCATTTTTTCAATAAGCTTAAGTGGAATAGCGGATGCAATTTTGTGCTTTTTCTCCATCCAGGCTAAATTCGATGTGTTCCATACATCCATTTTTTCATTTTTAACAAGGTCAATGAAAGATTGTATTTTTTTGCGGCTAAGCATTTGCTGCTCGAGCCTGCTTAACGTTGCCATCACTTTCGCTCTCGATTTCCCTGCATACTCAGGCATCATCACCGCCTCATCCCAGGCTAAAATACGATGAATATTTTGTAGATGATAAATTCGGCTAAAAATTGATTTTAATTGTTTGTATGGGCTCATCAGGTTAATCTCAAAAAGTTGCGTTTGTAAGCTGTGTAAAAATCGTTAATCATAGCATTTTGTAATCCGATACGGTATACACATTCAAAAAATTCTTATAGGAGTGAAGAGAAAATTTTAAATTAACATGCTAAACGGCAAAATTTATGGTATTAATGATTATGAAAAATTCGTTAATTGGACATTAATATGTTAATAGATACCGCATTATTGTCACGTATTCAATTTGCATTTACGATTAGCTTTCATATCTTGTTTCCCGCTTTTAGTATCGGTCTTGCATTATTTATTGTGTCGATGGAAACCGTTTGGTTAAAAACAAAAAACCAACTTTATCTCACCATTTGTAAATTTTGGACAAAAGTTTTTGCTTTAACTTTCGGAATGGGAGTGGTGTCGGGTGTTGTGATGGAATTTCAGCTAGGTACAAATTGGGCGGGCTTTACTGCAGCCATCGGAGGAGTATTAGGCCCCCTATTTACTTATGAAGTCATGACAGCATTCTTCATTGAGGCGGGATTTTTAGGCGTGATGCTTTTTGGTTGGGATCGAGTGGGGCCTAAGTTGCATTATCTTGCTACCTTGCTGGTAGTGATTGGCACTACCTTATCGGCCTATTGGATTATGTCAGCGAATACATGGATGCAGCATCCAATAGGTTATAAAGAAGTCGGTGGAATTTTTAAAGTGGCGGACTGGATGCAAGTTGTTTTTAATCCAGCGACGTTTCCGCGTTTTATTCATATGTTGTTAGCTTCCTATATTTCAGCAGGATTTGTCATTTGCAGTGTGTCGGCTTATTATCTTTTGAAAAATAAATTTACTTCCTTTGCTAAAACCTGTTTTTCATTTACATGGCTTCTGCTTTTAATATTACTTCCTTTGCAAATATTTGTAGGTGATGTATCCGGCGTGCAAGTTCATGAGAATCAGCCTTTAAAAACCGCAGCGATGGAAGGTATTTGGGAAACGCAAGCCGGTGCGCCTTTAATTTTATTTGCTATTCCTGATCAAAAAAATCAGATAAATCATTGGGAAATCAGCATTCCCCACGGCGCTGCATTATTTAATACGCATCAATGGAATGGCGTATTAACAGGTTTAAAATCGGTACCAATTCAGGATCAACCTGAAGTGATACCGGTCTTTTTTGGGTTTCGTATCATGGTAGGTGCGGGCATTCTTATGTTTTTATTCACCCTGGTTGCTTTATATTTACGATTTAAAAACTGCCTGTATAACACACGATGGTTTTTAATCAGTTCAGTCTTGTCGGCACCATTAGGATTTATTGCGCTTTGGTGCGGCTGGATCACGGCAGAAATAGGACGTCAGCCGTGGATAGTGTATGGTTTAATTAAAACGGTTAATGCGGTTTCAAACGTTTCTATGCGTGATGTTGTCATTTCATTTGCGTTGATCTTTATTGTTTACGGGATAATTTTTGGCTATTTCTATTTTTATTTCTTACATAAAACTTTGCATAAAGGACCGCCCGATATCAACGAAAGAGAAGGCTCTCGTCAACCCTTTCAATACATGCCAACGTCATTTTCGGAGCATCTATAATGGACATTCTTGCCTTTAGCTGGTGCGGCATTATTGCATTCGGTGTCATCATGTATGTCATTTTGGGAGGATTTGATCTGGGGATTGGGATCATGTCCATTTTTTTCAAAAATGAAAAAGAACGAGATTTATTAGTCAGCGCTATTTTACCTGTATGGGATGGTAATCAAACCTGGTTAGTCTTTGGGGGTGCTGCGTTGTATGGCGCCTTCCCTCTTGCATTTAGTGCCATATTACCTCTGATGTATATTCCAATTTTAATCATGGTTATTGCATTATTATTTCGAGGCGTTTCATTTGAGTTTCGTTTAAAGGCCATTAAAACAAAACGTTTTTGGGAAATTTGTATTTTCTTAGGCTCTGTCTTTGCAACGGTTGCTCAAGGTTTGATTCTAGGTACTTTCGTACAAGGATTTAATTTATCTCCCAACGCGGGCACAATCGCTCAATGGTTTAATCCGTTTGGTATTGCATGCGCTCTTGCATTAATTTGCGGGTATGTCTTATTGGGCGCCAATTTTTTAATTATAAAAACAACAGGAAAATTACAAGAAAAAAATTATGAAATCTCTAGTAAGGTACAATACCTCATAGTAGCAGGTTTTATTATGGTGAGTGTCTGGTCGCCTTTTTTAGATCCCAGTATTATGCAGCGTTGGTTTAATCGTGCTAATATGCCTTACTTGGCTATGCTGCCAGCAATGACGTTGTTTTTATTAATGGCACATCGATTTGCACTCAAAAGAAAATATGAATACTTGCCGTTTTGGAGCGCGATTGGTATGTTCTTGATGTGTTATTTAGGATTTATCATTAGCAGCTATCCTTATATTGTTCCAAGAGAAATTACCTATTCCGCTGCAGCAGCCGACAGATCCTCTTTATTATTTATGTTGGTAGGTGTTTGCATCATGATGCCGCCATTGCTTTATTATACTTATTATTCTTATAAAATATTTAGAGGCAAAGTGACGCAAATTGGATATTAATTTATGAAGAAAAAATTATTCTGGTTTTTAGGGCTCTATTTTTTTTCGTTGAGTGCGTTTCTTTTGGTGCATTTAGTGATTAGGTTGACTGTTTCTCAGTTAACGTGAAATAAAAATGCATCCTCGTTATAATAAAGAAAAATATACAATAATATACTCTTATGATATCTTGCTGCTGCTCATTAGCATGGGCTGGAAATGAATAAAAAAATTATTGAGAGATAAATAAATGGCAAGTAACAGATTTAATTTTATGAATTTTGTAAAAGAACAAGCGAACAATAAAAAAATTGAAGAAAATAAAACAACACCCACAGAGCAAAAAACGGTAGGAACAGAACCCGCAAAAACAAAATCTTCTTTAGAAAAATCAATAGAAGCAGGCATCACAGGCACTGCGATCACTTTACTTCAAACACCTTTCACGAATGCGGGTAATATAACATCCGCTATAGCTTGTGACAAAAATTTATCAACCCCGAATGCTATGAAAGTGATTTATCGTGGTAGATTGTACGGAACAGATAAAACTTTCTTTAATTTTACAAAAGGAATGAGTGCACAATACGCAAAAGAATGGCCTCGTCTTTATTTAATTAAAATACCCGGGCTTTATTATTTAAATCCTTGGCTTGATAAACAAAAAAACTTAACCCAAAATATACGTAATCTGACTTTTGCTGGAATTACAGCTTTCGGAGAAATGTGCGTTAATTATTTTGATGTTTTGCGAATGCGGCGTCAACTGGGGTTGCCTCCGATTCAAACTTTAGCTCAAGCGGCTGATGGTGCTGCTTTAAATGGCGGGAGACAGTTTGTTACCTGGTACGGGTTTGCTACTGGTACATCATTATCCCAAAAATTCTTAAAAGATCATACTTCCATTGATCCCCACTCGTTTAGAGCCATATTGGCTACAGCTCCTGCTATATCGGCCATTTTTACAATTCCAAGCTATCTAATGTTTGAACGTCAAAAAAATGTCATTCAAGCCAATCATTCGTTTTATTCAACAATACCTTTTGGTAAAAAATATTATACTGCTTTCACAAGCATGACTTGGAAGCAATGGTTGAATGGCCTTACTCCCAAATGGGCAGGCAACACATTCTTAACAATAGGTGCCTTGACAATGTCTGGAATAGGAAAAGGAACATTAAAATTACCTAACATGCATTTTTTTAATCGCACGTCTGATAATAACAATAATAATTCATCCAAGAGGGAAAACACGACTAAAACTGAGAGGGTCTATAAACCCTTTCGTTGATCACTCTTTCTATCTAGCGTTTGTTATTAAATCGTGTTCTTTAGTCTGTTCGTAGGGAAATACGATTTAACAAATGCTGGATAGTTATATCCATTAACAAAAAGATATGTATTTTTCATAATACTTGAAAATCAAAATACTGATCCGGAAACGGTTCTTTTTTAAGAGTGAAATGCCACCATTCTACGTCATAAGGTTTAAAATCGATTTGCATGATTTCGCGAAGCAGTAAACGATTTTTTCTAGCTTCATCTGATATTTCTGCGGAATGGTAATTTGAAAGTTCATCCATAAAATCAAACGAAGAACCCATGGGAAGATCAATGTTATCCATGCGCGTGATTGTTAGATCCACTGTGCTTCCTCGGCTATGGGTTGATCGTTGTGCGGCGATATAACCTTGCTCAAAAAAATCGGCTTTATTAACTCGGGGATAAAATGACGTTTTCATTTTTTGATCCGAAGGTTCTTTTGCCCAATCGATAAAATCATTCACGGCTGTTTGTGGGCGATAACCATCAAAGACTTTCAAGCTGAGTGATTGCTGTTGAAGTATTTTTTGGACTTTTGCTAAAGCTAAAGCAGCCGGCAAGGTTAAAATACAGCGTGCCGCCGAATATCCTTTAATAGGTCGTCCAATAAAATTATCATCTGAAAAATATTTAATATCTTGAATAATGCTTGAATCAATATCTTCGAGGTAAACAAAATTATCAGGTAATGACATAGTCTTAATTCCAGTGGCTGATGGTTAACGTCATCCTAGCCAATAACGACTGCAACGACAACTACTTCGAGAAAGAAGATGGGGCGTTATTGGTTAGGATGACGTCTTCACCCCCGTGGGTAGGCGTAGATCTCACTTAAGACTACTTTTTAACATCCACGCTGTTTTTTCATGCGCTTTTTGGCGTTGGATCAAAATATCCGCTGTGCTTTCATCATGGGCTTTTTGTGCTTTTGTGATAATGATACCCGCATGACTGACCATCGTTTCATGATCTTTTAATAATTCCTGAATCATGTTTTCAGCGCTGATTGCAGAAGTCGCTTCTTTAAGTGATGATAAATTTGTGAATTGCGAAAAAGACGCCGGTGTGTAACTGCCCAATGCACGAATCTGCTCGGCCAGCTCATCAATGGCAGCCGCTAATTCCTGATATTGTGTTTCGAACATTTTATGCAAAGAATAAAAATTCGGTCCTTTTACATTCCAGTGAAAATTTTGTGTTTTTAAATACAAAGTGTACGTATCGGCCAAGAAGTGGGTGAGTTCATCAGCTATTTTTGATGAAGAAGCTGTTTTTGCTGAGCTAATATGCTGCATGTGACTATCCTCCTGATAGAAAGTGATTAGATTATTTTACACTATTTTCATTCGGGCGGGAATCGAGACGAGGAGCGAATAATAATTAAGATTTTCTTCGAGGTTTATTCATTTTTAATACCAAAGGCCTGAAGGATTAACACAAATTTTGCTGAAGAGTTCCCCTCTCGCGCACTCAAGATAAATGTTCTTGTGTTATGTCGTGGGCGGGAGAAGGGAATTGCTAAGCAAAGGTTAAGTGATCCTTCGCTTATCAGAAGTGATTCTTTTATCTCTTCATTGAATCAAAGAAATCTTCATTGGTCTTTGTTGCTTTCAAACGATCAAGCAAGAATTCAATCGCGGCCAAATCATCCATAGGATGAAGCAGTTTGCGTAAGATCCACATTTTTTGCATTTCATCTTGATTTGCGAGTAATTCTTCGCGGCGTGTTCCAGAGCGATTAATGTTAATCGCAGGGAAAATACGACGTTCAGCAATACGGCGATCCAAATGGATTTCCATGTTGCCGGTACTTTTGAATTCTTCGTAAATAACATCATCCATTTTCGATCCGGTTTCAACGAGTGCCGTTGCAATAATGGTTAAGCTGCCGCCTTCTTCGATGTTACGTGCAGCACCAAAGAAACGCTTCGGACGCTGCAAGGCATTGGCATCCACGCCGCCGGTTAATACTTTTCCAGAGGCGGGCAAGACCGTATTGTAAGCTCGTGCTAAACGCGTAATAGAATCTAATAAAATAATAACATCTCGTTTGTGTTCGACTAAACGTTTTGCTTTTTCGATTACCATTTCAGCTACTTGAACGTGACGGTTTGCAGGTTCATCGAATGTACTTGCAATGACTTCGCCTCGGACGGAGCGCGCCATTTCAGTGACTTCTTCTGGACGTTCATCAATTAATAATACAATGAGATGACAGTCTGGATAGTTCTGTGCAATCGAATGCGCAATATTCTGCAGCATCATTGTTTTGCCGGCTTTAGGAGGTGAAACAATCAAGCCGCGCTGTCCTTTGCCAATCGGTGAAACTAGATCGATAATACGAGCTGTAATGTCTTCGGTGCTGCCATTGCCGCATTCCATCTTTAACCGTTCATTGGCAAATAACGGTGTTAAATTTTCAAATAATACTTTTGTTTTTGCATTTTCTGGGGCATCGAAATTGATGTGATCGACTTTGAGCAGAGCAAAGTACCGCTCTCCTTCTTTGGGCGGGCGGATCTGGCCAGAAATAGTGTCGCCGGTACGTAAATTAAAACGTCTGATTTGGCTGGGTGAAACATAAATATCGTCGGGACCTGCTAAATAAGAACCTTCTGCGGAACGTAAGAATCCAAAACCGTCCTGTAGAATTTCAAGTACACCATCGCCAAAAATGTGTTCGCCTCGTTTTGCATGTGCTTTGAGAATTGCGAAAATGATGTCTTGTTTGCGTGAACGGGCCATGTTTTCAAGGCCGTATTCTTCAGACAACTGAACCAATTCCGCTGCTGTTTTTTTCTTAAGTTCTGTTAAATTCATAGTGATTTTTTGCCTGTGTAGAGAGTTAAAACGGAGTCATGTCCTTAGTTATAAATACCTCGCGACCTTCCTGGCGCGTTTTTGTATTGTGGTTAATATGCGATCAAACATTTTTAGGTGTCAAAAAATTAGGAAGTTATAAAGGGTTTTAAAATGAGGTTAACCGTACTTCCAACAAACTAACATTAAATGAATTAAATATCTAGCTTTTTTTTGGAACAATTGAGAGAAATTCACATTAGGTTTAGAAGTATTCTTGTTTCCTGTCATCCTATCCTTAAATTAGGATGACAGTTATCAATGGTAAACAACAAGAGCTGAGTTCAATTATTCAACATGAGCATCAATAAAGCTAATGAGCTCGCTTTTAGATAATAGGCCTACCTGTGTTGCTTGTACTTGGCCTTCTTTAAATAAAATCAAGGTAGGGATTCCGCGTACGCCAAATTTAGGCGGGGTTGCTGGATTGCTATCGACATCAAGCTTTACGATTTTGACTTTACCTGCATATTTTGCGGCGAGGTCATCAAGGAGTGGGGCGATTGCTTTGCAAGGTCCGCACCATTGTGCCCAAAAATCAACAAGAACGGGGACGTTTGACCCAGCTACTTCGTTTTCAAAGGTATCGTCAGTGATCGCAAGGATATTGCTCATAAATTTGCCTCATAAGAAAAGTGTTGGACTATTTCAATGGAAATTGAATTATTTTGCAAGTTATTCTGTATTTTTTAAAAAGAGCTTCGGCACCTGTCCTGCTTTTCCCATGGCGAGACTTGCAAATTTTTTCTTGAGTGGGACACATTGATCAAATCCAAGGATTCCAAGTTGACGTGCAATATTGATCGGTAGTATGTCTTTTGAAAAAAGTGCAGTCAGGCTGTGTGATAAGCGGCGACTGAAATTTTGTTGAAGAGAGTTGAAGGGTAAATGCTTCAAGCTACCTTTTAAGGACGGCAGCGTTAACAAATAATCGGTGAGCAAGGCGACTTCGTGAAGTGCAATATTGAGTCCTTGCGCAGCAATGGGATGCACGGTATGTGCGGCATTCCCAATTAATAAGACATTTTGTTTTTGTTGTTGTTCAGCTTGCTGCATTTGTAAGGGATAAGTCGCCCGTTTGCCTGACTGCAAAAGACGTCCCAAGCGATAGCCAAATTTTTGCTGTAAGAGCTGCAAAAATTCTAAATCACTCAATTGCATTAAATGCATAATATCAGCGTGTTCGGCTGTCCATATCGTTGCAACACGAGTACCTGTTAGCGGCAGCATCGCAATCGCGCCTTTTTCTAAAAATCGTTCGTATGCAATATTTCTATGATCGCGAGCCAACGTGGTGATAGTCACAAGCGCACTTTGTTCATAATCAATTTTCTGTGTGCTGATTCCTAATAGTTGGCGCACGGTAGAGTGGCTGCCATCGGCGCCAATGACGATATCCGATGTATAAGTTTTTTCACCGTTAGAAGAAAGAATAGTAAGACTTGTTGTCTCGTCATGTTGAGTCATCGATGTGAGTGTTGCAGGGCAAAGGATTTTTACATTGTTTGTTTTTTTTAACGCAGTAAAAAGAGCGGTATTAATGTGACTTGCAGGCACAACATGGCCGAGAGCCTCGAGTTTTAGCTCTTTTGCGGTGATACGAGCCATGCCAAAATGACCTCGATGTGAGACATGGACTTCTTTGATGGGCGCAGCAAAGGGTGTTAAGGCAGGCCAGATACCGATATTTTTGAGTAAACAACAACTTCCTTCATTTAACGCAATAAGACGCGCATCTTCGACTTTTTCTTTGCTTTCATCAACCAGTGCAATTTGCCAGGGCCCTTGACTTAAAGTATAGGCGAGCGCTCCGCCTACCATGCCCCCGCCAATAATAGTAATATCAAATTTCAATTTTTTATCCTTGCATGATAGCTTCAATGTCTTCAATCATTTTCGGTGCATCCTTACTGAGCACATCATTGCCTGAAGGAGTGACTAACACATCATCTTCAATTCGGACGCCAATGTTATGCCATTGTTTAGGCACACCTTCTGTTCCTGCGGGAATATAAATGCCAGGCTCAACGGTCAGCACCATGCCGGGTTCTAATCGCCGCCACTTGTCATGGATTTTGCAGCGGCCTACATCATGCACATCGAGTCCTAACCAATGACCCGCTCCATGCATGTAAAATTTTGTATAAGCCTTTTGTTCAAGAAGGCTATGTAAATTCCCTTTTAATAATTTAAGTTCCATTAATCCTTGAGTGATGACTTTGACAATGGCATTTTGCACTGCGCACCATTCTGCTTTCGGACGCACTGCTTTGATTCCAGCTAATTGAGCTTCAAGCACAATTTCATAAATGGCTCGTTGTTCGTTTGAGAAGCGGCCATTGGCTGGGAAAGTTCTTGTGATATCAGATGCGTAATTTTGATATTCGCAACCCGCATCGATTAAAACAATATCTTTATTTTTGATGATACGATTATTGTCGTTGTAATGCAGCGTGCAGCTATGAATGCCGCTGCCGACAATAGGAGTATAGGCATGATGGCGTCCGCCATGAATTTGAAACTGATAAGTGATTTCCGCTTCAAGGTCGGATTCATTCATGCCAGGGTTGCAAATTGCCATTGCGTGTAAATGTGCTGCTGCAGATATTTGTGCGGCTTTACGCATCAGGGCAATTTCTGCAGGGCTTTTGATGAGCCGCATTTCATGTACAGTGCAGGTAAGATCCACAAAGGAAAGCGGTGATTGTATCCCGCTTCGAATTCTCCCTCGCAGTTTATTCAAAGCATCCATCAAAAGCGCATCAAATGCAGTATGTGTTCCTAAAGTATAATGTACTTCTTCACGCCCTGTTAAAAGATCAGGTAATTTTTTAGAAAGTTGATCAATAGGATAAGCTTCATCGGCACCAAAGTGTTTGCACGCGCCTGTTTGTCCTGCGCGTTGGCCTGTCCAGATTTCTTCATCACGGTTACGAATTCGATTAAATAAAATGAATTCGCCTTCTTTACGTTTGGGAGCAATGATGGCGACAGCATCCGGTTCTTCAAAACCCGTTAAATAATAAAAATCACTTTGTTGGCGATAAGGATAATCGGCGTCTCCATTACGACTTGCAGGAGGTGCTGCGAACACGACTACAATGCCTGTAGGACCTATTTTCTGCATCAGTTGTTTGCGGCGTTTGGCAAATTCAGTCATTTTGATCACAGAATCTCTCCCAAATTAATGTAGTAGACTGCCTTTCTGCTCTGATTCAACCTCAGCATGAATCGTATTGAAAATCATTAATGCGCTCAATCGAGTATATTCTGCCAGCTCTAAATAAGCGGCTTCATCTTCTTCATTTTCAGGAATATCACCAAAATTAACTTGAGCGATTTCAGAAAGATCGCTTAAGACTTCTTTGACTTCGCTATTGGGATGCTCTTGCAAGGGGGTGGGCGATTGCGATATCCCGATCAAAAACCCTTGGCACCACAAACCCAAGGCTTCAACGCGTGTATTCAGATTTGCGCTATCATCGGGAAGAATTAAGCTAAATTCAAAAGAAAATTGCTTAAGAGAGTGATAGCTTGCTTTGTAAAGATCGGCCAGGATTTTTTCAGATTGTTTATTGCCTTCGACATCAAGCAATGATTTTTCGAATGCGGGCTCTGTTTTTTCTGGATCTTTAGCCACGCAGAGATAACCGCATAAAAGCCCGTGAGTTTGTGCGGGATGAAGATCAGATTTGATCTTCTTAAAAAGCGCGGCTAATTTTTTATAACTGGGTAAAGAAGGCGATGGACTCATGTTTAAATTTTCTTTTCCTAAAAAAGACATGGTAACAGGAATTTTGGCGTTTACGAAGTGCAATTTTGCGTATTTTGTAGCATATTGAGTACTCTAGATACCGATTTCCAACCATTATTTTGACTAATAAAGTTCCAATTTCATTGTAAAAAAACGTGTTAAAAGAACTTTCGGGCGTTTACAATAACCCACTTGCTAGAAAAATAGAAATGTAGAGGAAATGGCTAGGCTTATGTCAACACAAAATAAAATAGAACAGCTTATTCAAACTGCGCTGGTCCACTTATCTCAAGCGGGTCAACTCTCTGGCGATTTACCCAAGATCCAGATTGATGCAACTAAAGATAAGCAACACGGTGATTTTGCTTGTAATATTGCTTTGATTTTAGCAAAACCTTTGCAACGTAAACCGCGTGATATCGCTGAAATGATTGTGAAAGCTTTACCCGCCTCATCCGATATTGCCAAGGTGGAAATTGCAGGCCCCGGGTTCATTAATTTTTACTTATCCTCTGAAGCCTTATACAGTGTTATTGCAGAAATATGTTCAGCCGGTGATCAATATGGTCACTCCAATCTTGGGCAAGGCAAGCGAGTTTTGATTGAGTATGTCTCTGCAAATCCTACGGGTCCTTTGCATGTAGGGCATGGGCGACATGCAGCGTACGGCGCAGTTGTTGCCGATCTTCTGGAAACCATTGGCTATAACGTGCATCGTGAATATTATGTGAATGATGCCGGACGTCAAATGGATATTTTAGCGGCGAGCACTTGGCTGCGTTATTTAACATTATGCGGCGAAACCATTGTATTTCCAAGCAATGCTTATAAAGGTGATTACGTCATTGATATCGCTCGTCAATTACAACAGGAATACGGCCAGAAATTTCACATACCCGCAGTCACTATTTTTCAGAATTTACCGCTGGATGAACCGGCGGGTGGTGATAAAGAAATTTATATTGATGCGATCGTTTCCAAAGCAAAAGAGCTGCTCGGCCCTGTCAATTTTAAAATAGTTTTTGATATGGCTTTATCGTCCATTTTGAAAGATATTCACGATGATCTTGCCCAATTCGGCGTTCACTATCAAAAATGGTTTTCAGAGCGTGAGTTTGTACAAACCGATGCCGTCGACAGAAACTTGACAGAACTACAAGAAAAAGGACTGACTTATGAACGCGAAGGCGCTCTTTGGTTTCGTTCTACAGATTTTGGCGATGAAAAAGATCGAGTATTAGTCCGTAGCAATGGTCAGCGTACTTATTTTGCCAATGATTTTTCTTATCATATCAATAAATTTGAGCGCGGCTTTGATTTTGCCATCGATATTTTTGGTGCTGATCATCATGGATACGTGCCGCGTATGAAAGCAGGATTGCGAGCAAGAGGCATTGAGTCAGATCAATTGACTTATCTTTTGGTCCAGTTTGTGACGCTTTATCGCGGTGGGCTGCAAGTTCAGATGTCTACACGAAGCGGTTCTTTTGTAACCTTGCGTGAATTACGTGATGAAGTGGGCAACGATGCGGCACGTTATTTTTATGTGATGCGTAAATGCGAGCAGCATGTGGATTTTGATCTGGATTTGGCGAAAGCCCAATCGAATGAAAATCCTGTTTATTATATTCAATATGCTCACGCACGTATTTGCAGTGTACTACGTCAGCTCGCTGAAAAAGCGATGGCCTATCAACAAACAGAAGGGCTTCAACAGTTAGCTCGTTTAACACAGCCGCATGAGATTCAGCTCATAGGAACACTGGGACGTTATCCTGCAGTGATTGCAAGTGCTGCCATGCAGCATGAGCCGCATATTTTAACCAATTATTTACGCGATTTAGCCACTGATTTTCACGGTTACTATAACTCCCACCCCTTTTTGGTGGAAGATAGTGCCTTGCGTAATGCGCGTTTAACGTTAATATTAGCAACTCGCCAAGTGTTGGCAAATGGATTAAAGTTAGTAGGTGTTTCAACGCCGGAAAGGATGTAACATGCCAAGGGATTATGCAAAATATAGATCACAACCCGAACAAAAAATTGTAGAAAAAGGATGGCTTAAAAGATTAATCATTCTTATTGTGGGCATGGGTATCGTTAGTATTCTCATGGTCGGGATTTATCTGTATAAGCAAAATGCGGGACAGTCTTTCTCGCAGAAAATGTCTCATTGGACAGCAGAGATGCGAGCACGCTTCAGTCATAAAAAAACGAGTATTGCAGCGGTGTCTAATAAAACGCCCTCTGTAATGCAAGCCAAAGAAGAGCCTCAAGTTCGTTTTAATTTTTATACGGAATTGCCAAAGATGCAGGTGACAATTCCAGATGATGAGCAGAATCCAACATCCCAGGCAACAGCAAGACAAAATATTCCTGCGGCATCGACAAAAATGGCTTCTTTGCCGCCGGCAGAACCTAAGAAAGAGGTCAATACCGGTCAATATATTGTGCAGTTGGGCGAATTCAAAAATGAAACAGAAGCAGGTCAAATGCGAGTATCCTTATTGCTGGCAGGATTTGAAGCAGATACCGTCACAACCAGTGAAGATGGCAATAAAACGGTGACCTATCGTATACAAAAAGGGCCTTTTGAAACGATTTCAAAAGCAAAAGAAATGCAGAAAAAGTTACAAAAGAAAGGGATTATGGGTACGATTAAACAATTGTAGCGCTTGAAAATTGTCTATTTTGCCCTTATATACTTAAAAATAAAACCACATCATGTATAAGGAGACTACCTTTGGAACAATACCGCGGTACGACAATTTTATCGGTAAGGCGCAATAACATTGTAGTGATTGGCGGCGACGGCCAGGTATCAATGGGCCCCACCATTATGAAATCGAATGCTCGTAAAGTCCGTCGTTTATATAATGATAAAGTGATTGCGGGCTTCGCTGGCGGTACAGCAGATGCTTTTACCTTGTTTGAGCGTTTTGAAGCAAAGCTTGAAACACATCAAGGTAATCTCGTACGTGCCGCTGTTGAAATGGCAAAAGATTGGCGGACAGATCGTGTCTTGCGGCGCTTAGAAGCATTGCTTGCAGTTGCAGATGCCAAAGCATCATTAATTATTACAGGGAATGGTGATGTCATTGAGCCTGAACAAGGCGTCATGGCGATCGGATCGGGCGGCCCTTTTGCTAAATCGGCGGCTTTGGCCTTGCTTGAAAATACAAAGATGGATGCGCGCAGCATCGTTGAAAAATCCTTGAGCATTGCAGCTTCTCAATGCGTCTATACCAACGATACCTTTACCATCGAAACGTTAACCCAGAAAGAATAAGAGTGAAATTCTATATGTTATCTATGACACCTAAAGAAATAGTCAATGAACTTGACAAATACATCATCGGTCAAGCATCTGCTAAGCGTGCGGTTGCAATTGCATTACGTAATCGGTGGCGCCGCAAACAGCTGCCAAAAGAATTGGCCGATGAAATCATGCCTAAAAATATTTTAATGATTGGACCCACTGGTGTAGGCAAAACAGAAATCGCAAGACGCGTCGCAAAATTAGTAGATGCGCCTTTCATTAAAGTGGAGGCGACTAAATTTACAGAAGTCGGCTATGTCGGCCGTGATGTGGATTCCATCATTCGTGATTTGATGGATATGGAAATTAAAAGAAAACGCGAAGAGGAAATGAATAATGTGCGCCAGCAAGCAGAAGATGCTGCGCATGAACGTATCCTGGATGTTTTATTGCCTCCTGCTCGTGGTAATTTTACAAGCGAGACAACAGAAACGACAAAAGAAGACACCAGTGCAAGACAGCTTTTTCGCAAGAAATTACGTGAAGGCACATTGGATGATAAAGAAATTGAAATTGAAGTTTCTGCCTCGCCAATGGGTGTTGAAATTATGGCACCACCCGGCATGGAAGAAATGACCAATCAATTGCAAAGCATGTTTCAAAATTTATCGAGTGAACGCAGAAAAATGCGAAAAATTAAAATTGCGGATGCTCGAAAAATTTTACGCGACGAAGAAGCTGTTAAATTAATTGATGATGAAGATTTAAAAGCACGCGCATTAGAAAGCGTCGAGCAAAATGGCATCGTGTTTTTAGATGAAATTGATAAAATTGCACGACGTTCCGAGCATACCGGAGCTGATGTTTCTCGTGAAGGTGTGCAGCGCGATTTACTGCCTTTGATTGAAGGATCCACAGTCTCCACTAAATACGGCATGGTGCGTACAGATCATATTCTTTTTATAGCATCGGGTGCGTTTCACTATTCAAAACCTTCTGATTTAATTCCTGAATTACAAGGCCGTTTACCGATTCGTGTGGAACTAAAAGCATTGAGCACCGATGATTTCGTTCGTATTTTAACGGAGCCCACTGCTTCTTTAACAGAGCAATATGTGGCATTACTTGGCACTGAAAAAGTAAAAATTAAATTTGTCAGCGAAGGGGTGAGACGAATTGCTGAGGTGGCCTGGGAAGTGAACGAACGCACAGAAAATATCGGGGCTCGTCGACTACATACTGTGCTTGAACGGTTACTGGAAGAGCTTTCTTTTGAAGGACCCGATTTTAGCAATAAAACAGTTTCTATTAATGCCGCTTATGTGAATAAACATTTGCAGGCCTTAGTAAAAGATGAAGATTTGAGCCGTTATATTTTATGAGCGAATCGCAAATCAGTCCAATTCCAACAAAAATTACTTTGCATAAAGTCTCTCGTCTGCTTGAATTGGAGTACGATTCAGGTGAACAGTTCCTTTTACCCTGTGCTTATTTGCGAGCCTGTTCGACTTCTGCAGAAATGCGTCAACTGACAGAGACCATGAAAGCAGAAATGTTAAAAAATCAGGTGAACATCTTGGCCATTGAGCCCGTCGGACAATATGCCATTAAACTTATTTTTAGTGATGGGCATCGTACCGGTATTTATAGTTGGGATACATTATACAACTTAGGTAAAAATCTAGTTAAAGAAGGAAAATAAAATGGATCAAGATGCACTTAAAAAATCGGCTGCAATGGCGGCGCTTGATTATATCGAGCATGGCGCGGTGCTTGGCATCGGCAGTGGATCAACCGTGAATTTTTTTATTGATGCTTTGAAAAATGTAAAAGGAAAAATTGAAGGGGCTGTGGCAAGTTCAAATGCATCAGCAGAACGTCTCAAGGCTTTATCTATTCCGCTAGTCGATTTAAACAGCGTGAGCGAATTGCTTTTGTATGTGGATGGCGCTGATGAGATCAATCCTTACAAGCAAATGATAAAAGGCGGGGGCGGTGCTCTTACACGAGAAAAAATTGTAGCGGCTGTTTCAAAAAAATTTATTTGTATTGTGGATCAGTCTAAACAAGTCGATTTGCTTGGGACATTTCCTGTTGCGATTGAAGTGATTCCAATGGCGCGCAGCTATGTTGCACGAAAAATTGTTAAATTGGGCGGTGATCCTGTTTATCGGCAAGGGTTTGTTACAGATAATGGCAATGTTATTCTAGATGTTTATAATTTAAAGATTTTAAATCCGGTAGCGCTTGAGCAGGAATTAAATAATATCGTAGGAGTTGTTGCGAATGGTATTTTTGCTATGCGGCCTGCGGATGTGTTGTTGCTTGCGACTCCAGGAGGAGTCAAAACACTTTAAAATAATGAATGCATACATTTTTTAGGAGGAAACAGGATGTACACTGTAAAAAAAGTTTTTGGCCGTTCTGAATTATTTGAAAAAGATGTTCCTAGTTTAGAAGAAGCCAGGGAGCATATTCAGAAACAATTATTAAACGACATCAACATGAAAATCATGGCATCCTATCGTATTTACGATGGCTCTGATCTGGAGCAAGAATTAACGCAAAAAGATGCCGTGATCCCTGTCTCAAGCTCTTCAGGTTCTGACTCCTCCTCTTCACAAGGCAAAGGTAGCCGACAAGTTTTTAGCCCTACTCCTTTAAGTACAAGGCCCCGACCCGGTGGCATGCCGCAAAACTGGAAAGAAGTTAAAGATGAAGATGATGAGGAGAAGGATAAGTAAGGGGATTTAATATTCCCCTCCCTTTCAACGCATAGCTTGTACATTTTGAACTGCAGGAGCGGCAAGGAATTTTTGTAATACGCTATGTAACTTGTCAAACTCATTATTACCTTTATATTTTTCTTGATTATTTTGAACCTTTTCATTTGTAAGACTAATCGCAGCATTAAATTTTTCTGTGGAGTTTTTTAAATAATCGGTTTTGATAACACTTGTCACAAGAGAACATAAATCAGCTAATTTTTCAGGATTATCTTTGAATTTTTCAGCAAGCATTAAACTCTCTTTACGAAATTCTGTGAGCGTTTCTGGATCATGGTCCTTATTAGGGTTTTCCGGGTTATTTAATTCGGCAATCGCAGCCTGAATCACAAACTGGGCTAAAGAATTTCCAAATTCATTTTTATCTAAATAAGATTTAAACTTTTGATCCATGGCAATCAATGAGAGGAAATTGATGCGATAACCCGGATTATCTTCTTTGCTCCCTTCAATAGCCGCGATAATTTTAGTCATAAAGCTTTGTTTTTTTATAGCTTCAGATCGCATTTCCTTAAGATTTGCTTCATCAGTTTCACTTGAAAATTTTGCCTCAAATTCATTATTTTTACTGATTGCCTTTTCCAATAAGATAAGGGCTGCGATTTTCATTCCTTCATCTGGAATAGGATCGATTGCATCACTCAATAAAAGTAATTTTTCGCTAACGAGTTTAAGTGCATCAAATTCTTTAGTATTGTTAACTGATGCATCCAGATTTATAGACGGTATAGTGGCTTTTTCAACAGGAACGGTCGGTTGTGGTGCGGTTGCAAAACTTTCAACGAGCGAAGTCATTCTGCTATCGCTTGCACCCGGAATAAAATTAAACATCCTAAAAAATATGGCCTTACCCGCAGATTGCTCAGGATGTGGCTGGCCATTTTGTCTCATGTTTTCAATGATTAAATTATTTAACGCATTCAGTTCTGGAGTTATTCTTATTTGATAGGCATCAGAAGAAGGATTCACCCTTTTGAAAAATGCTGCATAAAGATCTGAACCTAAATTTGTCATGCGAAGCATCATAACTGTATTATTAACATCACGAAGCTGAGCCTGCATCATTGCATCCGTCAAATAATATAATGTCGCATCACTTAGATGCGGAACAATGTACTGGCTGATAAAATTTCTTAGCGTTTTATCCCGATTAGCTGTCTTATAAAGTAAATCGGCTTGTTCTTTGCTTAATGAACCTGTTTCTTGTAAGGATTGAATGATTTCTCCCATTAATTTTTTAGACTCGACGGATAAGGTAGTGCTTTGAGGTTCTGCAGGCTGCCGTGTCGTTTTAGGCTTTACAAAAAGACCACTTGCGCTACTCGTTAATGCCGCTATTTTTTTCTGCAATGGCTTTGCCATTTTTCTATCTGAATGAGTATAAGCATATCTACTCGATATGGCAGCCAGTAATGCACCGCCTCCCACCATGCCAGCTGCCACTCCAACGCCAATGGCAGCACTTAAGCCGAATGTAAAAGGTATGCCCGCAAGACAGACACCTGCAAAAACAAATGCAGCAATGGCTCCGATAATTTTTCTTTTGCGATTCGGATTTCCAGGCGGATTTTTTGATAAATCATCTAATTTGAGCAGTGGTTCTTGAGATTCTTTTTCTTTACCGCGATTCTTGATCGCATCTGTCATTGCTTTCACGCATTCATTTGGCCAACGCAAGTCGGCTTCATCATGTTTTCGTTGTAATATTTCAAGAGCCATTTTTTGGTTTTCAGCAAGAAGATCAAGGCCTGCTTCTTTCATGACTTTCAAATTTTCTTTTGTTTCAGGTGAGCTCTCTTTTTTTTCACTTTGCTTCAATGACCACATCTCTTTGTGCAAGGCATTAAAATTATCGATTAATAAACTATCTTGTTCAAGCATACGAGTAAAATCACTTAAATCTTTTCCCTCTCTGAGAAGACTAAGTAATTCAGTTTCTTTTTGGGCCAGAAGATTCCCTTTGCTCATGTGGAGAGCGGATGTTTCATCTTTTACTTCACTGAGAGCGTTATTGTAATGAAGTAAGGCGTTCAATGCTTGAATAAGACTGTCATTAGAATAAAGCAATAAGCCTCTTTCGGCGTCGTCTTTGCCATTGATTGAATCTGCAGATTTTGACAATAACCCTTCAATCGCAATGTCAATTGCACTACTTTCAAGACAAGGAGGCAGCTCTCTGAGACAGCGAAATCTAATATCATCGAGCTGTGTAAATAGCGATAGAAGTTGAGTTTTTTCTGATTGTCTTTTTTCTTCGCTCCATTCATCAAATGTTTTTTGTTTGAAATCAGGGCCTATATTTCCAAGGTTAATTAACGCTGCGAGATATTTAGCGTATCCAGGATCCATGTCATGTTTTTTTTCGGGCGCAGGTAAATCATCAAAACGTTTTTTTAATTTTTCTTTAAGCTCCTTTGCAGTATCTTTATTATTGATAATGTTTTGTGCTGTAAGAAGAGTTTCTGCAAGGATAGCTGGGATTTTTTTGCCGTTTTGAAGTGAGTTTGCGACCAAAGATACTCCTTCATTGTAAACAGCTCGCCCCATTTTTTGGTATTGATCATTATCTTTAGCATCTGATGGGTTTTCTAATGCCTTATATAGCGTATCTAGTCGTAACATTGAGACATTGGATTCAGTCAAGGATTCGACGAATTGATTGATGCCCTTATAATTGTTATTAACCATGAGATCAGACAATATTTGTCGTTGATTATCGATATATTTTTCTCGATTGAGGTAAATTTCAGAATTTTTATCTGAAAAATTATTTAAATAATTCTCATACTTTTTAAGTATATCTAGAGCTTCTAACACTTGTTTTATTTGGGCCATATTTTTTTTAGAATGCTTGCCATTGAGCAAAGCATAGCAATTTAAAAAAAGAGGACTAGTAGAGGGAAGGCTATACATTGCATTGGCTAAATCCATCAGATTAACGATCTTGCCAGGATCTTGGCACATGTTATTTTCTAAAACATAAATTCTTTCTTGTCCTTGCTTGGCCAATGCCTCGCAGATTTTATTTAGGGGAGCGTAAGCGATGTTAGTGCTGTTAGCTGCAAGATTATTTTTAAGATGATTTAATTGAACTCTCATTTTGATGTATGCGGAAATTTGTGAGTTTAAAATTAGAAATAAGAGATCTTTTTCTTCTAGACGATTATCTAGATCAGCCGTTGCTGCTTCCTCAACAGTCTGATCAATCTCAGGCTCTATCATTCTCACATCAACGCAAAAAGCACAAGCAACACTTTGAGCTAATTCGGTATGTAATGTTTCTCTACCATACATTTCGATTAATACATCCAGAAGATCTGCGTCTTTCTCTTCGCCATTCACCGTTATTTTTTTTGTACCTAAGGCTTCGCGGACCCACGGTCTAAATTCTCCTTGTTCATTATAAATTTCTAAAGAAGCTCTTTTTAAAAGATAATTAACAAATTGATTAAATGCTTGTTGTTTTGATTTTGGCATGTATTTTTTTAGCCAAGGCTTAAAATTTCCCTTATTATCAAAAGGAGATTCATCGACATGGGCCTGTTTATCATCGGCATAATTAGAAAAATTAGGACGAGTAATCTTTGGATCAAAATAACTGGTATAAAATGCTTGAGTGATTCTTTTCATCTCATCGTCAAGCTTAACAATCGCTTTATTAAATACACGACTTAAAAAATGCTTATCATCCGGTTTATCTCTTAGATTTGCCAAATCTTGAGGGTCAGGAGGCCCCACGAGTCGACCTTCTATAAGAGGCTGATCTTCATTTTCCATTGCTTCATGGGCTCTCATATTTTTAATTAACCTCACATTTTTGCAATGCTTGGGGGTATTTTCAGTATAGGATAAGAATTCTAAAATTTGGCGGATGCTGGTGGATTTCTCAGTATTGGAAAACCGTTAGTGCTTGATTTTATTAAAAATTGCCGCAAAAAAAATCCCGGCCATTCGTAAAAACAGCCAGGATCTTTACTTTTAGAGATTGAAGATAATTTAAAAATTATCTTTGACCTCCATGGCCTCCTTGACCACCTTTATTGGTGTCACCACTAATGGAGTTTTTGCCCCATGTGTTGGTGTTTTGTTGTTGTTTGTTGTACTGTTGTTGTTGAGGATTTTTTTGTTGCTTGCTTTGGTCACCAGTTTTAGGAAAACCACCTGTAGCGGGAGCATTTGGTTTGCGGTTTTCTTTACCGGTTGCTTGATATCCTTGGTAATCCTTCTTGCTGTATTCGTTTTTCATAAAGCCTCCATGAAGAATTTAAAAGAACACAAGATCATTATACTCCTGTTTTGGGGCTGCAAACGGACAAAAATAGATCAGTTTTTGGGCTAAAGAAGGGCTTATGAAATTATTTTAGATTATTTGATTGGTTCTTAGGCATATGTATCAGCTGGATGATGTTCCCATCGGGGTCGGCACAGTAAAAACTACGGGTGCCATCGCGATGGTCTTTTGGCTTAGCTTTGATCTTTACATGATTATTCTGTAAAAATTCATGCCAGGCATCGACATCTTCACGTTTATTTAAGAAAAATCCAATATGATCGAGACGCTGGTGCTTGGCCAAAATAAAATCAGATGGAGCGCGATGGAGTGCCAAGTTATCACTACCAGAGGTGAGATAGAGGTTATCAGGATCCGGGCGCCAGTCGATGGTCATTCCTAATAGTTGGGTATAGAAGTACTCGCAATCATCAAAATGAGTGACATAGAGGGCCACGTGGTGGAGGCCGGCAGTGGGATTAGGTCGTTGCATGGGTTGTCTCACTTTTGTAATGCCTGGCGCGCCTTATTTATGATATGGGCATAATCAGGCTGGGTGAATATGGCTGAACCCATAATAAACATATCTGCACCGGCGTTAGCCACTTCATGAATGTTTTCTGTATTAATGCCGCCATCGACAGCTAATCGGATTTTTTTGCCGCTTTTATCTATTAATGTACGAAGCTTTTTAATTTTTTCAAGTGAGCTGGGTATAAATTTTTGTCCGCCAAAACCCGGGTTAACCGACATAACAAGGATAAGATCGAGTTGATCCATAACATATTCTAAACAATCCAAAGAAGTGGCCGGATTTAATGCCAGACCTGCTTTACAGCCATGCGTATGAATGAGTGCTAGACTGCGGTCGATATGATCTGTACTTTCAGGATGAAAAGTAATATGGCTTGCGCCTGCTTTAGCAAAATCAACAATCAGCGAATCGACGGGACGGGTCATCAGATGGACGTCGATAGGAGCTTTTATGCCATATTTACGTAATGCGTCACAAACTAAGGGTCCCACCGTTAAATTGGGCACGTAATGATTGTCCATCACATCCAGATGCAGCATATCACCGCCTGCTTTTAAGACGTTGACAGCTTCTTCACCTAAGCGGGCAAAATCAGCAGACAATAATGAGGGTGCAATCAAGTAATCGGACATGAGAGTGAGTCTCTAATAGTTAAAAGGGGCAGCATTAAAGATGGCTTTATGGTATCGTTTCTCGCGCTAAAAGAAAAGTTTAAAAATGATAGAGGAACATCGCTTGCGCTACTTATATACTTTTTTGTTTTATCTCATTTTGCCTTTTGTTTTTTTACGTCTTTTGTGGCGTTCCAGACATATCCCAGGTTATCGAAAAGGCTGGGCTGAGCGGATGGGATATTGTCCTTTTAAACTGGAAAAATCCATTTGGGTGCATGCCGTCTCAGTGGGTGAGACGTTGGCCGCTATTCCTTTAATTAAAGCCATCATGCAAGAATTTCCTGATCTTCCTTTAGTTGTGACGAATATGACGCCGACGGGTGCGGCTCGAGCAAAGGCTGCTTTTAAAGAGAGTATCAAGCAAGTCTACATTCCTTATGATCTGCCGAATGCCATGGAGCGATTTTTGGATTGTATTAATCCCCGAGCGGCAGTCATCATGGAAACGGAACTATGGCCGAATTTATTTGCAAGTTGTAAGAGGCGCGAGATTCCTGTTGTACTTTTAAATGCACGCTTATCCGAAAAATCAGCGCGCGGTTATGCACGTATTGCAAAATTAACGCGTGACATTCTTTCTTCGCTGCATAGTTTGGCTGCGGCAGCATCTGCCGATGCAGAGCGTTTTATTCAGTTAGGAATGAAGCGAGAAAAAGTCACTGTCACAGGAAATTTAAAATTTGATTTGGAATTACCTGTTAATTTATCTGAAAAAAGTGAAACATTGCGGGAAGTGTTAGGTAAAGAGAGGATGATCTGGGTTGCAGCAAGTACACATCCTGGAGAAGAAGAAATTATCTTGGCGGCACATCGCTTAATATTAAAAAAATATCCGCAAGCGTTATTAATTTTAGTGCCTCGTCATCCGGATCGTTTTCCATCGGTACTTGAATTGATTAAACAGCAAGGATTTAGTGTGGTGACACGCGAGAGCGGTGAAGCATGCTCGCATCAGACACAAGTTTATTTAGGCGATACCATGGGTGAGATGTTGTTATTTTATGAGGTGACCCAAGTCGCATTTGTAGCAGGTAGTTTTGCACAAGTAGGTGGACACAATGTATTGGAACCTGCTGTATTACATAAACCGGTGATAACAGGTCCTGTGCTTTTTAATTTTCAGGAAATTAGCCAGATGCTGCTTAATGCAAAAGGCATGATGATTGTGCAGAATGCAGAAGAATTAGCAGATCAAGTCGAACATTTTTTTGCAGATAAAAATTATCGCGATGAAATCGGTGAAAATGCTTATCAGGTTGTTGCAGCTAATCGCGGTGCTTTGCAAAAACAAATGAAACTCATCAGAGAAGTGCTCACTTCAGAATGATCCTGTTATGCAAGCGGGATCTTCACGAAGGTTGCTTAGAACTTCCCCTCTCCCGCCCACGAACTTATACAAAAACACTTACCTCAAGTGCGGAAGAGGGGAATTTCTAAGCAACCTTTGTGAAGATAATTATGCTCGATTTAAACTAATAATAATCTTTGGAGCATTTGAAGATCTTGCCATGCTTTGCTTTTATCTTTTGAGTGAAGCAATAAATGGGCTGGATGATAGGTTGCGATCAGTGGGATGTGAGATGCGTAAGTATGAAGTTTGCCGCGTACTTCTTCCAGCGATGCTGTCGTATTCAAAAGATGCTGTGCTGCAGGCTGTCCTAATGCTAATATGACTTTAGGTTGAATAATATCTATTTGCTGCTTTAGCAATGTGAGATGAACGCGAGACCTATCAAGACCAATGGCTTGTAACATCCGATCGAGTAGTTGATCTGCTTGATCTGCCAGCGGGCCATCGACGATAAGCATCAGATCCCTCGCTGCAATCGTACATAAAGAGACCAAATTTTCGGTATTCTGCGAATGAGAAATGGATGCAGGATGCTTTTCTTGCCAGAATTGTATTCCCATCATAGCAAGATAATCGAGTTGAGAGGGTGACATGCGGTTTATTTGCTCAATTTTTAAGACATTGATACTGAAAATCGACGTTGTTAGCGTATAATAAGTAGCTTAATTAATAAAGGGCCTTTTTCCATGAAAAAAACGGCAGTCTATCCAGGGACATTTGATCCTATTACTTATGGACATATCGACTTAGTCGAACGTGCGGCACGTATTTTCGATCACGTGATTGTGGCGCTTGCGATCAATAAAAATAAAAATCCATTTTTTTCATTGGATGAGCGAGTGGAGTTAGCATCACACACTTTAAAAAAATTAAGCAATGTGAGCGTTAGAGATTTTGATGGGTTATTAATTGATTTTATGCATCAAGAACAGGCGGGCATCATTTTGCGCGGCGTACGAATGGTTTCTGATTTTGATTATGAGTTTCAATTAGCAGGCATGAATCGACAATTAGCACCGGATATTGAAAGTTTATTTTTAATGCCTTCCCAAAAATATACTTGTATTTCTTCAAGCTTCGTACGCGAAGTTGCTGTTTTAGGCGGAGATTTAACACCTTTTGTGCCGGAAATTGTCGTGAATGCATTTCATCAAAAATTGCGAAAATAAAATATGGCACTAACAATAACCGAAGAATGTATCAACTGTGATGTCTGCGAACCGGTATGTCCGAACCAGGCCATCTATCAGGGTGAGGTTATTTTCGAAATAGATCCGATGCGTTGTACCGAATGCGTCGGTCACTTTAATGAGCCGCAATGTGTTGCGATTTGTCCGGTGAATTGTATTCCAGTCAATCCGGAGTTTGTTGAGACTAAAGAGCAGTTGTTAGAAAAATATTCAAAACTGAACGATCCTTATTCTGTTTAAAAATATCTTGTTTATTATTTTTTTAATATTCTCTTAATATTTGTATAGTAGAATTTTTTTGTTAATGAGCAACACTGAGTAAAAAAACATCTACTATTTTAATATTGGAGGAATGAAAATATGTCTATTGGTCGAACTATGGGAATGATTGCTTTAGCTTGTACGGGTATAGGAGCACTCTATATGTTATCGAGAGTGCAATGGGTAAGCCCAAATAGCGAAGGGGTAGTTCTTAATTATTATACGAATGAGTATGAAAAATTAGAGCCCGGGGTCCATTGTTTATTAAATCCTATGCGCTCCTTTCAAAAGGAAGTATCAAAACAAGTTCAGGTTAAACGCTTGAATCCTTTTTCCGTTAAATCATTTGATAATGTGGATTCAAACGTTCAAATCGATGTTACTTTTCAATTTGATAACCCCACGGAGCTTTATCGTAGCGTACGGGATCCTGAAAATACTTTTTTTGAGATGGTAAAAACAGCATGTTCCTCAGCAATTCAGACATTAAATTTTTCTCATGCAACCAGCGCTGAGTTAAACCGGTTAGTGAGAGAAGCAAGTATTCCCGAAAGAGAAGATCAGCATCTAGTTTCTGGCAGTGAAGCTAAAGATTCTCAACATACAAAAAGAGAAGGCGATGGTGTTGGAGAAGCAGAATTACTAAAAGATGGTGCCTCTTTTTTCAAAAGCCTATTAGCGCAGTGTAGACAGTGGGGCGTCACTATTAAAACTTTTAGTATTGTATCTTTTGAAGCAAAACATCAAACAGTGAGTCAAGCGTTAGAATTAACTGCTCAAGCAGAAGTCAAAGCAAAAGCAGATGCAAAAGCTGCAAATTCTCAGGCTAATACAATTAGAACGCTTGCTCAGGCTCATAAAGACGCCGAAGTTATACGCGCAGAAGGTGCTGTGCTCGCTGCTAAAAAACTTGAAGACGCAGCTGCTGAATTAAAAGATCCAAATAAAGCTATGGAGGTGTTTGCACTAGAGAATAGAGTAAGAGTGGCTAAAGCTTTAGGTGGTAGTGGTAACTTGTTAGTTAGCACAGATCCTAATGCCCGTCTTTCTGAAAATGCGTTTGCAACATTTAGTAGTAACAATGGATCTCTTAGACGAGTACATTCTGATGGAGCGGTTAATAATCTTGGATCAACGTCCGCTGTTCGATTAAAGTGAAGTTAACTTCATGAGAGAATGATTAACCTTTCATAATAACCAGTATGTCAACTGATAATCGGCATACTGGATTGTTTTGCACAGCAAGATAGCGGTGAATAGTCATTCTCACGCTAAAGAAATAGCCAAGCTAATGGAAGCGGATAAACTACCTGCATTGGCTTTTCCAGTTCCTGCAAGATCAAGCGCTGTGCCGTGATCCACAGATGTGCGAATGATGGGCAATCCTAGTGTGACGTTGACGGCGTGATCAAATCCTAGATATTTTACAACGGGCAAGGCTTGGTCGTGATACATCGCAAAAATAGCATCAGCAGTTTTTAGATGTTTTTCGGTGAAAATTGTATCGGCGGGTAATGGGCCCGTGACGTTGATGTTTTCGTTCCGCAATTGATTGAGGGCGGGGGTGATAATTTGAATTTCTTCTTTGCCTAGGTAACCTGATTCACCTGCGTGCGGGTTTAATCCGCAAACTAGAATATGTGGATTAGGGTTTGAAAAACGTTTTTGTAATTCACGATGCAAAAGACGTAATTGAAGAAGCAGGTGATCTGTTGTAATTTTTTTTGGAACTTCTGATAAAGGAATATGGGTGGTTGCTAATGCTACTTTCAAAGTGTCAACGACAAAAAGCATGAGAGATTGTTTTACGTTGCACCGTTTTGCTAAAAATTCTGTATGACCGCTAAAGTGAATGCCGGCATCATTTAAGACTGCTTTATGGACAGGGCCTGTGACAAGTGCATGCGCTTTATGTTGTAGGCAATAATCGGTTGCTATTTCCAAACTTTCGATAACATAGCTCGCATTATTGGGATCCAGCTGTCCTGCTTTACAGGGTGCTTTTAATTTAAGTGGAATAATTTTTAATGTCCCGGGCTGGTGCGGATTTGGAGATGGATTGAAATCAAGAGGGGTAAGCTGAATCGGTAATTTTAAGAGTTTGGTGCGTTCCTGCAAAAGATCAGGATCGCAAACCACGACTAATTCTGCATTCCAGTTTTTTTGCGCGATTTGTAAAACGACATCTGGACCAACGCCCGCGGGTTCACCTGGTGTGATAATAATCCGCGGGGTTTTTGTCATGATTAAGTTTCCGGATGCATGTTGATATAAGATTCACTGCGTAAACGAGTTGTCCAACTTTGCAAGGCTTCTTCGAATTTACGTTGGTAAAGCAGCTCTTGTACTTGCTTGCGTTGTTCCTCTTTACTTCCCTGCATACCGACATTTCGTATACCTGCCACACGAATAATATGATAACCATTCGGTGTTTGTATAGGGCCTGCAATCTCATTGGCTTTCATGGTAACCAGTCGATTTGCGAATGCTGTAGGGATTTCAGGTAGTTTACGCCAACCTAAATCACCGCCTTGCAATGCTTTGCTACCATTGGAATCGGCAACTGCCGCTTCGCTAAAACTTGCACCGCTTCGTAATTTTGCAAGCACGGATGCTGCGCGGGCTTGTGCTTCTGCTAAATCTTTTTCTGTAGGTTTTTCAGGAAGTGCAATCAGAATATCTTCCAGATGATATTCTTTGCTGTTATAGGAAGCCCATGTGGGTGAACGCATAAAAGCATCCACTTCTTCTGGCGAAATCGTAATTTTGCCGCTTAACATTTGCTGTTCAACGCGATTGATTGCCATTTCTTCACGAATTTCTTTACGATAGGCGGCTTTATTCATGCCTTGTTCAGCGACTGCAGCGTAGAGTTTATCGGGGGTGATCCTATTTTTTTGAGCCACCGTATTAATAGCTTTAGTGACCTCTGCTTCAGTGACAAGAATACCCGCTTGCTCTGCCGTATCTAATTGTAATTTGCGGTTAATGAGTTGATCCAAGACTTGCTTGCGTAGGATGGCGGCTGGCGGCATCGGCGTATGTGTTGCCGTCAATTGTTTTTTAATGCGATTAAGTTGCTCATCTAATTCACTTTGTGTGATCACTGATTTGTTGACGATAACAATGATACGGTCAAGGGATTGTTCTTGATGATGTGTTGCAGCAAGAGCATAGCCGTTCATTAAAAAGGTGAAGCCTAAAGCTAAACTTAATTTTAACCATTTATTCATTTTAAAAGTCCTGCCCAAAATCTGTTTGATAAGAAATAGCGCCATTATTCAGCGTCGGGTTGAGATCACCTGTGCCAAAATTCCCTAAGCCTTTGAGTGCAAACTGAATATAGGATTCCGTGTTGTATTGAAGCGTTTTATTTAAATTCACATTGGTAAAGGTACGGCCTACAAGAAAACGTACAGCCCAACAACAACTGTCGTATTGTAAACCAAAGAGCAAGTTCTGGAAACTGGCGGTATTCAAATTTTCTGTCCAGCGGCCCAGCGTGCTCCAGTTCTGGGTAATGGGCCATATAAAATTGAGATCCGTTTGAGAAAGGTTATTCACGCTGCTGCCCACAGGGTTTGTCGCAACGAGTGCACCATCGAGTGCATAGGTATAGCTTAAAGTCACAGATCGTTGAGAATCCGTGCTATAACCTAAAGTCATCGTTTCATTTTTCACATTATTGACATGGGTATCGTAAATTGTATTGGAAGTGAATGTCCAGTTGGGTGTGAGGCTGTAACTTAACACGCCTGACAAGGGGGAACGATTCACGCGATTATCAGAAGACGTGGGTAATCCAGAACAAGCTCGTGTTGTTGAAGTAAAATCATTGGAACACAATGTCACGCGGCGATCGCGAAAATAATTGATCTGACCAATACCCGCATAAGCTTTTTGTGTGCCGGATTGTTGATCCATAAAACGTGTTGCTAAACCTATTGCGACTTGATTAGCATCCCCAATACGATCCAGCCCGCTGAAACGATTATAAGTAAAGAGTTGATCGTACGTTAATATATTCAGATCCGTATCAAAAAGCGGTAAGTTATTTTGATTATAGTAAGGAATATACGTGTAATAAATTTGGGGCTCTAAAGTTTGCGTTAAACTATACTGCCAAATATTAAAGTTACGTTCAAAGTACATGCCTGAACTAATATCAAAAATCGGCAAAGAACGATAAGGACTGTTGAGATGGCTATTGAAAGTCGCAGGATTCGTATTCGCGGGAATCTGGCTTACCTCGTATTGAGTCATTGCAAATTGTAAACGCGGATTAAAATAAAAAGCAGGACGATAGAGCGGCCAGCTAATGGCAGGTTGTACATTCAGTCTGGTGCCGAAAGGTTCTAAAATTTCCGCACCCGGATTTTTGCGAATCACAAAATGCGATACATCATTATCGATCGAATAATTTAAACCTGTTTTATCATCTCGATAATCGCCGCCCAATGTCAATTGCGGAAGACGCATATATTCATTCAAATAAGGGTTTTGATCGAGAGGATGTAATGTTTGGTAGCCTTGAATATTACCGCGGAATTGCCAAAATTGTCCTTTATAAGTCAGGTCCGCCTGCTGCAAAAGCTGGTTGGTGGTGACTTGTGTCAAACCGTTACTAAAATTAGTCGTGTAATAATCATCGCTGACATAATTGTAATCGAGGCTGCTTGCCCAGTGTTCATTGAAGTGCGCTTCATTTTGCCATGAAAAGGCAGTACGTGTAGTGCTCGCATTTTGCAGACGATTATAATTGGCCTGTGTTTGTGATGTATCGGATTGTTCAAACTCCTCAATATTTTTTTGTTTATACGCATTGAACAAACGATCATTGGGCAATACCGCAATCTTGATTTTTCCATTAGTCTCAGGCGTCAGGTAACGAAATAAATTGGTGACTTGAATGCCGCGTTTAAATAACAGAGCCGGCGTTAGAAAATCATCATAATTAGGCGCTAAATTCAAATAAAAAGGCGCCGTGATAATCGTGCCTGATTCTGTTGTGTTGGGTCTGATAGTGGGCGGTAGAAAACCAGTTTGTCGTCGTGAATCAATGGGAAAATTGAGATAAGGCGTATAAAACACAGGAACACCCTTGACTAACAGCCGAGCATTTCTTGCAACACCCCGCCCAGTGTTTTTATTAAGTTCAATATCACTGGCACGCACTTGCCAGGCATTTGTTAATGGCGGACATGTGCTATAGGTCGCATCACTAAAGAGCGAAATTTTCGGTTCATTTTGTTCGTATTTTTCAGCAGTTCCCCAGGCGCTTAACTGATAAACTTTATTTTCATGCTGCACTTGTTGATTTGTCGGAACGATAGGTTTTTTCGCCGAGGCTTTGCTGTAAATCGCGTTGCGATATAAAATATGATGCAATGATTTTTGTTTCATATTTAAATCGACATGACCATAGTCCGCAAGCACCAGTTCATTCGGCTGTCTTAAAATGACATGTCCAATCAAATCAACCGCATTGAGTTTTCCCGTGACGGGATTGCGGTAGAGGTATCCTTTATTGGCAATGACTTGTTGTCCATCTTGGGTGATTGTAATTTGACCTTGAGAAATGGACGTACCATGAAGCGAAAAAACAATGCCTTGCTGACTGCTCAATTGGATATGGTTTTTTTCCAGTGACGAGTCAGCACTCAGAAATGAAGACTCCAAATAATAACCGCCACATCGACCGATATCAGTTTGAACCCAGCCTAACGCTTTAGCAATGGCAGAGGATGTCAACGTTTGAGGCGGGATGGGTGGTGGCGAGCACAAATGATCAGTGTTTACGGGTGCAGCTTGAGAGAGTCCAGTCCACGTAAGCAAGCTTACGGTAATCGCGAGCCTTATGAGAGAAGTGTTTAAGACGCGCATTTTTTGCCCAAAAGTTCCTGTTTTTTTAAGGTTCCCAGTGTAGCGAAAACAGAAGGATGATGCTAGGCTGTTGTCATTAAAAATGACATCTCCACGAAAGGCTATGAGTGTCCGGTTCGCTGTCATTGCGAGCAAAGCGAAGCAATCCATCTCGAAAGCAAAGCTTCAAAAAGCAGTTTTGTGCTCTAATGATTTCTTTCGAGATGGATTGCTTAACTTTGCTCGCAATGACAGCATCAGGTCAATTTTTAAACGCATGCTAACGGAGTCTTGATTTGATGGAAATAAGACAACAGAAAGATCATCGATTAGAGTTACTTTTCCAATGGTTGAGACAAAGTGATTTAGTCGAGCCTACCTTATATCCCATCGCAGGTGATGCTAGCTTCAGGCGCTATTTTCGTATTCCTCAAGGGATAAATTCTTATATCGCCATGGATGCGCCGCCTGAGAAAGAAAATTGTGCGCCTTTCGTGGCCATCAGCCGTGCTCTACGTGCGCATGGGCTGCTGACACCTGAGATTATTGCAGCAGATCTCTCTCAAGGTTTTTTATTACTAACAGATTTTGGCAATCGTTTGCTGTTGAATGAATTAAATCCACTGACTATGGAAATCCTTTATAGCCAGGCTCTAAAGTCGCTCGCCACTCTACAAAGCTGCCCTCCTGAAAAGGCCCATTGGAAGATTCCTCCTTTCACAGCCACTTTTATGTATAACGAATTAAAATTATTTCAGGAATGGTATCTAGGAAAATATTTAATGCTGACTTTATCTGCCGCCACTAAAACGATGCTCGATCAGTTATTTGCGTTTTTAGCTCAAACGGCTGCCAATCAACCTCAAGTTTTTATGCATCGGGATTACCATTCTGCAAATCTCATGATACTGCCAGACGATCAACTCGGTATTCTGGATTTTCAGGATGCTTTTATAGGGCCTGTGACTTACGATGTGGTTTCACTGTTACGCGATTGTTATATTGCATGGCCTGATGAGCAAATAATAAAATTGGCTTTACAATATCGTAATCAATTAAATTTAAAAGTCAGTGATACCGAGTTTTTACGCTGGTTTGATTTGATGGGATTGCAAAGACATTTAAAAACACTTTTGACTTTTGCGCGGAAGTTTCGCCGTGACGGTAATCCAAATTATTTAAAACATATTCCTCGTACCTTAAATTACATTATGCGAGAAAGCCAACCTTATGCGGAATCCCGAGAGTTTAATAATTTTTTACATGAAATTATTGTGCCGGCACAAAAAGAGATGATGATATGCGCGGAATGATTTTAGCGGCAGGACGCGGTTCGCGAATGGGCAGTTTAACTGAGGAAACACCTAAACCCTTGCTCCGAGTGAATCAACGTTATTTAATCGAATATTCCATCGCAGCCATGGTGAAAGCAGGCATTCGGGAAATAGTTATTAACGTGAGCTATTTTCGTGAACAGATTAAAGCAGCACTTGGAGATGGCAGCCGTTATGGTGTAACAATAGCCTATTCTGAAGAAGAGGAGCGACTTGAGACAGGCGGCGGTATTTTTAAAGCGCTGCCTTTACTGGGTAACGCGCCTTTCGTGGTATTAAGCTGCGATATTATTTCTGAGTATGCTTTGGAAAATTTGCCAGATTCGCCTTACGCACTCGCGCATCTTGTTTTAGTCGATAATCCTTCCTTTCATCCTCAAGGTGATTTTTGTCTGGAGGGTAACCGAGTCTATTGCGGCGGTTCTTCCACGTTCACTTTCTCAAATATCGGCGTTTACCGTCCTGAATTATTTGCAGATTGTAAACCCGGTCATTTTCGTTTGGGTGCTTTGTTGATGCAAGCCATTATGCATCAACAAGTTACCGGCGAACATTTCACCGGACAATGGTTTAATATTGGTGATGCAGATCAGCTTAACGCGGTGCTTGATACCCGCCTCGAACCCCTGTTTTAGAAAAAACAATTTGCCATAGTTGTGCCACGCGGGCGCGAAAAGCACCCGCACTTCCTAGTAAATAATAATTCCATAATCGATAAAACCGTTCGTTATAATTTGATTTTAATTCTGGCCAATGACGTTGGAAATTCTGCTGCCACGCCATCAAGGTTTTATCATAATCTGCGCCAAAGTTATGCCAATCTTCCATCACTAATAAGCCTTCGGTAGCTTTAGCAATCAACGAAATAGTCGGCAGTACAAAATTAGGGAAAATATATTTTGCCAGCCATTCATTAGGCGGTTCTTTGTAGTTTTGACCAATCGTATGTAATAAAAACAAACCATCCTCTGCCAGAGAACGATTAACAACTTGTATGTAAGCTGAATAATTAGTGTCGCCCACATGCTCAAACATTCCCAGCGAACAGATTCGATCAAACTGGCCTTCTATATCACGATAATCCTGTAAATAAATTTCAATGGGTAAACCTTGGCAATGTTGTTTGACAAATTCAAATTGATTACGAGAGATTGTTACGCCTACGACACTGACACCATATTTTTCAGCAGCATGCTTTGCTAAAGCTCCCCAACCGCAGCCAATATCCAGTAAACGCATACCTGGTTTTAATTGTAATTTTCGACATACTAAATCGAGTTTGGCATATTGCGCATCTTCTAAATCATGTGCATTTTTCCAGTAACCGCAGGTATAATTTTTGTTACGGTCTAGCATGGCACTAAATAATTCATCACTTAAATCATAATGGCGTTCCCCTACCATCCAAGCGCGGTATTGACTTTGAAAATTAATGATTTTTGTTATCAGAATTTTTAAAAACAACAATTTGCTTTTCTTGATTTTTTCATCCAGTTTGGCAGACAACACACGATCCACAAATTCATCCACATGATCGCAATCCCACCATTTTGCAACATACGCTTCGCCAAGTCCTAATTCTCTTTTATGAAATACAACGTTATAAAATTCATCATTATGAACCTGGATATCATAACGTTCTTTACCATTGATCGTAATGCCGACAGATTGCAAAAGCTCTGTAATAATACTTTTTGCTGATGTGTTTTTCATGTAAGCATCCTGCTTTGTTGACAAATGTTAAACACGCGCCCGAGAGGATTCGAACCTCCGACCCTTGGCTTCGGAAACCAATACTCTATCCAACTGAGCTACGGGCGCCTTAGGCAAGTATAAAAAGCAAATCATTAGCATTCAACGGATAAATCCTGTATCCGATTTAATGTTGGCATCACGGTGCGTGGGGCCTGATATCCATTTCTGACGCCTTCTTTAGAAAAAACAATTTGCCAAAGCTGAATGTTTCTGGCACGAAAAGAGCCTGCACAGCTTAATAAATAATAATTCCATAATCGATAAAAACGTTCATCATAGCTGGATTTTAAAGCGGGCCAATGTTCTTGAAAATTTTGCTGCCATGCCATCAGCGTTTTATCATAATCAGCGCCAAAATTATGCCAATCTTCCATAACAAACAAACCCTCAGTCGCTTTTGAAATTAAAGAAATCGTTGGAAGCACACCATTTGGAAAAATATATTTTGCCATCCATTCATTTTGAGGGCCTTCATCATTGTCCCCAATGGTATGCAATAAAAATAGACCGTCATTCGTTAAACAGCGTCTGACTATCTGCATATAAGTAGAATAGTTTGAAGCTCCCACATGCTCAAACATGCCTAATGAGCAAATTCGATCAAATTGACCGCCTATATCACGATAATCTTGTAACTGAACTTTAACGGGTAATCCTCGGCACTCTTTTTTTACATGCTCAAATTGATTGTGTGAGATCGTCACTCCCGTTACCTGAGCGCCGTATTCAAGAGCTGCATGCTTTGCCAGTGCTCCCCAGCCGCAGCCGATATCCAGTAAACGCATACCGGGCTTCAAAAATAATTTTTGACACACCAAATCTACTTTGTCACGCTGCGCTTCTTCTAAATTTTTGGCATCTTTCCAATATCCGCAAGTATAGTTCATATTGGAATCAAGCATCGCACGAAATAGATCATCGCTTAAATCGTAATGTTTTTTCCCAACGATCCACGCGCGATGTTTGTTTTGGAAATTAATGATTTTTGCAAAAAAAAATTTTAAAAATAATAACTTGCTTATTTTAAATTTTTTACCTAAATTAGCAGATAACACGCGGTCAAAAAACTCATCCAGATGCGCGCAATCCCACCACCCATCCATGTAAGACTCTCCTAATCCCAACTCCCTTCCATTCAAAACGGCAGTGTAGAATTTTTCATTATGCACCTGAATATCATAACGTGCACTTCCATCAATGGTAATACCTGCGAGCTTCAAAAGTTCAGTAATAATATTTTTTGCTGATGAATATGTCATGGTAAGCATCCTGCTTTGATGAATCACAGCCTTAAGACTAAAAATTCGCATCCTAAAAAGCAAGTGCTTAAGTGAGTTTTTGTCCAATGGCTGCTTTTCAACTAAACCCATCGTGAACGCGCCAGAACCCATTTGTGTCTTTTAATATAAGGAACCTCTCATGCAACTTGCCATTGTTTATAGCCGCGCCTCAGCCGGCATACAGGCCCCTCTCGTGACGATTGAAGTCCATTTGGCTTTAGGTTCTCGAGATGTCTATATCGTAGGAATGCCAGAAACTGCCGTCAAAGAAAGTCGTTTCAGAATCCACAGCGCCTTTGTGAATGCGAATTTTGATTTTCCCTACGGCCGAGTCATTATTAATTTGGCGCCAGCGGATTTACCGAAAGAAGGCAGCCGGTTTGATTTGCCCATCGCATTAGGCATTCTAGCCGCATCCCGCCAAATTCCTTATAAAAAATTACTTCAATATGAATTTGTGGGCGAGTTGGCCTTATCAGGTGAATTGCGGCCCATTGAAGGTATTTTGCCGATTGTATTAAGTGCACGAGATGCTGGGCGTTCGTTAATTATTCCGCGTGCTAATGCATCTGAAGCCGCATTAGTGAAAGATGCACAGGTTTTTTATGCAGATCATTTATTGGAAGTGAGCGGCTATTTGCAAAATAAAAATAACCTGGGATCTTGTGTGCCGCCAGTGGTATCAAAAAAAAATAATCCTCTCGATTTAGCCGATGTACAAGGCCAACCCCATGCCAAACGTGCATTGGAAATTGCAGCGGCGGGCAAACACAATTTATTACTGATAGGCCCGCCAGGGACTGGGAAAACCATGCTGGCAACCCGGCTGCCCGGTATCTTACCTGAATTATCAGACCAGTCTGCTGCGGAAGTTGCAGCCATTGCCTCTGTCAGCACACAAGGATTTGATCCTGCTCGATGGACTGACATTCCTTTTCGTTCTCCTCATCATACCAGTTCAGGCGTGGCTTTAGTCGGCGGGGGCAGGCCTCCGCATCCTGGTGAAATTTCATTAGCCCATCATGGCGTTTTATTTTTGGATGAACTTCCTGAATTTAATCGACATGCTTTAGAATCTTTACGTGAGCCTTTAGAATCCGGAAAAATTACTATTTCACGTGCGATTTATCAAACGGTATTCCCAGCACGCTTTCAATTAGTAGCCGCCATGAATCCTTGTCAATGTGGTTATGCTGGGAGTCCTAAAAGACGATGTCGTTGCACAGAAGAGCAAGTCCAACGTTATTTGGCAAAAATATCCGGACCACTACTTGATCGTATTGACATGCAAATTGAAATGCCGAGTCTACCTTCTCTTGTTTTATCGCAGACAAGAACGGGGGATGTTGAGACCAGTTCGGTGGTGAAAACACGCGTCATGGAGGCAAGACAACGGCAATGCAGGCGGCAATCAAAAAGTAATCAGGAATTGACAACACAGGATTTGTCGCAATATTGCCATCTATCAGAAAAACCCCAGCAATTACTCAATCAGGCTGTTCAAAAATTTAATCTTTCCGCTCGGGCTTATCACCGAATTATAAGAGTGGCCCGTACCATGGCCGATTTATCGGGAGAGTCTGATATATTAGAAAGTAATATCAGTGAAGCATTGACCTATCGCTACCTAGATAGATTAAAATATGACCAGACCAGGTGACCCTTTTGCTATTTTTACGTTATACTTTAAGTTAAGCGATTTGAAAAAAACGTATATTTGATTTCAGAGTCATAACGAGAGGAGATGCAATATGGCAATCATGTTTTATCCACATGATGAAGATGTCGGATCAGCGGCTATTCCAGCTAGGCTTGAGCTATTGTTAGCGGGAGCAGAGCGTTATAAATCCATTATACTAGAGACGACTGCAAAACCTGTCGAGTCCGATAGTAAGCGCATGGCGCCGCGAGAATTAGCGCACGCTTATAACTGGCAAGAGCTTGCAAGATTATTACGTGAATTGCGTGAGTTGCCAGAACAAAATCAGCCAAATCGTTTAACAAAAGCAGCTTATTTAAATAAGCTTGCAGAAATTTATGAGGTATTGCGGGGAGCTAAAATGCCTAAACTGGAAGCGGTTAGATTGGCATTAATCAATGAAGCAAATCAATTAAAATCTTCAACAGCAGCGTAAGTTTGTTACGCCATTGCTGTTTCCATTGCATTTTTTAATTTTTTCATCGCATTTTTTTCTAACTGCCGAACACGTTCTGCTGAAACCTGGTATTTGTCAGCTAATTCTTGCAGGGTTGCTTTTTTTTCATTTAACCATCGTGCCGATAAAATTTCCTGACTGCGTTTATCTAATTGATTCAATACATCGTGCAAAGCAGAATTTGATTGTTCTGTATGATCTGCTTTTTCGAATGTTTCAGCGGGATTATATCGATGATCTTCTAAGTAACCTGCGGGTGCTGCAAAGGATGAGTTTTCATCCTCTTCATCGGAATGGCCGTCAAAAGAAGCATCCGCGTTATTTAAACGCATTTCCATTTCACGTACGGTTTCAGGTTTAACGCCTAAATCTTTAGCGACTTCATTGATTTCTTCATTGGTAAACCAACCTAACCGTTTTTTCATACCGCGTAAATTAAAAAAAAGTTTGCGTTGTGCTTTAGTTGTGGCAACTTTGACGATGCGCCAGTTACGTAAAATAAATTCATGGATTTCAGATTTGATCCAGTGCACCGCAAATGTCACTAAGCGTACACCCATGTCTGGGTTAAATCGTTTAACAGCTTTCATCAACCCAATATTGCCTTCCTGGATAAGGTCGCTCAAGGGTAATCCATATCCTGCATAACCCTTTGCAACTCGCACGACATAGCGAGCGTGTGCTAATACTAATTGCTTTGCCGCGTTTAAATCATTTTGTGTTTGCAAACTGACAGCCAGATCATGCTCTTCTTTTTGGCTGAGCATAGGAACTTGATTAACGTAGTTAATGTAGGCATCCAGGCTGTTGATGGGTAAACGGATATCAAATGTTTGCAGGCTATTCATTGAGCTTAACCTCTTCAATGGACATATTTGCTTGGAGGCCATTCTAGCACTCTTTGATGGAGAGTGCCAATAACTCTCCCAGTCTCATTGTTTTTTCGTAAACGTACCCGAGCCTGTTCACGAAAAAAACACTAGGCTTCTGCTTCAAACAAGGCCGCCACAAAATCATCAGCAATAAAAGGCCGCAAATCATCAATAGCCTCTCCAACGCCAATAAATCGGATCGGCAGTTTGAGCTGTTTAGCAATGGCAAAAATAATTCCACCTTTAGCGGTTCCATCCAGTTTTGTTATTGCAATTCCGCTCACACCAATACTGCTATGAAATTGCAAAGCTTGGTTGAGCGCATTTTGACCAATGCTCGCATCAAGAACCAGTAACACTTCGTGAGGCGCTGTCGCATCCAGTTTTGCAACAACACGCTTCACTTTCTTTAATTCCTCCATTAAATGCCCTTGCGTATGCAAACGACCCGCGGTATCTGCTAACAATACATCTATTTTGCGCGTCTTTGCGGATTCAAGCGCATCATAAATGACTGCTGCCGTGTCTGCGCCAGGCTGCTGGGCAATAACAGGAATTTGATTGCGTTCCCCCCAAATTTGTAATTGCTCAATGGCGGCCGCACGAAAGGTGTCGCCTGCAGCCAATAATACTTTTTTATCCTGCTCCTGAAGATAATGCGCAATCTTGCCAATAGTAGTTGTTTTGCCCGAGCCATTAATCCCAACGACGAGGATCACAAAAGGTGTTTGACTTGAAGGGATCGTTAAGGGAACCTGGCACGGTTGTAGAATGGCTTTCATTTCATTTTGTAAAGCTTGCAAGACTGCCGCTGGATCCGTCAGTTCTTTGCGGGCCAGTTTTTGTGTCAGCGCTTTTATCAGTTGCTCAGTGGCATCAATACCCACATCCGCCGTGAGTAACTGGGTTTCAATGGTCTCGATCAGGTCATCATCTAATGTTTTTTTACCCAATAAAATATTGGCGATACCGGCGGTAAAGCTCGCACGGGTTTTTGCAAGTCCTGTCTTTAAGCGAGAAAAAAAGCCTGCCTTTGCAGGTACGCTTGAACCATTTGATTCTTCATCGCCCTGTTTTTTTCGTTTTAAAAGATTTAACATCACGCACCTTAATTCAATTTTGCCTCATGTTAACATAGGATAACGGCAAGTCTGAGGGTTTTTTGTATGAAACAAGGTCGGGTGCGGATCATTGGAGGGGAATGGCGGGGGCGCATGCTAAAAGTTCCCGATGTCTTAAATCTTAGGCCAACCCCTGATCGGGTGCGTGAAACATTGTTTAATTGGCTGTCACCGGTGATTGCGGGCGCGCACTGTTTGGATGCATTTGCGGGCAGCGGTGTATTAGGGTTTGAAGCATTGTCCCGGGGTGCTGCCCATGTGGTAATGGTTGAGCAAGTGAGCGCCGTTGTTTCGCTTTTGCAGGAAGAGATTGTGATGTTGAAAGCCAATAATGCAGAAGTATACTGCGGGCGCGTTCCTGAGCAACTAAGAAAGCCTCAGACATTATTTGATATTGTTTTTTTAGATCCGCCGTATCAGGCTAATGTATTGCTCCCCACCTGTTTTTATCTGGAAGAGCAAGGATTTCTTGCAAAAGAAGCCTATATTTATTTAGAAACAAAATCCTTATTACAAGAAGCGGATTTACCTCTTCACTGGAAAATATTAAAAAGTAAAAAAGCAGGTCAAGTGGCGTATCATTTAGCGCAGCGCTTGGTATAATCACATAAAAAATTCCTTAGATAAAAAGTGTTGATGCATTATCAACGTTAGGATAAATCATGATAACAAAACCACGTTTACTCACCGGAGATACGCCTACAGGCCGTCTTCATCTGGGCCATTGGGTCGGTTCACTGGAAAACCGTCTAGCGTTACAGGATGATTTTGATTGTTATTTCATGATTGCAAATGTGCAAGCCTTTACGACTCGCATGGAAAGACCTGGCGAGGTGAGACAAAATGTATTAGATGTGGCCATGGATTACTTGGCGGCAGGCATTGATCCCAAGCGAAGCACTATCTTCATTCAATCAGAAATACCCGCGATTGCGGAATTGACGATCTTTTTTAGTATGTTGGTGCCTTTTCCTCGAGTCATGCGAAACCCGACTATTAAAGACGAAATTCGTGATAAAGGTTTGGGAGATAATTATCCCTTTGGGTTTTTGCTTTATCCTATCAATCAGGTTGCAGATATTTTAGCTTTTCGCCCTGAAATCGTTCCTGTAGGAGAAGATCAAATTCCTCATATCGAGCTCGCTCGAGAAATAGCACGTCGTTTTGACCAGCTTTATTGTGGCGTAGATCCTCATACTGAGGATTCTGACTATGTAAAAAAAGGTGGATTATTCCCCATTGTTCACGTGAAATTAGGCCGTACAAGGCGATTAGTAGGTACTGGCGGCCCTGATGCTGCAGGTAACTTATTGAAGATGTCCAAGTCTTTGAATAATGCGATTTTTTTAAGTGATGATGCCGATATCATTAAACGTAAAGTCATGGCCATGTATACAGACCCAAAACGTTTAAAAGCAACAGATCCTGGCACTGTTGAGTTAAACCCCTTATGGATTTTTCATGAAACCTTCAACCCAGACCTAGACTGGGTGAAAGAGGCAGAAGAGCGTTATAAACAAGGGGCAATTGGGGATGTGGAATGTAAAAAGAAGTTAATAGAAGTGCTCATCAGCCTCATTGAGCCTATCCGACAGCGTAGACTCACTTTTGAGCAAGATCCCGCACAAGTCCAGGCGATTTTGCAGGAGGGCACACAAAAGGCGAATGAAGTCGCAAGATCAACGCTCGCTTTGGCAAAATCAGCGATGAAACAGGATTATTTTGCCACTTAAAATAAATGAATTGGTAAAAAATGAGGCAAAGAAGGTGTTTTTTTGTTATAATATCGTGTGAGCGACGTAACATTTGCTGGAGGATGTATGGTTAAAATGCCAGGGTTTGATGAGCTCAAAAAAATGGGGTCGAATCTAATCGATACGGCAAAGTCAGTCAATATTGGCGAGACGGTCGATAAATTAAAATCGAAAATGGAATCAATGAGCGGTAAGAAAGAAGCCGTAATTACAGAGAAAAATACGGCCGAGATGTTTGCTGCGATCTCCACTTCCTTAAGTGAGTTGATTGCGGTTCAAGCTTTGCAAGCGAGCGCTATTAAAAAAATTCAGGATCAGTTAGCTGAGCTTGCAAAAATGATAGAAGCCGCTGAAAAACAGAAGCCATGATTAAAAATTTGAATTATCCAAGAGGTTAGAATAATGCAATCCAGACAAAAAGAAAATTTACGTCCTTATCGCAAATTTGGTTTAACACTGCTTCAATTAATGACCGTACTTGCTATCGCAGGTTTTGCGTTAACAGCTGTATTGAATTATTTTTTTTAATAAAAAAAACCTTTACATTTTGGTATCAGGTTTTGTTGCATACAATAATTCCTGCAACTTTTTCTGAAACAAAACAGGGTTATCAAGCTCCGTAAAAGCATCTGTTTCACCGCCAAAAGTATTAATAAAAACGGTTCCATAACTCAGTGCTTGTGCAAGTAAACTTTGTGTTGCTCCTACATTAGAAATCGCTGTCAAACGTGTTTCATTCGTATGTCTGTAAAAAAAGCCTTCCCGCATCATCACACGTTTATCTGTAATCGCAAATTCAGAGGCATAATACAACAAGAATTGATTCATCCAATATAAAAGCGTGACAATTAACATGATGAAAGAAAGTTTAACGACGAATGGATTTGAATTCAGGAAAAAAAAGACGGTCATGATGGTTAAAACAAAGGGTATTAGAAAAATAATCCAATGTTTTTTCGTACGGTAAAGAATTTTTTCATCAGGAAGAATGTTTTTGCTAATATAATTAAACATGAAAGCCTCTCTTAAATATGGAAAAACGCACTAATCCCTGTTAAAAACATTTGCACGGCCATTGTTGTTAATATCATTCCCATCAAACGTTCTACCGCAGTGATGCCGCGATCACCCAATATTTTTCGGAGAAAATCCGCAAAGACAAGAGTGACAGTGCAAACGGCCGACGCGATAAATAAGGCTAATAACCACCGTCCAAGATAATGAGGATTTTGATTTGCCAGTAAAATTACGACTGTCATGGCGGAGGGGCCCGCAATGAGCGGGATTGCCAGTGGAACAATAAAAGGTTCTCCGATAGTTTTAGATTCTTTGCTCACAAATTCAGGAGGAAAAATCATGTGGATTGCAATGAGAAACAAAATAATACCCCCTGAAATAGCAAGAGCCGGTTCAGAGATACTCATACCTTCTAATAAATTTTTTCCAAAAAATAAAAAAGCCGCCAAGATTAAAAAAGCAATAAAGGTTTCTCGCAGGATGAGTAACTTCCGACGCTTGGGGTCAACATTATTGAGCACTGATAAAAAAATCGGAATGTTGCCTAAGGGGTCCATGACAAGGATTAAAGTAATCGTTGCGGTATACAAAGACATCATGAGCGGGTTACCTTTTGTGAGCACAGCTTAGTAAATTATGTGCACATTTGGGCATGATTCGCAACCCATTGATTTCGCTGTCCTAGATAAATATCTACCTTCATGGTGAAAGTTTGTGATGAAGAGAAGGCTAAAACAATTTCGGCATCTGCTTTACTAATATAGCCCGTTCTTTGACTGTTTCGTTGGTTAGTATGAAACCATAAAGCTGTTGTTGCTGGTTAAAGAATAAAGCGCGAATACTATTATTGTGTGTTTCTATTTCCCATTTTCCTTCCATATTTTTGGGGGGTGGGCAAACAACAATGGGATGTGCTGGTGTTTTAACCACCACGGGCATCGCGGGATAATCTACGGATGTGCGCTCACCGTTGAGAGTTTTAGCAAGTGCTCTGGAACAATTGAGAATAGGTGTAATAAAAGGTAATACATGGCCCTCTACTTCGGCGCAATCACCTAAGGCATAAATATTTTTTACACTGGTTTCTAGATAGCGGTTTACCAAGATCCCTCTGTTTATTTTAATACCCGCCGTACTTGCTAAAGCGGTATGCGGTCTTAGTCCAATGGCAGAAATGACAAAATCAGCTTCTAATTCATTCCCATTTGAAAGTTCCAGGCAATAACCCCTCGATATTTTGTTTACGCGAGTGGCGGTGCATTCAAAGTGAAAACGAACATTATTTTCCTCTAATGCTTCCTGCAGGATTTTGCCAATTTTTTCGGGAACAAGCAGATCTAAAGGTGATTTTGCAGGCGTGATCATGTGTACTTGATAGCGGGCGTTGCCAAGATCATTGGCAAACTCGCATCCGATCAATCCTGCACCTAGAATGGCGATCGTTTTTTTATTTTTTATACGTTCCTGAAAAGTTGTATAATGATAAATATGGTTAATGGATAACACATCTTCAGCACCATCGCCTTTTAATTGCGGATTAATGACTTCAGCGCCACAAGCTAAGACTAGCTTTTCATAGGCAATCGCTTCATCATTGATAAAAACAAGTTGCCGCTCAGCGTCAATGGCAGAAACATGTGCATTTGTATGAATCGTTGCATTGAGTTGAGTGGTCATTTTGTCTGCGGTAGAAGTTGTGATCTCGTCAGGTGTTTTGCCGCGGGTCAGAGCCGTGCTGATTTCAGGTTTTGGATAATAGCGGCCATCATCAGCCGTGATCAGGGTTAAAGGGATGTCCGGACTGATCTTGCGAAATTCGCGTGCCAGTTGATAGCCTGCAAGGCCAGTACCTATAATAACGATGGGTTGTGACATTAAAAAAACCTAATATGTTAATTCTTACGCTATAGTACAATAAAAAATTATGAAGTTAAATTTATGATGAAAAAAAGAAAAAATCCTCTTTGGAAAATACAAGAAGCTGAAATTCCTGGCCCATTTCGAGTCTGGGTCGGATTTTCAGGTTCATTTATGCAGCGGTTAGTCCAGCAAGGAATAAATAATGCTCGTATTCAGGTATTGCAAGAAGGTTTTGCCTGTCCTGAGACTGAAGAAAGAAAGCTTTTAGGGATAGAAGACAGAAAACATGCGCTTGTGCGCGAAGTGTTGATCGTAAGTGTAGGAAAGCAGTGGATGTTCGCACGAACCGTGATTCCACGTACGACTCTGACAGGTGAGCAGCAACAACTGGCACAATTAAAGGATCGTTCCCTAGGCTCTGTTTTATTTAAAGATCCCACCATGAAGCGAAGTGCATTTGAAATTGCTTGCTTGCAGCCGGGGGAAAGATGGCATGATAAAGTGAAGCAGGCGGCTGATTGTGCATTGCCTGATTTATGGGCAAGGCGTTCTCTCTTTTCTGTTCGTGATAAACCATTATTACTGACAGAAGTATTCTTACCGGATATTGCAACTGTATGAATCTTGATAAAATGAAGCAGTGTGCTTTGTTAATGCGAATCAAAAAACCGATCGGATTTTTTCTCGTGTTATGGCCTACTTTATGGGCATTGTGGTTGGCAGGTGCAGGATCGCCGGATAAGGTCGTTGTATTTATTTTTGTGTTAGGTTGTTTTTTAATGCGCTCTGCAGGATGTGTCATTAATGACATTGCTGATCGTCATTTTGATGGATTTGTTGCGCGCACACAGGATAGACCTTTACCAAATTCAAGAATCCGTGTGAAAGATGCCATGATATTATTTTTAAGTTTGTTGTTGTGTGCATTTTTTCTTGTTTTGTTTCTGAATAAATTAACTATTTTCCTTGCTTTTATTGGTGCGCTGCTTGCTGCCGGTTATCCTTTTTTAAAAAGATTTACAAATTTACCTCAAGTGGGCCTCGGCGTTGCATTTTCATGGGGTGTTCCAATGGCTTTTTCTGCTTTAACGGGCACGGTATCCTTTCAAGGATGGTTAGTGTTTTTTGCCGCATTTTTATGGCCTATTATGTATGATACGTTATATGCCATGGTGGATCGACCGGATGATATGAGGATTGGCGTTAAATCCACTGCTATTTTATGGGGAAGGGCGGACAAATGGATGGTAGGTTTTTTGCAAATTGTTTTCTTATTAATGCTTTGCTGGGTAGGCTATGTTTTTCAACTAACGATATTTTATTATTTGAGCTTGGTCATTGCGGGTATTCTGTTGATATACCAGCAAGTGTTAATCAAAGATGCGATTCCTGAAAATTGTTTTAAGGCATTCTTAAACAACCATTGGGTTGGCTGTGTTATTTTTATAGGAATCTTATTAAGTTATGCTGATTGTCGCGGATGAAGAAATTCCTTGTGTAAAGCATTATTTTGGTGCTTACGGTAATATCCTTTTAAAAAAAGGACGATCATTGACGCGGCGTGATGTAGTTGATGCGGATATTTTATTAATCCGTTCTGTCACGAAAATTAATGAAGCTCTTTTGCAGGATACCAAAGTAAAATTTGTTGGAAGTACCGTCACCGGAACAGACCATTTCGATAAAGAATGGCTTGATAGAGCGGGTATTCAATGGAGCGCTGCATTGGGTTGTAATGCGGTGGCTGTTGCAGAGTATGTTGTTTCAGTGGTTGCAGCTTTACAAACTCAGGGTTTATTGTTGCAAAAAAAATGTCGAGCCGGTGTAATTGGCGTTGGAAGAGTTGGCAGTAAAGTTGTCGATAAATTAAAAATACTGGGTTTTGATGTCGTACAATGCGATCCTTTGCGAGCAGAACAAGAAAAGGATTTTACCTCGACACCTATTGAAGAATTTTCAGATTTAGATTTTATTTTGTTACACACTCCATTAACAAAAGAACAGCCCTACCCCACCTACCATCTCATTGAAAAAAATTTTTTACAACGACAAAAAAAAGATTGCATCTTATTAAATGCAGGCCGCGGTTCAGTCATTGATTTTTCAGATCTATTACATTACGGAAAGCATTTGATTTGGTGTTTAGATGTTTGGGAAAATGAGCCGAATATTAAAAAGGAAGTTTTGCTAAATACAATGATTGCATCTCCGCATATTGCGGGGCATTCTGTGCAAAGCAAATATCGCGGTATGGAAATGATTTATCATGATGCGATACAACAAGGTATTATTCCCGATAAAAAAATAATAGACCCCGAATTTCCTAGAACAGAAATTTCTTTTGAAGGAAAATTTGCCGATTGGCGAGATATTGTATTAGCCATCTATAATCCACTCGATGTGACTCGTTTGATGAAAAAAGCCTATCGTGAAGAAGGCGATGGAATTTTTGATCTATTGCGTAAACGTTTTAATCGTGGGCATGAGTTTGCATTTGTGAATTTAAAAGATGTTGTGATGAGTGCGGAAAATCAGGATTTCTTAAATAGAATTTTTGGTTTCCCCTAGGCTCTTTTCGTACCTTCGATATGGGGCCTCAGTAAACTAATAAACGCCTCCGCCTTCAGGCGCTGCCGTATTACTATCCTGCTGCGCTGCGACTGTCGTTTGTTCTTCTTCAGGAATATAAGGTTTCATGAAGTATTCAAAAATTCCCGCAGGATCATGAGCCGATGCGCGTTTACCGGTCAGTGGATCAATACGTACGCTGACAATATCGGAGGGCTGTTCAAGAGGATGTTCTGGGCGTCCTTCTAATGCGGCTTGCATAAACTGAATCCATAAAGGAAGAGCTGCCTGATTCCCCCACTCATGTAATGAACGTTGTTGTTGATCATAGCCAACCCAGGCAACAGCGATGACGTCACTATTGTAGCCCGCAAACCACGCATCGACTTGATTTTGTGTTGTACCGGTTTTACCTGCTAGATCTTTACGTTGCAAGCTGCGAGCGAGCGTTGCTGTCCCGCGTTGAATGACATCATGTAAGGTTGATGTGATGAGATAAGCATTTTGCGGACTGACAACGCGAGGCGCGTAACTATTAGCGGGTTGCGTTGCGCAGTTGCTGAAACAAGCCGCGAGTGGTTTTGCCTGATAAATCACTTGGCCTTCTTTATCGCGGATGGAGTCGATTGCAAAAGGTACGACTTTAAATCCGCCATTTGCAAATACAGCATAACCCGCTGCCATTTGGATAGGGGTAACCAATGCAGTGCCGAGCGCTAGTGACAAGCCTTGGGGTAATTGTTCTGCGGTAAAGCCAAATCGCTGCATATAATGAATGGCGTAAGGCAATCCGATTTGATTAAGTAATCGAATCGAGACCAGGTTTCGAGATAAGGTGAGCGCATCTCTTAATCGTGTGGGGCCATAAAAACGATGTTCATCATTTTGCGGACGCCACAAGCTGCTATCTGTTGGATTTTCTACGACAACCGGCGCATCATTAATGACGCTTGCAAGTGTATATCCCTTATCTAATGCAGCAGAATAAATAAAAGGTTTAAGACTTGAGCCAGGTTGACGATTTGCGCTTGTGATGCGGTCAAAACTACTATGCTGAAAATCAAATCCGCCCACCAGCGCTAAAATTTTGCCATCGGTTGGATCTAAGGCGATGATGCCCGCTTCTGCTAAAGGAATTTGAGAAAGACGCCAGCCTTGCTTTGTTTCCATGATTCGGATGACATCCCCTAAGTTGACTATCTCAGAGGTGCTTTTTGGCATGCGGCCTAATAAATCAGGGCTGAGCTGCTTTCGCGCCCAGGACAATCCTTGCCACGGAATCATCACGAGTGAGCCATTCGCACGTAATGCAGTGATGGAATGTGCATTCATATCGACAATCACAGCAGGTTCAAGACCATTAATGACGGGGATTTTGCCGAGTGCTTTTTCCCATTCTTCCATATGCTTTAGGCTGGGTGTTCCAAAATTTTGTTCGGGACCGCGATAACCATGACGTTGATCATAAGCAATGAGTCCATCATGAACAGATTGATTAGCGGCATTTTGAAGCTGGCTGTCAATGGTCGTGTAGACTTTAAAATTATCGGTAAAAACTTTATCGCCATAGAGCTGCTGCAATTGTTGACGTACGAGCTCTCCAACATACGGTGCTTTTACCTGGATTTGTAAATCATGGTAGTGCGCATTCAGAGGCGCTTCAATAGCAGCTTTATAGGCTTTTTCAGTGATGTAATGTAATTCATACATACGGCTTAAAACGTGATTGCGGCGTTTTAATGCAGCAGCAGGATGTGTCAATGGATTGAGTGCCGAAGGGGCTTGGGGTAAGCCGGCTAACATGGCGAACTGATCCAAAGTCAGTTGATTGAGCGGTTTGCCATAATAAATTTCAGCCGCCGCTTCAACACCGTACGCGCGAGCACCCAGGAATATTTTATTTAGATAGAGTTCGAGGATTTTCTGTTTACTGAGTTTATGTTCTATTTTGAGTGCGAGTAAAATTTCACGTAATTTACGACCAAAGGTTTTATGCGGATTTAAGTAGAAGCTGCGCGCAACCTGCATGGTGATGGTGCTGCCGCCTTCATCTTTTCTGCCAGTAGCAGCTAATTTAATCGCAGCTCTCATTAACCCTGGAATATCAATCCCAGGATGTTGGAAATAACGCTGATCTTCTGTTGCAAGCACTGCGTCAATGAGCTGTTTTGGAATTTGATCGTAAGGCAGCGGGATACGTCGAACCTCACCATATTCTGCCAATAATTTTTTATCTTTCGTAAAAATCTGTAAAGGTACTTGTAATTGAATGGTTTTAAGCTCATCGACGCTTGGTAATTGAAAGACAATATAATAAAGTACGCCAACGCCAACAATGCTAAGCGACAAGCAAATAAAAAGTAATAATCTTTGTAAAAAGCGTAAAAGAACGTTCATGAGCCAATTTATTGTAAAAATGAACTTGCATTTTACTATAAAAATGGGGAATATATCACTCTTATCTTTATATTTTTGTCTGTTTTTCATCATTTTCACTAACTCTACTCATTTGTCACGTCTTCTTGTCGTAACTCACTGAATACTAATAAATTTTTTAATAGCGTATCCCTATAAATGGCTTTTTTGGAGAATAAAGATTGTTAGATTGGAGGTATTTTTTACCGCGGCCTTTGCTGGGTCTTGATATTCAAGATGATGAGATTCGGCTGATGCAATTACAAGGTTTTAAGAAAAAAAAGAAAATAAAGCTCGCGCTTTCTTGTTCGCTGCCTTCAGGTGCTGTTATCCATGGGAAAATTCAGGAGCCTGAGATAGTCAGTGATTGTTTGCAAGAGTTGGTACGGAAAAACAATCTTAAGAGTTCTGATGCAGCCGTTGCTTTGCCTGCAAATTGTGTGACTACTCATTCTTTTTCTATCGTTAAAGGATCGCATGATTCTGAAATGGAAACTGAAGTGGTGAGTCATTTAAGTCAGAGTATGCCAGGGGGTGCAGAGGGTCTTTGCTATGATTACGCAATAACAGGCTCGCTTGATGACCAGCAATGTCATTTATTATTGGCAGTAGCTTCTGTTGAACATGTGAATGGGCCTGTGACTGTTGCAAAGAGTGCGGGATTAAAGATTCGAATTGTCGATGTTGATTGTTATGCACTAGATCGGGCAATCCTCTTCATCAAAAAAAATAATTTAGAAATCGATGAAAAATGGTTTATAAGTTATGGTCTTGCGTTGCGCGGGATGCATCGATGGTAGAGATAAATTTATTACCATGGCGTGCGATAGCTCATGCAGAAAATATAAAAAAAAGAAAATTATTTATATATAGTTTTGGAATATTGTTATTTCTTTGGCTTGTTAGCACTATTTTATTGGGCCAAGTGTTACAAGCCTATGATTCACGTATTTCAGATTTGAAAAATCAATTAACTGAGCTAAATAGTCAAACAGAACAAAATCATTCTAATGAGGTGTTGCCCATCCTGGAGCAGATTCATGCAAGTCAGTATGAGTTAATTCATTTTTTTAAAGCAGTAGAAAAAGAAGTTCAAGGTATGGTTGACTGGTCTGCGATAATCACTCAAAAAAATCATATTGTCGTCACGGGCAATATCGATTCTGTTTCGATGTTGACACGGTTTGTGCAAACCTATAATTCAGAGAACAAAACGCAACCCATGCTTATTATGAATGTGAAAAATGATTCGATTTCCTACGCAGCACTTTTTCGTTTACAGCTTGTTCGTTTGATTTTACCTTTTGTGAACCAATTAAAAAATGATGGCATTTCATAAAAATCGTTGGGTTTATGTATATATTTTAATTCTTCTGATTACGACTGTTTGTATTTTTATAAGCACTAAAAATAATTTATCTAAAATTTATCGAGATCACATCGAGGAAAAAAATTTGATAATTAGGGTGAGCGATACTAAAAAAATGATGATGGATTTTATGCAAAAACAAAAACAATCGCTGTTAGTGATGAATAATGATTTTCTAGATACGGCAAGTGTCATTGATTATCTTGATCATTATGCTTCTATGCAAAATATAAGTGTCAGCAATGTTCAATTATTTAAAATAAAAAATGTGGAGGGAATGAATGCACTTCCGGTAAAGCTCAATGCGCTTGGTGATTTTTCTGAATTTGTTAAATTTATCTTTGCACTCTTTAATGGGCCCAGGGCATTAATAGTAGGTGATTTTTCCCTCAAGCGTGATGAGCGAGGGGTTGTCGCTGCGGAGCTTCAACTATTTATATTAGGTATACATGCAAGCGATCTGCAATAGTTAAAAAAATTTAAAAAGGAGCTATTCATGTTTTTTATTTGCCGTAAACAAAAACTGATCGTTATTTTATTGGGCGTCTTTTTTGTCAATTCTGTTTATGCAGAATCAAACATGCCAAATTCTAAAAAAATGACTATCGAATTGCAAAATGTGAGCATGCAAGATGCCCTGAATTTTTTAGGAAAAACTTTAAATATGAATTTAGTAGTTAGCCCGGCAATTCATGGCACCGCCTCTTTACATTTGAAAAACGTAGCGGCTTTAGATGCGCTTGACTTGTTGATCATGTCTCATGAGTTAATCAAACAACAAATAAATCAAGTGTTTTATATTATGCCGCAGAATGAGCTTATGCAAATAAAGCAGCAAGAATTAAAATTACAGACACTCGTTGATGAGGCCGAGCCTTTGATGACCTCAATTTGGCAAATTCATTACGCCAAAGCAGATGATATCGCCAATTTATTGAAAGGTGTGAATGGTGGAGTGCTTTCAAATCGAGGCCGTGTACATGTCGATGCACGAACAAATATTTTATGCATACAGGATATTTCAAGTCATATGCAAAATATTCATAAACTAATTCAACGCCTGGATATACCGATACAGCAAGTGCTCATTAAAGTGCATCTGGCAAGTGTAGATAATGACTATGAACGTGAACTCGGTATTAATTTTGCGAATCAACAAGATAATTCAAATGAAGCGGGAATGCCTTTGAATATGAATTATGATTTAGCAGTGATAAAGCTTGTTGATGGTTCATTGTTGCGCATGCAATTAGCTGCGATGGAAAAAGAAGGCCATGGAGAGTTAATTTCAAGCCCTAGTTTGTTTACAGCAAATCAACAAACAGCCTCTATTGAGTCGGGTGAAGAAATTCCCTATCAGGAAATTAGCCGTAGCGGTGCGACAGGTGTGGTTTTTAAAAAAGCAGTATTAAGTTTGAAAGTGACTCCACAAGTGATGCCTGGAAATCAAATCTTATTACAGTTGCAAGTCAACCAGGACAAACCTAGTAATCGAATGATTTTAGGAGTACCGGCTATTACGACCCGTCAAATGAGTACCAATATTCTTGTAAAAAGTGGACAAACCCTAGTTTTAGGGGGGATTTACGAGTCAGATAAAGGCCGGCAAAAACAGGGAATGCCTTTTTTAAATAAGATTCCACTTGTAGGTTTGCTATTCAACCAGCAAAATGTGACTGATAATAAACGTGAGTTGCTTATTTTTGTGACACCGAAGGTAATTAATTAAAATGAAAAAACGTCAATATCAAAATATTTTTTTAATCGGTCCTATGGGGGCAGGTAAAAGCAGTGTGGGGAAATACCTTGCTGAACAATTAGATATGCATTTTTATGATTCAGATGAAGAAATTGAGAATCGTACTGGAGTCGATATCGGCTGGATTTTTGATTTGGAAGGTGCGGAAGGCTTTCGTAAACGCGAGGCTGCTGTCATCGCAGATCTTGTTCATTTGCCGAACGTAGTTTTAGCGACTGGAGGCGGCTCTGTTATTTCGCCTGAGGTCCAGGAGTTATTGCGCAAGCATGGTGTCGTCGTATTTTTGGATGCATCATTAGGTCATCAGCAAGTCAGAACTATTAATGAAGCGCGCCGTCCATTGTTGCGTGTTCCAAATCGTGAAGAAGTGATTGAAAAGCTTTATGAAGAGCAAACACCCCTTTATAAGTCACTTGCAGATTATCATATTATGACGGATCATCGCAGCGTACGTCTTGTAGCTGAAGAAATAATTCGCTGGTTAGAAAAGAAATAGGACGCAAGCTCCACAAATAAAAAGCCCTTCTTCTGACGAAAAAGGGCTTGAGATCGAAGTTGATTCTATTATTGAGCAGGTGTAGCTGTTGGAGCTGTTGCGCTATTATCGGTTGGCATTGCGGGCGCAGCAGGAGCGGTTGGTACTGTTGTATCAGGGGTCGCTGGAGCGGTTGGTGCAGGAGCTGCTGTTGGAGCTGGCATAGCTGCATTCGCATCAGGTGTTGCTGGGGTTGCAGTTGTTGTGGTTGTGGTCGTTGTTGTTGCTGCAGGTGATTGTGTTGTTTCCGTGGTGCTTGAGCTTGTATCGCTTCCTGGATTGGTGGCTGTGTTTGTGGTTGTGCTAGTATCTGCAGGAGCTGTTGTCGTTGTTGTCGATTGTGTTGTAGTAGTAGTCGTCGCATCCGATAAGGTGGTAGGATTAGCAGCTTTTTCTGATTTTTGTTGGCAGGCAGAGATTCCGACAACACAGAGTCCAGCAAGTGCAGCAATGAGAAGATGTTTACGCATATACGGTATCCTTTAATAAAAGAGTTAATGAAGCAGCGAATAAAACTCTGCCTATAAAGTAAAACATATTATCCTAAATGGAGCGGGCTGCAAAGCCCATTCTAAATCCTGTAAAAGAGTGAATCAGGTTGATTTAATGCAAAGAGAGATTGGCTAATGATTAAACTTAAAAATGATCGTTTATTGCGCGCAATTCGGCGTCAACCTGTGGATATGACGCCTATCTGGATTATGCGGCAAGCAGGACGTTATTTACCTGAGTATCGTGTTGTTCGCCAAAAAGCTGGAAGTTTTTTGACCTTATGTAAAACTCCGGAGCTTGCCTGTGAGGTCGCATTGCAGCCATTGGCGCGTTACCCTTTAGATGCAGCTATTTTATTTTCTGATATTTTAACAATTCCCGATGCCATGGGTTTAGGGCTGCAATTTTTAGAAGGCGAAGGACCTGCTTTTGAAAAACCTTTGCACTCTGCTCGGGATATTCAAAATTTACCGATTCCCGATCCTGAGATCAGTTTATCTTATGTACTTGAGGCCGTTCGACTGATTGCACATGAGCTGGATGGCAAAGTACCATTAATTGGATTTTCCGGAAGTCCTTGGACGCTCGCCACTTATATGGTGGAAGGCAAGGCCAATAAAGCCTTTCCAAAAATACAAACCATGATAGAGGAAGAGTCTCAGTTATTACATCTTTTGCTACAGAAATTAACGGATGCCGTCAGCCTATATTTGAGTGCGCAAATCAAGGCAGGCGTTCAAGTCGTCATGATTTTTGATACCTGGGGTGGGATGTTGAATACACCACAGTACCAGGAATATTCATTACAGTATGTTAAACAAATTATTGCAAATATTGCCGCAACAAATCTGACATCTCAGGTACCAGTTGTATTATTTACCAAGGCAGGCGGTCAATGGTTAGAATTGATGGCCGAGTCAGGGTGTGATGTCATTGGTGTTGATTGGGAAGTGAGTTTAGCGGATGCAAGAAAAAAAGTAGGTCATAAAGTTGCTTTACAAGGTAATTTAAACCCAGCCATTCTTTGTCAATCAGAAGCTACTATCCGCGCAGAAGCCGCCCGCGTTTTGGCTGATTTTGGTGATGGTTGTGGTCATATTTTTAATTTAGGTCACGGTATTACGCCTGATGTACCGCCTGAAAATGTGGCGATCCTGGTCGATGCTGTGCATACATTAAGTGCTAGGAATTAGGATGAATGAGTTGCGTTTTAAACCTGCTTGGTGGCTTGCGAACTCACACTGTCAAACCCTTTGGGCTGTTTTATTTCGTCGACAAATTAAAAATTTATTTCCCAGACGTGAACGCATTGAATTAATCGACGGAGATTTTGTTGATCTTGATTGGGTTGGCACAGGATCTGGACCTATCGTTTTAATTTTGCATGGACTTGAAGGATCTATAGAATCTCCCTACGCACAAGGTATGCTGCAAGCAATTTCAAATCAAGGCTGGCGCGGTGTTTGTATGCATTTTCGCAGCTGCAGCGGCGAACGTAATCGATTGCCACGTGCGTATCATTCAGGTGACACATCGGATCTTGCCGAAATTGTACAACGCATAAAACAACGCGAACCTCATACACCTTTAGCTGCGATTGGTTTTTCTTTAGGCGGCAATGTGTTGTTAAAATGGCTGGGTGAAACAGGCGAGCAAAATCCTTTAATAGCCGCCATCGCAGTTTCTGTGCCCTTTGAATTAAGTTTAGCCGCAACGCGAATTAACCAAGGATTTTCGCGTATCTATCAATGGAAATTGTTACATTCTCTTTACAAAAAAATAAAATGGAAATTTCAAAGTCAGGCGGCTCCCATTACAATACCATCATTAAAACAACTCCGTACCTTACGCGATTTTGACCATCATATTACCGCGCCTTTGCATGGATTTATGGATGGAGAAGATTACTATACTCAATCGAGCTGTCGTCAATATCTAAAAAATATTTGTGTTCCTACTTTATTATTACAATCCAAAGATGATCCGTTGGTGGGAAATAAATCCCTGCCCGCCCACCATGAGATGCCCTCACGAGTGCGGCTTGAATTATCCGAAAAAGGCGGTCATGTGGGTTTTGTCAGCGGGAATTTTCCGTGGAAATCGTTTTACTGGCTAGAACACCGTGTGCCATTGTTTCTAAGAAATTATTTTTAGATAAGGCCCTGCTCAAAGATGAAGTCCCTCATCGAAGTCACAATAAGGGATACTAACAGTGAGGCAAAACTGATTGATTATCTCGTTTTAACCAACAACAACAAAACATCTTGATCATCAATTTTATAAACTAAACGCAAAGGCGGCACTGTTTCACTATAAAGCCCTGTCATCCCGCGAATCTTGCTTGCACCGGGCGGACGGGGATTCACGGAAAGCGCTTCTGTTAATTTAATAACAATTTTTTGCTGTTTAGCAGGCAGTTGTTTAATTTGCGCTGCTGCAATGGGTGCAATTTTAATATGATAAGGGGTCGCCACAATTATATGCCTATATCTTCTCTCAATTGATCCAACGTCATCGTTCCCACATTTCGCACTTCTTTTAAAGCATCAATTGCTTCACGAAGATCGTGCCTGTCTTGCGCTTCTTGCAAGAGTGTTAGATCTTCAAGAGGAATGATGGCTGCAATTTCCTGACCACGACGAGTCAAAATAACTCGTTCCTTGCTATGAACGACACGGTTTATTAAATCCGTAAATTGTTCTTTTGCATCCACAGTATTTAAGACGGTGATTGCCATGATTCAAATTCCATTTTTAAAAGTTAATAATCCTTGCGGTGGAATTTCACCGCAAGGTGATTGACTACGCGAGGGAAACTTCCTTTTCCATCGAGTTAGTATATTTACCCACAGCCGCTAAGCTGTTTAATTTAGCTCTTTCAAGAAACGCTTGTTGCGCAGCCTGAATATTATTTTTATCGCCATGCCAAATTTTCATGGGATATTCCTGCAAAGCACGCGCATAAGAGTAGCTTAAATTCCAGGGTAGTTGCGGTGACATTGCATTCATGGCATTGAGATTTGCGGTTGCTTCTTCAGGAGTTTGTCCGCCTGATAAAAAGTTAATGGTGGGTACTGCAGCAGGCACTGTGCGTCGTAAAATGGTTAATGTTGCAAGGGCCACTTGTTCTGTCGTAGCTTTAGCAGAACACTTTTTACCATTAATGACCATGCTGGGTTTTAAAACAATATATTCCAATTGAACTTTGTGTCTGAAGAGTGCATTGAATACAGCATGTAATACACGTTCAGAAACTTCAGCGCAACGTTCAATCGTGTGATCACTATCAATTAATATTTCAGGTTCAACAATAGGAACAATACCATTGGCCTGACAGGCAGCTGCATAACGCGCTAAACCTTCAGCGTTTGTTTTGATGGCAAGCATGCTGGGTGTGTTGGCAGAGATCGCATATACAGCGCGCCACTTCGCAAAACAAGCACCTTTTGCTTTGTATTCAGCTAACTTTTCGGAAAGACCATCTAAGCCTTGTGTGACTTGTTCATCGGCTGTGTTTGGTAAAATAATTAAACCTTTATCAACTTTGATGCCGGGTAAAATATCCAGGGCTTTTAATTTTTCTGGGAAGGGGGTGCCATCTAACGTTTTTTGAAAAAGTGTTTCTTCATGTAAAATGACGCCTGCGATGTAATGATTGATGTTCGGCGTTGTCACCAGTAAATCACGATAAGCACGACGTGTTTCTTCTGTGGATTCTGTGTTGACTGCAGCCAAGCGTTTTGTGATTGTAGCAGCGCTTTCATCAGCCGCTAGAATCCCTTTACCTTTGACAGCCAGTTTCTTGATCGTGGCTTCTAACTCTTTGATGTTCATGTTGTTGGGGTCCTATCTCAGTTTAGTTGCGGGAAGGGTAGCATATTTTTTTTTTTGAGGCGATAAAATCTCTAATATGACTTGGCAAAAATGACGCGCTGTGGGCTTTTATTGTCACTAAAAATACATTTTCCGGGCTGAGGTGTCTCTTGAGACGGTATGCAGCGAATAGTGACATTCAGGTCTTGTTTAATTTTTGCCTCAATTTCAGGATTGCCATCCCAGTGTGCTTCAGCAAAACCACCTTCGGTGTTGGTGAAAAAGTCATAAAAATCTGCTTTGCTATCGATATGTAAAGTGTGCTGTTTGCGAAAATCACAAGCTCGTTTATGTAATTTTTCCTGCATCTCATCCAATTGTGTTGCGATGGTTGCGAGAAACTCCTGTCGATTTTGGCTGACGCGCTCTTTGTATTCCAGATCGCGGCGTCCTACAAATACAGCATTATTTTGGCATTCTTTTTGTCCTACTTCGACACGGAAGGGTACGCCTTTTTTCACCCAGCTCCAGGCTTTTTCGCCGCCGGTTAATTCTCGCGTATCAATTTCGACAATGATGCGTTTATTGTCATATTGAATTTGTCGTAAATCGTGTGCCAGCTGGTCGCAATAAGCAAGAATCTCTGCGCGCTGTTCTTCTTTGTGCATGATCGGCAATATGACAACATGAACCGGCGCTAATTTGGGAGGTAATACAAGCCCATTATCATCGCTATGTGTCATAATTAGTCCGCCAATAAGACGCGTTGAAACACCCCATGAGGTTGTATAAGCAAATTCTTCTCTGCTTTCTGTTCCTAAAAATTTAATATTAAAAGCTTTCGCAAAATTCTGTCCAAGAAAATGAGAAGTACCGGCTTGCAGTGCTTTTCGATCTTGCATCATGGCTTCAATCGTATAAGTATTAACAGCGCCTGGAAAACGTTCGGTGGCTGTCTTTTCACCCTTAATAACGGGCATTGCCATATAATCTTCGGCAAATTGTGCATACAAATCAAAAATTTTCAGTGCTTCTGTTTGGGCTTCATTGGCTGTCGCGTGTGCTGTGTGACCTTCTTGCCATAAAAATTCGGAAGTTCGTAAAAACATGCGAGTACGCATTTCCCATCGCATCACGTTTGCCCATTGGTTAACGAGCAAAGGTAAATCTCTGTGAGATTGAATCCAGCGAGAAAAAGCTTCTCCAATAATGGTTTCAGAAGTAGGACGAATAATATAAGGTTCTTCCAATGGGCTGCCAGGTACGAGCTTGCCTTCATCATTATGCACAAGCCTGCAATGTGTAACGACAGCACACTCTTTCGCAAATCCGGTCACCTGTTCTGCTTCTTTTTCTAAAAAACTGGCAGGAATCAAAAGCGGAAAATAAATATTTTTATGTCCAGTGGCTTTGAGTTTGTCATCCAAGACTCGCTGCATGTTTTCCCAGATAGCATATCCCCAGGGCTTAATCGTCATGCAGCCGCGCACCGGTGATACTTCTGCAAGATCTGCCGCTTTAATGATTTGCTGATACCATTCAGGATAATCTTCTTTGCGTGTGGGGGAGATCGCGGTTTTATTGTTTTGTTTGAGTGAGTTCATTGAATACCTGCTGACTATGTCCGTTGACTTTAACTTTTCGCCAAATAGCGCGAATTATACCTTTTTCATCAATTAAAAATGTTGAACGTTGTATTCCTAAAAAACTGCGGCCAAATAAACTTTTTTTATTCATCACACCATAAGCTTCACAGACATCCCCGTTGACATCAGACAGTAATGCGAAAGATAACTTATATTTTTGTTTAAATTTAAGATGTTTCTCAGGATTGTCTTTAGAGATGCCTATAATGACGGTATTTTGATTGTCGAAATTTTGCAGAGAATCCTGAAAATCACAAGCTTCCCGGGTGCAGCCGGGTGTATTATCCTTTGGATAAAAATAAAGAATTACCTTTTTCCCGCGAAAATGGGTTAAAGAAAGCATCTGATGCTGATCAGATAACAAGCTGAAATCGGGCGCTTGATCGCCTATGTTGAGCGTCATACATTTCTCGATGAAGGTGAGTGCGTAGAGTATAAATGAAATAGAAGGAATTACGAAAGAAACTTCTTTGTTTCTTATCCCATCATCCCCTGTTTATTGAGATGACGGGGTAAGTTATTAAGGATTATTTAGTGAGCTCATGTCCAACAACAGCACCGCCTACGGCGCCGACTGCAGCACCGACTGGGCTGCCATTGGTGACTGCTCCACCCACTACACCACCTACTACACCACCACCGATTATACCTGCTGTATGTTTTTCTCCGGTTGTGCATGCAGTGAGTCCCGTTAAAGACATAATTACTAACATGGCTAATAGTTTTTTCATTTGGGCGTCCCTCCTGAAATAAGTGATATCACAATATTAATCTTAACAGGTTTTTTGAGATAAAAAGGGTTAAAAAGTCTAACTTATTGAATAGATTTTAATATTAAATATTTTCCTATTTTTCAATCAAGTACAGAAATTTTGAATTGACCTTGATGATGTATTGTTAAATTCTGCCAAAGCCAAGGTAGGAATGCGGAAATACGATCATCAATTTGCCAAGGAGGGTTTACAATGGCCATTCCTGAACCATTTAAGTGGAGCGGGCTTTCTTCAGGATAGATGCTTAATTCTGTGATGAGAATCGGGTTTTTAATATTATCTTTTAAAGAACGATAAAACTGATCTATTATAGATCTAGCTTTAATCGGGTACCAAATGGCATAAACCCCCGTGGCAAAACGTTTTAATGCATGAGCAAGCATAGAAGTTAAATAAGCTAGTTCATTAGGCCGTTCATAAGGCGGGTCGATCAATATCAATCCCCGGCGTTCTTTAGGAGGTAAAAAAGCTTTAAGCCCATGATACCCATCTAATAAATGCACGTTAGCTTGCCTCGTTCTTGCAAATTCTTTTTTTAATAATTGATATTCTTGTGGATGTAATTCGGTTAATACCAAACGGTCTTGTTGGCGAGCAAAATAACGCATGATTACAGGAGAGCCAGGATAATAACGAAGTGATGAAGCGGCGGAATCTGAAAAATGAGCATTGATTGCTTGGACACAGCTCAAATAATCCTTGATTAAGGCAGGCGGATTTAGAGCGTTAAAAACTTTTGCAATACCGGTTTCAAATTCGTTGCTTTTTTGCGCTGCTTCCGCCCATAAATCATAACATCCTGCACCTGCATGGGTGTCAAGGTAACAGAAGGCAGAATTTTTTTGTTGGAGGGATTTGATCAGCGAAATCAAAATAGTATGTTTGAAAACATCAGTAAAACTACCCGCATGGTAGCCGTGGCGATAATTCATTTTAGTCCCAAAGCGGATAATGTTCTAGGTTAATGTCCTCGGCAAAAAAAGTTTTTGTTCCTGCAGAAAAGGATTCCGTATAATCAGATACATAAAAATGTTTGCTTCCAATGCCATCAGGATTTAATAAATTATCTTGAGCTAATCGTTTTTTGATGGCTAACGCTACAATATCAGAAGGATCTATGATTTCAACTTCATGCTTAAAATACCGGGCAATATTTTCTTTTACAACCGGATAATGCGTGCATGCAAGAATCAAGACATCCAGATTTTTGAGTGTGGGGTGTGATAGATATTCATTGAGCAGACTGTCGATGACTTTATTATCCCCAAATTCTTCAATCGCAGAAGCAAGCAAGTTAGTTGGAAGCGAAGAAAGTTGAATGTTGCGATTGAGTTTATCAATTTTTTTCTTGTAAACATTAGAGTTAACCGTCTGTCTTGTGCCAATCAATCCAATGCGGTGATTTGCATGATTCGCATGCAAATAAGGCACCATGGGATCAATCACATCCATGACGATGGCTTTGTCTGCGACATATTCTTTCACTAATTCGTACGCTGCAGAGGTTGCAGAATAACAAGCAATCACAATCAGTTTGCATTGCTGCTGCAATAACATATCCGCAATTTTCACAGAATAGGCTTGAATGGCGCTTGTCGATTTGTCGCCATAGGGCATATGAGCGGTGTCACCAAAATAGATAATATTTTCACTGGGTAAATGGTTGACCACGGCGCGAGCGACAGTGAGTCCACCAATGCCGCTGTCAAAAATTCCGATGGGATGTATTGCAGTATGTTTTGTCATAGCGGTTTCAATTCGTTAGTTAATCGGTATAGATAAATTGTTGGGCCTGTTCATATTCTTCTGGCGTATTAATTTCAAGAGTTGCCTCCTCGGTATGGCATACCCGTATTTTATACCCATGCTCTATAACGCGTAATTGTTCTAGAAGCTCAATTTTTTCTAATGGTGTTTGTTTTAGAGTTTTATAAGTCATTAAAAAATCACGACGAAAAGCGTATAGGCCAATATGATGATACACAGGCGCATTACGTTCATCGGTGCGAAAATAAGGAATAGGAGAGCGTGAAAAATACAATGCATTACCATGGATATCCGTAATCACTTTGACGACGCCAGGCAGTGTGAAATTTTTATGCATATCCAGTGGGCGAGCTAATGTCGTCATTTCTGGCATTTCACCTTGAAGGTAGGGCGACACAAGTTGTTCTAGCATACGCGGCTTAATGAAAGGTTCATCCCCTTGCAGGTTAATCACAACGTCCGCATCCGGATATTGTTCTGCCACTGCGGCCACACGGTCAGAGCCTGTTGGAATTGCAGGATCCGTCATAATGGCTTTGCCGCCAACGCCTTGAATAACAGAGGCAATTTCCTCACTATCTGTTGCGACTACCACGTCTGTGATGGCATTGCAGCGCGAAGCGTTTTCATAAACCCATTGCACCATTGGCTTGCCTTGAATCGGCAGCATGGGTTTTCGTGGTACGCGTGTAGAACTGATCCGGCTTGGAATAACGCACAAAATTCTCATGGGGAGTGCTCCGGTTAGGTTAAATTTTTGCTTATATTACCCGAATTACAGCTAGAAATGCCATTCTTATTCTACAACATGACGCAAAACAAGTAGTTCAGACGTCAACGTGAACGCGCCAGAGCTTCCTTGCGTCTGTCGTCTAGCCCAATCTAAGACATCCAGATTGGGCCAGTCCCTGAGAACAATCTATTTTTTACGCCCATGCTCTTTGGATGGAGTAGCTGCCGTTGTCGATGATGAGTTTGGCATTTGCATATGCTGCGATTGAGCCGCATTTAAATAGTAAATTTCTTTCCAAACCATTAAACCTAGATAAAAGCTGCAAATAAGTGAAATCGCAGAAATAATAAGGACAATAAAGCCCACGATTCTGCCAAGAGTAGTACCTGCTCCTTGGTTCCGTAATGCCCAAATATATAAGGCAGCGCCGCCCGTTAATGCTAATAGCCCTAGTGCGAATGCGGAATGTATTAAAAACATCATAAAAGTAACCTCTCCCTAAGTTAAACAATAAAAAAACAGTATATCGCGATTTAGGATTATTTGCATAATTTATTATTAAAAATCAATTTATTACACTGATTATTCTTTATTTTTTAAAAAGGGTTTTCAGAGTAACCTATTTTTTAAAAAAAAATTAAGCTAAAGTAGTCGCGTACATGGAAGATGTCTTAATTAAAGGAGGAAACGATGAAATTAAAGAAATTAGTGTGGTTATTGCACAGTCTTACATTAGGTGCTTGTTTGTCTCCGAATGTTTTTGCAGCCGAACAGCAAACGCTTTGGGGAAATGCAGACAATTACTCACCGACATTAAAAAACTTTTCCGCTGAAATGGATTCGTATTCAGAATCTACTCCAAAAAAATTAAATATTCCAAGTTTTAGCGCAGATGAAAGTAAATCCAATACATTTCAATTTAACGAAGGCCATATTGATGATGCGCGAGTTAGCCATACTCGTTACAACCAACGTTTTCATGGACTTCCTGTATGGCAATCACAAGTGGTTTATCATATCTCAAAAACAAATACCGAAATCACAGGTTCTCTGCTCCAAGGTATAGAACAAGACATTACCGATTTTAAAGGTAAAATTTCTATGGCAGAGGCAAAAAAAATTGCTTTAGAAAAAAATTCAGCGAATACACCTGTTTTTGCCAGAAGAATAATATATTTCGATAATAATACTTCAAAAGCGGTGCTTGCTTTTTATGTTTCTTATCAGGTAACGACTGACGGACCTTCTATACCTTATTATATTATTAATGCAACGACAGGTGAGATTATAGAAAAAGGTGATTCATTACCTTGCGCTGGATTTGGTAAAGGTCCAGGGGGTGTAAAATCAGCGACGATTGTAAAAGATTATCAATTTGCCCCTCCTGAAGGTTCAAGCTTGCCTTCTCTCGAAAAACGGTTGGGTGTTTTAGCTGTAAAAAATCTGAAAAATGGGATGTGCACTATTTCAAATCCTGCTTTTAGAGTGTTTAATTTAAAAAATATAGAACCCAAGCGATTAGGTTTTGGATTGCCGGTCTCTACATTTAGTCAAAATATGTATCAGTTATCGCCGTTTGTGTATTGGTGCTCAGGTCCTAATGCCGTCGGCGGTGAAGGAAATAATCCCAATGATAACGGCTATGCACCTGTTAATGATGGTTTGTCTCCAATCAATGATGTCACTTATTTTATAAGGCAAACGTTTAACATGCTTAAGAGTGAGTATAAGTTAGAAGAACCGGTAGGCAAACAATTGCCGGTTGATGTCTACACTCATATTGCAAACTACAATAATGCGTTTGCTTGTGGAACACATTGTATGCAAAAATCGGGCATTGTCGGTCAGCAACAAGTTGTTTTTGGTAATGGAGATGCAACCATTGCACCATTAACAGAAGGTGATATCGTCGCACATGAATTTGGGCATTTGGTGACGGATCATTTTTCTGGATTGATGACGACGGGTCAACCGGGTGGCATGAATGAAGCGTTTTCAGATATGACAGGAATGGCCTTAAACTATTATCTACGTACAAAAATGAATTTTACGTGGTATTGGAACGGCCAGGATTGGACATCTGGTGCGACTGTTTCAAAGAATGGTCAACCCAAACGATATCTGAATGAACCCACCTTAGACAATGTTTCGATTTCAAATGCTGCAGATTATAGACCTAACATGAACACGCATCATACGGCGGGTGTATATAATAAAGCGTTTTATTTATTAAGTGTAACACCAGGATGGTCCATTGAAAAAGCTTATCAAGTCATGCTGGATGCTAACATGAACTACTGGACGCCTTATACAGACTTCAATACCGGTGCTTGTGGCGTGCGTGATGCAGCAATCGCCAGACATTATTCAAGTGCAGATGTTGAAGCTGCGTTTGCAAAAGTTGGGGTGAGATGCCCAAGACGTCCTTTATTGGTTTAATGACTGTTGTCGGTTAGTGATAAAAAGCCTTATGTTGTAGAATCACATAAGGCTTTTTTTATGATTTTATTTTTAGGATATAAAAAGAGGAATAATTGTATGGCGAAAAAAAAATTAAAAAGCGTTGTTTTTATTATTATCAGTTTCTTCTCGGGGTCATTTCTGTATGCAGCACAAGAAATAACGCTAGCAGGAGATGCCAATAGTTATGCTGAATTTTTGAATAAATTTTCATTACAGAATAATAAAGAAATTATTCCTTCTGGTCTTTGTCTTCCTACCAGTGTAAATCATCAAAAAAATTCAGTGAACAAACTGGAATTTCAGGAAGGTCATGTTGATAGCTTGCATCACAGTCATGTGCGTTATAATCAAAGTTATCATGGACTACCTGTCTGGGGTGAACAAATCATTTATCATATTGGGTTAAGTAAAAAAATGACAGTCTCAGGTACTTTACTTGACAATATTGAAGAAGATATTCCTAACATCAATGAAGGGATACCTATATCGCAAGCAAAAAAAATAGTCTCAGCTAAAGACATAACGCTGGATAAGATTACCGCACAAAAAATTATTTTTTATGATGAAAGCATTTCAACTAAAGCAATTCTTGCGTATCGCATTTCTTATTCTGCGGCAGGACCATCGCTGCCTGTTTATATTATTGATGCGAATACCGGGGTCATACTAAAACAATCGGACGAGTATACGACAATGAGCTCATAAACGTCCGAGTTCGTGATTAGTAGCTGTTGTCTGGCCAGTCAGGTAATTGATTATCACCGGCATTGCCAAAAAGGCGACAATAATCCGATTTACTAATACAGGGATTTTTGCCGGCATTGACATCCGCGCATTGGCAATAGTCTTGAGCTTCCGTGCAGGAGCTTTGCTGGCAATCTGATTGAGAACTACCGCAACCGCCGCCACAGCTGAAAGCATAACCGCAAGCGAACAAGCTTAAACATCCGATCAAAACAAGCAGTGTTGTTTTCATGTGATGATCTCCCTATGGTGTACTTATTTATTATAACACTATGCACAGGGATGGATTTATCGTTTTTTAATCAGTTAGGCAATATATGTTAAATAATACATCATTTGTGTAAGGAGATTTTGTTAGCAAGTGTTTTAACCCAGGCGGGGTGATCATTAAGGCAAGGAATGAAAATAAATTCACTTCCGCCCGCCAATCGCCATTGTTCTCTCATTCGAATATTAATTTCCTCAAGCGTCTCTAAACAATCCGCGACAAAAGAAGGAGAAACCACGGCAATGCTTTTTATGCTTTGTTCTCTCAGCTGATTTAAAACAAGATCAGTGTAAGGTTTTATCCACGGCGTGCGGCCTAAACGTGATTGAAAAGCAACTTGATATTGATGAGGCTCTAAACCTAACGCATCTGCCAGCAATTGCGAGGTTGCATAACACTGTGCGCGATAGCAGTAGAGATTATCAGTGCTTATTTTAGGGCACGCATGGAGTCGATCACATTTTGCCTGACAACCGCTTTTGTTTATATGCCGCTCAGGGAGCCCATGATAACTGAATAAAATTAAATCCGGTTTTTTCTCGCCTAATTTTTCTTTGATGTTACTTGCATAGGATTGGATAAATCCAGGGTCATTATAAAAGTCTCGAATTATTTTTATTTCTGGAATATTTTGCAAATGAGCTAATTCCTGCAGTAATTGAGCGATAGCAGAGCCTGTGGCTGCTGATGAATAGTGAGGAAATAAGGGTATCACAATGAGATGATTAGAATGTTTTAAATTTTTCAAGGCAGATTGAATACAAGGTTTTCCATAGCGCATCGCTATTTCAACTTCATATTCTTCTCCTAATTCTTTTGCGACTGCATTTTTTAATTTTTGAGAATTGACCAGTAAAGGTGATCCTTCGGGCGTTATTATTTTTTTATATGCCTCGGTTGTTTTTTTGCAGCGAGAAGGAATAACCAACAGGTTAACTAATATAAAACGGGCAAGTACTGGCAAATCAATGACACGAGGATCATTTAAGAATTCTGTTAAGTAACGGTAAACCGATAGAAAGTCGCTGCTCTCTGGCGTGCCCAAATTTATTAATAAAACGCAAGTCTTGCTCATGTAGCATGCTCATGTTGAAAGGAGGCTTCTAAGTTTACCTTATTTTCCTGTATAAATCTGTGCAAATATTGACAGAGTATAATCTGCGTGGCATAGTTGGGCCACTCTTTTTTTACTTTCAGGACACTCAATGTCTGCAAAAAAAATAATACACGAATCTATTTTATCAAATGGTCTGCGATTAATGGTGAAGGAAGATCATCGTGCGCCTGTTGCAATCATGCAGGTGTGGTATAAGGTGGGTTCAAGCTATGAAGCCAATGGCACCACAGGAGTTTCTCATGCTTTAGAACATATGATGTTTCGAGGCAGCAAAAATTATAGCGGCACCCAATATGATGAAATCATCACTAAAAATGGCGGTCAAAATAATGCATTTACGGGTCACGATTACACGGCTTATCATCAATTTATCGCCAACGATAAGCTGGAGATCTGTTTTAAACTTGAAGCAGATCGAATGCATCAACTTTTGCTGACTGAAAAAGATTTCAAAAAAGAAATTTCAGTGATCATGGAAGAAAGACATATGAGCATTGATGATAAACCGGAACACCGTGCTTATGAACGATTTATGGCAACCGCACATGTTTCAAGTCCTTACAAACATTCAATCATCGGATGGATGGATGATTTAAAGCACATGACAGTGGAAGATTTACGGCGATGGTATAAAACCTGGTATGCGCCCAATAATGCCATGATTGTCGTCGTTGGCGATGTCTCACCTAAACAGATTTTACAATGGACTAAAAAATACTTTGGCTCTCTGAAGAGATTCCCTATACCTGTTGTGAAGCCGCAAAATGAAGTTATGCCGTTGGGAACGCGTTGTGTGACTGTGCAGGTTCCTGCAAAATTACCCTGGTTTTCTTTAGGTTATAACACCCCAGTGCTAAAGACCCTGCCAAAAGAAAAGAAATGGGAAGCGTATGCTTTGTCAGTTGCAAATGGAATCCTGGGAATCAATAACAGTTCCAGATTGCAAAAAAATATTGTACGCAAAAAACAAATAGCAAGCACTGCGTATGCACATTATTCGCCGTTTGACCGTCTTGATAATATTTTTGTATTAGGTCTTACGCCGATCAATATCCAACAGGTTGAAGAATGCAAAAAAGCACTGCTGCAAGAAGTGAAAGAATTGCAAACGAATTTAGTGAGCGCTAAAGAGTTAGAGCGTGTGAAAACAGCATGGTTTGCCTCCGAAGTGTTTGGAAAAGACTCTTTGTTCAATCAGGCCTATGAAATTGGTATGTTGGAATGCGTGGGTCTTTCATGGTTAGAAGCAGATCGGGATACCATTAAAAAAATACAGGCTGTCACCCCTAAGCAGATAAAAGAAGTTGCACTCACCTATTTAACTCCTGAAAGATTGACGATAGGTAGGCTCGAGCCATTAGAAATTAAGGCAAATTAATTATGAAAAAAAAATTACTACCCGCGCAATGTATCGTTCCTATTCAATATTGGGAAAGTAAAAATGGGGCTCATGTCTATTTAGTGAAACGATCTGAAATTCCTGCAGTGAATATCGATATTTTTTTTAGGGCAGGTTCTGCCTTAGATGGTAAGGAATACGGATTGTCCAATATGACTAATGCCATGCTAAATCAGGGCACGTCATCCTATGACGCAGACGTCGTTGCCGATAAATTTGCAGATGTGGGTGCTTATTTTAGAATTCATTCAGGTAGAGACAGCGGTTGTGTGGGATTAAAATGCCTATCAGAAAAAAAATATTTTAATTTGGCATTTAAATTATTTTTAGAAATTTTGCGCTCAGTCAATTTCCCAGAGCATGCTTTTAAGCGTCGACAAAAACAAATGCTCAGTGTGCTTCAAATGCATGAGCAGACACCCAATTCTATTGCACGCGATGCATTTTATAATGCTTTGTATGGAGATCATCCATATGCTCATCCCACAGAAGGCACAAAAAATAGTGTGATGTCCCTGACACGTGAAGATGCAGAACATTTTTATAAAAAATATTATGTGATAAGCAATGCAACAATTATTATTGTGGGCGATATTAGTCGGCAAGAGGCAGAAAAAAGAGTTGATGAAATCGCAGAACAACTTGTGGAAGGCGAACCTGCGCCCATGATTCCATGCGCGATATCTTCCAAGCAGAAAAAAATATCACATATTCCATTTCCTTCTGAGCAAAGCAATGTCTGGATGGGGCATTTAGGTATGAGTTTTCACGATCCGGATTATTATGCCATGCAAATTGCAAATGATATTTTGGGAGGAGCTTCAATCACTTCGCGATTGTTTACAAAAATCAGGGGTGAGCATGGGTTGGTATACGGCATCAGTAGTTCATTTCATTTTTCAGATGGTAGAGGTCCTTTTTTAGTTCATTTTGCCACTCAAAATTCGACAATAAAAAAAGCCCTTACCTTAACGCAATCTATTCTTGACGATTATGTGAATAAAGGTCCCACAAAAAAAGAATTCGAGCTTGCAAAACAAAAAATTAATAATGAGTTCCCACTTTCCATTGCAACAAATCAGGATATTATTCAATATCTCATACAAATAGGATTTTATAAATTACCGATAGATTACATTGATCAATATCGAGTAAATATTGCCGCGGTGACTTTGGCAGATGTCAAAGCTGCACTTAAGAAACATATTCGTCCTGATGAAATGATAAAAATCATCGTAGGTTCATAGTAATCGATTAGCCTACCCAAGTAAGCTCATCACATTTTCTAATCCAGGGCTTATAATCTTTGACTTTTTTAGGCAAATCCAGCTTCGCAAGTTCCGCATTACCTAATGCAGGGTATTGCCCGATCGTCAGCACATACCAGTCGCGGCCATTATATTTTGTTTGACCGATGTGGGTAGGCACTCCCAAATTTAATTGGGCTTGGCGTGCTTTAAGCGACGAGAGATAATAACTGCCTAATATTTGCAGCGTATATTTTTGGGGGTTCGCATTTTCAACGGTAGGGGTCGTGATGTTGCTGACTTTTTCGGGCTGTTGTGATTTGCTTGATGCAACAGTCGTTTGATCTTCAAGCGGCATCACTGTCACATGGCCTTGTCTTTCAGCGGGTGTTTTATTGAATGCCTCCCGTATAGCATTCTTTGCGATCTCTGGTTCAATCTTGTCATTCTCGGCATGGATCTGATTTATTTTCGGAGTGGCAGATTCATGAGTGTATTTACGCTGTTGTGCATCTTTAATATTATTTTCGGAAATCGCAGCCAATGCTCTAATCGCGGGTGCATAATGGGCAGCGGCTGCTTTATTCATCCAAAAGATGCCAGATTCGGTATCTTGTGTAACGCCGTAACCATAATAATACATATAACCTACGCCATATTCTGCTTGAGGAATGCCCTCTGCGGCGAGCGGTAACAATTGATGAAAAGCGGATTTAAAATCGCCTGACATAAAACTGACTTTGCCGGCCTGGATGCGCTGTTCATCAATTTGAGAGGCGCAGGATTGCATCAGCAGGCAGCTTAAAGTGAGTAAAATGTAGCGTTTAATCTGCACAGTTTATTCTCCAGGCAATAGATTTTTTGGCATTCCTTGGAATGTCAAAGGCGGTCGTGATAAAGGTAGCTTTTCCATACGGCCGCCGTTTTCTAATATAACACCATCACGAGTAATTGTTTTAATTTTTACACCAGAGGCCACGCTGTCACCGATCTGATAAATTTTACCGGGCTGACCGGCTTCTGAAATGATTACACTGGATGCGCTTTCCGGGCTGGATTCAACAACTCCGATCAAATGAAGTTGCAGGCTTGTAATCGGCAGATTCGTATCAGATGCCCCAAAAAGATGCTGGTCTGGAAGTTTCATAATGAAAGCCATAGTTTGGTTGGGTGCAGTCTGGGTGTTTTTAGCCACTATTTTGGGATTCGCTAGTCGATAATCCTCGTACCAGGTAATAGGCATTTCAATCACGGTAATGAGTAAACAAAGACTAAAAATGATAATAGCCGCAAAGCTGCTGCGTCGACCCCATTCCGTTGTAAATAAAGGCGCAATGATTTCTTCAAGCATGCTTAATTCCCTGGGTAATCGTTAGTTATTATACCCATTACAGGCAAAGATGCGAGATTTTAACGCCGTGGCGCTGTGTCATTATTGCGCGCTTAGCCATTCCGCCGCCTGTTTCGCAAAATATGTCAAGATTGCATCAGCGCCAGCGCGTTTGATTGCGATCAAAGATTCCATTACAGTTGTTTTTTCATCCAGCCAGCCTAACTGTGAAGCTGCTTTTAACATCGCATATTCCCCGCTGACCTGATAAACAAAGGTAGGTGCTTGAAAGTGCGTTTTGGTTTGTTGGACGATATCGAGATAAGGCATGCCAGGTTTGATCATGACAATATCGGCACCTTCTTCTAAATCCATCGCCACCTCATGCAGTGCTTCTTTTTGATTGCGTGGATCCATTTGATATTGGAGTTTGTCTGCCTTGCCCAGTGCTTTTGCAGAACCTACGGCATCGCGAAAAGGACCATAAAAGCTGGAGGCATATTTGGCTGAATAAGAAAGGATGAGTGTTTGGGTAAAATGTGCTTTTTCCAAAGCATCGCGAATGATACCGATACGTCCATCCATCATGTCAGAAGGTGCAATGATATCAGCCCCCGCTTCAGCATGAGAAAGTGCTTGCTTGGTTAAAATGGCAATCGTTGCATCATTTAAGACATAGCCTTTCTCATCAATCACGCCGTCTTGCCCGTGAGAAGTGTAAGGATCTAAAGCGACATCGGTAATGATGCCTAATTCAGGAAATGATTTTTTTAATCGTCGTACCGCGGATTGTATGAGGCCATCGGAGTTGTAAGCTTCTTCGGCATGCAAGCTCTTTTTTGTGGTGTCGATCACGGGAAAAAGTGCGATGGCAGGGATGCCTAATTTAACGATTTCTTCGGCCTCTTTGAGTAGCAGATCAAGGCTGAGACGATGCAGTCCTGGCATGGATTGAATGAGTTCGCTGCGATTTTTTCCTTCCAGAATAAAGACAGGATAAATAAGGTCATCCACCGTAAGGTTTGTTTCTGCCATTAGGCGTCTTAAAAAAGGCGTTGAACGCATTCGGCGCATGCGAGTTTGAGGGAAACTTCGATTCGGTAGAGTCGTCATCATTTTGCTCAGCAGATAAAGATGTGTATTATAGCGCCTTCTGGGATTAGGCTAAAGCTTTGGTGCCTTAATTCTGCTTAAGAACCCCTCTCCCGTCCGCGAGATGATACAGGGTATCTAGTCTTGAGTGCATGGGATGGTTAGGGTGAGGGTAAGTCGCAGGTTTTCCCTTGCCTAACCCCTCTCCCTCTGAGGTTCTTGTCTTTTTTCAGCGGGTTCTTAAGCAAAAATTTTTAATGAGTATCCGTTGTTATGAGTGAGATGAATATCGCAGTTTTTGCTGCAGATTACAGTTTGAGTGAAAACGCCAAGGCGCTTGCTGAGAGGCTCAATTTACCTTTGGCTTTGAGCGATCAGGAGTCTTTTGATTATTTGTTAGTTCTGACACCTGATTACCTCGCGCTACAAAAAACAAATGATCCCTCCTCGCCTTTGTATATCGATTTCCTTCATGGAAAAATAAATTATCGTGCCAAGCGCGCCTCCATCAAAAATGAGACGCTTGCAAGAGCTATGGGTTTAAAAGGTAAGATACATCCCAGAATTATAGATGCAACAGGGGGGTTGGCAGCAGATTCTTTTATGCTTGCATCATTAGGCTTTGAAGTGACATTGGTTGAGCGTTCACCCATTATTTATGTCTTATTAGAAGATGGTATGCGGCGAGCGAAAGAAGATCCTCACACTGCCTCAATTGTAAGCCGAATAAAGTTGGTGCATGCTGATGCGCTCTTGTGGCTTCAAGAATTGGCGAAAGAAGATCGCCCAGACATTATTTATCTGGATCCGATGTTTCCACAGCGGAAAAAGTCCGCGCTGCCACAGAAAAAAATGCTTATATTACATGATGTTGTGGGAGAGGATGCGGATGCAAGTAGGCTCCTAAATACCGCATTAGCTTGTGCCATTAAGCGTGTTGTGGTAAAAAGACCTCGCCTGGCAGAAATACTTGCTTTGAGTCCTGTGCCTTCTTTTGCTTTATTAGGCAGTAGTAGTCGCTTTGATGTCTATTTACTATGAGAATGATATGGAAACGCTGCATTATTTATTAAATTTTGTTCTTCATCTGGATGAGCATCTCATTGCATTTGTGACAGCTTATGGTGTTTGGACCTATGCCTTGCTTTTTCTTATTATTTTTTGCGAAACAGGTATTATTTTTTCAGCTGTTTTGCCAGGGGATTCGCTGCTTTTTGCGGCGGGCGCACTGACTGCAAATGTCGCTGATATTCTGAATGTGCATCTCTTGTTTATCTTGTTGGTCACCGCATCGGTTCTTGGAAATGGATTTAATTATTTTATTGGTAAATGGCTGGCGCCCAAAGTTTTTTGTTCAAGGGATTCCTGGCTATTAAATAAAAAGCATATTGAAAATGCCCATGGATTTTTCGAGAGATACGGTGGTAAAACAATTATCATTGCGCGTTTTATTCCCATGGTTCGTACATTTGCACCTTTTGTAGCGGGTATCGGTTACATGACATATAGACAGTTTCTGATCTATAGCTTAGTCGGCGCCTTACTATGGGTTGGTTTTTTAGTTTATGGCAGCTTCTTTTTTGGCAACATTCCGGTTGTAAGACAACATTTTTCACTCGTTGTGCTTGCGATTATTGTGCTTTCAACCGTTCCTGCTTTATTTGAATTTTTACGTCGAAAGGTATCCAAGGCGGCTGTAAACTGAGCCGCTTTCCATTTCGGGATTATGCAGCTAACTCGCTGGTAAATGTCGCTAACTTCTTACATCTAGACAAATCATACGACTTCATGCAGAATGGGGGACTTTGATTACATGGACTTTCAAGAGAGTATTTATGGCGACTATTTTGATTATAAATGGACCTAATTTGAACTTGCTTGGAACACGTGAACCTTATTTATACGGCCACGATACTTTGCAACAACTGAATTCAAAGGTTGTTGCCTTAGCGCAATCGCTAGGCCATGAAGGTGTTACTTTTCAGAGTAATTCAGAAGCTGCACTCATTGACCGTATTCATCAAAGCCAGGATGATGCAGATTTTATAATTTTTAATCCTGCGGCCTTCACTCATACGAGTATCGCATTACGAGATGCATTGATAGCCGTTAACAAGCCATTTGTAGAAGTACATTTATCGAATATCTATCGTCGTGAAGTATTTCGCCAGTCTTCGTATTTTTCTGATATTGCTGTTGGGACTTTAGCAGGTCTAGGCACTAAAGGGTATTTACTGGCTGTGCGTTATGCCCATTATTATTTAACAAAACAAGAAGGAGCATCGTACCATTATGGACCTGCGCAAAATCCGCAAGCTCATTGAGTTAATTCAGGAAACAGGTATTGCTGAAATTGAGATTCATGAAGGCGAAGAATCTGTACGTATCAGTCGGGAAAATACGAAAGTATTGCCCACCATGGTGGCAGCTCACGCTCCAGCACCTGCTCATCATACCATTGCTGTTCCAGAGCACTTACCTGCGGTTAAAGTGGAGCAAGCAGATGTTTTATCAAATAAACATACTGTCAAAGCGCCCATGGTAGGCACGGTTTATCTTTCACCTTCTCCCGGTGCAAAAGCATTTGTACAAGTCGGTCAAACGGTGAAAGTGGGTGATACGCTCTGTCTTATTGAAGCAATGAAAATGTTTAATCAAATTGAAGCAGATAAATCCGGCACCATTACCTCTATCCTTGTTGATACGGGTGTTCCTGTTGAATTTAATCAGCCGCTGGTTGTGATTGAATAAACAAGGAGTGCTTTATGTCAAAAAATGTTGTCGCGGCACATCATCCTGAAATGCCTCCGCTTGATAAAGTTGTCATTGCAAATCGAGGCGAAATTGCTTTGCGTATTTTGCGTGCGTGCAAAGAATTAGGCATTAAAACAGTTGCCGTACATTCAGAAGCAGATCGCGATTTAATGCATGTACGTTTAGCCGATGAATCCGTTTGCATAGGACCTGCTCCTGCATCTGAAAGCTATTTAAGTATTCCTGCCATTATCAGTGCGGCTGAAATTACAGATGCAGTCGCAATCCATCCAGGTTATGGATTTCTTTCAGAAAATGCGAGTTTTGCCGAGCAAGTTGAAAAAAGTGGTTTTATTTTTATTGGACCGCATCCAGAAAGCATTCGTCAAATGGGGGATAAGGTTTCAGCCATTAATGCCATGAAAAAACTGGGTATTCCTTGCGTGCCTGGCTCAAGTGATCCTATTAATGATGACGATGAAGCAACACTGCGAATGGCGCATGACATTGGCTATCCCGTTATTATTAAAGCGGCAGGCGGCGGTGGTGGTCGAGGTATGCGTGTTGTTCATACCGAATCTCATTTGCTAAATGCAATTGCCATGACTAAGACCGAAGCTAGATCGGCTTTTAATAATGATAAAGTGTATATGGAAAAATACTTGCAAACACCTCGGCATATTGAAATTCAAGTGTTAGGTGATGGGCAAGGAAACGCTATACATTTAGGCGAACGTGATTGTTCTATTCAAAGACGTCATCAAAAAATTATTGAAGAAGCGCCCGCGCCAGGTATTACACCTGAACAGCGAGAAGCCATCGGAGAGCGCTGTGCGCAAGCATGTCGTGATATGCATTATCGCGGCGCAGGCACCTTTGAATTTTTGTATGAAAATAATGAATTCTTTTTCATTGAGATGAATACTCGTGTGCAAGTGGAGCATCCTATTACAGAGTTAATCACGGGTGTTGATATTGTGAAAGAACAGTTGCGCATTGCTGCGGGTCAAAAATTATCGATTAGGCAGTCTGATATTAAAATCAAGGGACATGCGATCGAGTGCCGAATTAATGCAGAAGATCCGCGCTCTTTTGTGCCTTGCCCGGGGACGATTACCCATTTTCATGCGCCAGGCGGGCCGGGTATTCGTTTGGATTCGCATATTTATAGCAGTTATAAAGTGCCGCCTTATTACGATTCATTGATTGCAAAAGTGATTGCGTATGGTGAAGATCGTGAAAATGCACTCGCACGTATGCGAAATGCGCTGGATGAAATGATAATCGAAGGCATCAAGACAAACCTGCCTTTGCATCAGGATATTTTGCGTGGAAATACCTTCCAGAAAGGGATTTTGAATATTCATTATCTAGAACAATGGTTGAATCTCTAATGTCCTGGTTAGAGATTCACATTACTGCTTTTTCACAACAAGTTGCGATGCTCAGTGACGAGCTGATGTTGCTGGGTGCGCACGTTGTTACTTTAAAAGATGCAGGCGATCAACCCATTTATGAACCTTCAGACTCAAATCCACGTATCTGGAACGAAACTATTTTAGTGGGCTTATTCGATCGTGAACAGGATATGCTGCCCATTCTAGATTTTTTGGGAAATCAGCAAGCAGATGGCTTGCTGACCCATTTTGAAGTCAAGGAAGTCGCAGATGAAGATTGGGTGCGTCGTTCGCTCGATAGTTTTAAACCAAGTTGTTTTGGTAAGCGATTATGGATTTGTCCCAGTTGGTTAACTCCGCCGGATCCTTCCGCCATTAATATCGTGTTAGATCCAGGATTGGCTTTTGGTACAGGAACACATCCAACGACAGCGCTTTGTCTTGAGTGGTTAGATGAACATATTCAAGATGAACAATACGTGATTGATTATGGTTGCGGTTCGGGGATTTTGGGATTAGCTGCATTAAAATTAGGCGCAAAACAGGTATTAGCCGTGGATAATGATCCTCAGGCGCTGGAGGCTACACAGAATAATGCGAAACAGAATGCTGTTTTTTCTCCGGAACTCAACGTTGCTTTTCCTGGAAATGTGGGCGACCAAAAAGCCGATTTAGTCATTGCTAATATACTGGCAAAACCGTTAATAGAGATGGCGTCGATTCTCGGAAATTTAGTGAGGCCGCAAGGTAAAATTGTCTTATCAGGCATCTTATCCGATCAAATAGAGGCTATAATCGATGCTTATCAGCCTTTTTTTCTAATGCAACCGCCTGTATTTAAAGAAGAATGGGTAAGATTAGAAGGCAGCCGTAAATAAGTCTAAAATAAGTCAATGAGAAGGTTGCTCAGACAACGATCAATGGTGTATAATTATTTGCTTGGAAAGTTTTGGGAGTTTTTTGCTAATTTTGGATTATTTTTAAATGAGAGAGAATACTAATGACTACTAATACAACTATTGCAGATACAGAAGCAGGACAAAAAGCGCAATCGCCGTTTATTGTCGCACACAAAAACCAACCATTGCATGACAGCGTTCGTCAAGCTTTGGAAAGTTATTTTGCACAATTAAAAGGTCAGCCACCTACAAATTTGTATGAATTAGTATTGGCTGAAGTAGAAGTTCCATTGTTAGAAGCTGTGATGGAATATACCAAGGGCAATCAATCCCGCGCTGCAATTTTGTTGGGCTTGAGCCGTGGTACATTGCGTAAGAAGCTTAAAATTTATGGAATGTTAGACTAAATAACGATTCTATTTCATTAAAATCCTCTTGCCTGTTCCATTTTAGGACATAGACAAGGGGATTTTTTTTGTTTGTCTGTGGTCATTTATGTATAATCCCCTATAAGGTGTAGGGAAACTCAGTATGATCACTACGAACGCTGACAGTATAACGCTCAATGACATACCTTTACCAGGTTCAGGCCAGGCATCGTCACTCGTGACGGGAGAGGAAATTCTTTTTAGTCCCACCCAACAACTTGCAGATTACGTCGATCATCAATTGCTGCTGCATGGCAAATTTGCAACACACAATCCCAAGGCTGGTTTAAATCCACTGGTGGATGTGGCGGGTTATTTATTCTCAACCCTTGGCAAATTAAAACAGCTCAAGACTTATCATAATTTAAATACGTTGCAAAAAGAGTTAACCGCAGAGATCAGCAGTTTTCAGGAATCTGCTCAAGCAAAAGGTTATCGCTCTGAATATACGCTTGTCAGCCGTTATGCATTATGTGCGACATTTGATGATGTGATTTCAAATACTCCTTGGGGTGGACAAGGACAATGGGACAATTATAGTTTGCTTGCGGTTTTCAATTCAGAAGGCACCCAACAAGAGCGTTTTTTTCTGATACTCGAGCGTATTATTAAAGAGCCAGCTCTCTATATTGATGTGATGGAGTTTATGTATATTTGTTTAAGTCTGGGTTATAAAGGGAGTTATCGGATTGAGGATCGTGATAATCAATTAGAGAAAATTACGCATAGTCTTTATAAGCGAATAAGCGCCTATCATGGCGATTTCACAAGAACGCTGTCACCATTTCCTGTTAAATCATTGCAATCGACAAAAAAAGCGCCGCTTAAAACACCTTATTGGCTGATATTGTTGGTAACAACGGTCATTATTTTATTATTATTTGTTGGTTTGGATTCTATTCTGGATACGATCACAAGCCAGGTTTATCAAGTGTTAGGAAACCGGTAGCCTATGAAATTAACAAAATTAAATATCTACAAGCAACTGATACCTTTTAGTTTATTTTCAATCATTTCTCTTTTTGTTTGGTTTGACGGTCCATTGATTAGCATTAACGGCTATAGACCGCTCAGCGATATTGAAAAACGAGTGGATATTATTGGATTATTTTTTTTATGCTGGTTATTGAAAGTTCTTTTTTTTGATACACATTCCAAAAAAAAAATAAACGATGAACCCATAAGTCCGGACATTAAAAAAAAATTAGATTATTTAAAAGGACGTTTTCAAGGTGCTGTCAAATTTTTAAAAAGTACAGTCATTCATAAAAACGGGAAAAATATAAATCTCGTTCGTTTGCCATGGTATTTAGTGCTGGGACCCGCAGGCTCGGGTAAAACAACATTATTGGCCAATTCAGATATTAAATATATATTGGCGAAGCAATTTAAAGCAGGCAACATCAAAGCCATTCCGCCTTCCGATATGTGTAACTGGTGGGTGACTCGAGATTTGGTTCTTGTGGATGTGCCGGGTTCTTACCTCATTTCGAAAACAAAAAATATGCCGCAAGGAATGGCGGCGTTTCCTTTTCTTTGGCAGCAACTATTAAAATTACTCAGTCGTATTCGTCTTGAAAATAAACTGCAAGGAGTGATCGTCACACTGCATTTGCCTGAATTGATGAAACAAACCCAAAGTCAAAAAAAAAATGAAGTGATCGTAGAATTGAAAAAACGATTAATGGAAGTCTTGGAAACTTTTGGCTCCTCCATGCCTATTCATTTAGTGATCACCAAATGCGATATGCTGCCGGGATTTATGGAATTTTTTGGAGAAAGCAGCAGTGATGAGGCGGCTCAAGCGTGGGGCGTGACTTTGCCTTTGGATAATGAGAATGAAAACTTGCTGACTCTTTTTGTGCAGCGATTTAACGCGTTGATTAAGCGATTAAACAAACAGCTTATTTGGCATCTTCATCAAGAACGTAACGATACCATGCGTTCTTATATTAAAGATTTTCCATTGCAAATTGAACGATTAAAAGAATCAATTGTTCAGGTATTAAAAGCCCTTTCTATTCCAAATTTGCCTTTATTCAGCATATATCTCACGAGCAGCACCCAAAACAACATTGAAGAACCGACGACTGCTTTACTCTCTTCGGCAGAAGCTTATTTTACCAGTCAACCTGCAGGAATTATTGCAATTCCAGAGATGCCTCCCAGAGCCTATTTTATACGACAATTTATTTTACATAATTTATTAGCCATGCCGGCAAGGCCAGATGTCATTCTAAAACAAACCACCTTATGGCAGCATCGTGCAGTATATGGGACTGCGGTGAGTGCGGTGCTTTTGGCTGCTATTTTTCTGGGGTATGATTTTGAGCGAAGTGTGCAACAAGCTTATTCCGTAAAAAAAGATCTGGCACTTTATCAACAAAATATGTTGCAGTCTAAGACTGAGGACGAACGTTTGCGCGATGCTTTGCCCTTATTAAATTCTTTACGTGCTGCGGCGAATGCAGATTCAGACAAATTCACACTTGCATTCTATGACAAAAAATCAAAGAAGACGGCAAGCATTGCCTATGATCAAGCCTTGCAAAATTTTCTTTTACCGGAGATAAAAAACAGCTTTGAAAAATACTTACAAATGACTAACAATAAAAATCAGGAACAAGTATACAAGATATTAAAAGCGTATTTAATGCTAGAAGATGCGTCGCATTTTCAAGCAAACAGTATGACGGAAGTCTTGCAGCAATTGATACCCGATTTAAATGATAAAACTATAGTTGCGTCTTTAACGGATCATATTCAGGCGGCGGTCGGAGTAGGCGGACTCATTACACTGGATCATGAACTGATTGCAAAAGTTCGCAAACAATTGTTAGAGCAATCCAATGAGGCGCTCAGTTTTGTGATCTTAAAAAATATGGGCAACAACAATAAAGACGATGCGATTGATCTTGGCACCCTCCTTGGCACACCGCCTGTTTTAGTAAGTAAAGGAGTTGCAACAGTGATTCCCGCCATGTTTACTGCAAAAAAGTTTAATTCAATTGTCACCAATGAAATCTATGCGGCGGCTTCTGAGACGTTGCAAGGGAACTGGATTTTAGGAACGAATGCGGTTGTTGATCAAATGTCAGTGGATACCTTGGCCTCACAATTGCGAACGCAATATATTGCCAATTATGTGGATATTTGGGAAAGTCTATTGGCAAATATACAACTGAGCACGCCAGAAAATCTCAAGCAGCTTGATACAATGGTTGTCGTGTTAACAGGGAATAAGTCACCCTTGTTGCAACTACTTGATACGATAAAAATAAACACGGCGCTTTCACCGATTACAGCGGCGAGCCCTAAATTGCAAACATTAAGCTTACTGCTTTCGGGAGCCAACAACGCTCATCCTAATGCGTTATATGAGATTTTTGTCAGTTTGCAAGAATTACATTCTTATTTTCAAACGATGCTGAGTGAGCCAGATACCAGCATCTCTATTTCACAAGCTGTTGCAAAACATATGAAAAATCCGAGTGAAGATCCTATTACACGTATACATTCAATCGCTGAGCAAAGTCCTGAGCCGATGAAGGGGTGGCTTAACACGATTGCGACCAAAAGCTGGGATTTTATGTTGCAAGAAACTCAGACTACTTAGTGTTATTAGTCTACAAATCGATATATAATGCCTCGTAAATGTAGAGCTCGGGTTCGGGCACGAAAAAGCATCGACGAGTTGTGTAACTTTATATAGAGAGATAGATGTGGACAATAAAAAGAAAACGGCTGGATTAAGTATTTTTGCTTTAGCGATGTTAATTACAGGCGCGATTGACAGTATTAGAAATTTGCCGGCGACGGCGTTTTTTGGCAGTTCCCTTATTTTTTTCTTTTTGTTCTCAGCCGTTGTTTTTTTGATTCCGGTGGCGCTCGTATCTGCGGAGCTTTCTTCCCAATTTACGGAAAAAGGCGGAATATTTCATTGGATTCGTTTAGGGATGGGGGAGAAAATGGCTTTTCTGGCCATCTGGCTTCAATGGATCAATACCATGGTCTGGTTTCCGACGATTCTCTCATTTTTTGTCGGGACAGCAACTTATTTTATCAATCCTGCATTAGTTCAAAATAAACTGTATTTAATTAGTATTATTTTATCCACTTTCTGGCTTTTGACATGGCTTAATTTGAAGGGGTTACATTTTTCAGCGAAATTCTCGAGTTTTTGTGCGATCGCCGGGATGATTATTCCAATGGCTTTGATCATTGTTCTGGCTGTGATTTGGATGGTGCTAGGAAAACCTCTGCAAATTCATTTCACGATTGGAGAAATGGTGCCCTCGTTAAAGCACGTTGAAAACTGGGTATCCTTAACTGCAATCATGACGGCTTTTTTAGGTATGGAGCTTGCAACCGTGCATGTCACAGGAGTGTCCAATCCGCAAAAAGCGTTTCCTAAAGCGTTGTTATTTTCAGTATTAATTATTCTAGTCACCATGATTTTCGGGTCGTTGGCCATTGCAATGGTGCTACCCCATGATCAAATCAACCTGGTGAATGGAGTGATGCAGGCATTTACCCATTTTTTTGCGATTTATCATCTTGATTGGCTGGTTCCTGTGGTGACTGTCATGCTGCTTCTTGGCACATTGGGCAGTACAGTAAGCTGGGTGATTTCACCTGCCAAGGGATTGTTGCATGCTGCACAGCTGGGTTATTTGCCCCGCTATTTCACGAAAGAGAATGAACAAGGGGTGGCTTTTCGTATACTCATCGCGCAGGCCGTCCTTGTCAGCTTTGTTTGTTTGGCTTTCTTGCTCATGCCAAGCGTCAATGGCTCTTATTGGTTACTAACGGCGTTAAGCACACAGCTTTATGTTTTAATGTATGTTTTGATGTTTCTCGCAGCGATTTGTTTAAAATATAAATTTGGAACACATCCTAAAGCTTTCGCGATTTCGGGAGGTAAGGCTGGGATGTGGCTTGCATGTCTTGTGGGTCTTGTTGGATGCGGCATTACGCTTTTTGTAGGATTTATCCCTCCAGCCGGCATCGATGTAGGCGGATTTATGCATTATGAAGTCGTCTTTACGAGCGCTTTAATAGGGATGATTTCGCCCGTTCTGCTGTTTTATCTCTACCGTGCACAGTTCTCAGTGCGACAGACATGGACTTTGTCGTTGGAGACCGCAACCGGCCTGGATAAATCCCCTGTAAATTTATCTAGCTAATCTTGGCGTTTTCGATTAGATTATCCCCCCCTAATTATTGTTATTGGTATTCATAGGAGAACTCACGATGAAAAAGACCAAAGGCCAGCTGCTATCGAAGGAAGTCAATCATATTGATATGAAACAATTCGATTTTTCTGCTTTAGTTGAGGCAATGGAAGGAACAGCCTTTCAAGCCAAAAACGTGGGCCGTGCTGCCAAGATTTATGATCAGATGATACAAGATGAAAACTGCGGCATTATTCTTTGCCTGGCAGGTTCCTTAATAAGCGCAGGATTAAAGAAAATTATCCTGGATTTGCTTGAAAATAATATGATAGATGCCATTGTGTCGACAGGCGCTAATATCGTTGATCAGGATTTCTTTGAAGGTCTTGGGTTTAAACATTATCAAGGCTCTCCTTTATTGGATGACCTTGAGTTACAGGCGCTAGCTATTGATCGTATATACGATACCCTGATTGATGAAGACCAATTGCGTATTTGCGATAATACGATTTGTGACATTGCCAATAGCTTACCTCCCAAAGCTTATTCTTCACGTGAGTTTATTCGTGAAATGGGCCGCTATCTGGAGCAGCATGGAAAAAATCAGGAATCCATCGTATTGCGCGCTTACCAGAAAGATGTTCCTATTTTTGTTCCAGCCTTCAGTGACTGCAGCGCAGGCTTTGGCTTGGTCATGCATCAAGTGGCTCACCCTGAAAAGCACGTCTCCATTGATTCTGTCAAAGATTTCCGTGAATTGACCGATCTTAAGATCAAAGCCAATGAAACAGGATTGTTGATGATTGGCGGCGGTGTACCTAAGAATTTTGCTCAGGATGTCGTAGTGGCGGCTGAATTATTGGGTGCAGAAGTGCCTTTACATAAATATGCCATTCAAATCACGGTTGCCGATGAGCGTGACGGTGCATTATCCGGTTCTACGCTGCGAGAAGCCTGCTCATGGGGCAAGGTGTCCGTAGTGCATGAACAAATGGTTTATAGCGAAGCGACCCTGGCTTTGCCCTTAATCGCAGGATACGCCTACAGCAAGGGCAACTGGCGCAATCGTAAAGCACGTGCATTTTCACGATTGTTTCAAGAAAAAAGCGCAGTTGTCGCTTAATCCCTTTGCAAAGGACAATTTCAATTCCCTGTTCATTTCTCATTCCGAAAGGGTGGGAATGACGGGGAATTTTTGTCTTGTGCAAAAAATGCATGATGGTTAGGACAAGTAGTGATAATATAAGACTCATTTTCAATCGGGTTGGAGGATAAAACATGGCTGAATGGTCTGCACAACAAGCTCGTGATGCTTATCTGGTTGCACAGTGGAGCGATGGTTTTTTTGATATTTCTGAAGAGGGCCATTTGCAGGCGAACCCCAAAGGCGCAGGCAATGGTTGCAGTATTGATCTGGTTGAGCTTTCACAACGAATTAAAGAAGCAGGTTTGACCTTTCCCGTGTTAGTACGCTTCACCGATATTTTACGTAAACGCATTCAGTCATTAAGTGATGCTTTTCTAAATGCAATTAAAGAAAATGATTATCGAGGTTTATTTACCTGTGTTTATCCCATCAAAGTCAATCAACAACGCCATGTGGTGGAGGCTATTTTAGATAACACAAAAACAAGAGTGGGTCTTGAAACAGGCAGTAAACCTGAGTTATTGGCAACGTTGGCGCTTTCAGCACATCCTGAATCCGTGATTATCTGTAACGGTTATAAAGACCGCGAATATATACGACTTGCGTTGATCGGCCAGCGTTTAGGTCATCGAGTCTGCATTATTTTAGAAAAATTATCAGAACTTTATCTCGTTCTTGAAGAAGCTGAAAAAATGAAAATAGAACCGTGTATCGGTATTCGCGTACGTTTAGCCTCTATCGGTGCGGGCAAATGGCAAAATACCAGTGGCGAAAAAGCCAAGTTTGGTTTTTCTGCCGTGCAAGTATTACGTGTCATTGAAATATTACGTGAAAAGAAACAGTTACAATTATTAAAAGCATTGCATTTTAACTTAGGTTCACAAATCGCAAACATTGCAGATATTCATCGCGGTATGCGTGAGTGCGCGCGTTATTTTGCAGCACTTAATGCATTAGGTGCGCCGATTAGTATTGTGGATGTGGGCGGCGGTTTAGGCGTTGATTACGAAGGTACACGCTCACGCAGCCATTGTTCTATGAACTATAGCGTACAAGAATACGCAAATAATGTGGTGTATGTATTAGCAGAAATATGTCAGCAGCATAATTTGCCCCATCCTGAGATTATTACAGAATCAGGACGTGCTATTACCGCACATCATGCGATGCTGATTACCAATGTCATCGCAACAGAAGAAGCCTGTGATCTTACAAATTTGACTCCTCCTGAAGCGGGTGAACTCCCAATGATTAAAAATTTATGGGATGGGTATACCAATTTATCAGAAAGTAATGCATTGGAAACATATCATGACGTCTGTTTATGGAACTCCGAAGCGCAAACGATGTTCACTCATGGTCTGATGGATTTGCAAAAGCGGGCTTATGCAGAGCAAATTTATTATGCGACTTGTGCCAAAGTACGAGATAATTTAAAGCCTTCCATCCGCGCGCATCGTGAAGTCATCGATGAGTTACATGAAAAATTAGCAGTTAAATTCTTTTGTAATTTTTCTTTGTTCCAATCTTTACCTGACTCCTGGGCCATTGACCAGGTATTTCCTATTTTGCCTTTATCGGGTTTGGACAAGCAGCCGACTGAGCGCGGTATTTTGCATGATATCACCTGTGATTCAGACGGACGCATTGATCAGTATGTCAATAATTATGGTCTGGATCGTACGCTTTCATTATTACCGCACGATCCCATGCGTCCCTATTTATTAGGGATTTTTATGGTTGGCGCTTATCAGGAAATTTTGGGCGATTTACATAATTTATTTGGTGACACACATTCCGTACACGTGGATTTAGCAGAAGATGGCGGTTATACATTAACGCAATCCATTGAAGGAGACACGGTTGAATCTGCATTGGGTTATGTTAACTTCAACCGCGGTCAGTTGATTCGTTCCTTCCGTGAGCAGTTAGAAAAATCAGATATCCATCAGACTCAGCGTTCAGATTATCTCAATGATTTGACCAAAGGGTTACAAGGCTACACTTACTTCGAGGATTAAACGTATTCTATGAAAACATTTGACCCCAATGCGGCAGCACTCAAAGATTCCGGTATTTTCGGGCTGCCTTTTAGTATCGATGAAGCTGAACTTGTTTTAGTGCCAGTGCCATGGGAAGTCACGACTTCTTACGGACGAGGTACGGCGCAAGGTCCTCAGGCTGTCTTGCAGGCAAGTAAGCAAATCGATTTATTCGACCTCGATTTAGGAAATTTTTTCGAAGCGGGCATTGCGATGCTGGATGAATCTAAAGATGTGCAGAGATGGAATAAAGAAGCGAGCTTCTTAGCGCAAGAAATTATTGCGGAAGGCGGCGTTGACGCAAATCCTGATTTGCAAGAAATAGCTCAAAAAGTTAATCAATACAGTGTTCAATTAAATGAATATGTATATACACAAACGAAAAACTTACTGGATCAAGGCAAGCGTGTAGGTGTATTAGGCGGTGATCACTCTACCCCTTTTGGTGCTATCTCTGCGTTTCTCGAAAAATATCCTGACATGGGTATTTTGCATTTTGATGCACATGCAGATTTGCGTGATACCTTTGAAGGGTTTGAATATTCACATGCCTCCATTATGCATAATGTTATTGAAAAAACCCCTTTAAAAAAGCTAGTTCAAGTCGGCATTCGTGATTTTTGTGAAGAAGAGTTTGAATACATCAAAAAGAATAATCAAAGAATTGTCACTTTTTTTGATGCGCGATTAGCAGAACAAAAACTTAATGGTATTCAATGGTCAACCTTATGTGACGAAATCATTAGCCACTTACCGAAAGAAGTATATGTTTCATTTGATATCGACGGCTTGGACCCTCGTTTTTGTCCTCATACAGGTACACCTGTTCCAGGAGGAATTGATTTGCGCGAAGCCTTTTATTTAATTAAAAAAGTGGCTGAATCAGGACGTAAAATCATCGGTTTCGATTTGAATGAAGTTTCCCCCGGCGATGTTGTTTTATCCGAGATAGCAGATCCTGCGGCTGAATGGGATGCAAATGTAGGCGCCCGGCTTCTCTATAAACTCTGTGGCTGGACGCTACGATAAGTCCTAGGTTTTTAAAAGACATAGCTTGAGGATGAAGTCCCTCATTGAAGACACGAAAAGTTAAACGCTACTTTCCTTTCGTCCTCTTCAAAAACTTCTCCATTTTTTTCAACGAAATATTTTTCTTTAAAGACGATAAATAATCAATATTCAACTTTCCATACAAATGATCGATTTCATGCTGAAGACAGTGTGCTAATAAATCATGACCTTCTATCTCAAAAAACTTCCCAGTCTCATCCTGCGCACGAACTTTGACATAAGTAGAGCGAGGAGCGGTTGTATAAGTACCAGGCACAGAAAGGCAACCGGCAGACATCATTTTTTCGCCTGAGCGTTCTATAATTTCTGGATTAATAATGCAAAAAGGCTTGTCTTTTTCTTCTGAAATATCAATAACAGCAATGCGTTTAGCAATCCCTATTTGCGGTGCTGCTAAGCCACAACCATCCGCGTGATACATGGTTTCATACATATCTTGTACCAGTTTCGCCAAGGCTTCATTAAACTCGGTAACGGGTTCTGCTACCTTATGTAAGGCAGGATGATGTGAATAATAAACAATAGGAATCAAAGACATATAATCCTCATTTTTGTGCTTTTCATTTAACTTAATGGACAACCAATTCTGCTGTCACTATGCCGGGTTTATTGCCAGGCTTTACTGTCATCTGGGTCGTAATGAAACCTTCCTGCTGCCAAAGATCAATGAGCCAGGAAATTAATAAATCAAAACTGACTTGCTGAAAGCTTAATTTTACAGAATCATTGTCTGCTTGTACAAGTTGCGTAACGTTATTATTGATAGGATTCGGTTTTAAATTATTTTGCACGATGCTGATACGAGACCCTGAACTGTGCGCAGCAGGTTTTTGTCCTGTTAATTCAGCCGCTTGTATTTGTTTATCGGCATTTTCCATCCAGTAGAGTAACTTTTGGTTGTGTTCAATTTGGTCACGTGCCGTGGCGACACTTTGATGCAAAGGCGACCAAAGGATAAGGTAAAAAAGCCCAAGTATCAGGACTGCGATCCCAAGGCTCACCATTTGTTTTTCGCGCAAATTTAATTGAAGCCACCATTCTTTCATAAGATACCTTGCGTGATGAGTAAGTTCGCTTTAACGGCAGTGCCTGCGACGCTCGCGCTTTGCTGCTTTACGTTTAAGTTTTGATGAATCAGTGTTTGCGTGAAAACATCCAAGTTTAAAAAGGAGGCTGCCGTAATATTGAGGGAGAGCTGATTGTTCCGGTAGTCTAAATTAAGAAGCTCTATCCCTTTTGATTTAGAAAGCGAATCGCCAACGATCGCAAGTATTGCCAAAAAATTATTTTTAGTACTGCTGATCGATAATTTTTTTAATTTATCTTCCATACGTTGCCGGGGTGCTATGACAGAAACAGCTTCGGGGAAATTACGTTTATAAATTTTTTCTATCTGTTGTTCAGACAAGGTGGTTGCTTGATGTAAAAGAAAAAATGAAACGATATTGCTAAAAAATACAAAAACAATCCACACGACGGCAAGACCGGCTGCGGCCATCCAGATTTTTTTTGTCGTTGTTGTTTTTTTGGATGCTCTATAAGTGCCTTGTAATAAATTAATGAAAGGGTACGTTGAAGTCCATTTTAGTAAGTGTTCTAAAAATTGATTTCTGGATAGCATTACCTCGTTGATGATGATGTTATCTAATGTGAGCGCTGCTGATGAGTCAGAAAAATTATAGAGATGAATATCCGTGATTTTTTGTTCCATGCTCGCAAGCTGGAATTGTAAAAAAGTAGAGAGATTTGCTTTGTCGCAGGTAAAACCCGTATATTCACCTGTGCGAACAATGGCGATCTCATCATCAATACAGGCATAAACATTTTCAGGTGCAAAAGGCAAAGCGGTGGTTGCTGAAATAAAAGCGTTGGGGACAATATTGATTTTCTTTAATTCTGAAATCCAGTGATCCATTTTTTCTTTTGCAACAACTGCGACTGGAAAATAATGGTGATCAGGCTGGTAGCTGCCGATTGCAAAATGCAGTTCTGTGACATCTTCAATTAATTGTTCTTCCAATGCAAAAGGTAAGGCTTGTTTAAGTCGTTCTCCACTTAATTGAGGGAGTTGTGCCTTTGTGAGTAAAATCGATTGGCCTGGAACAATGACATCTATCTGACAGCCTTGTGTGCTGGCCGTTAAGTCGCCCAAGTTTCCATTTAAAACAGATTGTATCGTTTGACCTGTTTCATCAGCAATGAGCCAGTTGGCCTGCTCTGCGTGTAAATAGATGAGGATACGTTTTGGGGTCATAATGTTCCTTTGCTTTGCCATATCACTATTTCAATCGGTTTATTACTATTGAGCATGCGTTGCAATAGTGTATAGAGCAAAATCTCCTGTTGTCCTATTTTAATTACGGATTTTACCAGAAAATAGTTACTATTTACGGTTATTTTATTGTCAGGAATGCGATTATTTTTAATGACATCAAATTGGTTAAAGATTGCAGTGCTTGGAAAGGGTGCCTGCCTTGTTCTAGCATAAATGGTTTGTGCAGCGGATAAGGTTAAAGTGAGACTTAAACTCATCAATACAGGGGGAGCTGCTGAGTTGATATTGATGGGCGTCGTTTCAGGCAATGCTGTGATATAAGGAGAAAGGGCAGCATATAGCTCTGCCGTGACTCCTTTTACCAGTCGAAACTCACTCACACTGGCCATTAATCGATGGGGTGCCCGATAAGGGGGTGTTTGTTTGGCATAATAGTCATCCAGTGTGTTATTTATAGCGCCTTGTTTGATCCAGTTATTGACGGCTGTTGCAATGGCACGAGCACCTTCTGTTCCTATTTTAGGATAGGCTGCGTTGATTAGACGAATAAAATCATCTTGAGTTTGAGTATCAGCGTCTGCGAGATTATTTAAATTAAATCGACCTTGCGCATCAAAAATAATGCTATAAATAGTGGCATTTTCGACTTGGTTAATCGTTGATTTTATCGGTGTTAAATCAATTAATTGATCCTTTTTTTGTTGACGCCAATCCGTATTGAGTTGTTCCATCGCCCAGGCAATAGAACCTTTTGCTAAGAGATTTGCTTCTAAATTATGGGTGATCAATTCGGTGCTTCGCATATTGATGCGAAGTCGTTCAATCATAGCAATGGCTGCGATTGCAACTAGACTTGTGACAAACAGTGCAACGATGATGGCTGCGCCATACTGTTTAGTTTGGGGCTGCATTGGGCGGCTGTCCTTGAAGTGGTGGTTGAGCATTGGGTTGTCCTGGCTGCGATGCTTGTGCCGGTCCTTGTGGTTTAGGCGTCTGCGGCATGAGAAAGAGTTGAGTAAGAGTTCCCCAATTTTTGAGGGTAATCGTCACTCGTATTGCGCGAGGAATGATATCTTGTTTTTGATCTTCCGCCGGCCAGTTATTTTGAAATTTTCCTTTACTATCCAAATATTCAAAACGTAGATCAGTGACAGACTGCAACAAAGTGCGATAACTTGGAAGTGTCTTTTGAGTTTGATCAAGCACCGGCCAAAGAGATCGAACCAGAGATTCATTTTGTAAAGAATAGGCAGTTCGTTGTAACGTGCTCTGTAATAGACTGCCCTGCGGATTTGCAAAACCTGCATGCGTAAAAGTGACTGAATCATGTGTCCCTATAAAAGGCCCTTCAACGATACCTTTTGCATTGGTCACGGGACGATTAATCGTTTGCTCAAGATCATGTGACATTAAGAGAAAAGCAATTTGTAATTGAGTGATTGCATCCGCATGTTTAGCTGTATTTGATTGGCTATTAAAAACAGTATGCAGTGCGCCAACCATGATCATTGAAACGATCGAAAAAATAAAAAGTGCGATGAGTATTTCTAATAAAGTAAATCCGCGTTTATTGTTGTACATATAAATAACTCACCAGATGAATTAAATGTGTGTTTTGTGAAACATCGACGTTAATTTCCTGAATATGCGGATTAGGGGTGGGTTTCATGAAAGCTGTCCACGACCAAGTTTCATTGAGCATCGTACTTTTTTGTGAGAGGGTATCAGGTGCTAATGGCGGTTTACGCAGGCCGGCTAGTATTTCATTCATGATTTGATTTCCGACCCAGAGCGCAATGGTTTTCTTTTGGATGTAGAGCGTGTCTTTAATATTTTGTGATGAGGATTTAATAATAGCTGTTAATGCGATACTCAAAATCACCAATGCGATAAGAACTTCAATTAAAGTGAAGCCCGCTTTATTCTTCATGATAAATCTCGCTGATGACATTTCCGTTTGCATAACCCGTCACCTGATAGCTGGGTTTTTGATCTTCTTTTCCAATCTCAATAACAAAGGGAACGATATCGCCGCTTGCGGTAATCATAATTTTTGGCTGACCATCCAGTGGAATTTCTTTATTTTGCACCTTTACAGTGAGTTTAATATTTTGAGAGTAAGTGTGTATACCAAATAATTTATCGGTCAATGGATACCAATGCGTTTTATTAGTGTTAAGCGTGTTTTTATATTCAAAAAATTGGAAACTATGGTTGGTGAAGGCAAGTCCCAGTGTGGCAGGTCGAAGCATGGCTTCTTCTTCTGCCAGAGTAATGAGGTGCGAGAGACTGTTTGCCAAATATTCATATTGTTTTTGTTGATTGCGCGAAATAGTGAGTGTTGCAATACCTGTGATAATACTGATAATCACAATGACGATGAGGATTTCGATGAGAGTGAATCCGCGCGCGATGCAAGGATAGTTATCCCGCGCTTTAAAAGAATCTATGTGAGCGCGGGGTAGAGGTCTGAATCGTGGATTATTGTTGGGATCCATTCGTATTTTCAGTGTCGCTCGTCCAATTACCGATTTCACTACTCCCATCCTTGCCTTTGGGCCCATAACTAAAAATCTTCAATTTTTCATTATCATTGATATATTGGTAAGCTTGTCCCCAGGGGTCGATCGGCAATTGTTGTAAATAACCGTCTGTTTTCCAGTTTCTAGGTTGGGGATCATTGGTGGGTTTTGTGATCAGGGCTTGTAAGCCTTGGTCGGTTGAAGGATAAAAACTATTATCCAGTTTATAAAGATCGAGCGCGCTTTGAATAGCCATAATGTCTTGTTTTACTTTAACAATTCTGGCTTGTTCCGGCCGGCTCATGATCTTAGGGATGACGATCGCCGCTAAAATACCTAAGATAACAACGACTACCATGACCTCAATTAAGGTGAAACCCGCCGTCTTTTTAACATTCGAGAGTAGTTTGTTCATAATTTTTAACCTAATTAATCCATTTTTTAGAATTTTCTATTATACTAAAAGAATCAAGGGATTTGTTTTAATTGTATGATATTAGGGTATATACTTCACTCAAGGCGAGGGGTTCGTTTGTAAATTCTGCCGCTTCTGGCTAGATTATAATCAGCCTGTGCTTAAGATAGACAATAACAATAATGATTAAAACAGCTTTTAAAAATCTTTACCGGAGGTAGATTATGTCAAAAAGTAGCCCAGAAGCATTGAATGAAAAGAATAGTGACAACAAGCGTCGAAAAGTAAGTGTTAGTTCTGCTTTTACTATTCCGAGTGCGAAAGAGGTGCTTGATGTTGCGAAAAAAGTAGGAGTGTCATTCAAAGACTCATTGCAACGCGCTAAGGACGTAATAGACAAAGAACATGCTGCGATTGCCAAGACCAATTACGATAGAAAAAAAGGAAAACAACCACAACAGGGAATGGATGCAACGACTTCTCGTTTTCGTAAATCCTAAAATGTGATCTCTATTAACCTCTGGTATAAATGACTGGGTGAGGATTGAGTGATGATTTTTTTTGAATTATTTCAGGCAGGAGATAGATATGTTTGACCGGTTACAGAAGCCTTTTCTAACCGTTGAAACCGGTGAAGCTTATCAACCTATTAGGTTGACTTATACTTTGTTAAAGCCTGAACGATTATCACAAACATTAGAAAGCCTGCAATGCGTGAAAAAAAATAATGCGCCTAACACCTGGAGCTGGTACTGGACGGCAGAATGTGATGACTTACATTTTGAATCTATTAATGATTATCAAAAAAACACAGAGTATCCGCTTCGCTTAGCTTCCATTTCTCTTCGTGAAAATAAAGTTTTTATCAATTTAACTTCTTTTAAACGCGCCTGTTTAGCGGTGCCTTTTTTTCATAAAGTTTTAGACAAGACAGTATTAACGATTAAAAGTGCTGATTTTATCAATAAAGTTTTTTCACTGGATGAACGTCTCCCTCATGGATTTTCGGAATTATTTAAAGAGGAAGAGTTGGATCGTATTTTGCATCAGCGTGTTGACGATTATCATAAAGTAAAAGAAAAAGTTGAATTGGCGCTCTCCGCGGAAGATGCGATGAATTTATTATTACAATACACGGAAGTTGAAGCCAAAAAACGCTTACCTTATGCAGAACGTTATGCATTTGATATGAATGAAAAAGATGATCTGGATGTTGTATTCCTGGCATTTTATATTTATCTGCGAGGCCGTGAGCTCGTTGCGATTAAACGCTGGTTTGCTCAAGTCGGATATGCCGTATCAGAGTCGACTGAAGATACGTTAGCGGCTGTATTTGGTGAAATGGGCGTTGATATTATTGAATAGCCCTCATTCGATCTCGCTGCAAGATTTATAAGACTCCCAATCAGTATTATAAATTCCACACCAAAGTTTAAGTGTTTTTGTGCTGCGAACAGTTCTCTCAACCGTATAATATTTTTTGTATAAATCCATTAAGTGGCTATCTTTTTTTAAATGCAGCATTCCGTTGATAAGTAAACATTGTTTACAACCAGGCTGATAGACGGCATTAAAATCATATTCCTGTTTCCATTTCAGAGGTTCGTTTTTGCTGAGAGAGCAAAAATAAGTGTCGTAATTGATAAGTTGAAAAGTTTCAGCATCATAACTAAATACTTTTAATCCAGGGTTATTTCCATAAACGGGGCTAATAGAGGGTGTCAGACTCACGGGAATCAAGCGTGTAGAGGCATTGTTTGCTAGTACTTGAAAAGTATCTCTATGAATATGAGCGGGTAATATTCCTGTGATGGTTTTGGAATATTGTTGGACTAAAGATAAAAACTCTTTGTTATAACTTGTTTGCCAAAATAAAGGATGGAATAACGCTCGCACAATCTCAAAGCGCATGAGACTGTCAAGGTACACATCAATGCCAGGCGGGATATGAAAGGCCAGCAAGACTTTTTGCTGCTTATGCTCTGCAAGGTAAAGCTGCTCTTTTAACCAGGCTAACTGTTCATAAGCTGCTTGCTGTTTTGCGAAGGTTGAATATTTTGATGCAAAAAGAACAGTATTTAAAACGATTAATCGCAATTTTTGGTGAGCAAGGGTGACTGCATAGTAACCCGCTTTAGGATATTCTTCTTTGAATGCTTTGCTTGCATCTTTATCTTTGATTAAGTTTGAAAAAATATAAGCACTTTCATTTAAAAAGAGTCCATTGGGCTTAACATTATAATTTCCTTCGTATGAATCATTGTTTCCAAGGGCAGGATAAATACTTGTTTGAGATGCAGCTTGATTGAGTTGATAGGTTAAGTATTGAATTATTTTTTTTACAAAGGATTGATAATCCGCTTTTGATTCATCACCTGAATATTTTTGATATTGTTCAGGAAAACTATGCGCGAGAAAATCACCTAAGATTAAAATAAAATCAGGCTGCTTAAGTGTAGTAAGTGAGCTTAACTCCTTAATTGTCGATTTTAATAAAAAATAATCCGTATCTTTATAATATTTTGATTTTATTTGATCGCGGTATTTTTGAAAAATAAGATCCCAGGATGAGGGATCGGATTTTTGCAATTCATTGAGAATAGGACAAGGTGTTGTTAACTGATCGCAGCCGATGAGAGGATTAAAATGAACGTCTGATAATGTCACAAATTTGGAAATGGACGCGCTTGTTATTTGAGTGACAGAAAGCAATAATACCGCAAAAATGAATAGAATTTTTTTCATAAATAATTTCTTTTGATTGGGCGTTTATTGCGAATCATTTTGTGTACGATATCCGGTCAAATTGATAAATTGTTCCAAAGTACAGCTGGTTCCACCGCAGGCAGGAATGTTAACAGGTTTGTCATTATAGCTGACTCTAACAATATAGCTGTTCTGATCTGTTTTAAACAATGAAAAGTTTAAATCGGACGCATAGGGAGGTTTTTTATTAAGCGGTGCTCCAAGCATTGTCATGACACTTGAAATTGTGTTGTCATGTGCTGAAAATAAAACCCATTTTAGAGGGGTTTTTTGTTTGTAGGCGTCATTCAAATAATGGGCGATTTTAAGAAGTAAAGGCGATGCAATGAGGCTTGCTATTTCTTTTGTTTGATATTTTGTTATAAAAACCCAGAATCCAGTTTTGATAATTTCCTGAATCTGGGTATGGGTTAAAGTTTCTGGAAAGGAAGTATGATGTAATTCATAAATATAGAAGGTATCGGCTAGTAAATCGAGATCATCTAGATCGTTTATCGAAACTCCTGTAGCTTTGCTCCACAAATCAAATTTTTCTTTTTTCAGTTCATTTGTTTTTTGTATCCAGGAAGGCTGCGTCATCATAAGTTGATTGATTTCTTGGTTATATTTTTCTTTATCCGCATCAATAATAGAAGGATCAGAAGATTTGGGTTGTGTATGAATTGGAATAGGTTGAAATTGAAGGGGTAACGCGGGTTGACCTGTTGAAAGACGCGGACCTGTCCCTAATGTATAGAATCCTAATAAAAGAGCTTGCGCGCTCATCAAAGTGCGATCGGTATCGGTGGAGTAAGCATACATCGTATTATTCTGAAAATGTTCAGGCAGTAAATGATATTGTTCAATATATTTTTTGCGTAAACTATCTCCGCGTTGTAATTCCTGTCTCATGCCTCTTGCTGTTAATTGACCCAGCTCTTCAGACGAGGCATCCGGTGCTTGAGGGATAATAAGTAAGGGAGTTCTATCGCCGTGACGAATAATATCAAAGGCAAATACAAGATTTTCTGCGGCAAAAGCATTGAGTGCAAGTGTAGAAATCGCAATCGATAATATAATGTTTTTAATAGAATAAAACATTTGCATTTTCCTCGTTTTAGAATGTAAATAAACGAAATTCTATGAAAAAAGATTAAAAATAGCAATCGCTCATTTTTTATATAATCATTCTATTTATTACTCGTGTTGCTAGCCACCACTGCCGTCATTGCGAGCCCTGCTGCCGTCATTGCGAGCCACCACTGCCGTCATTGCGAGCGAAGCGAAGCAATCCATCTTTCAAGTAAAGCTTAGGAAGCTAGAATTGCTTTTTGAAGCTTTGCTTGAAAGAGGATTGCTTCGCTTCGCTCGCAATGACGGCAGTGGTGGCTCGCAATAACGGTGATTGTGGTTCGCGATGAGGGTGATGGCATTGTCAAATAAACTAATTTACCGTACAGCAATCCCTATTTCGGTAAAAATAGATTATCCTGTAAATTGATCTAACTGGAAAATTGGTAACAAAATTGCAAGCACAATGAATAAAACCATAGCACCCATGATAAGAATAATAGCAGGTTCAAACAAGGCTAACGTTGTTTCAATCAACCGTGAGATTTCAGCATCCTGATTATTGGCTGCGCGTTCTAACATATTTTCAAGTTGTCCACTGGCCTCTCCACTTGCAATTAAATGAATGCTCATAGGAGGAAAATACTGTGTTTGTTTTAGTGCAAGACTGATATTGGCACCTTCGCGCACCCGGCTTGCCGCTTCCTCAACACTAGTGCGGATAGGTAAATTGGTAATGAGTTTCGAAGAAATGCGCATCGCTTCTAAAACAGGCACGCCGGCTGAGGAAAGTATTGCAAAGGTACGTGAAAAACGTGCCGTGTTTGCGACTTTAATAGCATTGCCAATTAGTGGAATTTGCAATAAAAATTGATGTACCTTTGTTCGAAAGCCGAGGTTTTTTTTCATGCTGCGCCGGAAAAAAAACACACAGAGAACGATCGCTATAAAAATATATAAACCCAGAGTTTTTAAATGCGTGCTGATAGAAATGAGAACGACGGTCATGGCAGGTAATGCTTGTCCAATATTGCTGTAAACAGAAATCATTTTAGGAACAACATATTCTAATAAAAAAATAAGAATACCTAATGCAACAAAAACCATGACAGTCGGATAAATTAAGGCTTGCTGGATTTTTTGACGCATATGAAATTGTTGTTCGGTATAGTCAGCCAGACGTTGTAACACAATATCCAAATGTCCTGATTTTTCACCTGCTTCAACTGTTGAGCAATATAAAGCTGAAAAAGCTTCTGGATAATCGCGAAAGGAGGAAGCGAGTGAATGACCTTCTAACACTTTGCTTCGTACCGATAAAATGAGTGCTTTTGTGCGGCCTTTTTCAGTTTGTTCAGCAACGGCTGTTAATACTTCTTCTAAGGGTAATCCTGCTGTGAGTAGTGTGGCAAGTTGTCGAGTCATTAAAGCTAATTCTTTAGCGCTGATGGAAGGGCTGCCAAATGTTTTTATTTTAAAAGAAGATATTTTTTGTTGGGATAAATCAATCTCAAGCGGCATCAATCCTTGGTCTCGTAATAAGCGCCGTGCTTCTTTGGGTGAATCTGCTTCAATGATACCTTTTTGTGTGGCGCCTTTGGCATCAATCGCACTGTATTGATAAGCCGCCATGATTATTCCTCACCTGTGACACGTAAAATTTCTTCGAGAGAGGTATCACCCGCAAGTACGCGTTTATACCCATCTTGGCGTATGCTTGGAAAATGCGTACGCGCATATTTTCTCATTTTTTGTTCGGACTCTCTGTCATGAATGAGTGTACGCAATGTTTCATCGATTGCAATCAGTTCATAAACACCACTGCGGCCGCTGAAACCGGAATAGCGGCAACGAGCGCAGCCCGCAGGATGATAAATGATCGGTGGATTTTTTTCGGAGACACCCAGCAGCATACATTCACTGGCCGTTGCTTCCATTGGCTTTTTGCATTCTTTGCATAATAGACGCATTAAACGTTGTGCAAGTACACCAATTAAACTGGATGACAGTAAAAATGGCTCGATACCCATATCATCTAAACGAGTGATTGCACCTATCGCGCTGTTGGTATGCAAAGTGGATAAAACCAAGTGACCGGTGAGACTGGCTTGTATCGCAATTTGTGCTGTTTCAACATCCCGAATTTCTCCCACCATCACAACATCGGGATCCTGACGTAAGATCGCACGCAATCCTTTTGCAAAAGTCATGTCGACTTTATAATTGACTTGCGTTTGTCCAATGCCGGATAGATCAAATTCAATAGGATCTTCAACGGTCAAAATATTTCTTGTATTGTTATTTAATGAGGTGAGTGCAGCATATAAGGTTGTTGTTTTTCCTGAGCCTGTGGGTCCTGTTACTAAAATAATCCCATGCGGGATTGCAATCAGTTTTTGCATTAATCGCAAGCTATTGGGTTCCATGCCTAATTGCGCTAAATCAAGGCGGGCTGTTTGTTTGTCTAATAAACGTAAGACAACGCGTTCGCCATGACTGGTTGGCATTGTTGAAACACGGACATCCACAGCGCGACCTGCAATACGTAATGTGATACGACCATCTTGCGGTAAACGTTTTTCAGCAATATCGAGTTTAGCCATGATTTTAATACGTGAAACGATGAGCGGTGCCAATATGCGCTGCGGTTCTAATACGTCACGCAAGACACCGTCTACTCGAAAGCGAATAGTAATACGATCTTCAAACGTTTCAATATGTACATCAGAGGCGGTTTCTTTAATGGCTTCGCTAAGTAAGGCATTTAATAGGCGAATGATAGGCGCATCATCTTGTTTTTCGAGCAAATCTTCTGGTTTAGGAAGCTCATGCATTAAATCAAATAAATCCATGGATTCGCTTAAATCTTCGGCCATCTGCATAGCGGTGCTAGAATCCGTTTCATAATTTTTAACAAGTAATTTTTCAAAGGTTTCATCATCCACAGATTCAAGTTTGATGGGCACATTTAGATAACGACGCAATTCATTTAAAATGGTGACATCAGGCTGGTTACGGTAAATGATAGTTGCAGAAGTTTCTTGGATTTCTGTAATGATAACGCCATAACGTTTTGAAAAAGAGAAAGGCAGCTTGTGGGTTTGTTGAATTGAATTCGCCACGTAATGTTAATCCTCTTAATCCTCAAACGGTTTCGGTAAAGTGGCGCCTCTTAGTAAGGGTAAAATATTTTGTGTTTTTTGGGCGCCAGCATTTGAGACATCCTCAGGCCAATTAATTTGCTTGCTTCTAATTAAGTCGTATTTAGTATTTGTAATGCCCATGGAATCGACAGGATTACGTAAAATAGTAGGTTTAATGAAAACCATTAAATTTTTCTTTTCCAAGCGGCGCGTTTTATGTTTAAACACTTCTCCAATGATAGGAATATCGCCTAATATGGGCACTTTTTCTAACGTATTCGAAATATTATTGCTGATTAATCCACCAATGACTAATACATCAGTGCTATTCACGATAACTGCATTTTTTATTGAACTTGTATTCGTTGTTGGATTAAGACCCGGATTGTCCGGATTTTGTAAGGTATCATTTTTTAAACTAATCACGAGGCGCACCGCATCCCCTAAATTAATTTGTGGTGTGACATCCAAATTCAACTGCACGTCCAATCGATTAATGGTATTAAAAGGTGTAACCGTCGATGAACTGCCTGTCGTTGCATAAGAGCCTGTTTGATCAGCAACTTGTTGGCCAACAGCAAGATTGGCTCTATGGTTATCTAATACAACGATTGTCGGGGTTGATAAGATATCGGCACCCGTACTTGTTTGAAGCGCAGAAAGAATAGCCTGAACTTGCATATGAGGGATAATGCCCACAACGCCTTGTCCGATGGAGGCAAAGCTATTGCTCGTTGTGGCACTGGTTGTGGATGTATTTCCTGATACGTCTGTCGATGTCGTAGCTACTGTCGGAGGTAGTCCGCCCCATTGAATACCTAAGTTTCTTATGTCACTTTGATCAAGTTCAACAATAATGCCTTCAATTAACACCTGCGCAGGGCGTATATCTAATTTTGCAATGACCGACTCCAATGCTCTCATGAGCGCGGGAGGGGCTGTAATGATTAATGCATTCGTGCTGGGTTCTCCCTGAATGCTGGTTCTATTTTCAGGCGTGACTGTTTTTGTCGTTGTTGATGACGAGGGATAACCTGGTCCTCCTGCAGACGGATAGATTGGATTAGTGGATGAGGACGTCGTGCTTGTGCTGCCAGAGCTATTACTGTCGTTGTCTTTACCCATAATATTTTGAGCTATTTTTCCTAAAATAGGTGCGAAGCTTTTGGCTTGCAAATAGCGTAAATAAACCACTTGTGTATTGCCTTGCGCACCACTGGTCGGGGTATCCAGCTGATTGACTAGCATACGCATATGCAATCGTGCTGCTTTATTGCCGCTTAATAAGACGCTATTGGTACGTTCATCCGGAGCAACAGAAACCTGCGGAGTATCTCCGCTGGCTCGAGCGGCATTTTGGAGATTTGTTAAAACAGAGGCGACTTGTGCCGCAGATGCGCGATGTAAGGGAACAATATCAATGTCATTGCTTGAGGCGATGTCCACATTACGAATAATTTCACTAATGCGTTTTATGTTTGAGGCTCTGCCTAATACGATAATCACATTCCCAGGCATATAAGTGGATACATTGCTCCACTGAGGTAAAAGTGGGCGAATAATAGGAATGAGTTGATTTGCTGACACATGTTCTAGAGGGATGACTCGGACAACGACCTCATCACCTTTCCCGGGCGATTGACTGGTGGCCACCCGCGTTGCCAGTTCGCCGCTTTGCATATTAGGAACGATTTTTACAACATCACCGCTTGGAATGGCGGAATAGCCTAATAATTCTAATACTGAAAGAAACAGATCATAAACCTGATTGGGTGCGATGGGTTTGCTTGAGACGAGAGAAATTTTGCCGGTCACTCTGGGATCGACCACAAAATTTTTGCCTGTTTCAAGAGAGACTTCATTAATAACGCTTAGAATATCGGCATCTTGTAAATTCCAAAGCCGGGAAGAGACTTTTTTAGGGGTTGATTCAGTGGTATCTGGCGCGATGTCTGGTGTAATGGCAATGGCTGCGATACTAAAGCAGCTTATTAAGAAAACAATTAATAAACGGGATAAAGGGGTCATGACAGTTTAGCAATCCATTATTTGCTGAATAGTGCTACGATACCATATTATTTATCATAGAATAAGATGCAAAAATGACGAAGCCGAGCTCGGGTGCATTCACGTACACGATGGGATATGATATATTGGATACTATTTTTGAATTGGCAGGACGCTCCTATGCAAAAAAATGGAAAAACTTCTTTATCGGGTTTCAGTTTGATTGAACTTGTGATTGTTATTTCAATTGTGGGAATTTTAAGCGCAGTTGCCTTATCGAAGTATATCAATATTCAGTCACAGGCGCGGATCGCAAAGGCGAATGCTATTTACGGATCTCTTAGAACAGCTGCGAGTTTAGCAAAAGCGAGCTGTATGTTGGATGTGGGCGGAATCAGTCAATCTCCCACCTGTACGACGACTGCAGGCACCGTTAATATGGATGGCACCTTAGTCACGATGGCAAATGAATATCCTGATGCCACATTAACGGGCATCATTGCAGCAACGCAATTAAATGCAGCCACCGATAATTTAACGATTACAGCGGGTAACCCTTTGACAATCGATGTGGTAGGCGGAACCGTTCCTAATTGCCGTATTTCTTATACCGCGGCAATCGCTGGAAGTGCTCCTACGTTTAATTTGACAACGAGCGGCTGCTAGTGCTTTTTTATAGGGTCATGAGATAAACGTCTAATTCGTTGAGTAATTCAATCTGCATGGGTAAGAGCTTTGGATCTTTGCGTAACTCCAAAATTTCATTCTGTGCGGCTTTCCGTGTTAATCGTTTTTTTCCCTGATAATCAATCAGGATCTCTTTTTCATCGATGGAGCTCATTTTTTTTATATGATGGGTAAAGAGCTGCATCTGATGCTCTGATAAGACTTCCGGATAATTGTTTCCCAGAATGCGTAAAGCCAATATTTTTAATCGTGAATTTTCAAGTTGTTCAGTTAATCGAGCTTTTTCCTCATGACTTGCAGCATGAAATTTGCGGCAGAAGTTTTCTTCGTTGGCATTCCAGAATCCATTAATATATAAACCAGCAGCGGCATCGGTGTCTGGATAAAGCGGATATTGATAGTTTGCATGCACATTTATTAATTGTGAAAAAAGATCAGGATGCTGCTCGAGCCATTGTTTGTTTGCGGCTGCAAGAGTAAGACGTTTGGGCTCAAGATGCTGTAAAAATCGTTCTTTTTGGGGCAAGATAAAACTGGGTTCACCTATTTTTTTATGAACAACACGAACATCTGAAAGTGTCTCGAAAGTAATTTTTGTTAAATCTTCATTATCCAAAGGCAGCCATAACATTTGATTTTTATAATGATTGTGCATTCCTAAAAATAAAACGGGGCTTTGAAAATATTTTTGTGCGCCTAAAATCCCATCGATCATCAGTGCCGGTGTATTTTGTAATTCTCGCAGACGAGCCATGTCTTGTTCTTTGTTAAAATAACCGGCGAGGTAGTTCCACATTTCACGCTCTTTAAAGAAAATGCGTGCTAATGCAAGTGTTGCTTCCACATCCACCATGGCGTTGTGCGCGCGTCCGACGGCAAGCTGATTTTCTGCGCTTATATCCGCAAGTTTGAAGGAAGGGTTTCCTTCATTCGTCGGCCATTTTAAAACAGAATTTTTATAGAGAAAATACATCACTGCCATCGGATATAAATCCATGCGTCCGCATCGATTAGCATATTGATGAGTATAAGGAGGTAACAAATTTCGATAAAAAGAAAATCGTAAAAATTCATCATCAAACCGCAAGGTGTTGTAACCTAAACTGATTGTTCCTGGTAAATTGAGCCATTGATGAATTTCTCGAATACCTTCATATTCACGAATTCCTTCTGAGATTTCTTTTAACCCCATGTGATGAGTGATAATAGCGGCAGGGGCTGGCACGACATCGGGATTTAATTTGATTTTGACTTCGTAGCGTTCAAGCTCCTGTAGAGAACGATCGGTACGTATCGCTGCAAAATGCAAGACCTGATCAAAGGATTTGCTTAATCCAGTGGTTTCGATGTCATAAAATAAATAAGTGTCCATGGCTGAACCCTGCAAAAAAGAGAAAGATTATATACCAAAGCTCCCATTTGTTTCGCTGTTTCGCAAACGTTCACGCGCCTGCTTACGTCTTTTTTTGGCGGTTCTTCGGTAACTTTGTGTTTTACACGCTGTCATTGCGAGCGAAGCGAAGCAATCCATCTTTTAAACAAAGCTTAGAAAACAGGAACTGCTTTTTGAAGCTTTGCTTTCGAGATGGATTGCTTCGCTTCGCTCGCAAT
>BMAG01000020.1 GCA_014132595.1 Gammaproteobacteria bacterium | reverse complement strand
AGCGGTAGGTGCGCGATTAATAATACGTTCAGGAATCACGGGTTTGATTTTATTGCGATAGACTGCTAAGCGATAAACCAGAGTTTTGGGTATATCTTTTAAAACAGCCAAGCCGCCGACCATATCACCATATAATGTTGCATAACCTACAGCAACTTCACTGCGGTTGCTGGTTGACAGAACAATATGTCCTGTTTGATTAGAGAGCGCCATGAGGATCATGCCGCGACATCTAGCTTGCATGTTTTGTTGTGTAATGCTGCAATGCTCTTCCGTTATTAAATGGGATTGCAGACTGGCTTGAAGGGCCATGTATGTTGGTTCGATTGAAATCGTTTCATGAGCGACGCCGAGTTTATTAACAAGCGCTAGAGAGTCTTCCATGCTTATTTCTGAGGTATAACGCGAAGGCATCAGAATTGCTTTCACATTGTCTTTGCCCAATGCATCCACAGCAAGTGCTAATGTCAAAGCTGAATCAATGCCTCCTGAAAGGCCAATTAATGCATTTTTAAAATGGTTTTTATGCAGGTAATCACGAATCCCCATGATGAGTGCCTGATAGATCAATTCTTCCTTGTGAGGCAAAGCAAAAGGTGCGGCAGTGATCTTCACTTGCGAATCTTTAATTTCAACGTCGACAGGTAATAAGTTTTCTTTGAAAAAACCTGCATGTTGGCAAATCTTCCCTGATGCATCGACAGCCATAGAGCCGCCATCGAAGACAAGTTCATCTTGTCCGCCGACACAATTCGTATAGATAATCGGTATGTTGAAAGTCGTGCTGCGTTTTTTAAGTATGATTTCTCGACGGTCGTGTTTATTGGTTTCAAAAGGAGATGCATTGGGCGCTAATATGAGACGCGCGCCTTGTCTGGATGCCTGTTTGACAGGTTCATCAAACCACAAATCTTCGCAAATCATAATTCCAACAGGAATATCCAAAATCGGCACAACGCAAGGTGTATTGCCCGGTATAAAATAACGATCTTCATCAAAAACCCCATAATTTGGTAAATGTTGTTTGGCGTATCGTCCCAGGATTTTTCCGTTGTAAATAATAGAACAGGCGTTTTGTAAACCGTTTTCTGTGCTGTATGGATGTCCTATGATGCAATAAATATCCTGCACCTGCTCTTTAAATTCATATAAAGCTTCGGTGGCGGCATTAATAAAGGATTTTCTTAACAATAAATCTTCGGGTGGATATCCAGTGATGCTAAGTTCAGGAAAAACAATGACATTAGCTGATAACATATCACGTGCTGTTTTAGCAGCGTCAATGTGTTTGGTTAAATTGCCATGAATATCGCCGACTAAAAGATTGAGTTGTGCTAAAACAATGCGCAATTTTTTAGACATAGGTATTTTTACCTGGTGAGGGGATAGTGTTTATCTGGATCAAGAAAGAGTCCATCAGCCTTGGCCGCCATAATTTGTAAAACATAAGTATTATAGCCTGTTTTATAATAATCGACGAGCATCCCTGCGGTATTTGTTGAATCATAAATATCGGCTCCCCGTTTTGGGTTGAGTTCTGTTTTGACGCTCACTTGCCAAAGATGATTTTTGATTTTTCCGCGATATTGCATGCGCGCGATGATTTCTTGTCCTGTGTAACATCCTTTATTAAAACTAATTGCATTGAGATGCTGTAATTGGAGATCGTGAGGTAAGAATTTTTCACTGGTCTCAGGATAGATAGCCGGTATATTTTCTTCAAAATCAAATTGCTTCCAGATATCTGAAGATACCGATGGATTTTCAGCGATCAATTTATCCCACAAAGATATTACGACGGCAGGTTCGCCCATGATTTGATATCGGTCTGATAATTTTAGAATAAGTAATTTATCTGACTTGGCTATTTCATTTATTTTTTCTGGTATTTTAGTTAGATAATTTTGTAATTGATCACCCACATAACCTATCACTTTCAATGAATCACTTGCATTACTTAAGGTGACTTTATAAAAAATCGCATATTTTTTTAATGCATTGAGTGCAATTGGGACCATATCCGCTTGCATTTGCAAATAAAAATGGTCGTTATCATAAAAAAGCCGAAAGAAATGAATGATACGTCCTTGCGGATTACACTGAGCGCCTAATTGCGCTTGATCAGCAGAAATATTTTCCATATTGCAAGTGAGTTGTCCTTGCAAAAATTTCTTAGCGTCGGGGCCTTCGATGCGAAGTAAGCCTAAATCAGCTAATTCCATAATAGAATTTTTAGGATCTTTCATATTCAACACCGACATTTTTCTTAAGTTATATTAAATTCGTTCAACACTATTCTGCTCGAAAAGATAATCTACCCATAATTGACTCAATTGCTCTTGTAATCGATTTTGAGCTTGTCTTTCATCTAAATTATTAAAATCAATTAATTCTAAAGGTTGCTCCGGCCATGAACAGGCAAATACAGCTTTCGTGCGTTGCCCCGTTTCGGGATCAACTTGCCATTGCAAACATTGAGCACAGACGCCTTTTAGCATGCATTGCATGGTGCTATACACGGAACCTGTCATGCGGGGATTTTTAATTAAAAATTCTTTTAACGAGGTTTTTCGGGCTTCTTGGAAGCGGCGTAAAAGAGAAGTGTTCGCGGATAAATAAATGCGATCGACGTCGGTTAATGGAATGTTGACCTTTTGGTTATGGCGCGCATAACGCAACAGTACATCCAACGCATCGCCTTGTGCAGAGTAATCCCCTGGACGTCTTGCAACGATAGGAGTGCCGTGCAAGGTCGACCAGATAATAACATTTGCAGCTTCTTCCAATTCATCCTGGCAAAAGACTTCTTCTTTTGTTTTAAAATTCCCGAGATAAATAACTTTATTACCGGCTTGACGCAGTGCTGTGCCATAACTTTTAACTAAAGGAATGCTGAGCTGATTGCCGATAATTAAAACGGTTTCATGTTCATGTGAAATTTTCGCACGAACACCGGTTGGGCCCATTAATGAAATAGGATCACCGACTTTAAAGGTAGAGCAGAGCTTAGAGCTTGTTCCCGTTTCTATGATAATAAATTTTAACGTCCCGGATGATTTATAAACTTCTGCTGCATTTAACGCAAGCGGTTCAATTTGTAATGAGGTGTTGTTGACGCGTTTTGCATACGTTTCATAATTTTGTAAACGATAAAATTGACCCGGTTGAAAATGTTTGGCAGCAAGGGGTGCTTGCACTGTTAACTCAATGACATTGTGAGAGCGACGTTCAATTTGTGCGACATGCGCTGTGAATAAGTGTTTCATGTGCTGTGCAAATGTTTGATACTCTTCTGCGCGGCCTAATTTACCCAGCTGTGTTTTAAGCGCGTCAAGAATTTTAGGGTATGTTCGCAGTCCGGATGCAATTGCTTTGACAACACTGCCATGAAAAACAGGATGCGTGTCACCGATCAAGCTTACCCGATGATGGTCTTTATGATACGAAGTAAAAGGACCAAAATTAGGATCTTTGACATGGGAAACACCGTGTGGAATCGTGAGCTCTCCCTCATGATCTTCATAATGCTGATATTGAAGACCTAAACGTGTGAAGGTGCCTCGATGTTCAAATTCATAGGCGATGTTAGGTTGTGTGCCGGTTGCAACAAAAATGGCGCGCGCAGGAATACGAACTTCATCTAAGGTTGCTTCCCATTCATTTTTATTTTTACGTAAACGGCGGTGACAAACGAATGTTTCCACATGACCGTGCTGATTAAGGTCTACAGCTGCAGGCTCCAACGCTTCCATGTAATAAATGCCTTCTTCTAAGGCTTTAGTGAGTTCTTCATGATTGTTGATGTAAGCAGGGGATTCTTGCATGGAACGTCGATAGACGATCGTGACACCGCCCCATTGTTGAATGAGTTTTATAAAATTAGGCTTTTCATTGGCACGCTTTGCGCGTTCACGTTCATTGCGTACGGCTTTTCCGTGCATGATAAATTCTTCGAGAATTTCTAAGGAGGCGACATCAAAGTGGTTTAATAACTCTTCCTCAGAAAGATGTTCACTGAGTTTTTCATAGCGATATAATGTTTTTTCAACTTGTGTAATATAATAGGCTTGTACTTCCGTTGCCGTATCTACACCGGTTAAACCACCGCCGATAATGACAGCCGGTAGTCGAACTTGTAAATTGGTGAGACTTTCTTTTTTTGCAGCATTGCCGAGCTGTAATGCCATTAAAAAATCATTCGCTTGGCGCATCCCCGGTGCGAGGCTTCCTGGAATGGATAATGCCTTAGGCAACCCTGCGCCCACTGCCACGACAAAATGATCAAAACCCATTTCCCATGCATCATCCACGGTGAGGGTGCCGCCGAAACGAGTGCTTCCAAAAACTTGAAAATGCGGTTTACGCAATAAGCTTAGATAAATCAGTTTTAGAAAATTTTTATCCCATCGAACGGTAATGCCATATTCTGCAACACCACCAAAACCTGCCATTAAGCGTTCATCGAGTGATTCACGTAATTCGTCAAAGTGGAAAACAGGTTCCTGTATCAATTGTTCTGGCAGAGGTTCTATTTTGAGTCCGTCAAAACCGACAACTGCAAAACCTTCTAGCAAGAGATGATGTGCAAGCGTAAATCCTGCAGGCCCCATGCCGGCAATCATGACTTTTAAGCCGTTATAAGGTTTCATCATCCATTGTGTTTTACGTAATGGATTCCACCGGGTGAGTAAATCATAAATTTCAACACCCCAGGGTAATTTTAGAACGTCGGTCAGAATGCCCGTTTCAGCCTGGGGAATATTTACTGGATCTTGTTTTTGGTAAATACAGGCTTTCATACAATCATTGCAAATTCGATGACCTGTTGCAGGGCACATGGGATTATCCACCATGACCATTGCCAATGCTGCGAGGGTATGCCCATCGCGTTTTAAAAGATGCATTTCAGAAATTTTTTCTTCTAAAGGGCAGCCCGTCAGGATGGTATCCAAGGGGTTTTTCTTCAAACCTTGAGAGGGATCGCCTTTTTTGACCGGAAATCCTTTAGAACAAAAATCCCCGTCATGGTCGTGACAATAAATACAGTAATTTATTTCATCCTGGACTTCGCGTTCGCTCATGCGGGGATCAGTCAGTTTAAAGCCGTCTCGTAAGCGTAGTTTGTCTTGAGGTGCTGTGAAGCATTCAAGCTTTTCATGAACGGTAGGAATGCGGGCAACCAGATTTTCATAATCAATGCGTTCTGGCAGCCGGAAGCTAGTCCAGTTTTTCACAAGCGTTTTAGCCTCAGGGGTCACGAGGGCGTGGATACACCATTGAGTTAGTTTTTCGATGTCGTCGGTGTGTTGCTCGGGTTTGGCAATGTATTGGTTAGCTAATAAACTGATCGCGAGTTCTAAATCGTCTGTTTGCAGCGGTGCTTTTTTTAATTGTTCATGTAACCAGCGAGTTAGCGTTTGAAAGTCAGGTAAATTCTCAGTATTCAACAACTGCTTTTTAGCCCGGCGCAGGACAAAGAATTTTTTAAAGGCAGAAACGGGGTTTTGCGCCAGTGTTTGGGCCTGTGCGATTGCAGCAGCGTCTTCGATATTAAATAATTGGCCGAGAAACGTGTCTAAGAAGGCGGCGCAACTGATTAATAATTCACTGATTGTTTCTGGGGTAAGTGGTGTGGATTCCTGTCGGTAAGCAAGTAACCGATCATACAATGCTGGACTGAATTGTTGCAGCGCAGTCAGAAAGGTTTTATCCAGACGTGATAATCCTTCAGGCAGAAATAACTCCTGGAAGGTAAAACCGGCTAATTGGAGTTTTGGCTTATGCATAATGGGGTTTTAAAAAAATGTGAATAGAATTATAGAAGATTTAGAGTGCTTAGTCATCTGGTTGGTGCAAAACAAGCTAAATTAACCTATTAGCGTTGCTGTTTAAGCCTTTGATTATTCATGCGTGAGCGTTCTTGATCCTTAAAAGTCTCGAAATGAGTATGGGAAGCTCAAATTTAACTCTTATATATAGTCTATACTCTAAAAGGAAACGTATAGGAGTCTTTACTATGTTGAGACAACAACAAGAAAGAAACTGCGCTTTTAACGCCTACATTGAAACAAGATTCAAAGATCGAGGTTAAAGAAGGGGTAAGGAGAAGGCTATGACTAAAAAATTTTTTTCAGGGAAACAACTTTTTGAATATGAGTTGGAATATAAAGAAGTAACGCATACAGGAAAAGTATTCCCAGGTCCTGCTCCATTTACAAATGAAGAATCCCGAGGTGATCAAGCATTGAAAGAATGGAACCGAAATTTTACAAATTATTATAT
>BMAG01000019.1 GCA_014132595.1 Gammaproteobacteria bacterium | reverse complement strand
AAAAAGCAATGACAGCGAAAAAGCAATGACAGCGAAAAAGCAATGACAGCGAAAAGCAATGACGGCGAAAAAGCAATGACAGCGAAAAGGCAAAAATGACAACGAAAAAGCAATGAAAAAGCAATGACGGCGAAAAGGCAATGACGGCGAAAAAGCAATGACAGCGAAAAGGCAATGACGGGGAAATCGCCATACCGGCGCCTAATCCCCTGCTACCATCATCTCTTCCAGTAAAACAGAACCTGTTCTGATATTCCCTCTCACATCAATATCATTTCCCACTTCAACCAAGTGACGATACATATCCCGCAAATTCCCCGCGATTGTTATTTCCTCAACAGGATATTGAATTTCACCATTTTCCACCCAATATCCCGCAGCGCCGCGAGAATAATCCCCCGTCACCAAATTAATTCCCTGCCCCATCAACTCCGTCACCAACAATCCCCTACCCATCGTTTTCAATAACGCAGATAAATCTTTTTGCCCAGTCGTAATAAACAAATTATGCGCCCCATCTGCATTCCCGGTTGTTTGCATTCCCAATTTCCGTGCGGCATACGTACCTAAACAATAACTTTGCAAAATACCATCCTTAATAAAAACATTCGAACGTGTCGCAACACCATCATCATCAAACGGCGCACTGCCCAATCCCTTTGCCAAATGCGGACGTTCATCGATTGTAATATGAGGAGAAAAAACTGACTTACCTAAATGATCTAATAAAAATGACGTCTTGCGATACAAATGACTGCCCGCAATCGCCGACATAAAATGACCGAGCAACCCCCTGGCTTCTTCCGCTGCAAAAATAACCGGCACACGGCGCGTAGTTAAGCTGCGTGCATTTAAACGATTCACCGTTCGCTTTGCTGCCTCTTCAGCAATCTGCAAAGGCGATGTTAACAAATGCGGATCGCAGGAAACGGTGTAACTATAATCCCGCTGCATTTCATCTTGATCAGATGCAATTAATACACAACTCATTTCATGACGAGTGACAGGGTAGGCACCGATAAAACCTTCTGTATTCCCATAAACATTCCAGGCTTCCATCGTTGACACACTAGCACCGTCGGAATTGGTGATTCTTTTATCATAAGCTAATCCCGAAGCTTCACACATCTTAGCCATTTCAATGGCCTGTTCCACGCTTAAGCCCCACCCAAAAGCTAAGTCTAATCGTGGATAATTAAAAGCGAGTAAATTTTTATCAGCCAACCCCGCTGCAGGATCTTCGTCTGTAAAACGCGCAATATTACACGCTGCCTGAATCGCTAATTTGATAGCCTCGGGCCTAAAATCAGAAAGACTGGATGAGCCGGAGCGTTTGCCCAAATACACTGTAATTTCGATCATTTTATCTTGATGATATTCGACCGACTCCACATCCCCCTTACGTACATTAACGGAAAAACCTTTATTTGCGCCCACATCAACTTCCGCACTGGTGGCCCCTTGTCGACGTGTTTCGTCTAAAATTTCAGCGACCAATGTCTTAAGATGTGTTTCCGAAAAACCTGCTTGTACCAAATCCACCATATTTTATTTTCTCTCATATTCATTTTACTAAATTTATAGTATCCTAATCGCCTTAACATTAACATTGGAGATCGGCAAAGATGAAAAAATTTATCGCTTTATTAATCAGCGCATCCGTAATCGCAGCGCCTGTTGCTTTCGCAGCAGACGAAACCGCTGCTAACCAAGATGCTGCAGCACAACAAATGACCAACAATGAACAAGCAGCAGCTACAGCTACACAACCTGCAGCTAAGAAAGGTCACCGTCATTGTGCAACAAGACACAGACATCATCACCACCACACAGCTAAAAAAGCTGCACCAGCTACCACAGAGCCTGCAACACAAGCTCCAGCTGCACAGCAATAAGCTAGCTTAGATGCAAGACAGCGTGCCGTTAGAAGATAGTAAATCAAAACGAAAACGCCAAATGATTGCTCTGCAAAAACTTGGCGAACTCTTGGTTGAACTTCCCGCGGCACAATTGTCGCAAATCCCTTTAGATAACGTCCTCAAAGAAGCCATTATCGCAGCACGTTCTTTCCCGAGTCACGGTGCAAAACGCAGGCAACTGCAATACATTGGGCGTTTAATGCGTGAGATTGAAGACATCTCACCGATTCAATCCGCTTTAGATAAATTCGCATTAAAAAGCCAACAAAGCAAAGCCCAATTTCATAAAATTGAACGATGGCGAGATAAATTAATTGCGGAAGATGATGCCGCGTTACAAGAATTTTTATCACAGTTTCCAGATGCGGATAGACAACAGCTCAGACAACTGATCCGTAACGCCAAAAAACAAGAACAACCGAATAAAGATCTCTTCCGTTTTCTAAAAACCGTGATTGACCCGGAAACCTGACCCGCTTTTTCGTGAACGGGCACGCATGCGGGCACGTTCACAAAAAACCGCTACTACTCTGCGTGAGCGGTACCACCTACCGTCATCAAATCAACTTTCAATGTGGGTTGACCAACACCGACAGGAACACTTTGGCCTTCTTTACCGCAAATCCCAACACCCTCATCCAATTTCAAATTGTTTCCTACCATCGAAACCTTCGTCATCACTTCAGGTCCATTTCCAACTAATGTTGCACCCTTCACCGGTACCGTAATTTTTCCATTCTCAATCAAATACGCCTCACTTGCAGAAAACACAAATTTTCCCGAGGTAATATCCACCTGCCCGCCCGCAAAATTAACCGCATAAATTCCTTTCTTAACCGAGCTTATAATTTCCTCTGGTGAATATTTTCCCGCTAACATATACGTATTCGTCATCCGCGGCATCGGCATATGCGCATAAGATTCACGCCGGCCATTACCGGTGGATTGCATTCCCATCAACCGCGCATTTCTTTTATCCTGAATATAATTACGCAAAATACCATTCTCAATTAACACGGTGCATTGTGTCTTTGTTCCTTCATCATCAATGTTGAGAGAACCACGACGATTGGCAAGTGTCCCATCATCCACCACTGTACAGTGCACTGATGCAACTTGCTGACCGATGCGGCCGCTAAATGCAGAAGATCCTTTACGATTAAAATCTCCTTCTAATCCGTGACCTACCGCTTCGTGCAATAAAACACCCGGCCAACCCGGCCCTAACACCACCGGCATCATACCTGCAGGTGCTGCCACGGCTTCTAAATTCACAAGCGCCTGCCTTACTGCTTCCCGTACAAACTGATCTGCCCGATCACCTTCCAGAAAATACAAATAATCATATCGTCCACCGCCGCCCGCATAACCCTGCTCACGCCGCGCACCTTGCTCCACAATCACACTAACATTTAACCGCACCAACGGCCGCACATCCCCTGCAAGATGACCATCACTTGCCATAATCAATACGGTGTCATACTCCGCAGCCAAACTCACCGTCACTTGAATCACTCGCGGATCCAGCGAACGCGCATAACGATCCAGCCGTTGTAACAAGGCTACTTTATCGTTTTCCGTCATTGAGTTTAGAGGATTTACCGGCAAATAAAGTTCATTCCCTTCCGTTTTTCTATAACTTGAAACGACTTGCTGACCGTCTCGCATGCTAATACTGCGCGCGGCTCGCGCCGCTTGCTCCAACGCAGGCATGACAATATCATCTGAATAAGCAAACCCTGTTTTTTCACCGCTCATCGCCCGCACACCCACCCCACGGTCAATGTCATAACTACCGCCCTTGATAATACCGTCTTCCAAAACCCATCCTTCGGAATACGTCGACTGAAAATATAAATCGGCATTATCAATCGTATTACCCAACACCGTTCCTAAAACATTTTGTAGTTGACTGTCTGTCAGACCCGCAGGCTCAAGTAAATCACGTCGAGCTATTTCAAGAAAATTCGTCATCGCTTATCTTACCTGTATAAAAATTCTTAAAGCACTACTGCCCTTGTACTCATTTAAGCATTTGCGCTACTATAGTGGCATTCTATCCGATTGAAATATGCAAAAGGACGTTGCAATGCGAACATTATACCTGCTTCTCTTTATTTACACAGGTTTGTTTTTATCGGCTTGCAGTACCTTGGACAATTCAAGTTCAATCTTTAAGAAGCAAAAAAAACAACCCATGGTCAGTCAAACCGCTCTCAATCAAAAAGACCCTTTGAATGTCGCCGTGTTTAACAACACCCAACCCACTACCCCTTATACTGTTCTCGGAAAAGCCATTATCTCTGAATATAATCCAAGAGGTATTAAACGCCAGGAAGCTTGCGTTCACGATGCCATGCGGAATTTGGCTGCCACTATGGGCGGCGATGCGGTCATCAATCTGAATAAAAATGATAAAATCATCACCGGCACCGTCATCGCTTTTGAAAATGAAAATAAACAAAAACAATCATCCGGCTAATCAGTCTATTTAGCGTTAGTGCCGTTCCTGCTGAACATGCACCTCATGATGCGGATAAGGCGCCTGTATTCCCTCTTGCTTAAACGCATCCCACATGGCCATCAACACATCCGACCGCGCACAAATGCGAGATTTTACTTGCCGCAAATTCACATAATACCGTACTTCAAATTCAATCAATCCGCCCGCAAGTTCCTTCAAAAAAACCTCCGGCGCAGGTTCGCTTAATACATCTTTATGCCCTGCAAGCACTTTATAAATCAACGCTTGTACCTCATGCGGATCATCCTGGCGATTCACATTAATCGTCACAACAGATCTCACAATATAATCTTTCGCCGTCCAATTGATAAACGTTTTTGAAAAAATCTCAGTATTCGGTACAACCAACTCCATGTGATCCCAGGTACGAATTGTCACAGCCCGCCCACCAATATGCATGACATCACCTTCGATTCCATTCACACTCACCGTATCACCCACACGCAAAGGACGCTCAAACAATAATAAAAATCCACAAGCAAAATTATTTGCCAAATCCCGCAAGCCCCAACCAATACCCAAGGCAAAGGCACCGGCCACGACAGTCAATGCGCGCAAATCAATCCCAAGCACACGCAGTCCAATTAAAATACCCACAGCAATCATCGTATATTGACTTAAAATAGCAATACTATTACGCACCCCTAAATCTTTCGTGCGCGATAATAAAAATCGATACACAAATTCACGCGTCCAACGTGCCGTCCAGTATAACAAGGACACAATAATTAATAATTCCAGTAAGCTAATCGGTGTTATGTTCGTATTTAACATGGTAAACAAATGGTAATTCATTAAACGCGTCAAATTCGAAACCACCAACGACTGCCTGTCCCATCCATATAAAAAGAACAGCAACACCCAAGCTGCAAGAAATAGTACAATTCGTAATATCCTGTCCACCGGTTTTAAAAAAGCTTCCGTCCATAACCAACCATTCGTGACATGCCGAATTAAAACATGCGAAAAATACTCCATTACATCACTCAGCAATCCGCGCATCAATAAATAGATCGCAAGCACAATCAGAAAAATACCTTCATACCAGTACACGGAAAGCACAAAATTAATAAATCCAAAAAATCCAATCGTCGAATTCACTAGCAATACGAGAGGAACCAATAACGCCAATAAACGCACAAGACGTCTTAAATAAGTACGCTGCTCATCAATATGCGGCAGAATCAAACCTAAAAATAATTCTCGAGCACGCAGCAGGAAAATAGAAATAATGACTAAAAAGAGCAAGAATAGTCTATAAAAAAAGCTTTGTACTTCAAGCAAAGGAAACTGATATAAAAATACCGTGATCGCAGTCACAGCTCCGCCTACGATTAACGTCCATTTCAAACGATGATATAAACGCACATCATGACCTGCCCGATCATGCACTGTTTCAACTAAACAAAGCCTTGCAACCGTAATGGCCGCCCTGAAACATAACCACACAAGACCTACATAAGTTATAAAATTAAAATCCTGTAAGGGAATCCCGCAATAAATAAAAAACCAAAAAATATTTCCAAGCACTGCAATATCAATCAAGTTACGATGGAAAAGCTTAATAGAAAGCCACTTTAGATTAATATGTCCCAACGCATGATCCGGGATCCCTTCTAATAAATTTTCCAAAGTACGGCTTAAAAAGTAAAAAAGGCTGCCCCATATCACTTCAAGCAATATCAGTATCGACCACCACGTGACAGTCGCATTATCCAATGACTTCCCAACCATCTGTCCAAGATTTTTAACCGCCTGCACCGTTAAAGACGGAATCAATAAAAGCTGACTACATAACCCCAGCCACGTTTTCGCACCAAATCCTAACAACCCTTGCCGAGCAGACAATTCCTGTTTCATTGCCTGATCCAATGAAACACGAAAATTGCTTAATGTTTTACTTAAATTATCTACATTAAGTATGGCTGCCTTGTATTGATTTTCCAACTCTTCAAGACTCGCTAAATAGGAAGAATCCGTAGATTTCTCGAGTGATTGAAATTCTTTACGCTTTTCTAAAATCTTAATCCTTGTTGTAAGAAGCTCACTCACACGGGCAAATTGCTTCGTTAACGCAATCGCCTGCTCATTCACTTTATTTAATAACGTTCTTGAGGTACTGCGCGATACTGAAACTTCCAATTGCTGAATTTCATCCTGATAACGTGCAATCAACATTTGCAAATACATGAAATTCACTTTTTCATTGGCATAAAAAATTTGATTTTCCAAATTCGCATAGGCTGCACTATTGCCTGATTTTGAGCGATCAATTTTTGAAATATCTGAATACAACTTCGTCAATCGCTGAAGCCACGCCGACTGCTGTTCTTGAAAATCAATTTCCGATTTTGCCTGACGCTCTTTTAGCTGCACCATCGTTCGCGATTTTAATAAAGATTCGATACGTTGAGATTCCGTGTTATAGGACTGCAATATTTTTTCCGCAATCTTTTGTAATTTTTGCAAATAATCAAGGTGAGATTTTTCAAGGGCCAGCAATGTTTTTTGATAAGCCAGATGAGATTGCAAACTACTTAAATTAGGTTCAGAATTACGAACAACTTTCAGCCCAAAAACATTGTACGCATTAATCTGTTCTTCCAGTTCCTGAATATTTTTCTCAATGACACTGATTGTCTGCTGGGATTCTGTGAGTTCAATTTCAATGCCATCCACATTCGATTTAGCAGAGTCGATATCCACCTTCGCACGATCCAGCCATTGCTTATTGACATGATCGGATGAAGCAAAGAGCGCATGTTTATCCAATTGAACCTGTAAATTAGCCAATTGAACTTTAGCCTGTGCTAATCTATTTTTAGATAATTCAATCTGCTGTGTAACAACTTTTGTTTTATCCAGATTGACATCATTGTTATTCAGTTCATCAGGCATTTGTGCATAAGCCGATATAAAAAACCCGAATAAACAAAAAATAATCGCGATGAATTTCAAACTAAATAATTTTTTCTTCATTGAACCTCACTCGATTGCGTAAGACAAATAGCAAAAGGATTCCTGGGAACGATAAAACAAATGATAAAGCAAAATAATAAATCCAGCCGAACTCTGCAACCGTCCACGCAGCCGTAGGACCAATTAAAACACGAGCAATGGCCGCAATACCTGACAAACACGCAAACTGAGTCGCTGTATAATGATGATCACAAAGTGCCATTAAGAAAGCCACAAATGCCGCTGTTCCCAACCCGCTGCAAAATGCTTCGATGAAAATGGAAGCAACCATCAGTCCATAACTTTTTCCTGCTATCGCCAAAAACATAAACATGAGATTTGAAAAAGCTTGCAGCAGCCCAAAGGCGAGCAATGCACGAAACAAGCTCATCCGTGTTAAGAGCGCACCTCCTATAAAACCACCGAGGACGGTTGCCACTAAACCAAATGTTTTAAAGGTCAAGCCCACTTGCGTTAAAGAAAAGCCCACGCCTTTTAATAAAAAGTTACTCATCAGGGCCAATGCAAAAGCATCACCGAATTTATAAAACAAGATAAATAATAAGATGAAAATAATACGATCGCGTTTCAACAAATTCAGCAAGGCTTTGAAGACGGCATCAGCAAATGTTTTTGGAGCTAAAATCGCATCGGAAATTTCAGGCGAACAATAAGTAGAAATAATCGAAAGCCCCATTAAAACAGCCATGATTTCATAGGTGATGCGCCAGCCATAATGATCTGCAATCACAAGCGCCAAACCACCTGCAATTAACATGGCAATACGATAAGCAAAAATATAGGCCGCCGCTCCCAAACCTCTTTCATCCGGCAGCAAAATATCCGTTCGGTAAGCATCAATGGCAATATCTTGTGATGCGGAAAGAAAAGCAATGATTAGCGCAACCACCCCCATTGCATAAGGTGTCGCAGCAGGGTCCATACTCGCCAATATAAAAAGGGTCACACACAAGCCAAATTGTGTGATCAAGATCCACCCGCGCCGCCTGCCCCATAACGGAGGAACAAAGCGATCTAAAATAGGCGCCCAAAAAACTTTCAAAACATAAGGCAATCCAATCAAGGTCAAAATACCAATCGTATGTAAATCAACCCCTGCTTGCGTAAACCAGGCTTGTAACGTAGAGCTCGTGAGCGCAAGCGGCAATCCCGAAGAAAATCCTAATAATAAAACTGATAAAATATTACGATCTTTAATATAATGTGAAAACACGCACACCTCTCGTTTTGGCCACTATTTCGCCGAAAATCCCTCGCTAATTTTATCACTCCCCCGCAAAAATGGATAGCTAAAAATAGTACAATTATATCCCGGCCCCGCTAAAGAATTCCCCTCTCCCGCACTCAAAATAAATTAACCCATTATCACCTGTGGGCGGGAGAGGGGGTTCGTAAGCAAAATTTGTATCGATCCCTAATCTCTCTATGTTATAGTTGTCTAACCTTAAACCAAGCTATGACTTATCCCATGATCGATCCGAATCAAACCATTTTATACGAACAACCACTCAACGAACTTATTCGTGTGTGCTTACGCCTAGAACAATTATTCGACCAAGTCGATCATCAAATGAAAGAATCCTCGGTGATAAACGCCCGCAACACCGTCATGCTCATCATCAACTTATTACAACTCTTGGATCGCCCAGATTTAAAAGCAAAACTTGCTAAAGAACTCAGCCATCAGATGTCGCTCTTAATAAGACTCAAAGATTCCCCACAGATTGATCAAGTCATTTTATTAAGCACACTCAAACAACTCGACGACCTTTCCCGCTGCTTTATTGATAGCAGCAAAAAAATCGGACAACCCTTGCGCGAAGTTGAATTACTGAATAACTTGCGATTACATGTCGCAAGCCCTGGGGGAGGCTGTAGTTTTGATATCCCTCTTTACCATTATTGGCTGCAACAACCTGCAAACGTGAGACAAGCCACACTTCTTTCCTGGTTAAGCGAATTTGACACCATTCGTGCAGCCGCCTCACTGATATTAAAATTAGTGCGAGAAGGCTCAAAACATCATGAAAAAACCGCCGAACATGGTTTTTATCAAGAACTCTTAGATCCGCAAATTAATTTGCGCTTGATTCGTGTCAGCATACCGATTACAGTACCTGCCTATCCTGAAATTAGCATTGGGCGCCACTTTTTAAGTGTTCGTTTTTTTACACCTTCCATCAACGAGCGGCCCACGCAATATCTGCAACATCTGCAATTTTGGCTGACACATTGTAATTCTTAAGGTGAACCATGACGATTGAAAAAAGTGACATCTGCTGTCCCTCTTGCGGTAAAAAGGGAACCTGGACGCCAGACAACAAAGACCGTCCTTTTTGTTGTTCGCGCTGCAAACTCATTGATCTAGGCGATTGGGCCAGTGAGCAGCACAAAATTCCTGGCCCACCTGTCTCCCCTGAAGAAAAAACAACGGATCTATTAGACAAGGACAATCAAAAATAATTATTTCCTTCATAAAAAAGGACGATCATGTTAACAGCTATTTTTCTCATTGCAGTTTTAGGCGTCATTGGCGTCTTGCTTTTAGCCATTAAAATATTACAAGACACTTTGCAAAAAGGCATACAAGAAACACGCACTCAAGTCAAAGAAGCCTTAAGCCATTATTCCGATGACTTGGGAAAACGCGTGGATTCTCTCACAACAACTACGGATTTACGTTTAAAAGAAATTAACAACCACGTTGAAAGACGTCTCAATGAAGGATTTGAAAAAACCACTGAAACATTTAGCAATGTGATCAAGCGTCTTGCTCTTATTGATGCAGCCCAGAAAAAAATCACGGAGCTTTCAAGCAGCGTGATGAGCTTGCAGGAAATTCTAAGTGACAAACGTTCTCGCGGTACATTTGGCGAGGTCCAGCTTTCTGCACTTATCCGTAATGTAATTCCTGAACAGCATTTTTCTTTTCAGCATACATTGAGTACAGGTAAACGTGCTGATTGTTTACTGTTACTGCCAGAACCCTCAGGTAATATTGCCATCGATGCAAAATTTCCCTTAGAAAATTTTCGCTTATTAATGGATCCTTCGATCGGCGATGCCGATAAACGTTTAATCGAGCAGCAATTCAAAATTGATATTCGCAAACATATCCAAGATATTGCTGAAAAATATATTATCCCGGGTGAAACAGCGGATGGTGCAGTAATGTTCATTCCCGCCGAAGCCATTTTTGCAGAAATTCACGCCCGTTATCCCGAGCTTGTTGAAATCGCGCACCGCGCCAAAGTTTGGCTCGTCTCCCCTACGACCTTGATGGCCATTCTCACCACTGCCCGCGCTGTTTTAAAAGATGCGGCAACACGCCAACAAGTCCACATCATCCAAAAACACTTACATCTACTCGCCGCTGATTTTGAACGTTTTCAAAAACGCATGGATAACCTGGCACGCCACATCTCGCAAGCGCATACTGATGTAGAACAAGTACATACCTCAGCAAAAAAAATAACAGAGCGATTTGGTCAGATTGAACAAGTAGAACTCGCATTGACCTCTTCAAAAGCTGAAGAGTTAGAGACTGAAACACTGAGCTAAGCGTTTAAACTTAAAAGCTTGCTAGAAGAACATCTATCTTAAGTGCGGGAGAGAGTTAGGGTGAGGGAGAGCCTGTGACTTACCCTCTCCCGCACTAGCGTTGAAATGTTCTTGTTTGCTTTCGGGGGCGAGAGAGGGGAAGTGCTAAGCATGCTTGTATTTTTTTTAGAATCCCGTATAATATGCTTAAATTTATTACAAATCACCGAGGGACTCACGATGATAAAGCCGGCTTTTTTTATAGGAACCATGCTATTTAGCATCCATGCATTCGCCGTTTCTCTCACTGATCTCAACTCCTCACTGCATGGCGCTAATCAAGTAACCCAGATTGAACCCAAGATGATTTATGGCGGACGCGATATCATTGACTCTAAGACAATGACTGCGGCTCAATCGAAGGTCAGCTAATCTCATTTTTCTCGTCATTCTTATTGCCTAATTCACGCTTTTTGACACGTCTTTGCTTCTTCGGGTCCTTTCTTTTCGTGCTTGAGCGCGCAAGCGGGCCAAGCACGAAAAGAAAGGACCCGAAGAAATAATGCCGTGTCAAAAAGCGAAGAAAAGACGGGCGTGGGCACGCGCGCGGGTTTGCAAACGTTACGCTCACGAAAAAGCGTGAACAGGCAAGCTGCGTGACCCGCTGCAGGAAGATTATCCAGTCACAATCTTCGCTTGTTTCATCAAACTGTCTTTATACAACTGATATTCCAGCAAACCTTGTGTATTCTGTATCTGCTCAGCAAACACACGGTACTCATCTTGATTATTGAGTTTGCCTTCTCGGATAGCCTTCACGCCAATCACTGCATACCCATTGGGAATTTTTGTGATAGCATAGGATATCTTCTTATCACCTTCCGGTTTTGGCATGGCAAATGCCGTATCCAAAATCGCAGAATCTATTTTTGCAGCATGACGTCCAATCATACCTAATTCATTCCAGCGCAAATGATACGTTTGCAAAACCTGTTCTGGATTCGATGCAGTTTGTAGTTGTTGTTGTATCTTTGAGGCAAGTTGTTCTAATTGATGATTAATTTCAATTGCCTGTAATTTTGCTGTAATTTCCTTTTGTACAACATTCAATGCAAGCAATGCAGAAGGAACATGCGATTTTATGCGAATCACAGCGATCGAATCAGGACCGGTTTGAATCACATCACTATTATTTTGTAAATTTAAAACATCATTACTAAAGGCAGCCTCACGAATTTTAGCATTCGAAGCAATTTCCTTGCCGGCTTTCTCTTTCGTAAAAGAATCACTCGTCTTAATTGGCAAACCTAATTCTGCTGCTGCAGGTTTTAATGAATCAGGATGTTCATAGGTTAAATTAGCCAATTTTTCCCGGATATTTGCAAACTGTTCTTCTGCTTTCTGACGCGCTAATACCGCAGCTACTTTATCTTTTACCTTTTCAAAAGAAGGAATCTCTGGTTTTTTCTGTTTATCTTTAGAAGGCAATGCAAAAGAAGTTGTATTTTCATCGTAATAATTTTTCAATTCTTGCATCGAAGAATGAACATTTTTCTCAAGATCTGCGATTCGAAGTTCAAGATATTCAACGCTGACTTGTTCTAGGGTTTGATAATCCGCTGCATGGGATTTGTAATACGCCTGTATTTGATCTTCTGAAATAGAGACAGGTTGTTTGATCATCTGTGATGAAAGAGCAGCGTATTGAATGTCGCGCTCCTGATTCACAAGGGCCACCGCCTCTTCCACTTCATTAGGTAATGTAAAAGAAGTAAAGATCGTTCCTAATCGGGGTTGGTTAATCAACAAGGTTGTTTTGATCAGATCCAGAAAATCCATCGTTGAATACATGGTCATTGCCATCGCTTGCTGAAAACGCGCTAATGAAAATTGACCATTGACTTGAAACTGAGGCATGGACTCCAGAAAGCCATCAATTTGTTGCGAAGAAATTCGATAGTCTTGCTTTAAGGATGCTTGTTTTAAAACTTGTGTATCAATGAGTTCTTGTAAAGCGCGTAGTTTTAAATTTTTTTCAGAGGTCGATGACAGTTCTGCATTGGATTGCATTTGTGTTTGACGAAGCAAGCGTTCGTAGCTCGCTGCGAGTTGTTGTTTTGTGATTTCAACGCCATTCACCTTGGCAACATAAGAATTCACAGATCCACCTACAAGATAACTATGAATGCCCCAAAGAGCAAAAGATAAAATAAGAAGGGAAACGATAATAGTTGCTATCCAACCATGGGTACGATCACGAATGCTCATTAGCATAAAAATGTCTTAATCCTATAAGCGTGAAACAAGTCATTCACGATGCTATGGCACTTCTGCAAGTCTAAAACCTCGTGAACAGACACGAAACAACTGAGGCTCTGTAACAATATGGCGGAGTGGACGGGACTCGAACCCGCGACCCCCGGCGTGACAGGCCGGTATTCTAACCAACTGAACTACCACTCCACGAAACTCTTTATCTAATTGACAGTTCCTATCAAGCAATCACGGCCATTCTGAGTCAGCCTCAGAACAACGGCTCCTGCCTTGTATAAATGGTGGGTGCTGAGGGGTTCGAACCCCCGACCCTCGCCTTGTAAGGGCGATGCTCTCCCAGCTGAGCTAAGCACCCGAAAACCTACATTTGGCATCTTCCTCTACCAAAATCTCCCCCCGTTAAGAGGAGGTGGAGAGGATACTCTCAATGCCAGGTAAAACTCAATCTTTTTCTTGTTCTTTTTTGATATTTTTTACTGCTTCTTTCAAAGCCTTGCCCGCCTTGAAGCCAACGCGCTTAGCTGCTCTAATTTTTATCTTCTCACCCGTTTGAGGATTACGCCCTTCACGTGCTGCACTTTCTCTCACAACAAAAGTACCAAAGTTAACGAGTACTACTGGCTCATCTTTTTCCAAGGATGAAGCAATCGCTTTAAAACATGCATTTAACGCACGCTCTGCGGCGGCTTTCGTCACTTCTGCTTTTTCTGCAATCAGCTCAATAAGCTCTGCTCTATTCATATGTGCATACTCTCTAAAAATATCTATCCATAATTAAGGAACAATCTAACCCTTTGTTACTCTGAAAAGCTTTTGTTTTTACTATATTTACGTGAAGTGTGTTTATACCAATTGGGGGAAACTCATGTCAAGCAATGGATGAAAAATTTCTTGGTCAATTGTTTATCGTGAACGTGAAAAGCTGCATCTGTTTTTTCTTCGCTTGTTAACCCCGCCTTGCTTAGCACTTCCCCTCTCCCGCCCACAAAATGAAACAAGAACATTTATCTTTAGTAGGGGAGAGGGCCAGGGTGAGGGAAAACCTGCAACTTACCTCACCCTAACCCTCTCCCGCACTCGAAAATATTTTTTAAATCATCGTCTGTGGGCGGGAGAGAGGAAGTGCTAAGCAAGGCAGGATCAACAAACAAAGAAAAGACGCGCGCAAGCAGCGGGCTCGGGCGCGTTCATGATGAATGATTAATGTGCCCTGACTCTTTCGCCTTTACGGATTTTTTTATTACTTCCTGCAATCATCGCCGCTCTTAAACGTCTTCCTTTGGCAGGTAAACGTTCAGGATAACCGCTTAATGCATAAGTAAACACTTCATCAATCCAGCGTACCGGTTTGATATCCAGATCTTTTTTAATATTATCGGGAATATCTTTAAGATCTTTGACATTTTCCGCAGGAATGATGACATGCTTAATCCCGCCGCGATGCGCTGCTAATAATTTTTCTTTAATACCGCCCACCTCAAGCACTTCTCCACGTAAAGTAATTTCCCCCGTCATCGCATAATCTGCGCGAACAGGAATCACAGTCAACATCGAGACTAATGCGGTACACATTCCGATACCGGCACTCGGCCCATCTTTCGGTGTAGCACCTTCCGGCACGTGAATGTGAATATCATTCTTATCAAAGAAGTTTCTCGAAATACCCAAATAAGGCGCACGTGAACGCACAACGGTGAGAGCCGCTTGTATCGATTCTTGCATAACAGCACCGAGTTGTCCTGTGTTTGTCACTTTACCTTTTCCGGGGACTGTGACCGCTTCAATACTCAAAAGCTCACCGCCCACTTCAGTCCAGGCAAGACCTTTTACTTGACCGACCTGATCTTTTTCTTCAGCCATATCATGACGGAAGCGTCGTACACCCAGATAATTTTCCAAATCAGCAATTTTAATGATTTTCTTTTGCTTCTTTTTCTTTCCCGTATGATTGAGTAAAACTTCTTTCACTACCTTACGGCAAATTTTGGATATTTCTCTTTCCAAATTACGCACACCCGCTTCACGCGTATAATGCTGCACAATATAACGAATCACATCAGTTGAAATCTCAATTTCAGACTCTTTCAATCCATTGGATTGCAATTGTTTAGGTAATAGATGACGCTCTGCAATCTTCACTTTTTCATCTTCCGTATAACCTGGAATACGAATAATTTCCATACGGTCTCGTAATGCAGGCGGAATATCTAAAGTATTTGCGGTCGCAACAAACATCACATCCGAAAGATCATAATCAACTTCCAGATAATGATCATTGAAAGAGTTGTTTTGCTCTGGATCCAACACTTCCAATAAAGCAGAAGCAGGATCGCCGCGAAAATCAGAGGACATTTTATCAATCTCATCCAGCAAGAAGAACGGATTGCAGACATCGGTCTTGGAAATTTTTTGCAAAATTTTACCGGGCATTGCACCAATATAAGTTCTTCGATGACCACGTATTTCAGCTTCATCACGTATCCCGCCTAAGGACATACGAATAAATTTTCGACCTGTTGCATGCGCAATCGATTGTCCTAAAGACGTTTTGCCCACACCCGGAGGTCCGACTAAACATAAAATAGGTCCTTTGGATTTTTTCACCCGCTTTTGCACAGCTAGATATTCAAGAATTCTTTCTTTAACTTCTTTGAGACCATAATGCTCTGCTTCAAGAATCGCTTCGGCTTCAGCAAGACTCACGTCTAATTTAGAACGCTCTTTCCAGGGCAAAGCTAAAATCCAATCAAGATAATTTCGGGATACCGTGGCTTCAGCAGACATCGGCGACATCATTTTCAGCTTTTGCAATTCCGCTAAACATTTATCACGCGCTTCATCCTTCATGCCCGCGTTTTGAATTTTCTTTTCCAGTACTTCAAATTCATTATGAACACCATCAGTTTCAAGCTCTTTCTGAATCGCTTTCATTTGTTCATTCAGATAGTATTCGCGCTGGGTTTTTTCCATCTGACGTTTGACACGTCCTCTAATTTTTTTCTCAATCTGCAAGAGATCGATTTCAGATTCCATCACGCCTACTAACTTTTCAAGACGTTTTGCCAGATCCACAATTTCAAGAATTTTTTGTTTTTCATCCAGTTTTAAGAACAAATGAGCGGCGATGGTATCCGCAAGACGCGCACCATCTTCGATAGCCAACACAGTTGCCATAATTTCTGTCGGAATTTTTCGATTGAGTTTGACGTATTGTTCAAATTGGGACTTTAAAGAGCGAATTAAAATTTCAATATCGCGCGTTGTTGTATTGGTATCTTCAATCAATTCTACATCGGCAAGAAAGTAAGATTCTTTACCTTGAAAACGAATGATCTTGGCACGCTGCACGCCTTCGATCAACACTTTCACCGTGCCATCGGGCAGTTTTAATAGTTGCAATACCGTTGCCAGCATACCGACTTTATATATACCTTCTTCCGTCGGCTGATCTTCCGCAGCACTTTTTTGTGTGACAACCAGAATTTGCTTGTCTGCAGCCATAGCGATTTCTAGTGCTTTGATGGATCGCTCACGACCCACAAACAGAGGCATCACCATATAGGGAAAAACAACCACATCTCGCAATGGTAATACTGGAATACCCGCCAAGACAGATTTATCTTTTTTGCTCATAGTCATTTCCTTTAAAAAGCACTGATCGAAACTGCGTGTTTATATTTATAGTATACACCGATTATTCAGCCGCAGCGTAAGCTTGCTCACTATTTTCGTAGAGTATTTTGGGTTTGACATCACTTGTAATGGACGCCTCATCCACAATCACTTTACTCACATGCGCTAATGAAGGAAGTTCATACATCGTATCTAGCAGCGTTTTTTCCAAAATAGAGCGTAATCCACGCGCACCTGTCTTCTTTTCTACACAACGTTCTGCAATCGCTCGAAGAGCCGCATCGCGAAACTCCAATGCCGCGCCTTCCATTTCAAAAAGTTTGCGATATTGTTTAACAAGTGCATTTTTAGGAAGCGTTAAAATATTAACGAGCGCCTCTTTATCCAGCTCTTCTAACGTAGCAACGACAGGTAACCGGCCAATTAGCTCAGGAATTAAGCCATATTTGATCAAATCAGCGGGTTCTATTTCGCGCAAAAGCTGGTCGATTGATTTGCTATCGTCTTTACTGTGAATTTCCGCAGAAAAACCAATGCCTGATTTTTCAGAACGATCGCGGACAGTTTTTTCCAGGCCCGCAAAAGCGCCGCCGCAAATAAAAAGTACATTTTTGGTGTCGACCTGAATAAATTCTTGCTGCGGATGTTTACGTCCTCCTTGTGGAGGAATGGATGCAACGGTGCCTTCGATCAATTTCAGCAAGGCTTGTTGAACGCCTTCACCCGACACATCACGCGTAATGGAAGGATTTTCAGATTTACGGGAAATTTTATCAATTTCGTCAATATAGACGATGCCGGTTTGTGCTTTAGCGACATCATAATTACATTTTTGAAGCAATTTTTGGATGATATTTTCAACATCCTCACCGACATAACCTGCTTCTGTTAACGTGGTCGCATCAGCCATCACAAAAGGAACATCTAACAGTCTTGCCAAGGTTTCAGCTAATAAAGTCTTACCACTGCCGGTCGGACCTATCAGCAGAATATTACTTTTATTTAATTCGACATCATCTTTGTCTTTTGATTTATTACGTAAGCGTTTGTAATGATTATAAACAGCCACGGATAAAGTTTTCTTTGCCTGTGTTTGACCAATGACGTATTCATCTAAAATTTTACAAATTTCAATGGGTGTTGGTAATTTGGGCATGACTTCTGCGGAAGCTTTATTTTCCGAATTCCCTTCCTCAATCATTTCCATGCATAACACAATACATTCATCACAGACATACACCGAAGGACCCGCAATTAACTTACGAACCTCCCGCTGATCTTTGCCACAAAATGAACAATGCAACACTATATTTCCCCCTTCAGGCCTATTATTTACATCTCGTTGGATATAGATGACATTCAGCGCCTGATGTTATGAAATGTCTCTAGATCTTTTGTATATGGTATCAAATTATCAAAAAACAAGTGTGTTTTTGAAAAAGTTATCGCGTGTATTCCTCTTTTTTCGTAAACGTGAACAAGCCCGTTTCGTCTTTTGTTTGCATCTTAACTGCATGATTGCTTCTTTGGGTCCCTGCCCCTGCAGAGGGAAGGGAACGAAGGAAGGATATAAAAATCCCCCTTCGTTTTTAAGCTGAATCGCGAGAGAAAGAAAGTGGTATTAAATATCCCCCTTCCTATCCTTCCCTGCGGGGGAAGGGACCACAGGAGCAAGTATGTGTTAAAAGCTAAAAATGACGCAAGCGAGCTCGTCCACGTTCGCGAAAAAAACAGTAAATAACGCAACACCGAGATCCGATCAATAAGGCGTCTGCGGACTACTCTTTTTTCTTCTCATGCTTACGATGCTCAACGATCTTATCCACCAGACCGTAATCACGCGCTTTTTCCGCACTCATGAAGTTATCTCGCTCGGTATCTTTTGCAATCACTGTCTCAGGCTGCCCGGTATGTTTTGCTAAAATTCGATTGAGCTGTGTACGAATCTTCAGCGTTTCTTCCGCATGTATTGCAATATCCGATGCCTGTCCTTGAACCCCGCCGTGCGGCTGATGGATCATGACGCGTGAATTCGGCAAACAAAAACGCTTCTCTGGCGCACCGCCTGCTAATAACAAAGCACCCATGCTGGCCGCCTGTCCCATGCACATCGTGCTTACCTGCGGTTTAATAAATTGCATGGTATCGTAAATCGCAAGTCCCGCCGTCACCACACCGCCAGGTGAATTAATATAGAGCGAAATATCTTTATCTGGATTTTCAGACTCCAAAAATAACAATTGCGCTGTCACAAGATTCGCAACATGGTCATCAATGGGGCCGATGATAAAGATAATACGATCTTTTAATAACCGTGAAAAAATATCAAATGAACGTTCGCCTCTCGCTGTTTGTTCAACAACAATCGGAACAAGATTTGCATTCAATGTATGCTGTGACATGGTTAAGACTTTCCTTATTTGAAATTGAATATTAAGCCGTCGTAATCAATTCATTGTAACTCAACATCTTATCTGAAACTTGAACATTCTCTAACATTTTCTCAATAAGCTGCTCTTCCAACACTTGCATCTCGATTTCAGACATCGCCTGTTTGTTTTTAGAATACCACGCTTTCACTTCGGCGGGATTTTCGTAAATAGCCGATAGTTGATCAATGTAGGTATCTACTCTTTGTTGATCAACGGTCAAATTATGCTGCTTAATCAGATGAGCAACCAGCAGACCGAGTGCAACATTACGTTTAGCGGGTTCATTAAAGGCTGCCATTTCTTCCGCCGAGTGTCCGTGATCATCTTTACCGGCATGATGCGGATGCATTTCATCATGAATACGCTTACCTTCACGTTCAATCATGGCCTTTGGAATTTCAAGCGGATTTTGTTCCAATAAGACATTAAAGAGCTGATTTTTTAATTTACCTTTAATGACGCGCTCTAATTCACGCTCCAGATTTTTACGTATTTCAATTTTCAAATCTTCTAATTGACCACTCTTAACACCCATCTTTTTAATCGCAGCTTCAGTAAGCTCGGATAGTTGCGGCTCAGATACTTTATGCACTGTAATCGCAAATTCAGCTGCCTTGCCGGCAAATTCTTTCGCATGGTAATTGTCTGGGAAAGTGACATGAATAACTTTTTCAGCACCCGCGCTCAATCCAACCAATCCTTCTTCAAAGCCAGGAATCATGGATTTGCTGCCAATCACGATAGGAAAATCATGCGCTTCACCACCCGCAAAGACTTGTCCATCCATGCTGCCGCGAAAATCAATCACGACTTGATCTTTTTCTTGTGCTGCACGATCGACTGCTTTCCAGGTGATATCACGTTGACGTAATCGATCTAATGCAGTTTCAACATCCGCATCGGTGATCACTGCAATTTGTTTTTCAAGCGTTTTAAGATCAAACGCTACTGAATCCACGGTAGGGAATATTTCAAAGACCGCCACAAATTCTAAAGGTTGTCCTGGATGGATATTTTTGGGTTCGACCACAGGCACGCCTGCGGGATTTAATTTTTCCTGGTTCATCGCTGCATACAGTGAAGATTGAATCACTTCACTTAAAGCTTCTTGACGAGCGGTATCACTGTAACGCTGTTTGACGTAGCTTAAAGGTGTCTTTCCAGGGCGGTAACCATTCGCCTTGACTGTTTTTGCAAGTTTCTCAATACGTTTTTCAAACGCATCTTCCAAGGTGTTTGCAGGAACAGTAATTGTCATACGACGTTCTAATTTTGTGGTTGCTTCAACAGATACTTGCATAAGACCCTCAATGATATGTAATGGCTATAAATTATACAGCTTCGATGAGCGAAGCATTATACCTCAATTTTATTTAATACTATAGAAATTTGGTGCGAAAGGAGAGACTCGAACTCTCACGGGTTGCCCCACTGGAACCTAAATCCAGCGCGTCTACCAGTTCCGCCACATTCGCCTATGGATAACGGGGGTCATGTTGGGATCAAACCCATGACCTTTATAGTAAGTTAGGTGTTATATACAAACGCCTCATGACAATCAAGTAGAATCAAATTCGATTGATAAATATCATCATTTCAGAAAGATACCTCCCTATTTGTGATCAATTATTGTACATATTCTATACTTAACATAAATTACCAGGCCTGGAGGGTTATATGCCCATAGAAACTAACGAAGAAAAAGCTGGAACCGAACTTGCCGAGAAATTAACAAAACTCTGGGAAGAGGACACTAGCCTTTGGGGCATGCCTGAAAGAACCCTTGCCAATGATGCAATTACCATTATTAAAGAAATGAAAGATATCAGTGCCGCCAGTCTGTGGCTTGAAAGACTTGCCGGTCTCACGCCTGAAACATTCTCACAGTTTGAAAAAGACTTTAAGGAAAAAATGGGTAATGATCCTGATGCTACATTTTCTTATCAATTACAAGTACAGCAATTCCTAACCCTTGCTCGATGGATATCAGGATCAGTGGGGGATCCTTATAATCCCTATAAAAGCTTTAGTCACTCTGACGAAGAACCTGGAATTCTACAAAAAATAAAAAACAAAATAATACAATCGAGCCATCTCATGTCGAGTCATGATCCTGCACTACAACGTCGTTTTTTTGAAGCAGTGAACGATGATGATTTTGATGCGCTGAAAGCTCTGTTAGAAGAAAAACCCTATTACGCATTAGACACCAAAAATACAAGCGGATTTGATTTATTGACCTTAGCTTATTTACGTAGAGCTTATTTAACGACTTCCATGCCGGAAAAAGAAATGCCTGAAACTAAAAAGAGTGCCGGCACACAAACTTTTCTACCTTCTCATTCAAAAGAAAGTTTAATTCATCCTCTAGAGACACGAACAGAGGCGGATAGACAAAAAGAAAATGAAAAGATTTTTTTACTTTTACTTGAAAAAACTAAAATGGATCCTTTAGCTCAGGTTAAGGAAAAATCTAAAATACATTTTAATCCTTCTATGAAAACTCTTTTGTCTTTATCAGCTAACTCACAAACAGCACCTTCAGAACTTATCTTTTATTTATTACTAGGCGCTGATCCGAATGCTAAAGATAAAGAAGGCAAAACGGCTCTTGATTATTTAACTAAAATCAACCCGGATCAGGGAAATGCGCGTTTAAATAAAACTGTCCTGCAAATGGGTGTGACTGAACTATTTCATCCGAAAAACTATAAATTATTAGATGAAATATTGCAGGATGCAAAAGAAGACAAAAATAGTTTATTTAATGAAATAGATAAATTCCGTGACAATTTTAAATTCGACACACCCCAGGCTGCTGGACTGTTATACTACCATTTACCGATTGAAGGTGAATTGGATGCTCGCACTATATTATTGCAGGGTCATTGCATTGTTTTGGCGGGCGATGAAATAGCAAAAATAAATAAAATAGATGCCTCTCACTATTATCGAAAAGCTGCATTATTTGGAAACCCTGAAGCAATGCAAAAGCTAGGTCAGTTCTATCATTTTAATGCAAATCCAAGAAGCTTAATGGAAGCCATTGAATGGTACGTGAAAAGCTATTCATCGAAGCTTAACTATCCCAAAGATGATAGCGCTGTTGTATTTTTAAAACTTATCGCTATTGATGAAAAGGCAAGTACGGATGAAAAAAATGCCGCGATTTCAGAATTACAAAAAATATATGAGTCACGTTGGAAACAGGATTTTCTACCCCATATTATTCTTTTGGAAAAAATTGAATTTTATTCTTTAATAAAAAATAACGCGCACATCAACCCAGAAGAAAAACGGTCATTACTCCAACAAATTAAAGAATCATCGAGGCAAGTATTACAAAACGTTTCCAAAGATGAAGAAGCTGAATTACTCTATCGTTTATTACCTCATGATTTAATCGAGAAAAAAGATATCCCTGAGGCACTTGAAAAAATTCATGCGTGTGCGGTTAGAATATTCGATAGGAATAACTTTAAAGCAATGGGTTATTTAAGAAGAACATCCAGCATGGGTCATGCAGATAGCGCGTGGGAATTGGCAACGATATTTGGAACATCTCATTTTTCATACCTATATAAAAAAGATTATTTAGAAGCACTGAAGTTTTATGCAGCATACGTAGAATTAGAAAACAAGAAAAATGGACCTGAAAATTTTAAACGCGAGCTCATTGCGCAGATAAAAATTATTATAAACGAGACAAAGGAAAAGAATGACTTTTTGACAAAAAAACTGGCCATCAAAGAATTAGTACATATTTATAATCTTTGCTGGGAAAAAAAACTGCTGGGTGACACGATCGCTGAAAAAATAGATCTTTTAGTTTATCTTGAAAAGATGCTCGCTGGAAAAACTCTTCTTAAAAAATTAAATGAACAAATTTTAGAGAACCTCTTTAAAAGCAATCTGGATGATACCAGCAAAGGGAACTATCTCTCTATTTTATTAAACAACTCGAATATACATATTGCAGCCCGTACCAAAGCGATGATAGAAGGAAAAAAAGAATTCATTGCAACCGCAAGCCGCCTTCTTACTCAGAAGGGAAATACGCTCCTTGCAAATAATAAATCTGAAAAAGCGGCACGTTATTTTGAGCTTGTTAAAGAATGGAAGGATCGTTATACCAATGAGGATATCAACGAGCTTTTAACGATCTTGAATCAATCCGAAGATTCACCCGATGAAAAAAAGGATGAGAGCAAAAAAATAGATGACTGGGTAGAAAAATATGGCGATGCAGCAACGTTCTCAACCATTGACCAAAACCGGCACCATCTTATCAGTCATCGAATTGCAGAATCGATTGCAGCAGCCGCGATGTTTTCAAAGAACCCCCCAAAAGAATCTACTTCCCTGCGAAATCCAATCGCAAAAGAATTAGAGCAAAAATTAATTGATAAATGGAAAACGGAGAAAAGCGACTCATCCACAAAGATGTTAAGGAATTATTATAATAAAAAGTTAGAATTTTTTAAGGCAATTGGTGCTAAAGATGAAATACAAACTGTAAAGAAAGAGTTAAGTATACTCAAACCTGGATTGTTTTCTTGGCATTCTCTTAAAAAACAACTCTCTACATCAAATGATAATGATAGGAATGCGAAACAGAAAAAAACAAAACAATAGCGTACGATTGTGACAACCCCACTCATTACGAACCCTCACTACTCTTTGCGAGCCACCACTATCGTCATTGCAAACACTCACTACCCTTTGCGAGCAACCGCCACCGTCATTGCTGTTGCTATCGCCGTTGTCGTCGTTGCCGTCATTGCGAGCGAAGCGAAGCAATCCATCTTTCAAGCAATAATTAGA
>BMAG01000018.1 GCA_014132595.1 Gammaproteobacteria bacterium | reverse complement strand
GCGGCAACTTGCCTGGAGTGCTCGGTAACAAACATGCCTCAGGGACGGATATCATTGTAGAACTAGGTGAAGAACATCAAAAAACAGGGAAACCGATTGTTTATACTTCAGCAGACAGTGTTTTTCAGATTGCAGCGCATGAAGAAAGTTTTGGATTGCAGCGTCTCTATGATCTTTGCTTGATGGCACGTGAGCTCGTCAATGAATATAACGTTGGGCGCGTCATTGCTCGTCCTTTTCTGGGAACCCCTGGACATTATTACCGAACAGGAAATCGCAGCGATTATGCCGTGCCTGCACCAGAGCAAACCCTTCTTGATAAATTAACTGCAGCAGGACGTGAAGTCATTGCGATAGGAAAAGTTGACGATATCTATGCGCATCGCGGGATTACAAAAAAAGTAAAAGCGAATGGGAATATGGCCTTGTTCGACGCGTTTTTGCAGGAAGTTAAAACAGCGCCGGATGGGAGCTTGGTGTTTTTGAATTTGGTTGATTTTGATATGCTTTATGGTCATCGGCGTGATGTCGTCGGTTATGCAAAAGCATTAGAAGATTTGGATGCCCGTCTTCCTGAATTAATTAGTGTCATGAAATCCGGTGATTTGGCAATTATTACAGCGGACCATGGATGTGACCCCACATGGCCTGGCTCTGATCATACACGTGAGCATATTCCTGTTTTGGCTTTTGGTCCCCAGATCAAAGCAGGATCCATAGGCAAACGCGAAACATTTGCTGATATTGGACAGACGATTGCGAAACATTTAAAAATTCCTGCTTTAACTATCGGCACCAGTTTTCTGCAAGTTTGATGAATTTTTTTAAAAGCATCAGGAGGTAATTTTAATTCCGATTTCATGCGGAATTCCATCCGGCTGTTCCAAAATATCTGCTACTATTTGCCAATCCACAAATGTTGTACTATGGGCAGCAAAAGAATTTTCTACCGTAGTGACCACGCCATTCAGATTAGCTTGAAATCCTTGATCATGTTCTTCCAGTGAAGGATGGGCTTCTAAATACAGCTTATTGTTATCCCAACCCACTTTATCCGGCATGTTAATAATGGAGACGGGCGTGCCAGGTTGTACTAAAGGAAAAAATTCTTTAATGTCTGATTCATTCATACGAATACAACCGAAACTTGCACGTCTTCCAATACTTTCTGGGAAAATAGTGCTGTGAATCAAATAGGTTGGAATCCGTAAATAAATGGCATAAGGCCCCAGCGGATTATCAGGTCCTGCAGGCATGGTGCGAGGTAATTCAATGCCTTGCTCGCGATTAAATTGACGAATATCTGCAGGCGGTGTCCAGGTGGGGTTTACGACTTTTCGGGTGATTGCGGTATTTTGAATAGGAATCGTTTTGCCGATTTTCCCGATACCAATCGGAAAAGTCATTACCGTGTTACTGCCTTCGGGATAGTAATACATCCTCATTTCTGCCAGATTAATGACAATACCTTTGTGCGATATGGCAGGTAAAAGAAATTCAGTCGGAATTTTTACATAACTATTCGCAATCGATAATTCTGTTGAGCCAGGATTTGCATTGACAATCGCATTGAGTCCTAAATTATATCGTTGTGATAAAGTGGCCGGTGTATCAGTGGGCGCAGCGTCCGTGGTTTGTATATAACCGATTAACGTATTGCCTGAGGATGGAATCGTAAAAGTTGTCGCTTGTGTGCTTGATGTTCCCAGTATTGTAAATATTGTAAAAAAGATAAATAAAATTGCGTGTTTCATTGTCATGATTATTATTTCCTAACCAGCTAAAAAGCGTGAATGATTTATCCAATTTCGATCGGGATAGTAAACAACCACTAATGTGTTGTCTCTGATCGTATTAATTAAGGGATGTACGGTTGCTTCATCTACGGCAAGGCAACCCCAGCTGCGTCCTAAAAAGCCGTATCGGCTGACCACATTATGATTTGCATACCAGGCACCATGGACGACAATATCACGTTGATAAGCGTTGTCATTAATACCTCTTTCCAATCCTAATAATCGGATGGAGTAACCATTCCCGCCTACATAAGGCGCGCCTGTTGTAAGAAAAACGCCCAAGCTGGATTTGAGGCTGCCCGGCTCATTAGAGAATGATGTAGCATTCATGGCCCCGCTATTTCTGCCATGTGTTACCCATGTATTGAATAGCACTTTTGCGTGTTTAAGGTCAATCACCCACAATCTCCGTTCACTGGAGGGTTTTGAGTAGTCGACTACCATGAGGAGTTGTTTGCGGTCCATGCCTTGTGCATGGGCTCGTAAGTAGGCATTAAGGCTTAATTTTAAAACATGACTATTCAGGTTGTCGGCTTGCGAGTTGATTTTGTATATTTCATCGTCAAGCCATGCTTGGGTGCCTGGGGGTGCAGTGGGTTCTGATGGACCAAATAAATCAAAAGGCCCCCAGCCTGAGATGCAAAAAATAATCAATATCGCTAAAATACATCTTAATTTCATAAGGCCCTGCATGTTCATTTTATTTAATGAAAGGATATGAGTGAAATGTTTAAAATAAAATCAGAGGGTTGCTATTATTACTCAAATAGCTACCGGATGTCAATAAATATGCCTATATTTTAGGCAGAAAATGGTTATTAAAAAGCTAACTTATTGAGAAGGTTGTAAGAACTTCAGCCATAAACCTAGCAGTTGTTGTGAGAAAGAGGTATAGTTTCAGCCTTCAGTGCGATTCGTCTTTGGCGTATTGCAAATATTTTAGTAAGTCATATTTGGAGATCAAAAAAATGAAAAAAACAGCATTAGTATTGAGCATTATTGCTTCTGCTTTTGTATTGGCAAGCTGTGCAAATAAAGGTACAGAACAAACCACAGCTGCAACCAGCGATAACGGTTCTCAAGTTTCTGCGGCTCCAGCTAAGCATCATCGTCATCACCATGACTACAAAGGTGAAGCAGCTGCTAAGTAATAATCGTTGAAAAATAGGGAGTACGTAAAGTTCTCCCTGTTAAAACCTCCTAACTTTACATGAGGGATGCATGAGTACAGCAGATAAAATTCGTGTTGCAGTTTTGTATGGCGGCCGCTCGGGCGAGCATGAAGTTTCATTGATGTCTGCCACGAATGTCATCCAGCATTTAGATCGTACCCGATTTGATGTGGTACCGATTGGCATTGATAAAACGGGAGGATGGTTTTTAGGTGATGATATTTTAAAAAAAGAATTAAATTCACCCGCTCTATTACGGTTACAGCAAGAATCAGAGCGTATGTTATTTAATCCAGATTTACTTGGTAAAGCACTGCAGCAAATTCCTTCCAGCCAGATTATCAAACATGCAGGCCGCATTTTTGATGTGGTTTTCCCCGTGATTCATGGACCGCTTTGCGAAGATGGTACGGTACAAGGGTTGCTTGAGCTTGCGGAAGTTCCTTATGTGGGCTGCGGTGTCTTATCGTCAGCTATTGGCATGGATAAAGATGTTTCCAAAAGGCTCGTTCAAAATGCCGGCATGATGACGGCCCCCTTTCTTGTGATTAAAAGCGGGCAATGGGAAAAAAATCCGCAGCAGTTTTGCGATAAAGTAGCAGACAAATTACGATATCCTGTTTTCGTGAAGCCCGCGAATACCGGTTCCAGTGTGGGCGTTGAAAAAGTTAAGACGCAAGCGGGTTTAGCTGATGCCATTAATACGGCTTTTCGTTATGATACAAAAGTTGTTGTTGAGCAAGGCATCGATGCATTTGAAATCGAAGTGGCTATATTAGAATCACTTGAAGGGGATAAAGATCCTATCGTGAGTGTGCCAGGTGAAGTGCGGCCGACGACTGCGCATGAGTTCTATTCTTATGCTTCAAAATATCTTGATGAAAATGGCGCGGAACTCATTATTCCGGCGCCCATTTCCGAAGAGCTCCGTGAAAAAGTATGTCGATTTGCTAAAAATATTTTTTTAGCGCTGGAATGTGAAGGCATGGCCAGAGTCGATCTTTTTTTAGAGCGTGGAACGAATGACATTTATTTTAATGAAATTAATTCTATTCCTGGATTCACAAAAATTAGTATGTATCCAAAATTAATGGCAGCATCAGGAATGAGTTACTCTGAATTATTGACACATTTGATAATGCTTGCGATAAATAGACATACAAGAAAAACCAAGCTTAGCAGAGAGTTTTTAGAGGCTTAATGATTTTTGCTGTTTAAAGGGTTGGTTTAGGGATGAAAATAACTTAAAAGGAGATAAAAAAAATTAAATAATTAAAAGAGTTTTGAAAGAATATATGCGTCAATGGTTATTTTTCTGCTTACTATTCTTCGGGTTTGCCCTTTGCAAGGCGCAAACGGATGTTCCTCGTACCCTTTCGTTAAATGATGCTATTTTATTAGCTTTAAGAGAAAGTCCCAGTGTGCAGCAAGCACAATTAGCAGATATTCAAAAAAAATATGCGCTAGAGTTGGCGCAATGGAATTTTAAACCTCACTATGTCATTGATGCTACAAAAGTGACTTCACAAACTTACTCATCCATGAAATCAGGCATCATCACACAAAATTCAACAGGAATCACACCCAAAGCTTCTTTAAATACACCCTTTGGAACAAATATCAGTCTTGCTGCGAGCAATGATATTGGCAAGGACTATCGGCCAGGTGTTTCTTTGACGGTCATACAACCCTTGATTAGAGGATTTGGACGTCCTATTGTTGAAGCTGCTTTACAAAGTGCTCTGGAAAGTGTGAGGATTAGTCATTTACAAATGGAAGATACACTGCGCTCTACAGTCAGCAATGTCATCAATGATTATCTGGGCGTGATCTCTGCGGAAAAAACACTGGAAATTGATCAGAGTGATCTAAAACGTTCTCAAAAATCAGTAGAACAAACCAAGCTATTTATTAAGGCAGGCCGAAAACCGGGCGTTGAGTTAGTGACCGTTGAAGCGGCGGTTGCAAATACACAAGCAAAAATTGAAAGCGATCAAAACTCCCTCGCTCAGTCTCATGCAAAATTATTACAAACGATTGGCTTAGATCCGAGTGCTAATGTGGTGTTTACGGATATTTCTGTACCTAATCTCATTAAAAAATATTCTATACCGTCTTTAATAGATACTAAAAAACTGGTAGTTAATAATGATGTTTCGTATCAGGCATCGCAAATAACTTATGAAGGTTCTCTTAAAAGAAGTGTTGCAGTCGCTGAAAACAATACGCTTTGGAAGTTAGATCTGACAGCATCCGTTGCGACAGGGGGTAATAGTTCAGAGGGTCCCAATTCAGGATTAAATAGTTTAGTGAATGGTGTCAACCGCAATGACAGTGTTCAATTAAATTTAAGCATTCCTATTGATGATCAATCAGCAAAAATTGCATTAGAGGATGCAAAAATTGCGCTCCATGAAGCGGCTATTAGTTTGAAGCAGGAAAAATGGAGACATGAGACGACCGCAATTGACAGCTGGAACAATGTTTACAGCGCGGAGCGTTCATTAAAATTATCAGAACATGCAGAAGAATTACAACAGCAAGTCTATAACATCAGCGAACAAAAATATAATTATGGGTTGATTGATAGCATTGAATTACAGTCCATACGGCAAAGTTATATGGCAACGCAACAACAATTTGTGTCGCAGCAAATTGCTTACTTAAGGGCGCTTGTGACACTGGATCAGTTGATCGGTCGAACTTTGCAAACGTGGAATATACAGGTGAGATCACAATGAATCGTTTATTAATCGTTATTTTAACAGTGGCAGCAGGCCTGCTCTGCAGTTGCGGAAGTAAAGATAAAGCTGATGTTTCTTGCGAAAGTGAAATTGTCACGGTATCAATGAAACCGCTAGTCACCAATTTACTTTATGCAGGAAGCGTGCAGCCGCTCAAAGCGGTTGTTGTAACCACACCCGCAGATGGGGTTGTTGAAGATATGGCATTTCATTATGGGGATGTTGTCAAAGCACAGCAGCCTTTATTTGTCATTTCCTCAGGGAAATTTCAGGCCGATTTTAAAAATGCATTGATGCAGTACGTAAAAGCAAAAACAGATTTTACAAATAATGAAAGTTTATTTAAAGAAGCCGAGTTTCTTCACAACAATAAATTGATCTCTGACGATGATTATAAAGGTAGAAAAACTAATTTTTTTACTTCACAGCTAGGATTGGTGCAGTCTAAAGATGCATTGATGACAATGATGAAACAGCTAGACATGAAGAATTTTAATTTTGAAGAATTGAAAATCTCTGATATTGATAAAATTAGCGCCCTACTCCATCAGCAAGAAAATTCAGAAAAAATTCATATTGTTTCACCCGCATCGGGTGTGGTCTTACTTGCAACAAGAGAAGAGAATGATACGGCAGTAAAAACAAGTAAAGGTTCTCAAGTTAAGCAGGGTGATATGCTCGCCATGATTGGGGATCTCAGCGGATTAGTGGTTCATATTAGTGTTAATGAGTTTAATATTAATGAACTGAAAGTGGGGCAGAAAGTTAAAGTCAGCGGCACCGCTTTTTCTCAATTCACGTTAGACGGTCAAATTTCTGGCATCGATAGACAAGCGCAAACCTCATCAGGGGGTGTGCCCGTTTTTGCTGTCGAAATTGTCGTGCCTAAGTTAACGTCTGAAGAACAATCCATTATTCATGTGGGCATGAGTGCAAAAGTCCAGATCAATATTGAAGGTCCTCCTGTGGTAACTGTACCGTTTTCTGCAGTGTATGTAAAAAATAATATGTCTTTTGTAAAAATGCAGGATCGACATACTCATAAAATCATAGAAGTTCCCGTTAAAGCGGGTGCGACAACAGAAGATGCTGTTGTCATTCTGTCTCCACTTAAAGCAGGAGACAAAATTGTCGTCACTCATTGAGCTGCAAAATATTACGAAAGTTTATCGATCCGGCGAGAGTGAATTTCATGCCTTAAAAGGCATTAGTTTTCAACTAATGCGTGGTGAAATGGTTGCAATTGTGGGCAGCTCAGGTTCTGGGAAATCAACCATGATGAATATCATGGGATTTCTAGATCATTGCAGTACAGGAAACTATTTTTTTTCGGGTGAAAATGTTTCTCGATTAACAGATTTAGAGCTTGCTAAAACACGCAATCATAAAATAGGGTTTGTTTTTCAGTCCTTTTTTTTATTACCGCGGTTAAATGCTTTGCAAAATGTCATGCTGCCTCTTTTTTATCGAGAAGAAAGCGAAGCTTTGGCGCGTAAAAAGGCGCTTTCTATTTTAAAAAAAGTAGGTATGGAAAAATTCATTGATCATCGACCTAATCAATTATCAGGAGGCCAACAGCAACGCGTTGCGATTGCACGTGCTTTAGTCGGTGATCCAGATGTTATTTTTGCGGATGAACCGACAGGCTCACTGGATTCAAAAACAGGGATTGAAGTGATGGATTTGTTTCTACGGCTTAATCAAGAAGAAGGACGCACCTTGGTCGTAGTTACCCATGACAAGGAAGTCAGCCGTCTTTGTCAGCGTGTCGTAGCTCTAAAAGATGGGCTCATCCTATGCGATTAAAGAATCATGTCCATGAAGGCTTCTCTAATTTACTTTCTTCTAAGTTACGATCGATATTAGCGTTGCTTGGTATTTTGGTCGGAACAGCATCGGTGGTTGCGATGGTTTTAGGTGGAGAGCTCGTGACCAACGAAGCATTGAAGCAATTTAAAACACTAGGCACCGATTTATTAGCCGTCTCCGTGAATGATTCTTCAGAACAAGGAGGCTCAGGCGGTACTCTTAATAATTTAGCGTTAGGAAGTGTGCTCAATTTACCAAAAACAAATAGCTCAATCGTGGATGTTGCACCTTATGCCCAGATTTATAATCCCGCACAATTTAATGGCCATGAATTAAATGGCAGTGTATTAGGGGTAACTGAGAATTTTGCAAGAATTGTACATTTAGAATTGACCAGTGGTCGTTTCATCTCATTACTGGATGGCTATGAGTTTTTTTGTGTAATAGGAGATAAAGTCAATGCACAAATTAAAAAACTTACCTTTCTTGATGCCATAGGACAGCAAATTCAAATTGGTAAAAATATTTTTACGATTGTAGGAGTAGCGAAGCCCTGGCCTGAAAATAGTTTTGTGTATGCAGATATTGACTCGACCGTTATGATCCCTATTTTAACTTCAATGTCACTTAGTAAATATGCTGCGATTAATAATATTATTTTACGTCTTAAACCGGATGCGAATATTGAACAAGTTCAGGATAATATTAAGAGTTATATTACAAGACAAGTTGCAAATAAGCGCCTTTTTTTTCGAAGTGCAAAAGAATTAATTGCACGTATGTCGACACAAAGCCAGATATTTACAATATTTTTAGGTTTAATTGGCAGTATTTCATTACTGGTGGGCGGCATTGGCGTGATGAATATTATGTTAGTATCCGTTGTTGAGCGTCGACGTGAAATTGGGATTCGTTTAGCGGTGGGCGCCAGACGCTCTGATATCTGGGCTTTGTTTTTAGTGGAGGCAGTCATGCTTTCATTAATCGGCGGTACCGGGGGTGTGACGATTGGTATTCTTATCGCCTATATTATGGCGATGTTTTGGCATTGGGAGTTTACTTTATTTTTAATGCCGCCTCTCATTGGTTTTAGTGTGTCTGTTGCGGTGGGTATTTTCTTTGGTTACTATCCTGCTTATAAAGCATCACAGCTGGATCCGATTGAAGCCTTACGTTCAGAGTAGCCATGTTGCAATATGCTCGGGTTTATTTGTCATAAGATAAAAAACACCCACTAACGCAATAAAGGCGGGTATCCCTAAGACCCACCAAATTCTATAATATTTTTTATATTGCTTTGAGAGTGAGCTTTTATTGATTGAAGCAAAATAAGCTAAATCGCGGCAACGTATCTGAAGCCAAACAACAGGTACCCAACAAACAAAGGCAATGACATAACCTAAAATAGATCCCATTACCCAAAAACTTAAGAACGAATAACCTTTCAAATAAACCAGAATAAATCCGGTGATTGCCTGAGTAATCCCTGAGGTAGAGGTAAAGAACCAATCAGCGGTGACAACTTCTGCAGTTGCTTTCGCAATTAACGTCACGTCATTTTTAAAATTGACATAAAACATATAAAAAGCCGTGCCAATTCCAGTGCCAAACAAAACTGAAGCACTGAGAACATGAATTATTTTAATCCAGGCATATAACATTATCGCTCACTCTCTAGAGCCATCATCACGAGAATAGCGGCAAATATAGGAATATTTTTAGCAATAGGTGCAAATGGATGCAACCAATATTCAGGCAGTAACATTGAAATCAAAAGGGTGTAAATCAAAACAACAACGCATTGCAGAAAGCCTGTAATGAGTAATTTAAAATTAAATAAGGTCGCAAGACCTAATAAAATATCCATGCCGCTTAATAGATATAAAACCCACGACTGCAGCGAATCCGGTATGTGTGATTTTGTCAAAAGATCTGCGCTGATAGGTAATGTTCCTGGCAGCAAGCTTACAATACCCGAAAATATCCAGATAAATGCGATGGATAATCTTAAGAGAGGTCTTAAAAAATAAAGCCGCGCATGCCATCGATCCTGCACGCTGCTTACCATACCATTTAATCCTTCTGTGAAGCTTCTAGGCTTAAAATGAACAGTATCATGTAATAGATTTTCCTCAGCGCTCGTCGCGACATTGTCAGCTGACATCATTTTTATGCCCGTTTCACTCATAGGGGAGTTTGGAATAAAATTTCCTAATTTTGACACGAGCCGAATAAGACTATCAGGTATTGAAAGGGTATAGGCTTTTTTAAAGCCCAGCCAGTTACGCAATTTTATTAAAACATTTTTTATGGTGAGTTTTTCAGTGCCAACGGCACAAAGCAGCTGCTTTCCGGGCAATGTTAATGCGGTCTCAACGATTTTTGTTAAGTCATTTAAATGAATAGGCTGCTGTAACCTTTCAGCACGGCCTGGAAGAGGAATAATAAAAGGTAATCCACATAATCCGCGAAATAATGAAGTGCCTCCATAAGATCCTTTGCCATATACAAGCCCAGGTCGGATAATTGTTGATGCAATATCCAGCGATTGAATGTATTCGTCGATCGCTAATTTGCTGGTTGCATACGGCACATTCACTTTATCAATTCCCAATGCGGAGATATGAATAATTTTCTTTATCTTTAATCGGGAGCAAGCATCAAAAAGCGCCTTAGGTGCTTCATAATGCACATTCCACATTGTTTTTTCTTTAATGGTCTGAAAGACACCCACGCAATTAATAACCGCATCGATATTATTAAGATGCTTAAGCCAATAGTCTGCGGTGGTTGCTTTTGTAAAATCAACTTTAAAACTCGCAGAATGCGGTATATTTTCAAGCAGTCGACTGTGAACGCAAGCAATAATATCGTGGCCAGACATCGATAATTTAGCAATAATTTCTCTTGCTATAAATCCATTCGCACCCGTAATTAAAATTCGCATACTTAATTCCTGAATAAAAACTCAAACCATGTGCTTTGCATGATGGCATCATGAATAATGACGATATAAATTAAAATCACTAAACTATTAAAAAAATAAAAAAATCTTAAAGCAGTCGGAGGGATTCGGGGTTTAGAAAGATAGAAAATTTTTATTGCCAAAATAGCGATCCAGAATAAAATAATTGCACCAAATGCATGATAGGCGATAAAAATCCAGGGTATTTTTAATGTGAAATGCCCGACAGAAACAAGATAAGTGGCAGTGGCGAGCTGAAGCGGTACAATTAAAAGAATAATTCCATCACTGAAATAACTTGCTTTAATAGAGTACTCTATTAAGACCCGATCGTTTTTTCGAATGCTCAGTGTAATATAGTAAAACGAAGCAATCATCAATCCTAAAAAAGTCGTGCCACAAATGAGATGAATAAATTTAAACATAGACATCCTGTTTAGAGCTAATCCACGCAAGTCTCCGAGGGACGTTCCGTCAAAGATTTTTCGCCTTCGAATAATTTTTCATTACCCCATTGTGTCCATGAACCATTATAAACCGCATGTTGTGGATAGTTCATTAAATCTAGCAAAAAATCCAAAATAGGCGCAGTCATGCCTGAGCCGCAAGAACTAATAATAGGTGTATTCAAATCAACACCGATTTCAATAAGTTTTTTTCGAATTTTTTCAAGCGAAAGAAAGTTGCCTTCTTTATCAAACATTGACGCTGTAGGAAAACTATAACTTCCAGGAATGTGTCCAGGACGAATACCTGGACGAGGTTCGGGTCCTCCGCTGTAGCGCACTGCATGGCGCACATCAACAATTTGTTCGGCAGGCGTATTAAAATTATTTTTCATTTGTGTCAATGTGCGTAAGAATGCAGGCTCAAAATGAGCCGTGTACGTTTTAGGAGTTATCGTAGGTTGTCCTGATTCTGTTTTTCCACCAAATCTTTCCCAGGCTTTAAATCCGCCATCCAGGATGTAGAGCAAGTTGGGACTATGACCAAACATTTTAAATTGCCATAAAGCACGAGCCGCTGTATGAAGCTCGCTGTTATCATAAAAAATAATTTTATAATCATTGCGAATGCCTAAGCTGCCGACAAGTTCGCTGATGCGCTTCTCATCCGAGATAAGCATGTGTGGGTGAGCAGCATCTGGACTTGGGTCGCTAAACAGATCGATATCAAAGAAATGAGCATCCAGAATATGTTTTTCTAGAAACTCTTGTTTGGCGTTGCGTTCTCCATGATGAAAACTAGCATCGAGGATAATCAGATTTTTTTGACTTTTGCGGAATTTATCAAGTTGAGCACAATTAATGAGCCATGGCATGGTGATATCTCAAAATTTATTTTATAAAAATAGACGGCCATTTTACCATTGTGCTGTCTTAATGCAAAACTCCTTCCATCAACTTTTTAAACTGCAATACAATTTGATCGGCGGGTAAAGGCTGGCTTAAGAAATAACCCTGTACCATGTCGCAATTTTGTGAAGACAAATATTGTACTTGCTCGGCTGTTTCCACCCCCTCTGCAACGACTTCTAACCCAAGATTGTGGGCTAATGCGATAATGGCAGTCGTAATTGCAGAATCATTTGGATTATTAGGAACACCCTTAATAAAGCTTTGATCAATTTTTAATAACGTTAGTGGGAATTGTTTGAGCTGGCTAATTGAGAAATATCCTGCTCCAAAATGATCAATGGATATTTGTACGCCGGTCTCTTTGATCCCCTCTAATATTTTCATGGCTTTTTGGGCATCATCCATCATGGCCGTTTCCGTAATTTCCAATTCAAGATAATTAGGGTTTAATCCGCTCTCTTTTAGTGCGGACGCAATCCCTTCAGCAATTTCAGGATGATAAAATTGTTTAGGCGATAGATTAACCGCAATCGGCATATGTTCATAACCTGCATCTTGCCATTGTTTATTAGTTTTACAAGCTTCGCGCAATGCCCATTCACCTATTGGCTGAATCAAACCTGTTTCTTCTGCAACGGGGAGAAATTTTTCAGGATTGATGACACCAATTTCGGGATGTATCCAGCGAATTAATGCTTCAATCCTTGTGATACTGCCTGTTTTTAAGTGTACTTTTGGCTGATAAAAAAGAGTCAGTTCATTATTCGTGATCGCTTTACGTAGGGATTTTTCCATATGAATATATTCTGAAGCTTCTGCATCCATGGATTGCGTATAGAATCGAAATGCATCCATGCCCGTATTTTTTGCTTTATTTAATGCAATATCTGCATTTTTTAATAATTCTTCAAGAGACGTCCCCTCGGTGGGGTAAACACAAATTCCAATATGCGTTGTAAAATGAATCTCATCCATTTCTGTTTTGATCGGTTCAGCCGTCGCTTGTAATATTTTATTTGCAACTGAACTTGCGAATTTAGCTTTTCCTATATCGGTTAAAAGAATGCTGAAAGTATTACCTTCCAGTTTTACTAATATGTCCTCGCTGCGTAAGGTTGTCGTCAGTCTTTTCGCGACTTCTTTAACGACGTATTCATCCGCTTTTAATGTTGATTTCGCTGAAGTAATGGGATTGACATTCACTAATAAAATAGCAAGCAGTTTATCGTGACGTTTAGCATGACTGATTGCTTTGTTAAGCGTTTCATTGAAATAAAGATGATTGGGAAGTGAAGTGAGCTTATCTTGGTGAGTGAGCCAGGAAAGTGATTGTTTTGCATTTGAACGGGTAGCCTCATCCTCCTCTTTTTCAGTCTTTTTTAAGAAGTTATTCGATAATATGAGCTTATTAATTTTTTCTGCAAGCAAGGCAGCATCATCATGACCTTTTACTTTAAGAAGATGAGGTTCATTATTTTTTGAGCTGATATGGTCGAGTTGCTTATTTAATTGTTCAATACGTTTGATAATGAACAGTTGTGCCAGCCACCACATGCTAACAGCAAATACACATCCTAATGCAAGAAAATTTAGCAAAGGCTGGCGTATTGTTAAAAAAGAATTTAATGCAAGAAAGCAAATCCATAAAAAACCGATAATAAAGAATCCCTTGCTTCTGAATTTCATTTAAACCTCCTGTTGAAGGCAACGCCATGCGCATAGAAACATGATACTCTATATTGATGTAGTAAAATATATTTTGCTTAAAATGGGCGGGTCTCTATGATTAAACAAAAGATGCCGGATGACCCTTCTCGACGTATTAATAAACGCATTCATTCCTTTAAAACACTTCTTCACCGCATAAAGCGTCTAGCTCGTCATAAAATGGGATATCCTGTTTCATTGCTGACTCATTTAGGGGTCATCAGCAATAAAGTATTTGGCATTAATAAAGGCTCTCTTGCCAATATCTTATTAAATAATGTAGGCGATCCTTTTAAGGATTCTGAAACATCTCTCATGGAAGTAAAAAAACATGAAAGGATGCTCATTAGAATTTTGGAAAAGTTCTATGGGCTCGAGAAAGATGACGCAAGAGGTTATGTCACAACAGGAGGAACAGAAGGAAATTTTGCTGGGATCTGGTGGTCTAAACGTTATTTGATTAATAAAGCGATGTCTATTTTGTTGAAAACAGATGATATTGTTAAATTACAGATGAAAGAAGAACAAGATTTGCTTGTCCAACTTTCTAAAATTCCTACCAATGATTATTATAATAGTACACTACAGTTAAGAAAAATTCTTGAAATTCGAAATTCCATCACGTCTAATAAAAGTATTGTTCAGCAGTTATTGACACCGACTGTTTTTTTTACGAAAGATCATACGCATTATTCAGTGCCAAAAATAGCAGAAATATTACATCTAAATATACGAACAGTGCAGGCAAATCCGGATGGATCTGTCAATCTCGATAGTTTTAAAAAAGAGCTTATTTTGAATTTGGCGGCCTTTCCTTATAGTCCTGTCATTGTTGTTTGTAATATCGGTACGACCATTACAGGATCTATTGATGATATTCCAGGGGTAAAAAAAATATTGGATACCATTGAGCCTAAGCCAAATTTTACTATTCATATGGATGGAGCTTTAACCGGATTTGTTTTACCGATATTAAAACCCTTTGGGAATGTTAAAAATTATTTTGAAGAATTAGGGGTTAATACCTTAGCTTTTTCGGCGCATAAATATCTGGGATTATCACAGCCTTGCGGAATTATTCTTGCGAGAAAAGAGTTTTTTAAAAAAGCATTTGAGCAGGCAGAAAGAAGTGTGGAATATGTAGGAAATATTATAGACTCGACAGTGACGGGCTCACGCTCAGGCCTAAATGTATTGATGTTTTATAATGCGCTTTGTATTTTGGAGCTGAATAGAAATAATGATAAATTAACCAGCATGGTTGCTGAAAACTTTAAGAACGCTAAGTATTTGTATGAACAGTTAGCCAATGTGCTAGGTTCTGAAAACGTTAAATATCCCTATAATTTTAATGTTATTTTTTCCAGGCCATCGTTGGAGTTAGCGAAAAAATATCAATTAATGCTACGAGGAGAAACTGCAACAATCTGTGTATTGTCCAATGTAACAAAACCTTTAATCGATCAGTTTATTAATGATTTACAACTTGACAGGGAGAAAGTTATGACAGTAACGAAGCCAGATTATACGATATGCACGTTAACAGTCGATCATCAAAAATCAGCTATTGATCTTTTTACTAAATCATTTTGCGATAGTGAACCTATTACGAAGCATTTAAACATTAAATACGAAGATTATGAAGATTTTGCAAGAGATGTCGTTCATAAGGCAGTCAAAGAAGGCATGAGTGTTGTGGCGATTAATTCACGTAATCATGTGATTGCCTGTGTGATTGCAGAAGATCTTGCAAAACCCTTTGAACCGACCCTTTCAAAGTATCCAAAACTTAAACCTATTTATTCATTACTAGCACAGCTTTCCGCGCCATTTTTGTCTGATAAAAAATTTATCCCTGGAAAGATTGCACATATCTGGATTGCGATTGTGAATCCTGAATATCGCGGTAAGGGTATGTCGACTGCCATTGGAATGGCTTGTGCCACCATTTGTATGCGTAAAGGTTATGAATTTGCTTATACGGAATTTACAAATGAGCTTAGTGAAAAAATCCTGCATCATTATAAAGTGTATGAGCTGTGTAATACTATTGACTACAATACTTTTACTTTTGAGGATAAAAAGCCTTTTCAGGGCTTGAATGGTAAGGCTTCTGCTTATATTATTGGCATTAAGCCAGGCGTGGAAATGGATATGCTTCCAACCTGTTACACGGGGACAGCAAAAGTTTCATAAGGATGTGCCATCTATATGGAGATCGTTGTCAACGACCGACAAATCTCAGCAGAAGAAAAAGCTCAAGTCAGCCGGCAAGTCAAAGCCGAGCTGATTGAGCATCTTTATCAAGGCTGTTTGCCGGGAACCATTGTCGGTATTCCGCTAGGTATTGCCTTCTTTGTTGATTTTTATAAACATACGCCTTTTTATCCTTTGGTCGCTTGGTATGTTGTTTATAATCTAGGACTGTTTTCATTAACGGCATTGTTTTTTGCCTATTCTCGATATAAAAATAAAATCAGTCTGGATGCTTGGTTATTGGCTTATTCCATCAATATGTCAATTTGCGCATCCCTCTGGGGAGTCTGTATTTTTCTCATTCCTACCGATAATGTGTTGAGACAATATATCGCTTTTATTGCTTTTTTTCTTCTTACACCGGGTTATGCGACGGGTACCATTGGCCAATTTAGATTATGCGTGATTACACTTTCATTAATTATAGTGCCCTTCATCGTCTGGAGTCTTTTAAAATGGTCATTTTTTTATAATATGCTGGCAGGACTTGCTGTCATGTATTTAGGTTTTTTATGCAGCATTAACAAGCGTAGTACACAATGGTTTATTGATTCACTTAAATTAAAACTTGAAAATGCCTTAGTGAGTTATCAGGCAAATCACGATTTATTAACAGATTTACCCAATCAAAGATTATTGCCGCAATATATTGAATCAGCTATTTATGCCGTGAAAAAAACAGAGGACATTTTAGCAATTACCTGTTTTTCATTAAATCGTATGGAAGTCATTAATGACAGTTTAGGGCTTTCCGCAGGTAATTTCATCATTCAGCATGTCGCCGAAAGATTGCAAAATTTCGTAACTCAAGCCATTGAAACAGATGTAAATACGCATTATGTCATTACCATTTCTCGTAAAGATACGTTTAATATTCTCATCACGCCGCTTCATGCAGATGAAGCAGAAAATAAGATCAGAGCTCTTTTTTCAGTACTGGATGAACCTTTTTACCTAGAGAAAAAAGGCGTTAAGCTAACGGCAAGTATCGGTGTAAGCCTTTATCCTAAGGATGGTGAAAATATTCAGGCATTATTAGCGAATGCTGATGCAGCTATGTTAAAAGCAAAACAATTTGGCGGTAATTGTCTAGAATTTTATAGTGCTGAAATCAATGCTCAGGTGCCAAAACAATTACAACTAGAAACAGATTTACATGCCGCTCTTAAAAATAACGAATTTGAAGTCTATTACCAGCCTTTAATCGATTTAAAAATCAATCAAATTGCAGGGATGGAAGCTTTATTACGTTGGAAACACCCTCAACAAGGCTATATCTCACCCGTCAATTTTATTCCGCTTGCAGAAGAAACGGGGTTGATCGTGCCCATTGGCGAGTGGGTATTGAGAGAAGCTTGTGCCCAAGCACGTATCTGGCATCAGATGGGTTTTACAACACTGAAGGTTGCTGTAAACCTTGCAGAGAAACAATTACGTCAAAAGAATTTTATTGGCACCATCGATCGTATTTTAACAATGACGGATTTTAGTCCACGGTTTCTTGAACTTGAAATCACGGAAACCGCGATTTTAGATGAAGCGATCACCTCTCTATTAAAAGAAATTAAAGCAAGAGGATTAAGCTTGTCAGTGGATGATTTTGGGACAGGTTATTCTGGTTTGAGCTATTTAAAGCGTTTTTCGATTGATAAATTGAAGATTGATCAATCCTTTGTTCGAGATATTCCTGCCAATACCAATAGTGTCACGATTGTTTCAGCGATTATTGCGATGGCAAAAGAGTTAGGTATTAATGTGCTGGCAGAAGGTGTGGAGACTGTCGATCAATTAGAATTTCTCCGGAAAAAAGGCTGTAACTACATTCAAGGGTATTATTTTAGCAAGCCTGTTGACGTTGCTGGGTTCACTCAGTTATTGTTAAGATCTAGAGAACTCGCATCTGCTCCTATTTCAGAATCGTTTGTTACTTTTAAGGAGAGAAAGTAAAAATGAAAAAGTCCAATAAAAAACTACTCAGTTTTTGTGTGTTGGGATTGATGACGGCCTGGTCGCTTCAAGCGAAAGCCGCGGGTTATAAAATGGAATTTCAAAGTGCTTCAACCCTTGCGGATTCAGGCGATGCTGCGGTGGTCGAAGATGCAGGCACGAACTGGTATAACTCTGCCGGTTTAGTCTATTTGCCTCAACAGTTGGCTCTCTCCGGTATTGAAATTTATCAACATACGAAATTTTCAGGAACAGTGACTGCGCCCTCGCCTCTAATTGCTGGCGGCAGCAGTGTGACAAGCACAACGAATTCTTATCCGAATGCCTTTCTCCCCGGCTTTCATTATGTTTATCCATTTAAAGAGCGTTGGGCCGTGGGACTCAGCGTTGTACCTGCTTGGGGATTAATGGAAGATTATGGAAATGCATTTTTACGATATAACTTAATGCGTATTTATACAAAAACCATTGATATTGCACCCAGCTTGGCATTGAGAGTTAATGATCAATGGTCTGTGGGCTTGGGACCTGATTTTCATTATTTTTCGGTAGAGAGCAAAAATGCTGTTCGTACACAAGTACTGGGATCGACGGGAGATTCATTATCTCGATATTCTGCTGATCACTGGAATGAAGGTTGGCATGCGGGTATATTATTTCGTTTAAGCGATGCGACACGAATTGGTTTAAATTATCGTTCAAGAATCGTAATGCATTTGCAAGGTTATAGCAGTTTTGGTCTGAGTGGTAGTTCATTATTTGGTTATCCGAATAATGCCTATGAAACAAATCAATTTAAGGTCAACATTCCGCTTCCTCCGACCACGTCTTTAAGTGTCTATCATGATATGACACCGGATTTCGCGTTGATGGGTACAGTGGCTTATGATCAGTGGGGCATTGTTAATGCTTACAACGCACATAATTATCAGTCCATAACGTCGACTGTGCCTCCTGTTCCTGTTCTAATCGCAGCCTCTTCTCCTCAAAACATGAGAAATACCTTGGATTGGGGTATCGGTTTGCACTATAAGTTAAATACCCAATGGATGCTGCGTGCTAATATGAAATATGAACCTACACCGACGAATAACAGGGATCGTGATGTGAATTTCCCGGATGGTGACAAATTAGGATTCCAAATCGGTGCCCGTTATCAAATTAATAAACAGCTCATGCTGGATTTACTCTACGGCCATGTGTTTGTAAGACAAGAAAGCATTGGTTTGACAAACCCTGTTACGGCTGTTGCGACCAGTGGCCACGTGAATACCAGCATCAATTTAGCAGGTGCTCAGTTAGTCTGGAACATTTAATGTGCATGAAAACACAACGCTTGCCTATTTAGACCCTGACTCGTCACAGCTCGTATGCCGTGGCGAGTGGGATATCGCAAATCTTGTAAAAATCAAAAAAGATTTAAAAAAAATTACATGGCCTAAACAGGGCACATTGACCATTGATGGGCAGGCAGTCACGAAGATGGATACGGCAGGTGCCTGGCTGCTCACGTATTACCTAAAAAAATTATCCTCCTCAAAACTGACCACTTCTTTAAAACGCTTTTCAGAACAATCGCAAGAACTTCTTGCCATGGTTTCAGAACATGTTTCAGAAATAGCTAAACCGCCTGTTATTAAACGAGACTCTGCTCTTGAAAGTTTAGGAGAGGCTACGATTCAGCTATTATCTGAAGCGAGAGATTTTCTTGCCTTTACGGGTCAATTAGCATTTGAATTTTCGCGGAATATTTTTCATCCCAAAAATTGGCGCTGGAATGAACTCGCCTCGGTGATTGATAAAACAGGTCTTCGAGCATTACCTATTATTGCATTATTATCTTTTATGATTGGGGTGGTTATTTCCTATCAGATGGGAAATCAATTACGTAATTACGGTGCGAATGTCTTTATCGTCGATTTGCTTGGATTATCCATTTTGCGTGAATTTGGTCCTTTGATTACCGCGATTATGGTGGCGGGACGAACTGGATCCGCCTTCACGGCCCAGCTTGGCACGATGAAATTAAATCAGGAAATTGACGCGCTTAATACGATGGGGGTGACGCCAGGCCAATTATTGCTATTGCCTCGTTTGCTGGGTCTTTTTATCACGCTGCCTCTGTTAACGATGTGGGCGAATGTATTTGGGGTTTTAGGAGGCATGGTAATGGCGCAAAATATGCTGGGTGTGACAGCCTATGAATTTTTGCATCGATTTCAACTTGAAATCCCTTTGCGTGCCTTGTTAATTGGGTTAGGTAAAGCACCCATCTTTGCTTTGCTGATTGGCAGCATTGGCTGCTTTCAAGGAATGAAAGTGAAAGGAGGTGCTGATAGCGTAGGAACACAAACGACACGAAGTGTTGTTTTGGCTATCTTTTTTATTATCGTGGCTGATGCCATTTTCTCCGTCATTTTTAGTCGATTAAAGTTATGACAGATCATCCTATTATCGAAGTGAAAGATGTCAGTGTGAAACTCGGGGGTGCCTGGGTGCACAAAAATTTAAATTTGACGGTGAACCGGGGTGAGATTTTGGCTATTGTGGGCGGTAGTGGTTCGGGAAAGACCACTCTTCTGCGTGAAATGTTAATGTTAGAAAGACCGCATTCTGGATCCATAAACATCTTTGGTAAAGACCTCACAAAAGCTTCACCTTTAACTTTGTTAGAAGTTCAAAAACGTTGGGGCGTTTTATTTCAGCAAAATGCCTTATTTACTTCCTTAACCGTACAAGAAAATACCGCTTTTCCTTTGCACGAACATACAAAACTTGATAAAAAAACGATTAACGAATTAGCCATTCTAAAAATTTTATTAGCAGGATTACCTTTGGATGCCGCTATTAAATATCCTTCGGAATTAAGTGGAGGAATGCAAAAAAGGGCAGGCATTGCTCGGGCGATTATTCTTGATCCCGAGCTGCTTTTTTTAGATGAACCGACATCGGGTTTGGATCCAGAAAGTGCCGGTGCTTTTGATGAACTCATCTTAAACTTGCAAAAGACGATGGGCTTAACGATTGTCATGGTCACGCATGATGTCGATAGTTTGTGGCATGTGACAAATCGAGTGGCTTTTTTGGGTGAGAAAAAAGTATTATGTGTAGATGCAATGTCTGAATTAGTCAAAAATCCTCATCCACAGATTCAGGCATTTTTTAGCGGAGCGCGCGGGCGTAATACACAAAGGATGTATAGCTAGATGGAAACGAATATTAATTATACAGTCGTGGGTGCTTTTGTGATCGTCTTGGTTGCTGCTATTGTCATGACGATTATTTGGCTGTCTGCGGGTTTTTCCGTCGATCAGTACACCAATTATCAGGTATTCATGAGAGAATCTGTGAATGGTCTGGCTGTTGATGGAACGGTCGAATTTAATGGTGTGAGTGTCGGAACCATTAAAAGTATTCAAATTAGCCATAAAGATCCGCAAGTTGTCATTTTATTGTTAAGTGTGAAAAGCGATACACCTATTACGCTGGGAACTCGTGCCACGTTGAATATGAAAGGGCTCACTGGTATTGGTTATTTGGCTTTAATTGACAAGGGAGCTGATCCAAGACCCTTAACTGCATTACCAGGTCAGGAGTATCCAGTGATTAATACATCGCCTTCTTTGCTGGTGCGATTTGATACGGCGTTGACAAAATTAAATGAAAGTTTGCATCAGGTGAGCGTTTCTGTTCAATCGCTTTTAGATCCTCAGAATTTACGTTCAATTAAACAAATATTACAGAATATGCAAGCTACAACACAATCAATGCCAAAACTGATGCAAACAAGCCAAAGTGCTATGCAAGTCATTACTGCGCAAACGTTGCCTGCCGCGAATCAAGCCATGGCGGATCTGAGTGTGATTACACGGAATCTGGTCAGTGTTTCAAATGAGATAAAACAAAATCCAGCAGTATTAATTCGTGGCGTCCAACCTAATGCTCTCGGACCGGGAGAAAAATAATGCGTGGTATTTTAATGAAAAACGTCCTATTAACTTTAATCATTCCATTTCTATTATCGGCATGTACCATGTTTTCCCCAGTAAAAGTGGAGCAAACAAATAGCTATGTATTAAATACGCTGCCTCATCCTATAGTAAAAAAACCGGCACATCGAATGACGATGATGGTGATGGAGCCTGAGGCAAGTGCAATATATGATACAACACAAATGGCTTATTCTCTGCGGCCTCATCAAGTCGCTTATTTTGCTAAGCATGCCTGGGCAAATACGCCTCCAGAAATGTTGCAGTTCCTACTCATGCAAACATTACAAAATACGCATTATTTTTATGCGGTTGGATTGCCTACGACCATCGGTCATTTTGATTATGTGCTGAATACACAGTTGATGCAATTTGAGCAGCGTTTTTATATGAATACCAGTGATGTCATAATAGTTATTCGAGCACAAATGACAAACGCTTCAAATAATCGAGTGATTGCAGCCAAACAATTTACCGTTATTGAAAGAGCACCCGAAAGTACGCCTTATGGGGGTGTCGTTGCAGCGAATCGTGCCGCTGCAAAAATTTTGGCAGAAGTTGCCAACTTTTGTGTGCATAAACTTTTATAGTAGTAACAGTTCGTGCCACTGCCGTCATTGCGAGCGAAGCGAAGCAATCCAGTTCGAAAATCAAGCTTCAAAAAGCTGCACTACGTTATTAAGCATTGTTTGAAAGCTGGATTGCTTCGCTTCGCTCGCAATGACGACAGTGACTGAGTTATTTCTTGTAGTAAATCTATCTTGCGGTGATTGCTTCTTCTAACGAGTCACGATCAAGATCTTTTGGTATCAATCCATCTACAATTCCAGACTAATCCTAACGTTAAAAAAATGCAGGCGAAGATAATAAGGGAAAAATAATTAATTTTAAGTGCCTTAACACAAATTTGTAACTATAAATCCCGATTTTCCAGCCAGTTATTCACCTTTATAGGAACGATGCGGTTGATCGATGACTCGAGGTGGAAAGGGTGCAGGCGGAGGGGAATCATACCATATTGGGATAATGGCCCCTTTCTGCGATGTGTAACGCGAAACCATTTTGGGCGAACCGAAAATATAAATACTGCTGGTATCCAAGGCTGCTGCAAATATTTTATTATTAGACGCCACATTGGCGTGAGATGAATTGCGAGTTCGGGCGTAAACGGTCGTACCCATCAAATATTGGCCTTCGAAACGTGAGCTATTGGTAATGTCTACATTCATATTTGTGGCAGCACCCGCAAGCCCTACCCGTGCCATCCCGCTTTCAGTGACGTAGAGACTATTACTATTAATCCAGTAGACGTAGACACGGCTGCAATCGCTTGCGCAGACTTTTTTCAAGTTCACATAACCGACAACGTTGGTTGTTCCATTTCCTGAGGCATTAATGTTGAGGGAGTCACTATCGGCATTGAGGATAGTGATATCACCATTGCCTTTATGATAGATATTTTGAATACCTACGTGGCCATTCATTTTAACGTTTCCGTTTCCGATGACCTTCACATTTAGGCAAGGCGTATTTGCACCCAAGATTGCAACTGTGCCTGTCCCTGTTTGACTGATACGCGCTACATTCATGTTGCCTGAGAGGAACATATTTCCGCAATCACAGGAGCTAATCATTAAATGATCACTCAAAATATCGCGGCCATAAATATTACTGCTGCCGAAATTCTTTAGGACCCGTAAGTTATGAATATTGATGCGTACAATGACATTCTTTAGGCAGTCTTTGCTTTCTTTTGTTTTGTGTATATAGAGAGTGTTGCCATTCATTTCAACCACGACCTGACGGGCTAAGGCGTTGGGGCCTACGATGAAAACGCTGTTATGTTCTGTTCTCCCAGCGATTTGTACTTCAAAATCGCCAGAAACGTTGACTTCTGTAAAATCCGGAACACGAACCATGGAAGTGGTTATGGCTTTTGATGCAGGTGCACCTCTGCCATATTGGGTTACATTGTAAGGGCAGCCTGTGTAGAACCAAGGATCGGCACCTCTGACCCAATCATTAGGGTTGAGGTTAATTTGATGCATCCAGGTTTCTCTGATTAAATTTTCACATAATCTGGTTTGATCATAACCGTTATTGACGCAGGCGCTCAGTGTGCAAAAGAGTAGAATGATGCTGGCAAGTAAACTCAATTTTTGCATAACGTTCCTCGGAGCGTGCAGTATATATGAAATTTATCATAGATAGGGTTGGGTTTAAAGTGCGCGTTTTAAAATGTAGAGATGCCCGTGCACAGGTTCGTTATTTTGCATGCGGGTTACGATCTTTTGATAAGCAAGGATTGAGAATTGATATTTTTCGGCAAGTTCGTCCAGATAAATTTTTTGATGTGAAAATCGTCCCGATTGATTCATTTTAAAAGTGGGCGCGTCAGTGATTTCAGTGTTGAAAATAAATAATCCTGCCGGGCGCAAAGACTGGCTTATTAATTGAAAAATGGTATCTAATTCTCCAATGTAGACGAGAACATCTCCTGCAAGCACTAAATCATATTGGGCAGCCTGGCCTTTTAAGAAAGGCATGATGTCTGTTTGTGTTAGTGTGTGATATATATTTTTTTGCGCAGCAATTTCTAGCATATTGCTGGATAAATCAATACCCGTCATCGTTTTTGCATGATGCGCAAATGGCTCTCCGCAAAGACCGGTGCCGCATCCAATATCTAAAATATCCCAGGTTTTTCCTTGCAGGAAAGGATGCAGCGCTTTTTCAAAGAGTTTGGGGAGTTGATAGTCTAGTGCATTGATCAAATGCGATTCGTAATGATCGGCGTAGGCATCGAATAAGGATTGAATATAATTGGTGGGTGCTGCGAGTAAGGGTTTGTTTTTTGAGAGCGCATGAACAGTATAGGCAACGGATTCATTTTGCGGTTGTAAACTTAGCGCTTTTTTGAAATGTTCTATAGCGAAAGCAGGATGTTGTCTTGCAAGAAAGGCGACGCCAAGATTATTATGAGCTGCAAATAAATCAGGATCGATGGCAACCGCACGTTGATAATATTGGATTGCGCTATCAAGATAACCTTGCTGCATTTGTATATAGCCTAAGTTAAATAATATTTGCGTATCTTCGGGCTTTAAAGCCAGGGCATTTTGGTAATGAGATTTTGCCTGATTAAAATTACCTTGTTTTAAATAACAGGTCGCCAGGTTAGATTGTGTTTCGAAGTGATAAGGTTGTGCTGCTTCAATTGTCTTGAATTCAGTTATCGCGGCTTCTGTTGCATTTTTCTGCATCAGGGCGCATGCTAAATGAAATCGTGCGGCAAAATGTTCGGGTGATTTTTGTAATAATTCCTGATAAGTGTGAATCGCATCGGATAACAAATCTTTCTTGAGTAGAGCCAATCCTAAATTGTAATACGCGTCTATATAGTTTGGTTGTTTATGGATCGCTTTTTGATAATAGGTAATCGCATCGTCAAATGCGCCTTTTGCATAGTAAACGGTTCCCAGATTATTGTAAGCTGCAATATATTCAGGGTTGTTGGCGATGGTGGTTTGTAATAGACGAATCGCTTTGTCGAATACGCCCAAGAATTTGAATGCATTGGCAAGATGTAAGGCAATCATTAGATTTTTTGGGTCATGTTTTCTGGCTTTTTCAAGGCATTCAACAGCATCTGAAAAATTATCTTGTTGAATATATAAAATACCAAGCCAGTGTAGCGCCTCGATGGAAGATGGATCGTTTTGCAAAATAGTAAGATAACCTTGTTTTGCTTGGTCCAGGTCGCCAGATTGATGTAGAGCGCAGATTTCTGTTATATCAACTTTGTTTTGCTTCACGATGCATTACTCGAATGACGTTTTAGGTATACTAAAAATGTTAAACAAATAGTGCAAGTTTTCTTTGAACAGCTCAGCGTGAACGTGAACGTTTGCGAGCCCGCAAAGGTTCACATTCAAGATAAGGCTGCTAAATCAAGATACGATGGTATGATCTTTATCAGGCTTGATGCCATTTTCAACCGTGATTATTGCAGAAGGATAAGCAATAGAGTTTGGGTCCTGATTTTGATTTTTAGCGAAGGACGAAGGTTTTACAAAAGAAATTAAATTTTCATTATGGATAGAGAAAAGAGGCTGCTTGATATCAATCATTCGTGGATCGACAATATTTAATAAATGCATGTAATTTTTTGTGTCGCGAAAACGTATTTTGCCGACGAGATCCACATAGGGCGTAGTGGTACCTATGATGGTAGTAGCACCTCCTGGCAGGATGACTTTTTGCATAACAAAAAAAGAATTACCTAAATTTGTTTTGCTGACACCTGCAAAGGTCAATGTCTCGGTCGAATGATTGACGACTTGGAGAGTAAGTGTGCTATTGGTGGGTGCAGCAAAGGCAAAGCAGGAGCAAGTCATGATATAAAGACTGCAAAAAGCGGCGAGCATTTTGATTGTTTTCATAATATACCTCCTCGGGTTTATTCAGTTTGTACTGGCTTCGTTCTCCTTTTTCTAGGATTTCTTCTCCTGTGATTGTGGCTAGATGATTTTTGATTCATCTCTTTTATCATTTTTTCACGTTGTTCGGGAGTTTGTGAATGAAATTCTTGCCACCATTCTGCAAGTTCCTGCACATGCTCGCCGGCTGCCGCACGTAAGATCAGTAAATCAAATCCCGCGCGAAAACGTGGATGTTCTAACAGGCGATAAGGGTGCCCTCCCTTTCTATACGTGAATCGATGCTGTAATAAACAAATTTCACGTATCGATAATTGCATCAATCGCGGTATCGTTAAACGTTCCGTCTGCAATTTAAGAATGTGCTGAAGTGCTTTCTCAATTGCAAGATAAGTTGGCATTCCTTCGGCCTCATGACGCATCACGTGTTCTGAAACGGATTGCCATAAAATCACAGCAAAAAGAAATGCGGGGGACGCTGTTTTTCCTTCACGGATTCGCTGATCCGTATTAGAAAGCGCAATATTCACAAGAGCACTTTCTTTATTCACGCAAATAAATAGTTTTGAAATCAAGTGGTACTTTTGCAGCAAATGAATGGTTGCAAGTGTTGTTCCGCCTTGAAATATTTTTAGTACTTCCTGAAACAATCGCGCTGGTGAAACATGGTCTAACAAGTGACTCAATCTCAGCAAAGGCTCTTCTGTTTCAGGTGTAATACGCATGTTGAGCTTGGCGACAAAACGTAATGCTCGTAGTAATCGCACAGGGTCTTCATGAAACCTTTTTTCGGGATCGCCAATCATGTGCAAGACTTTATCTTTAATATCCTGCATGCCGCCGACATAATCGACAATCGAATAATCTGCAATATTGTAATAGAGCGCATTGACTCTAAAATCGCGCCGAACGACATCATCTTCTATCGTGCCATACACATTGTCTCGCACAATCATACCTTGATGCGATTTTCCATGTGTTTCCGTTGCATTTTCATGATGTGTGCGGAACGTTGCAACTTCAATAATGTCTTGTCCAAATAAAATATGCGCCAATCTAAAACGTTTTCCAATCAAGCGGCAGTTTTTAAAAAGTCTGCGAATTTCTTCAGGCCGCGCATTAGTTGCGATATCGAAATCTTTAGGTGTTTGTCCTAACAATAAATCACGAACACAACCACCGACCAGGTAGGCGTTAAAGCCTGCTTCATGCAAACGATAAAGCACTTTAAGTGCATGACGATTGATAGCACTTCGAGATATCGTGTGTTCTGCGCGTGGAATAATCAGGGGCGCTTTTTTACCTTTGCTAGAGGTCTTTGTTTTTTTAATTGACCTCACTAAATCTTTGATCAAGCTAATAATTTTATCATCCCTCTTTTTAATTATGACTTACTAAATCCAAATATTTGCGTATAATACCACTTTTCACTGGCTTAAATCTATACAAATTATCTTAAATTTGATAGTTAAAGCCTTTTTGGGGTGGTTTTAACACTCTGCTTGAGGATTATACACAGCTGGCTCCCTTCGTCTAGTGGCCTAGGACATCGCCCTCTCACGGCGGTAACGCGGATTCGAATTCCGCAGGGAGCGCCAATTTATCAATGAGTTACAGGTTTTTCATGTTAAGCATCATAATAAGATGCGGCACAGGGTGCCAGGGGGCAATAAATTCTCCGACGACATGAAAGCCCGTTTTTTGATAAACATGGACGGCTTTAGTATTGGTCTTTTCAGGGTCGATAAAAACTTCAGAGATATCTGGAAATTGTCTAAGCAGGAATTCTTTGATAATGGTGCAGGCAAGACCTTTCCCAAGGTATTCTGTATTACCGATAAAGATATCTAGCGTAATGGCGGGGCCTTCTTGTTTGCTATATTTTCCATACCTATCTGTCGCATTTTTAGAAACCTTTGAGGTGAGTAAGTAAACGAAGGGTTTTCCACCATCGTAACCTATCCAGTGTTGAGTGATTTCGGGTAGTCTTTTCTTTTCAGATTGGTATTGAAAGAATTTTTCTAAACCTGATAGTGTATTTTGCAATCCCTTTCCATGAATCCATTCGTTAATATAGTCTTGTTTCAGCCATTGATGTATAAGCTCTCGTTGGGATTTAACGGCAGGTTTAAATGTGAAACGAAAACTGTGTTGGGTCATCCTAAGGCTGCCTATTCTTTTATAGCTGTGATTCGGGTTGCGATTTTACGCTTGTTAATGATGTTATCCGCAAGCGTTTGATGATCCTCCCACAGAATAGAAAAACATTCTGAGCCATATTCATTTTCAATGTATTCTCGTTGTTTTGTTATCTTATCCAATAATTTTTTTACATAGGAAAGAAAAATTAGGCTATCATCTCGAAAGCAAATATCTTTAAAGCCAGATTTTTCTAAAATTTGGTGATAGGATTCTTGTGTTTCATTGACGAGAAATGCGGGGGTTTCGATGGTGTCTTTGGGATAAATCCAGTCGGCAATGACAAATAAACCATTTGGTTTTAATACAGTGTTTATTTTGAGAAATAAATTATGTTTGTCATGCACATGATTTAGAACACCTTTGCTGTAAACGATATCAAAAGATGTTGGGCTAAATGGCATTTCTCCGGCTTCGTTGTAAATTTCAAATTTTAATGGGAAGGCGATATTTTGAGGAGCATGAGTTTTGGCATGCTCTGCCATCCAGGGGTGAATTTCTATGCCGGTTACTTTCATTTCGTGTGCTTTCGCTAGATAAAACGCGACTCCGCCTAAACCAAAGCCTAGGTCTAATGCACTCAAGCCTCTCAGATTGAGATCAGAGAACATATTCTCGATTGCATCTATGCCGCCTAATGAAATGAGGTTTTTTCCATAGATCGATTCATAGAGTGGGATATTTTCTGGTTTATAGCTGAGGTCAAATGGTTTTGACATAAATTGCTCCCCTTAGGCAGAGCGTATTGATAAACAGAACATATCTTTAAATTTCGTGATCAATAATGCTCTTTCGCTATCCTCGATCTTATCTTTTATTCCTTCCCAGGCTTGCATAAATTTTTCTGGTTTTGCATCGCGAATATCTGTAAGAAAATGTTCTCGATCATTAGGATTCATGTGGGGAAATAATATTTCCATCATGTGTATCATATCTTCGAGTGACATTTGTTCGTAAGTTTTAAACTCAATGGCTCTTAACTCTTCGTCAGAATAGAGTCTTTGTAGCTCTGGCATGAGAAGGGTTTCTTCTTCGTTGAGGTGTTTTAAATTGCTGGCAGCGTAATTTCTGTAGGTGATGTAAAAAGTATAACCTTTGCTGAGTTTTTCGTTTTCATCGCGGCTGTCAGAAATATGAATCAGCATTTCTTGTAATGCTTTAAATTGTATGACATGTTCCTGATGGTCTTTTTCAATCTGGGTATGCAGTGGTGAGTTCTTTTTCTTCAGTAATTCATGGATAGTTGACTCTTCCCATTCTGCATGGCCTGTCATTAAGTCTTCAATATTTGCTAATTCATTTTTAATAAGATTAATCTGAGTTTGATTTGTAAAATCGGTTTTAGCAATTAACTTCTCAAGTTCTGATACAGCATAACTTATATATTTATGTTCGCGATAGAATCTGTATCGCATTTTGGAATGTTGTTTCATGAAGTGCCCTTTGGGATCCTGAGTCATTTAAAAATATATTAACAAAGAGCATTGTGCTTTAGACCCTATCATAATAGGATTCAATTCTAGCTTATTTTAAGATATTTGACATCAAAAATATCGAATTTTAGCGACATATACAGGAAAGTTATGATGAAACTAAAAAAACTAATTTATTCAATCTTCTTATTTAATTTAATTTTTATTTATTCAGAGTTTGTGCAAGCGCGCCCTGAAAGTAAGCCGTTTCCTCCTTTTCGCATTGCGGGAAATCTCTATTACGTGGGGGATAATTATCAGGCGGATTATTTAATTGTAACCACTCAGGGAAATATTTTGATCAATAGTGGTTACGAAGAAGATGTTTCAAAAATTAAAGCGAGTATTGCAAAGCTGGGATTTAATTATAACGATATTAAACTATTTCTTATTAGTCATGCGCATGGCGATCATGCAGGTGGCGGAGCTATAATTGCGAAGGAAACAGGTGCGAAATATAAAGTAATGGATGCGGATGTGTCTGTGATTGAGTCTGGCGGGAAGAGTGATTTTCAATATGGTAATAGTCATGATCCTGAAAACTTTTATAAACCTGTCAAAGTTGATCAAGCTTTGCATGATGGAGATAAAGTTAAATTGGGTAATATGGTACTGACTGCGCATCTGACAGGAGGTCATACAAAAGGATGTACGACATGGACAATGAAAATTATGGAAAAAAGCAAGATTTATAATGTCGTGATTGTGGGCGGGCCATTTGTTAATCCAGGATACAAACTAGTTCATAATTTAAAATATCCCACTATTGCGGAAGATTATAAACATACTTTTCAACTATTGAAGTCTTTGCCGTGCGATATATTTCTAGGGGCTCATGGTATGTATTATGATCTCGAGAAAAAATATGCTCTCTTGAATACAAGCCTGAAAAATCCGTTTATTGATCCAGCAGGATATAAAAAATTTATCGATTTAAAAGAAAAAGATTTTTTTTCTGAATGGGCTAAACAAAAAGGTGATGCATGACATATAGTGAAATATTTTCTTATGGGTTTCTTTATTTATCCGTTTTATTACTTTGGCTACCTCGTAATCAAAAAATAAAAATACACGCATGGAATATTGCGCTAATTGTCTCTATTGGTTTAGGGTTGGTTAGCCATCTGCTCTATTGGATAGCCATTATTCCGATTATTTTTATGGCGCTTGCCGCATATTGGAGTCAGAATGAAAAGGCACCTATTTATTTGCGTTTAATAGCCGGGATTTTCGTTATTATTTTAAGTATTGGATTGGCGGCACACCATTTTCCAGGATTTCATAATCAGAAGGTATTTGATCAGGTTTACATTAGTCAGGATGCTGTTCCTTTCACGTTTTATCTTAATATAGACAAAACTCTAATTGGTATTTTTATTCTGGGTTTTGGTGTTCCGCTGATTTCTAGAAAAAAAGATTGGGTGTTGTTACTTAAACAGTTACTTACGAAAGCACCCTTTATGATTATCGGCATTGTTGCTGCGGCCTATGCATTAGGATTTATAAAGTGGGATCCCAAGCTTCCTGATGGAATGTTAATTTGGGTAGTGACGAATCTTTTATTTGTCTGTATGGCAGAAGAAGCTTTTTTTCGTGGGTTTATTCAAAAAAACTTAGCTTTGATACTGAAAAAAATAAAATATGGCGAGATCATCGCTCTACTAATAGCTGCGATCTTATTCGGGTCAGCTCATTATGCTGGTGGTATTAAGTATGTAGTTTTGGCAACTGTAGCGGGTCTGGGGTATGGCTGGATCTATTTATCTACCAAGCGAATTGAAGGCAGCATCCTTGTTCATTTTGGCTTGAATTTGACGCATTTCATTTTTTTTACTTATCCGGCTTTAACGGGTATCGTTTAATAGTTTCATCAAGGATAAAAATTAATTATGGCAATATCGCGCAAGCTAAGAACATTGTTACAAGATTTTTCAATTGAATTGTCGGATTACAGAAGATGGTACAGGGCTTTATTCAATGCGGGGTTTTTGAAGGAACAGATTGATAAAATTATTTTTAGCAGAACTCCCGAAGAAGTAGTCTCTGATGTTCTGAGTGATTGCGATGAGCTAAAACTAATCTATAATTTTTCAAGTAAGAGTATTGAAATACTAGCCTCTTCTTTTGAGCCTATCAAGAATATTAAAGAGCTTTTAAAAATAGCGAGAGAGGGAAAGCTTGAAGATTTTATTTTAGATCCTATACAAATTTGCCGCATTATTTTTATTGCAGGGATTGAAACCATTTCACTACTCGTAGAAAATAAAAAAAAGGTATCTGACTTTGATTTTAGTTCAAAGCAACTTATTCAAATAGCGGCAGAAGAAAGTGGTTATTTAAATATAAAAACGCTGTTAGATCAAAAAGATTTGTTGCTATCCTCTGATTTAAACAAAGATCAAATCTTAGAGTTTATAGGATGTAATAATGGTTATATTAAGCTGAATGAGTATTTAACATTAGCACAAAAAACTAAAAATAAAGAGATAGAAGAAAAAGCGTCTTTAAAAGAATCTGAGGTCTTTGATATTTGGGGAGCTTCTTCGTTTTTCGATGATAATCTTAATTTATATGATTCTTTTGAAGAGATGATCAGAGCTCATGATAAGTTAATGGAAGATTGTACTTTTGCAATGGCGGACTACAGTGAAGAACAAAAACGAATTTTCAAACTTCTAAAACTTGATATTCAACATCTTTATGAATTTAAAAAATTATTTGATGCTTTAAGTGTTTTTCAATATGACAGCTTTCTGATTTATCAGATAGCGCTCAATGGGAATTTGCAAGATCTTGAGTTTGTTTTAAGTCAGCAGCAGGCGCTGCAAATGACAGGATTTGCGCTGACTCCAGCCCAGATTACCGAATTAATGACATGTAATGCAGGTAAAACAACCATTGGAAGAATTATTCGTTACCATCAGTTTCTTGAATTTTTTGATCTGACGCCTGACGAAATCATTAAAATTGCGGGTTGTGTTGATGGATATAAGAATATTGACTTTCTTGTCATCTACTTCCGTGAAATACGAGACATGAACCTTGGGAAAGCAGATTTTTTGCCTTTTCTCGAAAGGGATCAGGGTGGTAATCAAAAAAGCCGAAATCGCTTTGAGGGTATTATTCGTGAATTTATTAAAAATAAAAAAGAAAAAGAGGAGGCTAAAACAGCCAGATCTAGCAGCATGATAATGCAATTTAAATTAAAGAGAGAAAATACAGAGGCTACAGATAGTTATTCTGAGGAAGAAACAGATTGTTCGTATGTCGATTCTGTCTCATTGCAAGGGGACGATCATCCTCAGCTAGATTCTGAAGATGAGGAAAATGAGATTCAATATTTTCTGGAAAACTATACTTTATTAGGAGAAAAAAGGCCAAACCCCCATGCCGCAATTAAAGTCACGTCATGCCAAGATATTTTATTTCCGGCAGCATCCAATAAACGGCATAAACAAAACAACGAGCATTCACCTACGTTACCCGATAATGCAGAGTTGGTTTTGAATCATAAAGCAGACATTGCAAGGCCATGATTTTGTAGAAGAATACATAAATTTTATAAATATGCTAACCTGAATGTAAATATAACATTCCGGGGAGCCTATTTATGCCTAATTTCGACGATAAAAAAACAGCGAATGAAAGAAAAACTACAAACGCAAGTATTCTTGAACGACTGAAAACTATCGGTGTGCCGGTCTATTCTAAAAGAACCATGAAAATTAATACTGATCAAAAAGGCGGTCCTTCTGCTATTGAACCGGTTGATGAGAAGGTTGCTTCTAATGATGCAGTGATGACTCCAAATAAAATTGAAGAAGAAAAATTATCTGATGAGCAGAAGGCAATGCATAACCTTTTTCAAAATATTGGACAATTATCTAATCCAAAGGATAAGAACGATCCGCTTGCAAAAATTTTACAAGAGATAGCTGTTTTTCAAAGAGCATATGATGAAGCAATCAGAGAAAAAAAGCCTTTGTTAAAACATCAACTATTAAAACAGAAAAAAGTGTGTGAAAATTTATTAAAGGATTTAAATCTCACCGATCCTATGCAAATACAATTACGTTCTCAGCTTATGGAAGATTTAGAAAAAATATCGAACCATGCTGTATTGGGACCAGAAAATCAAGCTACTTTAGTCACGGCATTTGATGATGAGCGATTATATACCGCCAAAAAATCTGTTAAAAAAGAAGGTGGGGCTAACCCAGGTTACACAGTGACTAATGATAAAGATACGCGATTCACCGTAAAGCAAGGAAGTAGTGTCGGAAATACGCTCTCTGAGGCTTTTTCATCGATGGTTCTTTCGAGAGTCGTTGAAGCTTCGGGTCTTGAAGATCGCTCTCAAGTCGTCATTGCAAATGCGTTCCTAACAGTCAAGTTAGATGAAACAGCTCAGGGTGATACGATGGAAGAACGTTGTAAAAAAAGTTTATTTGCGGCTAGTCAATGGTCAAGTGACCGTGCCTCATTTGAAGCGTGCCAGTTATTCGGGCTGGAAAAAAGAGTAAAAAGGGCGGGTTCAAGGAAAGCCGATGATTTTAAAGTTTTACGTAAGATTAATGAAGTATGCAAGCTAGGATTAGAAGCTATTGTTTTACCGACTGTGTTGATTGCTGATTTTGATTTGCATACAGAAAACTATATGTTGAAGGTGAATATTGACAAGGTACCACCTGAAAATATGGCCATTGTTAATCATCATTTGGAACTCCTTAAGCAAGAAATGCTAAAAACAGATAAGGTCAACTCAGAGGATCGTGTAACCTATCTGATTGGGATCATCAAGGTATTGCAAGATGCGGGCGCAAATGTTTACTTTCATAAAATTGATCATGATAGTGGCTTTTATCGATATTCAGATCCTGACAGAAAGGTTGATTTTTCTTCACATCGAACTTCTCCCTTACATTTCGAAGGACTTCGATTAAAAACGCAACCTACTTTGCATATTGTTGAAATTACAGGAGGAACGAAGGGAGGGTTTGATCAGTTATTATTATCTGATGAAAGTATAAATAAACTTCTTAATTTGGATCTGGATAAGGAATTAAAAATTGTTTCAGAGACAGCCAACAATTTTTTTGCCATGGTACATGAAAAAGCAGAAGTCATAGCCGGTAAAGATAATAAAAATGATCGCTTAGAGGCCGAGTTTTTTTTATTGAATGAGTTTTATCATCATATTACAGAAAAAAGAATGCCGACGCCAAAAGTCATTAATGATACTGATATAGAGAAGATGAAGGCAACCGTTTTAGAACAACTTGCCGAAGGTACAAAGCTTAAAGTAACGGATCTACAGTCTCAGGTCTATAAACGACTTTTAGAGATGCAAAACAAAAATTATGTATTCAAATCCAAGCAAATGGACCTGTTTAATTTTCTAGAAAAACAGCCTAATTTACGTGATGTTGTACAGGTTCGAGAAACCAATGTCCATCGGCCCTCGCCCTAAGCTATTTTATAACTGCGCTTTGAACAAACGATGGTGTTGTTAATGTCAGTTCTTCTCCATTGGATTTTTTGAACGTGGCTGCAACGACTATTGTTTCCCAGCCTTTATCAAGTGATTCCATTTTGATGGGATATTCACAATGATACTGATTGCAATGACCTCCTTCAAGATCTTTTGTATTGTATTGAATTTGCTTTGTTGTTATTTTTCTAAAGTCTCTTGCATTAGGATTAATAACTTCCCACAATTGAATTTTTTCAGGCAATGCACTGGTTGTCACGGTGGTGAGTTGTCCTTCTGCATCGCTAGTCCATGTGAGAGAAGGACGTGTTTCGTGGTGAACTATCGTGCGATAATAAGATAATAAAGCGGGTTCAACGGCTTGTTGCATATTGATGTAATGTCCTTCCTGGGGGAATACTCTGATTTCAGTTTCACCGGGCAAATCAGAAACATAAAGACCCAGTGACTCTGGAGCAAAAAAATCATCTTGTGCTGCGCTGATGATATATTTAGGTATACTCAATCGTTCTCGAAAAATATCGCTATCTTTACCATTGAGATAAGCAAGCGGATCTTCAATTTGCATTAACCTTGCAAATGCAGGTGTATCTAAACGCGAGGAGATATTTTGTTGAACATACTCATAAAAAGCAGGCATTGGCCAGTGATTGTCATAGTCCTTATAAATATTAGCGATTACTTTTTGAGTGTTTAAGATGTCAATCACAATAGGCACTATCGCATTGACGCGAGAATCAGTCAGTGCTGTTAACCAGGTTGCCCATCCCCTTTTGGATGCACCTGCAATCACAAAATGATTCACAGAGATATTATCTTTAGCAAGAATTTCCTGAGTTGCATCCATGGCTTTAACGACAGCTTTTGTCATGGATAGATGCAACGGCCATGCGGTATTATGATCAGGGTCATCCATGAAGCGGTTCCAAGTGTAGGCAACAATGCCATCTTCCTTTCTAGGAATATTGATGGAATCAGGGAAAGTCAGATATTGATTCGGGACATCTTGTAAATCAACAACGATAGTCTGAGTTTCTGCGGCAATGTGTGTAAAATTCATTTGAGCAGGTGCTGGGTTATCTTTTATTTCGGGATAGCGTGTGCCGCCATTTACAATTAACAAAGCCTGATCGGAATGGAGAGCATCAGGTTTATAAATAACGAGTGTATGCTGCCAGGCATGACCATGGCCGTCTTTGGGCCAAATTTGTGATGTTAATAAATAGGTATTAATAGTCATTTTTTTATCTTGATCATAAGAGCTGCTGAGCGAGATCCATGCGGGTGATGGAATATTTTCTTTTTCAGCAACATAACAACTCAAAATACGTTGTGGATTTTGAATCAGAGTTTGGGTGTCGCATAGATTATCTAACGCAAAAGAGGCCTGAGCTACTATAAGAGCAAGATTTGCGATCGATAATTTAAGCCACTGACTCATAATCTATTCTCCGAGGATTTTTGATGAGAGGTCGCAACAGTACAGACAATTAAGCGAGATTGTCAAGGATTTCATCAATGCCTCGGGGAATTGCTAACAATACAATAATCATCCTCAATGGTTTGTTTTACTTTCGGGCTGAGAGACATAACCGGTAGATTGTTCTGCGAGGAAGTATTTAATTTACTAACACCGCCAACTTTCATTTCTTTTCCGCTTTGTATAGATTGTCGATTCGTTAATTTAAGATTTTTCATGATAGCTGCAGTGGTCATATCATGCGGGGATGTTTCTTGCGCGCGTCTTTTTACTTTGACAAAATCACGATTATAAATAAACCAACTTTGTGGCGTATTGCTTCCAAAGCCTAATAGTTTGTGCCAGCTATTTTTGTTATGTGAGGCCAATGATTTTTGATAAATTTCCTCAACTTTTTTTTGAATCTCTGTTAAATTTTCATTTAAATTAATGACCTGGATTAATTTTACTAAGGCTTTTGTAAAAACAGGCTCTATTCCCATTTTATCTTTTGCTAAATTTGCACCCCAGGTTGTAAGTCGAGTATTAAGGAAAGGTATTTTAAGTGAGTAGTGGACAAGTTGAGTGATGGGATGATCATTATAATCATTGGCTGTTTTTAATATGGCATCTGCATCCTCTAAAAAAGAAATCATATAAGGACGTAAGGCGCGAGCGCGAGAGAATTCTTTTAATGATTTTAATTCTTTTGTAATAAATAAATCGATCAGGAAGGTGATGAGTATGTAAAAAACTGGTCGTTGAGATATGTTAAACCAGATTGATTGGATTTTTTCGGCATATTGCAATTCTTTATTCCTATTTTTTTTTGCTAAAGCTAAGATATATTGGCTACACGTTTGAGTGCCCCATATGGAGAATGACCATGCCAGGGTCACAGGATCAAGAGGAATATTGCTTGGCAATTCATTAATGCTTGAGGGGATTTGAATCGGGATATTATGAGCATGTATTAATGAAAATAAGGCTAACACGTTGCTAATGGCTGCGAATAGAACTCTTTCAGAAATAATGCTTGAGGCCTTCGAATTTGCTTGCTCTACTAAAATTAATTCGACGCAGGCATAAAGAATTCCAAATATAATAAGACGTATTCTGTCTTGCATCAATATTGCTATTTTATGTTCGGCGCATATATTTTCACGTGTTAATGGGTATTGTAAAATCCCAAATCCTCTCCAGTATGCATCTATTAGAAATGCAGCTGCTGCGCCAACATAGGGTGTATAGCTAATCACAAATTCACACACAGTGATTGTCAATCCACCGATGAGATAGTGTGCGAGTAGACTGATTTCATTAATAAGATGATTTTTCTCTTTCTTGCAGTTTATGCAAAGCGGATGCGGTTCATCATCTGAAAATTCTTCATGTAAGACTCTTGTTGAACCTATGTTTGCGGTAGTATTGAACACGATATTCTTAAATTTAAATCGTGTGAATATAATTGCATAGGCCGTTTTTTCTAGCACACCTCCAGCAAAAATAGCATATTCATTTTCGCTATATTCTGGATAAGAAGTTTGAATTTGTGTCTTTAATAAGAGTTTTATAAAGCTATAAGTTGCAAATGGCAAAACAAATTGAATGCCATTAATAAGAAATGAGTTAGATAATAAAAAACGTACATTAGGCAAATTCTTTATTTCGTAAAAGGTGAGAGGTAATGTTCCGAGTGTGTTTTTAGAGTTTGCAAAGATACTGTGAGTTAAGGTTGTAACTGGAGTAAATTTTTGTTTGATCTGAGAGAACATGATCGTTTCCTTTTTCATGTTATCAAGCATCTATTTATTTTGGTTGGTAGGTCTCAAATCTGATGAGTTGCTAAAAGACCCGGATCCTATCCAATAACGCTTGAAACAACAATTGCTTCGATGAAATACCAGAGGCGTTATTGGCTAGGATGACACGATGTAATTAATTGATAATGCCGCAAACCATTCTAGCACCACCGCCGCCTAATTTTTCGGGAGTGTCAGAGTAATTATCGCCCGCATTATGAACCATTAAAGCATGCTGACTGATGTCTTTGACATGATGCAAGCGAGGCGCAAGTACAGGAGTTGTAGCAGTGCCATCGGCATTGACGTATAAAATCGGTAAATCACCCAGGTGCCCTTTGTCGTTGTAGGGGCCTAGATGCTTTCCCGTAGATTTGGGATCTAGATGCCCGCCTGCTGCCATGCCGTCTTTTTCGCAAGAAGCATTTTGATGAACATGGAATCCATGCGCTCCAGGTGTTAAATCATGTAAGCTGGGAGTCAACAAAAGACCGTATTTTGTCTCAGTGATCAGTACAGTTCCTGCAGACTTCCCTGTCCCATTCTCTGCTGTCATATTCATGGTGACCGTTGAATCTGCTAGTGCAAGGCTGGTTACGGATAAAAAGCTAAGGATAAAAAAAATTTTCGATATTTTTAACATAATAAACTCCATTTTTAATAAAAAGATTACGACGAGATTATAAAACAATCTTTTGTAGTCCAAAGTCTACAATATTTTTTTTAAATTGAAAAACAATTATTCTATTTGAATCTTTATTTAAGTGGAGTCAAGAAATTGATTATTCTAGCTAGATCAAGATAATCAATGTAATCTGTTAATAGAGAATCATTTTTGCATTTGTTTATTAAATAATGGATATAGTCATTTTGTACTGTTGAATTATTTTCGGTTAGTTTTAATATGCCTAGTACAGATGCAAGACACTTTTCAAAAAATGAGTAAAAATTGTTTTTGTTCTCTTCATAGATATTATTATTATCAAGATAATTTTTTATGATTTCAAAGCCTAAAAATAAATCATCAATATTCTTTTTTGAAAATACATGCATAATTGAATGCTGTCGTTGATAGTAATGATAATAAGTATTAGGAACAATTGAAACTTTAGTCGCCCTTAAGAAACAGATAAAATTAAAGACATCATCATCATTAAAGTTATTTCTAATAAAAGTAAAATGATTGTCCTTTAAAAATGATGTTCGATATAATTTATTGCAAACGATAGAGCTTATCGATTCATTTTTGTGCTTTTGCCGTGATAACAATGTTAAGGCAGTTTTCCCCTCGATGAGGTTTGACGTTTTGTACTCGTATCTAGCTTCGGATTTTTCTGGCTCGTCATATTCTGTTATAACGCCGCAAACAGCAATATCTGCATTTGATTTTTCAAGCGTATACATCATGCTTTCAAGCATATTTTCATCGATCCAGTCATCACTATCCACAAAGCTGATATATTTGCCTAATGCATGTGTTAATCCCATGTTTCTTGCGCCGCCCGCCATCCCTTTTGACGGCATATTAAAATACTTTATAAAATTGTATTTTTTAATATAGTCTATAATAATGTCATCGACATTATCCGTTGATAAGTCATCGGATAAAATAATTTCTATATTTTTTATACTTTGATTAAGGATAGAATCCAAGCAGCGTGCTATGTAATTTCTGGTATTGTAGACAGGAATTATAACACTAATAAGTGGAGTTTTTGAGGTGTTTGTCATTGTAGTCCTCCCTCCGATATAAACATTTTATTTTTTGTAACGAGATATAAGATCTTTAATCGTGTTTTCCAGAGTCCATTGGTGTTTAAATGAAGTCAGTTTAAAAAGTTTGTCGAGATCGGGTCTGCGCTGAGCGATATCTGTAAATTCTGTTCCATACGCTTCTTGATAAGTCATATAATGCGATGGATTTGAATAGCCCGCGCATTTGCAAACTATCTCAGCTAATTCATTAATCGATATTTCCTTATTATTGCCGACATTAATTGCTTGACCCACAGAGGCAGGTTCTTGCGCTAATAAGTCCAATGCCACTACAACATCCCGAACATCACAGAAAGAGCGAGTTTGTGTTCCTTTGCCAAAGATAGTAAAAGCTTCGTGTTGACAAGCTTGTTGTACAAATCGGGGAACGACCATTCCATAACGCCCCGTTTGTCTCGGTCCAATGGTATTAAATAATCTAGCCATAATAACGGGGACTTTGGCAGCTCTGAAAGAGGCAAGTGCAATGGATTCATCTGCGATTTTGCTAATTGCATAGGTTGCTAAAGGATGATTGGGTGGTTTTACGATGAGCTCATCATTTTCATTTAAGGGTGATTTTGGGCTATTTCCGTAAACAGAAGATGAGGATGCATGAATTACAATAGGCTTTGCTCGACTTTTTGCGATAGTTCGAAATAATCGTTCTGTGGCGGCGATATTTGTATTTATCACACTCAAAGGATCGGAGATTACTTTGAAGATGCCGACTACAGCTGCGAAATGATAAATTCTGTCAGCGGAATTAATGGTATTCTCAAGATCAGGCCAGGATAAAAGATCAGCTTCATCAAAATGAAATAACGGATTATCTTTGAAGGATTCTATATTTTGCAAAGTGCCTGTGCTTAAGTTGTCCACGGTATACACTTCATCGCCTTTGTTAAGATGATATTCAACAAGATGAGAACCTATAAACCCGCAACCACCTGTAATGAATATCCGCATGATTTATAGTCTCCAAAGCTGTATGCCAGTATCTATAAAATCATCCATTTTAAAGATGCCTTTGATATCCATCATCAAACCAGGCCGCTTTAATTTTTTCAAAAACTCATCTTTTTTTAATGTTAAATAATAAAGATGTGACACTGCCACAATAATGGCATCTAAGTGGTTTAAATCATCCCATTTGACAAGATCAATACCATAATCCTTTTTAACTTGACTTTCATCTGCAATAGGATCATTCACGAATAGATCGACGCCATAAGATTTAAGGGCATTAATTATTTCGATGGCGCGTGTATCGCGTGTGTCAGGGCAATTTTCTTTATAAGTGATTCCGAGGATGGCAATTCGCGACCCTTTAATTAAAACATTTTGATTGATTAAACATTTAATGGCTTCATCTACGATGAACTTTGGAATTTTTTCATTGATATGCCGTCCCGCAGCGATCATTTCAGAATGGTAGCCTACTTGCTGTGCTTTATGCATTAAATAATATGAATTTACGCCGATGCAATGGCCGCCAACGAGTCCGGGCTGAAATGATAAATGATTCCATTTTGTTTTCATTCCTTCCATGACGTCTGTCGTATCGATATTTAAAGTATGTAATAAGATGGCAATGTCATTCATAAGAGCGATATTCACATCGCGTTGAATGTTCTCCACAATCTTGCATGCTTCGGCAACGCGAATGGATGATGCATAATGAACCCCTGCATTAACGACGGCTTTATAAGTTTCAGCAATAATCTGAAGTGTTTCATTGTCAGTACCCGAAACAATTTTGATGATATTTTTAAAAATATGTTCTTTATCAGAAGGATTAATTCTTTCTGGTGAGAATCCTGCTGTAAACTCTTTTCCATAAGTAAGATTGGAGTTTTTTTCTAAAATAGGTATTAGTATTTCTTCTGTGGCGCCTGGGTAAACGGTAGATTCGTAAACAACTATGTCACCTTTTTTAAGTTGTTTTCCAATTGCTTCAGAAGCATTGATGAGCATGGAAAAATCGGGATGTTTATTCTTATCAAGTGGTGTGGGTACGGTGACAATGTGAAGATTTGCTTTTTTTAAATCTGTTGGGCTGTTTGTAAAAAAGATATTTGAGGCTGTTGAGAGGAGATCTTCATCGGAGACTTCATGATTACTGTCATGATTATTTTTCAATTCAGAAATTCGTGTAGGGCTTACATCATATGCAATCACTTTTCCTATTTTTGCAAAGGCAACTGCAGTTGTAAGACCGACATAACCTAATCCCATGACCGAAATAATACGTTGTTGACTCATAACTCATTCCCTATGTTCGCAATGCCTAATAATTCTGGTCATGCATTAAAACTGGGATTTTTTAATTATACTATTTTTATCCGTTATCTAGTAAACTTTTGTTGTTAACCGCTGATCCTACAAGTAAAATTAATGAATTGATAGAAATCTGCATAATAGGGAGTTATTGTGTTGATGAGCAGAAAATGGACTATATTTAAATATGGCCTTATTATTGGACTTGCCATCCTATCCTTTCCCTTAGCAAGTATGTCTGCAATTACGGACCAGGCTTTTATTTTTAATTCACCCTCTAAAACGATCTCTCAAGCTCAAAGTATAATGATTCAGGATTATATTACTCAAAAAAAATATCAAGATTCTATTCATTTTATCGATACTGAACTTAAGAGCTCACCCAACAATATTGATCTTCTTAATAAAAAAGCAGGAATCTATATTGAGATGGGACAATATGATAAAGCCTTAACGACGGTGAGCCAGGTTTCAGCATTGCAGCCAAAAAATGCAGAAGCTGAAAAATTAAGAAAACTCATCGAAGAGGCGATGCTTTCTATACCGCGAAATGAAATTGGTTTTAATACCGACGAAGCTTATGTCAGTGATGTACAGGGGTACTGGAATTTTTCATCATTGCATTATTATCATTTTGGAGATAGCGGCACTTATGGCGCTCGTGTTAATTATGCAAAACGTTATGGAACAACAGGTGAGCAATATCAATTAGAAGCTTACCCCAAATTTCCTGAGCACCAACCTTAGTTTTGCCTATGCTAATTTCACTCAAATTCTCTTTCCTAATTATCAATATGTGGTTGAACCCTACTTTACGTTGCCTAAAAATTTCGAGCTTTCTTTAGGAGCATGGGGTTTGCGATCGTTAGGAGTGAATATTTATACTTATACTGGCTCATTAGCCTATTATTTAGGAAATAATTATTTATGGTTTAGGCCTTATCACTATATTCCTAATTCATCAAATTTTTATGAAGTAGGGATCCGGCATTATTTCGAAGATAAAAATACGTTTGTTTCACTTAAGGCAGGCGCAGGAAAAGCACCTGATATATTAGATCTTGCTCCGTTAAATCAAATTGTCGTGCTCAATCAAAAATTGATTGCATTGAGTGGACAGTTTGCCGTACATAAAAATGTATATCTTCAAGCAGGAGCCGGATTTATGCATCAAGTCTATCCGTCTAGAAACGTTCGTGATACGACAGATGCTAGCCTTGGCATTATTTGGCAATTTTAATTAACTGATAGATTGGTATTTGAATATGAGCATAGGTTACAATTTTGCAGAAAATGTCATCATTTTAGAATTTGTTCTGGTTGGTGCAATCATAATAACGACGTTAACCGTTAAAATTTATGCTTTTATATCACTAAAACGCAATAAAAATATTAAAATGCATGTTGAGCAATATCTGCATAAAATTATTCATGCTAAACAGCAAATAACTAAACGGTCTTTTCCAAATAAATGGAAAAAAATTAATATATTGCTACAGGTTATCGAAGACATTGATAAAATACATACCTCTGATGATTGGGAGCAAGTAAAAACGGGCCTGGTGAAATTTGTTATGCTGCCATTAGCCAGAAAATATGTTCTAAGTCGTCACTGGACTAACCGACTTTATGCGGCTCGAACTTTTTATCTTAATTCAGAAGAAAGTGATGACAAGTTAATAACGCGTTTGATCAATGATAAAATTCCCCTCGTTTTTTTATATGCAGTAAAAGCAGCACTTTCTAGTCATTCTAGATCGGCATTAGATGCAATGATTAAAAGAATGGCTTCAGTAGAATGGGTGAATCATTTTATCTATCTAGAGGCATTTGAAGAATTCGCTTTACATGAAAGACGTCTTTTTGAAAAACAATTAAAAAATACAAAAGATCCTGCAGAGCGAGCTGTTTGCTATAAAATATTACTATGCTTTCCACCTGATCCGATCCAATGGGATATTTCAAAAGATATTAATTCGAGCAATCTTGAATTAAAAATATCAGCAATGAAGCTTATTTCATATGTTGATAGAAAAGCGGCAATTCCACTTCTAGTCAACCTACTAACTGATGATCTCAATGAAGTTAGATTAATCGCATTGCATCGTTTAGATATGCTAAAGGCAAAAGAGGCTATTCCTAATATAGCGGCCTGTCTTAATGATACTGACTGGTCAGTTAAGCTCAGTGCCGCAGAAGCGTTAAAAAATATGGGTGAAGAAGGTGATAAGGTCTTGAAATCGCAGGGAACGCCCCTCGGTAAAATATCCTTTAATATTAAGCACCTATTAAATACATGGTGGTAAGCGATAAGCAGATCGGAGTAATATATGTTTGTAGATATTGTTAATTTTCTAAATTGGGCTATTTTATGGTATCTCATTTTTTTAAGTTTGGGTTATCTCATTTTGCTTGTGACAGCTGTGCCAGACATTTTGTCAAATTACGAAGAAGACAGATTGGGTGAATTGGCGCAGCATGCCAGATCACGTAATCAAATACCGGTGACAGTGATCATTTCAGCATATAACGAAGAAGATACTATTCTAGAATCCATTTATAGTGTCATCAAAAGCGACTATGGTAATTTACAAATTATTGTCGTGAATGATGGATCCACGGATCATACGTTAAAAGTCTTAAATAACGTATTTGATCTTCAGCGTCTCGATGTTGTCATACCCAATAAAGTAAAAACCAGAGGGAAGCTAAAAGGTTACTACATTTCAAACTACAATATTAATCTTACGGTGATTGATAAAGAAAACTCAGGAAAAAGTGATAGTCTGAATGTTGCTCTGAATATTTGCAGAACGCCTTTGTTCATAACACTAGATGCGGATTCAATTCTAGATCCTGAAAGTATCACTAATATTGTATTTCATATGTTAATACATCCGCATACGGTTGCCGTGGGCGGTGCTGTTTATATCTTAAATGGCTGCGACTATAAAGACGGCGTTATACTTAAAAAAAGAATGTCCCGCAAACCGCTTTACGCGCTTCAATCTTGTGAATATATGCGATCTTTTTTATTTAGTCGTTCTGGTTGGAACAAATTTGGCGGCGCACTTTCTTTTTCTGGCGCATTTACTTTATTTGATCATAGAGCTGTTGTGGATGTCGGCGGATTTGACCGGGTTAATCTGGCGCAAGATTTCGAAATTATTACTCATCTTCACGAATATGAAATTGAACAAAACAGAGAATACACCATCGCCTATACAGCCTCTGCGATTGCATGGACGGATGTGCCTGGTACATTAAAAAGCTTTTGGCGACAACGAGTGAATTGGCAAAAAGATACATTACGAAGTTTATTATTGCATAAAAAAATGCTTTTTAATCCGCGGTATGGCTTGATAGGCATGGTCTCTTATCCATTTTATTTATTCGGAGAAACCTTAGGTGTCTGTGTCGAATTTTCGGCGTATGTGCTCATATTTTTCAGCTGGTATTTAGGAATTTTAGATGGTTATTGGGTTTTTTTGTTTTTTGCTATATGCTGGGGGTTTGTTACTTTTCTTACAATGGCAACAGCATTTATCAGCCTCATCACTTTTAATCAATATCGAAAGATTACTGATATGCTCTGGATTTTTTTAATCGTCGCAACGGAAAGTTTTGGTTTTCGTCAGTTCACGGTTCTCTGTCGTATAGTGGCGACATTCCAGTATTTTGTGGGCCGATTAAAATTCTGGAAATAAAGCCAAAATTTATCCTTTATTTTATAAGCCCATCCCTGATATATTGCATAAAAACTAAATGAAGGGTGCGCTATGATTACATTTCAAACAAACTACGGTCCCATCTCGATTGAGCTGGATTTCAAAAATACTCCCATGACAGCAGAAAATTTTTTAAAGCATGCTAAAAATGGTTTTTACGATGGCGTTATATTTCATCGTGTTATCGATGGTTTTATGATTCAGGGCGGTGGTTTTAACCAAGATATGCGTCAAAAACCTGCACAACCTCCGATTCAAAATGAGGCTAATAAAGGTCAGCCTAATGTGCGCGGTACTCTTGCCATGGCAAGAACCTCTGATCCTCATTCAGCAAGTACACAGTTTTTTATTAATGTTGCGGACAACAGCTTTTTAGATTTTAAATCCGAAACGATGAATGGCTGGGGTTATTGTGTATTTGGGAAAGTAGTTGAAGGCATGGATGTGGTGGATCAAATAAAGAAAGTGCCTACCACCATGCGTTCAGGACATGAAAATGTACCCGTGGAAAATGTGGTGATTGAAAAAGTAGAAATTTTGTCAGATGAGCCTGTCAGTCATTCTTAATTATAGAGTGAATTAAGTGGAAACTAAAATGCGGTATTGGTTATTTAAATCTGAGCCCGAAACATTTAATATTGATGATCTTGCCAAAAGACCTAACAAAACAGATCATTGGGATGGAGTGCGAAATTATCAAGCGCGCAATTTTATGCGTGATGACATTAAAAAAGGCGATAAAGGTTTTATTTATCAATCCAGTTGCAAAATCCCAGGTATTACAGGAATTATTGAAATTGTAAAACCAGGTTATCCTGATTTTACAGCCTGGGACCCAACATCAGATCATTATGATCCCGATTGTTCGCCGGATAATCCGCGATGGGTCATGGTGGATGTTCGGTTTGTTAAAAAATTTAATCGAGTTATTACACTGGATGAAATTAAAAATAATCCGGTGTTAGAGAATATGGTTGTTGCCAAAAGAGGAAATCGTCTTTCTATTACCCCTGTGACTGAGCGTGAGTGGAAAACTATTTTAAAACTAGCTTGATTTTTCATATCGGAAGTTACCTGTGAGTTCTAATCATAGATTAAAAAAAACAATCTTGGATACACCCTTAGGTTCAATGATTGCAATTGCAGATGATCATACACTTTATCTTTTAGAGTTTACAGATTGCCGTGGTTTGGATCGTGAAATTAAGAACCTTCAGAAAAAAGCACAATCCGAAATAACTTCAGGTCGAACAGCATCTCTTGAATTAATCAAAGAGGAGTTGAAGCAATATTTTGCGGGTCAATTAAAACAATTCAAAACTCCGCTTTTTTTACTCGGGACCGAATTTCAAAAAAATGTTTGGCAAGAATTACAAAAAATTCCCTATGGCGAAACAAGATCGTATGCGGAAATTGCTAAAAAAATAGAAAAGCCAACGGCTTATCGTGCAGTTGCTCAGGCAAACGGTTCCAATCAGCTTGCGATCATCGTGCCATGTCATCGTGTGATTAATACGGGCGGCAAATTAGGCGGCTATGCCGGAGGATTATCACGAAAAGAGCATTTACTAAATATCGAGAAACAAAGAATATGAAAAAGAATGCAAATTTAATAAACCCCAGCATGCGCTGCGCTTGGGTGAATAATGATCCGTTATATATCCATTATCATGATGTTGAATGGGGTGTTCCTATTTATAATGACCAAAAACTATTTGAGTTCTTGATATTAGAAGGCGCGCAAGCCGGTTTAAGTTGGTTAACAATCCTCAAACGACGCGAAAATTATCGAAATTGTTTTGATCATTTTAACGCAGAAAAAATTGCGAAATACGATAAAAAAACTTATGAAAAATTATTAACGAATCCCAGCATTATCCGTAATCGTTTAAAAATTCAATCTGTCATTACCAATGCCTGTTCTTATTTATCAGTTAAGCAGGAATTCTCCAGTTTCTCAGATTATATCTGGCAATTTGTGGATGGAACACCGATTAAGAATCAGTGGAAAAGCCAGAATCAGGTACCGGTGAACACTTTGCATTCTGATCAAATGTCTAAAGATTTAAAAAAACGCGGTTTTAAATTTGTAGGCACCACGATTTGTTATGCATTTATGCAAGCAGTGGGTATGGTGAATGATCATTTGACTTGTTGTTTTCGCCATCACGAAGTTTAAAACTTATTGATTTTCAATGAGTTATTTCAAGTAAACGTAATCTCTTAATAATTCCTTAATAATCATTTGGTATGCTTCCAACCCTCATTTTGGATAATCCAGGCTTGATAACATGCATCATTCCTTAAAATTTGATAAACAGTTTTTCTGTGATCTATGGTCATTGCTAAAACCTTATTGGACTTCCAATGAAAAAGCATCGGCCTTGGGATTATTACTGTTAAATCTGGTTTGTGTTCTTGGCGAAGTACGTGCAAGCGTAGGCATGAATCATTTTCATAAGATATTTTATGATGCGTTGCAGAATTTTGATAAAAGCGGAATTATTTTTGCATTAGAATATCTCTTAATGATGTCGGGGCTTTTAATGGCCGCAACTAGCGGTGCTATTTATTTTAATGGATTATTAAGTATTCGTTGGCGCAGATGGATGACGCATCATTATTTAAAACAATGGCTGGAACACCTTCGACAGAAAAACTCTTTAAAGTCTATTGATAATCCAGATCAGAGAGTGAGCGAAGATCTGGATAAATTTCCAAGCACAACGCTCTCTTTATTTTTAGGCCCTAGTAAATTGTTGCATTCCATTTTGATGTTAATGTCATTTGGTTATATTCTGTGGGATTTATCAAAAAGTTTTTCTTTCCATATGATGGCTTCTACCTGGGCAGTTCCAGGATTTTTGATCTGGATTGCTTTGCTTTATGCATTAATAGGTACAAGTATTATTGGCTGGCTCGGGAAAAAATTAGCGGTGCTTGATTATCAACAGCAACATTACAATGCGGATTTTCGTTATAGTCTTGTTAAATTACGCGATGAGCAAGAAGCGAAATTAGATAATGAAAAATATCAGGGATTATTTGGTCTTATTTACCATAATTTTATTTCTATCATTTCTCTAAAAACCCGTTTAGCGGTGTTTACTAAAGTGTATGGATATTTTTCATATATTATTGGGTTTGCGGTTTCAATTCCATTTTATTTGTCAAAAGCATTTCAATTAGGAACAGTGACCCAGATATCGAGCGCTTACAATTCTGTCATTAGTGCTTTTTCAGTCTTTTTAGAATCGTTTTCTGAATTGGCGGAATGGCGCTCTGTTATTCATCGTTTGGCTGAATTGAATCAGTCCATGAAAGTGTCAGATGCACCTGTTGAAACCGGCTCCGCCATTGTGAGCGAAGTGAAGCAATCCAGCTTTTAAGTGGTTGAGCTTAGAGCTTTTTTTAAAAGGTTTTGCCCAAGGATGGAGTCCCTTATCGAAGCCACGATAAAGGACTTTAAAAAATAAATTATTCCGCTTCTTTGATATCCATCGGCTTTGTAAACGTACAAGGTTTATGAGGACAAACCAATTCAGTACCATGTTTCTTCGTGACTTTAATAGTCAAAAGAGGCCATGCGCAAACAGGACACGGTTCTGCGACAGGTTCATTCCAAATAGCATATTTGCAATCTGGATAACGAGCGCAGGAGAAGAAAATCTTACCCATACGTGATTTGCGTTTTAGTAGCTTCGCTTGGTTACATTCAGGGCAGTCTACGCCAGTGTCTACCGGTTTTTGGAGTGACTCAATGTATTTGCAATTCGGATAACTGCTACAGCCGATGAATTTGCCGTACCGTCCAGTGCGTAATTGTAAAGGACCACCGCATTGAGGGCAGCTTCGACCGTCGACGACTTCTGCTGTTACCGCATTTTCTTTGTCTTCATCCATGCTGCGAGTGTAATCGCATTCTGGATAAGCGGTGCATCCGATAAAACGATTGTGACGGCCTAAACGTATAGATAACGGTTTTCCGCATTTTGGACATGCTTCATTTAATGCTTCTTGTGTCACATCACTACGCTTCACTGTCTCTAAAACATCATCCACTAAATGTTTAAAGGGTTTCCAGAAATCCGTTAAGACCGGTATCCATTCATGCTCTCCACAAGCGATTGCATCCAGCTCATTTTCAAGCCTTGCTGTGAAATCATAATCAACATATTGAGTAAAATGCTGTGTTAGAAATTTATTAACAATACGCCCAACATCGGTCGGTCTGAAACGTTTGTTTTCCAACGAAACATATTCACGATGCTGTAGTGTATAAATAATCGCAGCATAGGTTGAAGGTCGTCCAATCCCATAATCTTCAAGGGTTTTAATTAAAGTTGCTTCAGAATAACGCGGCGGCGGCTCTGTGAAATGTTGATTACATAAAATATTATCAAGATTGACAATATCGCCTTCCGCTAAAGGCGGTAATAAACGATCTTCATCATGATCCGCTTTTTTGTCATCGACATCTTCTTTATAAACTAACATAAAGCCCGGATCTGTAATGACTGAGCCGGTTGCATGATAAATATTACCTTTACCGCCGCTTAAATCGACCGATACGGTATCAATAGTTGCATGAACCATCTGACAGGCGACTGTACGTTTCCAGATTAAATCATAAAGTTTAAATTGTTCCGCATTCAGATGCTCTTTAACATTTTCAGGCAAATGTAATACGGAAGTCGGACGAATGGCTTCGTGAGCTTCCTGTGCATTTTTAGCTTTTGTTTTATAAGCTCTGGGTTCGCTGGGTACTTGATCTTTTCCATATCGGCTGCTTATAAAACGACGAATTTCAGTAATCGCATCATCTGCTAAATTAACGGAGTCAGTACGCATATAAGTGATTAAACCGACTGCCCCGCTCCCAATATCAATTCCTTCATATAACTGCTGCGCAGTACGCATCGTGCGTTGCGCTGTAAAACCTAATTTGCGGGCAGCTTCTTGTTGTAATGTGGAGGTTGTAAAAGGTGCTGCGGGATTTCGTTTACGTTGTTTTTTCTCAACACTAACAACTTCTAATTTACCATTGGCAGCCTTGACTAAATGGGCTTTAACTTCTTCAGCTTGTTCCGTGTTGGTAATTGAGAATTGCTCAAGCTTCTTGCCTTGATAGGTTGAAAGCTTAGCTGTGAAAGGTTGTTTGTCTGCGCCTGCTTCTGCAACAATGCTCCAGTATTCCTGGCTCACAAATTTTTCAATTTCTTCTTCGCGTTCTACGATCATCCGCAATGCAGGGCTTTGTACACGTCCGGCGGACAATCCACGACGAATTTTTTTCCATAATAAGGGGGATAAATTAAAACCGACTAAATAATCGAGTGCACGGCGTGCTTGCTGAGCATTGACTAAGTCCATTGAAATTTCACGCGGATGTTCGATCGCAGCTTTTACAGCTGCATGTGTGATTTCATGAAACACAATGCGATGCGCTTCTTTATTTTTTAAGGCTTTCTTTTCTTCTAATATATTTAAAATATGCCAGGAAATGGCTTCACCTTCACGATCAGGGTCGGTTGCCAGATAGAGAGTTTCTGCTTTTTTCATGGCGGTCACAATCGCAGCCACATGTTTGGCATTTTTTTCGATGAGCGCATAATTCATTTTGAATTTGTGAGCAGGATCGACAGCGCCTTCTTTTGGTAATAGATCGCGTACATGACCGTAAGATGCCATGACGCTGTAATGAGCGCCTAAATATTTTTTAATGGTTTTTGCTTTCGCAGGCGATTCTACAATAACAAGATTCTTTGACATATCCAGTTATCTTCCTTAATGTAAAACATCAAATGCATCAGCGAGAACCATATCCTGCATTAAGGTTAACGCAGTTTTTTTATCAGGCTGATTGAAAAGCACCATCAAGATGACCCATTTGATGCGTCCTAAATCGATTTCTCTGGGATCTAATGCCATAATGCGATCGATTGCCATCTCGCGTGAGATCGGATCAATAATCCCAATTTGTTCCAGGTACAATAATAATCCGCGTCCTTCTATGCCAAGGCGCTCTGCTTCTTCTGGCACATAGTGTCGAATAGCAAGAGGTGTGAGTTTATGGCTTAATGCAACGGTTTGCTGAAAGACGAGAAGACCATTTAACCATTGAAGTGCACGAGTGATATCATTGCGATCAAAGCCAATTTTCTCGAGCTCTAATAGGAGGGCATCATTGTCCATTTTAAGGGCTGCTTTTTCATCCATGTAGTTTTCAAATAAAAACATTAATATTTCAAACATAATTACCTATTACTTTAATTGATACCCGCCATGCGTGGATTTGATTAAATCTTGTAATTCCAATGATAACAGCATGGAGGAAACTTCAGTCGCCGTCAATCCACTGCGCACTATAATAGTATCCAACGCGGTGGCCTCATAACCAATGTGTGCAAGTAATGCACGCAAAGGTGGGGCGAGTGTATCATGCTTTTTTGTGTGGGTGATAGTCTTTATCGGTGCCGATAGAGCAGATAAAGCGCCTAACTCTTCCAAAATATCTTCTGCTGTTTCAACGAGTTTTGCTCCTTGGCGGATTAAATGGTGACATCCGCGGGCTAGAGGATTGTGGATTGATCCCGGAATTGCAAAGACTTCGCGGCCTTGTTCATTCGCATAACGGGCAGTGATAAGAGAGCCGCTTTGGAGAGCGGCTTCCACGATAAGTACGCCTAGGCTCAATCCGCTAATGATACGGTTACGTTGAGGAAAGTTAGCAGCTTTTGGCGGCATAAAGGGTGAAAATTCAGAAATTAAAAGACCGTTAGCCGCAATTTCTTCCGCGAGCTTGCGATGTGAGGCTGGGTAAATTTGATTCAGACCCGTGCCAAAGATCGCAAGGGTTTTGCCGTTAGCGCTTAAAGCGCCGCGATGGGCCTCCGCATCAATCCCCAGAGCAAGTCCGCTAGTGATAGATAATCCCGCAGAGGTTAATGTATGCGCAAAATGATGAGCGAGTTCTCTTCCTGAAGAGGTGGGGTTTCGGGAGCCGACCATGGCCAGTTGAGGAGCATTGAGAAGAGCGAGATCTCCGCGTACATATAACACAATGGGTGCCGCTGAAATTTCCTGAAGCAATTCCGGATAGGTTTCATCAACGATGGTAATAATGGCACAATCATTGGATTCACACCATGCCAGATTTTTTTCTGCAGTATGCCAGTTGTAGTTTTGTAATGCATGGATTTGTTTGCCGGTGAATCCTGCCTGAATTAAATCCGATTTAGAAGCTTTGAAAAGATCCTGAATATTTCCAAATATTTTTAAGCCATTTAAAAAAGCAGCGGGGCCTATGGCAGATAAGTCTGCCGCAGCAATCCAATAAAGATAATCTTGGTTTGACAATAGATGCCTCTTTTTAATTCGGTTATGGTTTAATCGTAATAAGGATTGTAATTGCAGCACAATGGGGTCAAATGAACGGAGGTAATGGCTTTTGGAGTATTATTAAATTTTTCTCTCAATAACATCAAGCAATAATTGACTTATATTCAAATGACATTGATCGTCTAGCTCTCGCAAACAAGTCGGGCTTGTGACATTGATCTCTGTTAAGTAATTTCCAATCACATCTATTCCCACAAACAATAATTCTTTCTCACGAAGAGTGGGACCTATCGCTTTGCATATCGCCATGTCCTTTTCTGTTAAAGTCTGTGCGACACCCTTTCCTCCTGCGGCCAAATTTCCACGAAACTCACCGGAAGCTGGAATGCGTGCCAACGCATAAGGCACAGGCTCGCCATCGATCAGCAAAATTCTTTTATCACCCAGAAAGACTTCTGGAATAAAAGATTGAGCCACAATGGAGTTTGTGCCCTGATTTGTTAAGGTTTCAAAGATAACCGATGCATTCATATCGGATTCATGAATACGAAAAATAGAGGCGCCACCCATTGCATTTAAGGGCTTGCATACAATTTCTTTTTTTTCTTTTAAAAAAGATTTCAATAAAAGGATATCGGATGCAATTAATGTAGGCGGACATAATTCTGGAAAATAGACCGTTGCAAATTTTTCATTGGTATTGCGTAAACTTTCGGGATTGTTAAAGACATTTGTACCCAAACGTGCTGCTAATTGCAGAATATAAGTCGTATAAATATATTCTAGATTAAATGGCGGATCTTTCCGCATTAAAATGACATTGAGTGTGGATAGTTCTATGCATTCAGGATGGCTGAGTTCATACCACTTTTCGGGATTTTTAAAAACTTTTAGTAAACGCGCATTGCCGAATGCTTTCCCGTCGCGTACGAATAAATCCTGTTGTTCAAAATAATAAATGGACCAGTCTCGTGCCTGTGCTTCCCATAACATAGCCAGTGTACTATCTTTTTGGTAGTGGATAGATTGAATGGGATCCATGACGACGCCGAGTCTGATGCTCATTTTTTTTGTTGCTCCGCTATTTCTCGTGCGGCTGCCAGCATGCTTAGTCGTGCGATGACGCCGTAGGCATAAAAACGATTCTGACAGTCTTCGGAAGTATTTTGTTTGTTGGGTTGATGACACGTTTTTGCAAAGGCAAGCGGCTCAAAATGCATGCCGGGTGCATTGAGATTTTCATCAATACCACGATCTTTGTGGACGCGGTAAAAACCACCGACGACACGTTGACCCCATAAATAAACGACGGGTTCAGCCACTGCATCGGTGAGGCTCCATGTTTCAAACGTATAAACGCCTTCTTGCACAATCACCTTATGGACGGGTTGTCCGCCTTTGGATTTAGACATGTGTGTGCGTTCTTTACGGTTTAAGGAACGAATTTCATCTGCATGACGAATTGTCATCACTGCCATGCCATACGTGCCCGCATCTGCTTTGACAATGACGAAGGGTTTGCAAGTAATCTGGTATTCATCATATTTTTTTTGAATGCTATCCAGTAATTTTGCTGCGTGATGTGCTAGACAATCCTCACCTTCTCTCTGCATAAAGTCAATTTCACCGCAATGCATAAATAAAGGCGCAATAAACCAGGGATCAATATCAATTAATTTAGCGAAAGTTTGGCTAACATCCGCATAATATTGAAAATGTCCTGACTTTAAGCGTTGGCTCCATCCTAGCTCTGCAGGGGGAACGATCGGTTGCTGTAAGTCCTGTAGGATGTCCGGAATGCCTGCGGATAAATCATTATTCAATAAAATAATATCGGGAATAAATTCATTAACGCCGATTTTATTTTGCAGCCTCGTGATAGGGGTTAGTTCAATCGTTTCACCTGAAGTGAGTGTAATCGTGTTTGATTCGGATAATAAAGAGCCTAAACGTACATTAAATCCGGCTGATGTTAAGATATGAAGCAATGTTTTAATATTATCCCAATAATAAAGATTACGAGTATGATTCTCAGGAATTAATAAAATATTTTTTGTTTGAGGATGTTGTTGTGTCATGCTTAAGCGAGCGGCTTCAATGGAAAGCGGTAAAAATTCCGGGCTTAAATTATTAAAGCCTGCAGGAAATAAATTCATGTCAATCGGTGCTAATTTAAATCCTGAATTGCGCAAATCGACAGAGCCATAGGCTGGAGCAGGACTTAATTGCCATTGTGCAGCGAACCAGTCTTCAATTTCTTTTTCTTTATTTAATAATTGTTTTTCAAGTAAATGCAAGGGTTCCACTGTCGCTGTTGTTAAATGCGGGGTTTGATAGGTTTTATGATGCGTGGCCACTCGTTGTTTCCTTTAGTTTTTGTAGATGTTCTAATAATTCGTCGGCAGTGACTTCCCCAATTAACCGTGCGGCATGAAGTTCTTTACCAGTGGGTGTCATAAATAACATTGTCGGCGGCGCTATGACTTGGAAGCTTCGCATGAGCACATTGTCAAATGCATTATCTGCTGTGATGTCGCCTCGTAGCAAGACAAAATTGCTGAGCGCTTCTTTTACCCTTTTTTGAGCAAATACATATCGATCCATGTGAACACAGCTTTCACACCAATCCGCATAAAAATCGATCATGACCCATTTTTTTTCTTGCCGGGCCTCTTCCAGCATTTGATTGAGTTGTGTCATGGAATGAATGGTCATAAACATCGGTTGCGAAGAAAGGACTTCAGTTTTTGAAGTAAGGCGCCAATTTTCCCAGGGATGCAGCGGATTAGAATTACCTAATGCAGCGCCGAACAACAAAATAATTCCATAAATTAAAGCAATCGTTGCCAATGTATGACGAATAAGCTGCCAACGGCTGAAGGCTTTTGCAAATTCACCCATCATAATCGCTGAACCGATGAGTAAGGCCGCCCAAAGAAGCAGCGTTTGCGGCCCTGGAATGATGCGGGCTAAAAGCCAAATGGCAAAACCGAGCAGCATGATCCCTACGAGATGTTCGATCGTTTGCATCCAGACACCCGTTTTTGGCAGAAGCTTATTAGCCGAAACACCTATTAACAAGAGAGGCAGTCCCATGCCGATGGCGAGAGATAACAATGCAAATGCACCTATCCATACATTGCCTGTGTGTGCAATATAGGCAAGTACGCCAATGAGTGCAGGACTAATACAAGGTGAAACAATGAGGGTTGAAATGCTGCCCATTAAAAACACGCCGATGTAAGTACCGCTTTTTTGTTGATTGCTAAGCTGGGTCAGCCATTTTTGCAAGCGTGAGGGTAACTGGAATTCATACAATCCAAACAGCGATAATGCCATGAGGACAAATATTCCGCTAAATAAAACAATAATCCAAGGTCTTTGCAATTCTGTTTGAATGCGGCTGCCTATCAGAGCGACGATCATGCCCGCGATGGCATATGTGATCGCCATCCCCAAGACATAAGCTAAAGATAAGCTGAAGGCTTTAACACCGGAGGGATTTTTTTTGCGATGACCAATAATAATACCATATAAAATAGGTACCATTGGAAGCACGCATGGGGTGAAGGCCAAAAGCAGGCCTAATCCCAAAAAGCTTAATATCGTGAGCAGCAGACTATGCTTGGAAAACAGCATTTCTGCAGAAGCTTGTTCTGAGTAAAACTCTTCCGGCGGCATAGAAACGGCAGAAGTCACAAATTGCGCTACGGCAGGAGGAGAGGCATTAAATTGGAAAACCTTTTTAATGGTGTTGTAACAAAAATTTTGAGTAGAGCAGCCTTGGTATTGAATGGTGAAATTGGCGGAGTTCTGGTCACTTGGCGGTAAAGGCACAGTGATTTTTAGAATATTTGTGTAGCTTTGATAAGTTCCATGCACGCTATCATGCTGAATAATGCCTTTGGGCAAATTAAGAGGAATGGCCCTAGACTGATCGTTTAAAAGTTGAAATTGATTTTTGTATAAATAATAACCAGGCGCAATTTTCCATTGCAGGGTTAATTGATCAGGTTTGGTCAGTTCAGCTGAGAAAGAAAAAGCCTGCTCCGAAGGCAGGGGCTGAACGGGTGCTTTTGCCTGGCATGCAAATGCGGCTATCGTTAAAAAAATAGTGAATAATATTTTCTTCATCATGTCATTCTCGCCACGCTTCCATTGCTGTTACGGTTAATCGGCGACACCTTTCAATAGACCCAATCGTGAACGTTTGCGAGCCCGCTTGCGTCTTTTCTTAAGCTTCAACACTAATAACAATTTTATATCCAGAAATCCATTTATTTTTAAGAAAAAGACGCAAGCGGCCCCGCAAACGTTCATGTTTACGATTTATACTCTCTGGATCATTTTCACAACCATTTGCTGCTTGACTCTTCGACAATTCTCTATATATTTGGCACTCGGCACTTGAGAGTGCTAAATTGATCCCCATATACAATAACATAGCCGCCTCATCTTGAGGGCAGGCGCATAAACCCCGGTTTTTTAATTGAAAAATAGTAGGAGAAATGCAATGAGTGAAATCACCATTCGTCCATTAGCGGACCGCATCGTCGTTATGGCGAGCGAAGCTGTTACGACCACCCCAGGCGGTATTGTTATTCCTGATACAGCGGATAAAGACAAGCCCAGCCAAGGCAAAGTACTTGCTGTCGGTAAAGGCAAAGTGATTGAAGGCAAAGTTCAGCCATTGGAAGTGAAAGTGGGTGATACCATTTTATTTGGTAAATACGCTGGCAATAACGTGAAGCTAAATAACAAAGAATATTTAGTGATGCGTGAAGAAGATGTCATGGGCGTTGTGGAATAATTTATAGCGCATCTTGGTCCATTATTTTTAAATTATGAGGAAACAAACATGAGTCAAGCTAAAGATATTAAATTTGCTGAAGAAGCACGCCAGTTAATGCTTGCGGGTGTGAATGAATTAGCTAACGCAGTACAAATCACCATGGGTCCTTGCGGCCGTAATGTGGTTATCGACAAATCATTCGGCGCGCCAACAGTGACCAAAGACGGTGTTTCTGTTGCTAAAGAAGTTGAGTTCAAAGACAAGTTCAAGAACATGGGCGCTCAGATGGTTAAAGAAGTGGCGTCACAAACTTCCGACGAAGCGGGCGATGGCACAACAACCGCAACCGTCTTAGCACGTCAAATCCTCGTAGAAGGGTTGAAAGCCGTTGTTGCTGGTTTCAATCCAATGGACTTGAAGCGTGGTATTGACAAGGCTGTTGCATCCGCTGTTGAAGAATTGAAGAAATTATCTGTTCCTTGCAAAGACAACAAAGCGATTGCACAGGTTGGTACGATTTCTGCAAATTCTGATAACTCTATCGGTCAGATCATTGCAGATGCTATGAGCAAAGTGGGCAAAGAAGGTGTTATCACTGTTGAAGAAGGTTCTGGTTTAGAGAACGAATTGACAGTGGTTGAAGGTATGCAATTTGACCGCGGTTACCTCTCACCCTACTTCATCACTGATCAACAAAATATGTCAGCTAATCTGGAAAATCCATTTATCCTGATCGTTGATAAGAAGATTTCTTCGATCCGTGATTTATTGCCTGTTCTTGAAGGCGTTGCTAAATCCGGCCGCAGCTTGTTGATCATTGCTGAAGACATCGAAGGTGAAGCTCTTGCAACTTTGGTTGTTAACCATATGCGCGGCATCGTAAAAGTATGCGCTGTGAAAGCACCTGGCTTTGGCGATCGTCGTAAAGAAATGCTGCAAGATATTGCAACCCTCACAAAGGCACAAGTGATCTCTGAAGAAATTGGCCGTACATTAGAATCCGCTACATTGAAAGATTTAGGTTCTGCTAAACGCGTTCATATCACAAAAGACAACACCACAATTGTGGATGGCGCGGGCGAGAAAGCTGAAATTGCTGATCGTATTAAGCAATTACGTGCTCGCATTGAAGAAACCACTTCTGATTATGATCGTGAGAAATTGCAAGAACGTGTTGCTAAATTAGCAGGCGGCGTTGCGGTCATTAAAGTAGGCGCTGGTTCTGAAATCGAAATGAAAGAAAAGAAAGCGCGCGTTGAAGATGCATTGCATGCAACACGTGCTGCGGTTGAAGAAGGTGTGGTTCCTGGCGGCGGTATTGCATTGATTCGTGCATTACAAGCGGTTAAGAACTTGAAAGGTGAAAACGAAGCGCAAACCATGGGTATCCAATTGACACGTAAGGCATTAGAAGCGCCATTACGTCAGATTGTGACAAACGCAGGTTATGAAGCCTCTGTTGTTGTTAACAAAATCCTCGAAGGAAAAGGCAACTATGGTTTCAACGCGGCAAGCGGCGAATACGGCGATATGTTAGACATGGGTATTTTGGATCCTACCAAAGTAACACGTACAGCATTACAACACGCAGCATCCGTTGCTGGCATGATGATCACCACAGAATGCATGATCACCGAACTTCCTAAGACTGAATCCGATGCAATGGCTGGCGGCATGGGTGCAGGCGGCGGCATGGGCGGCATGGGTGGTATGGGCGGAATGATGTAATCTGATTTTATGAATAGGCATACTTCTATTTGTATGCCTACGATTAAAAGAAGAAATCATTTTGCTATAAAATAAAAATCCCGCTGAATGGCGGGATTTTTATTTACTGATAATAAAACATTGGGCTTTTCTTATATCTCCAATGCCATCAATCAGATTCTATTTATAAAAAGAACTGTATTTATTGTATACACCGCCCGATGGGCCTGATGTTTCTTTTATTTTTTGGCCTGAATCAAAAATTACATTAGAGTTGACCGGATGTTGAAGGTCATCGATGAAATAAGACACAATCTTATCAGTTGGTGCAAGCAATAGAACTTCTTTAATGCTGTTAAAGTTATCATAAAAAGTAATCGTTACTCTACCCACAGTACCACTATTGATGAGGGCTGGATTAACAGAAATAAAGCAATACAAGTTCTTTTCAGGATGCGCGGAATCGAAATTATAATAAGTTGATATCACTGCGTTATTACGATCAGGACCAATGACTAGGATATAACAACCACTCCATTCCTGATAACCTTCAAAATGATAATTCATGCGTACAGCACTATTCTCACCGCCGTGTGTATTCAGGATAACTGGAGACACATCTGTCTGGTTTGGCTCAATACGCTTGGGGTACAAGAGAACATCAGATTCCGATATGCTATAAGGAGCAAGATCGCTCGGGCCATAGAAGTTCTTCCAGTTATTATAAATAGGTTCGCCAGCAACAATAACCTGATTTGTTAAATTCACTAAGCGTAGGCGATAATAAAACTCATAAGATATTCGGCTAGAGTAATTGATATACGGAACAGCGTTAGCTGAGGTGAGTGACAATACCAATGCTGTTGATTTATTATCTTTTTCATCCTTCCATAACTCAATAGGTAGATAAACACCGTATTGTATCAACCTATCAACATCTCCCACCTGTGAATAACGTTGACTATCATTTGCAATATTTTTTTCATCCGCTTTATTTTTTGAGGAAGTCATGTGAATTGTAAAAGAAGAATTCGTATTCTTCTCTACTGAACATGTAAGATAATCATCTGGGTGATTTGGATCTTGACGATAAGATACTATTACCCGATTGGAATTACGCGACTCAAAAACCAAGCCGCTAATACGCGCTTCAGTGATGAAACAACCATATTCTTTAGGGCGATTTTCATAATTAAAACTATATTGACTAAGCCCATACCATCTATCATTCCAGCGATAGGAAAGAAATGCGGATATGGATTGCCCAGGAAGTAATTTAATGGGCTGTTCTATATCTTTAAAGGATTTGTCTCCATTCGGCAAATTCCAAACCGCTTTATATTCCGAATTTGAATTCTTCCAGTCAAAATTATCAACCAAAGGTTGTTTTGTTAGGATAATCGCCTCACCCTGACTATCATCATTTTTAAATTGCAGCGTTACTGGAACAGGAGAGGCTATGCTGTTTGCGCTTGTCAGCAATAGGCTTACAAAAAATAATAGTAGAATATTTTTGTTTATCATAGATGTTCTCCTTGCTTATCTTGATTTTTTAGAACCAGATTTTTTTTTATCGAGATATTCGGTTATTTTGTTGATTTGCTTATGCAGTTCTGGTTTTTTAAATAACTTCACAGCGCTGTCTTTGGGAGTGAAGGTTGGGTTATTTGATTTGACCTTGAGATTATAAAGAGGACGGTTATAATATTTATGAAGAGGCTTCTGAGCGAGACGGTTGAGGTAAGCAATAATTATCTTATGTAGTTTATGTAGAGTTGCAGAATAAAATTTTTCAGATAACGAGATCTTATGATTTTTAATTTCCTGTTTCACCGTTTTTATATTTTCCTGGCTTGGATCTTGGCTGGCTTTAATAGTTAAAAGAAGTTGTTTGTTTAGATTCATGAGTTGAAATGAACTAATTCTACTCTCTGCATATATTTCTCTAGATAAATTTGACTTAGGACCCGTCATCACAAAGAGCGTTGATAAATATTCCTTAAGATCTGGATCTTTATCTTCTTGCAGGATTCGTGATATTTCAGTTTCAAGTAATTGACGTGTGTTGGTAGAAACAAAATGAGCTAAATCGAACTCTAACGTACCCTTAGATACTTGATGATGTTTGGGGCTTTTTTCAAGGGTCTCACAAAGTGTAAGTAGTGAATCAATTTGCTCGTTTGAGGATATATCTGAGTTAATGGCAAAACCAATAGCAACGACTTCCTTTTGTAATTCTTCAAGAATTTTGTAATCGTGTTCAGTTGTCTTGCCTTGTTTATTCTTACTTTCAAAATGATTACATTTTTCTGATATAAAATTTAAAAGACGCTCTGTCGTATCATCCATGAAGCTATACATGCGAGTGTTATCTATTCGACTTCTTATCGAGCTTAACTTTTGACTTATTGCCTCCTGAACCCATTGATGATCGTCATCTGATTTTGTCATGGGTTTTACCTCCTATTAGAAATTCAATACTTTTCAATAAATTTAGTATAGTTGATGTTTGAATTTCAAGGGCGCTTTGAGCATAACTTATTGTTAAGAAAAGAAATTTTTATGCCAACGCAAATAATCCCATGATGGCATTGGTTAAGAAAATAATCGGTGGGAAAAGGATGTAATTGAGAATGCCTGTAAACATCAAAATCAGCAAAATAAAAAAGCCATAACGCTCAAGATGATAAAAATACCAAGCCATTTTTCCGGGCAGCAAATTATAAAGCACACGTCCGCCATCTAAAGGAGGGATGGGCAAACAATTCAAAACGCCTAGTACAATATTAATTTGGATACCTGCCATGCCCATACCCACCAATGGCACGCCATACCAAGGCGGCAGATTCATACTGAGTTTTGCAAGCCCTCCCCATAATATTGCCATAAGGATGTTAGAAAGAGGCCCTGCGAGTGCGACCAAAACCATATCGGTGCGCGGATTACGTAGATTGCGCGCATCCACAGGAACGGGCTTTGCCCAGCCAAAAATAAAGTTACTCACCATCAGCATTACTAAAGGAATGATAATCGTCCCTAAAAGATCAATATGTTTGATGGGATTTAAGGTGAGCCGGCCAGACAAACGAGCTGTTTGATCTCCAAACAATGAGGCGACCCAACCATGAGCGACTTCATGTACGGTAATGGCAAACAAGACCGGTAAAGCCCATATGGCGATTTTTTGTGCGATGCTAAGTTCTATCATGGATAGAGTATAAAGGAGAACCGTCTTTTATTCCTAGAAAAAGGTGATGAAAAATGTTTGGATCTCTTTGCGGTCTCAGCTAGACTCATCTTTTGCATCAACGGATAAAGGTTAAATCGCGTGTCATTATTTTTCTATAAAATCATTGCAGGGATCTTGATTCTTATTACCAGTTTAATGACGGTAGTCTATCCTATCAAGGTGCGCGCCCGTCCTGAGCATCATCCTGTTTTAGAATTAGGTGATGCGTTTGCGAGCGGTATTTTTTTAGGAGCCGCTCTTTTTCATATGCTGCCCGATGCGATCAGCGGCTTTGCCAATACCTTAAGTGATGTGCACTACCCTATTGCTGAATTCTTTTGCGCATGCGGATTTTTGGTTTTGTTATTTTTAGAGCGTCTTGCGCAGTGTGTGCCCAAAATTAAAAATACCAAACAGGCTATGCCTTATATGGTTGCGCTTATTTTAATTATTCATTCGTTAATTGAAGGTAGTGTATTAGGCATCAATGCGACGATGGCCACAGCTTTTGTCATTTTTGTTGCAATCATCGTACATAAAAGTTCAGAAAGTTTTGCACTGGCCATGGTTTTGAATCGTAATCAAGTGGCATTTAGAAACATGATTTTGATCGTGGGCGTTTTTTCTTTGATGACACCGCTCGGTATTTTATTGGGCTCGACCATGTCTTCCTTCTTACAATTTAAGTCAGGCCAATTATGGACGGCAGGATTTAACGCGTTTGCGGCAGGGACATTTCTTTATATGTCGACGCTTCACCATATCAATCATCATGAGCGGTTGCATGAGTCGGAAAACTTGTGGGAATTTTTGTTCTTGTTGATCGGATTGGTAGTAATGGCGCTGTTGGCTCGGTGGGTATAACCTTAAAAATAAAATAAGTCAAATTAATCAATAAATTAAAACTTCTAGAGTCTTCTATTTAAGTGAGACATGATCTTTTTATCGATAAAATACAGGCTATGCTGTAAGGAGATAAGGCAGTATTACTTTAAGGAGGTAAACTATGCATATTTCAAAGTTAACACAAAAAGGCCAGGCAACCATTCCTGCAGCCATTCGAGAAAAATTAGATCTTCATTCAGGAGATGGTATCGCTTTTGAGATCGTTAATAATAAGGTAATTTTAATGAAAGTTTCGCCTTTTGATTACGAATATCATAAGTCATTAAAATCCACTCTGTCAGAATGGGATTCAAAAGAAGATGATGAGGCTTTTCATGACTTATAAACCATTCACTGTGGTTGCCGTGCCTTTTCCTTCAAGATCAAAATGGAATAAGCAGCATTCTCAGAAAACATTTATTTTAGAATATTGAACATTAAGTCCCTCATCGAAGGCGCGATAAGGGACTTTGAAATTAGGAAATAAGCCCTAATTCTTTTACAGCATCTCGCTCTTTGCGTAATTCATCCAAAGTTAAGTTAAACTTCTCTTGTCCAAAGTCATTTTGAGTCAGCCCAGTGACGACTTTTAATTTTCCACCCTCTGTTCTGCAAGGTACCGAGAAAATGAGTCCTTCATCAACACCATATTCACCTTGTGAGCAGCGTGCTACAGAAAAACTTTCGCCGAATACAGTGTCATGTGTGAGTTGATACACTGTCATGAGCGCTGCATTTGCAGCGGATGCAGCGGAGGATGAGCCGCGCGCTTTGATGACTTCAGCACCGCGCTTTTGTACGATGGAAATAAAATCTTGTTGCAGCCAATGTGTATCAGTAATGAAATCAGTGACGGGTTTGCCGTTGATTTTTGCATGATAAAAATCAGGATATTGAGTGGACGAGTGATTGCCCCAGATTGTCATTTGGGTAATCGTTGTAAGATCAACACCTGCTTTTTTAGCGATTTGGCTTCGAGCACGTAATTCATCCAACATCGTCATTGCATAGAAACGGTCTTTGGGAACATCGTGCGCATTGTTCATGGCGATTAAGCAATTGGTATTGCAGGGGTTTCCAACAACAAACACGCGTACATCGTCAGCGGCATTGTCATTGATGGCGCGGCCTTGTGTTGTGAAAATTTTGCCGTTAATTTTTAATAAATCAGAACGCTCCATACCGTCTTTGCGAGGAACTGCGCCGACCAATATGGCCCAATTCGCATCACGCATAGCGACATTCACATCGGATGTACAAGTGACTTTTTTTAATAATGGAAAAGCGCAATCATCCAGTTCCATGGCCACACCATGTAAAGAAGGAAGCGCAGGTTCTAATTCAAGAAGTTGTAATTCAATTTCTGTATCTGGGCCCAGCATTTGTCCTGATGCAATCCTGAAAATTAAAGCATAACCGATTTGACCTGCAGCACCTGTGACCGCAATTTTGACGCGTTTTTTCATGGTAGGGGTTCCTAGAATCCGATAGTGGCGTTAGTTTAACGTGAAAAAGTGGCGGTTTAAATAAAAATTAAAATTAATTTGTAACGGGTTTTTAAGTAAAAATCGCTTTAAAAGTAGCGCAATTGTGGTAAAATTGCGCAATTCTTAATTATTTTGTGCCATTCAATGACCGCCTCAATACCTTTAAGCTTATACATACACATTCCTTGGTGCGTGCGAAAATGTCCTTATTGTGATTTTAATTCACATGAGGCGCGTCATAACATACCGGAAGCATTGTATGTCGAAGCTTTAATAGAAGACTTGGATGAAAATCTTCCGTCTATTTGGGGGCGCAGTTTAAGCAGTATTTTTTTTGGCGGTGGTACGCCAAGTTTATTTTCGCCGCAAGCGATTGAAAACATACTTTCTGCTGTGCGGAGTCGATTGCGGATGAGCCCTGAGATTGAAATCACGTTAGAAGCCAATCCTGGTACGGTGGATGAGTCGCATTTTTCAGGGTTTAAATCTGCGGGCATTAATCGTTTGTCCATTGGTGTGCAAAGTTTACAAGATGGAAAATTAAAAGCGTTGGGAAGAATTCATGGTCGTGAGCATGCGTTACGTGCCATCGATAGTGCCGTGCATGCAGGATTTGATAATTTTAATCTGGATTTAATGCATGGATTGCCCGGGCAATCGATGGAAGATGCATTGAATGATATCAAGGATGCATTGGCTTTTACGCCGCCGCATTTGTCATGGTATCAATTGACGATTGAACCGAATACTTTTTTCCATCATCAACCGCCGCGCTTACCTGAAGAAGAGGTGTTGTGGGATATACAGGAAAAAGGAAAAGAGACGATTGCAGATGCAGGATTGAAGCAATATGAAGTATCTGCCTATGCGCGAGCAGGATATGAATGTCTGCACAATAAAAATTATTGGGAATTTGGAGACTATTTAGGAATTGGTGCGGGAGCGCATAGTAAAATTACGGACGTTAATGCAGGTACCATTACACGGCATTGGCAAGTCAAAAATCCAAAAGATTATGGTGATTCGAGTCGATCATTTACATCGCAAAAAGTGGTTTTGCCGCCCCATGATATTTGCTTTGAGTTTATGTTGAATGCGCTACGATTAACGCAAGGCGTCACAATCGATTTATTTAAAGAAAGAACAGGGTTAAGTATCGATGTTTTGGAGCCCATACTTACCATTGCAAAAAATAAAAATTTATTAGTGGATTCACCCATGCTTTTATGTCCCACAGAGCATGGGCGTCAATTTTTAAATGATTTGATCGAGTTGTTTTTGCCTAACACAAAAACTGTCCGCAATATTCATCCACAAAATGATAAGAAATACCCACCGACATAAAATCAGCATTTTGAAAACCATTGCCGCCTTTCAATGCGCGTGTCCAGCTGATATCGGCCACCCAGTTTTGCGTCATATCATAACTTGCACCGACACCAATTAATGGGTGGAAGTTGTTAGTGGCAGCAAGACGTGGTTCGGAGGGTGAGATAGGCTGTAAACTTCCTGAGTAGCTTTTAAACATCATGATGCCGCCTAATTTTGCAAACACAACGAAATTCTGAATGGGATACATCGCTTTGCCTACAAGATCGATACCATTTTCACGAATGGAGGGCGTGTTGACGATCGCAGAAGGTGAGACATTATAAGATGAAGGGGCATAATGAGTATAGCCGAACTCAGCCGCAGCATATTTGTTAATCCCGACACCTAAATAAAATCGCTCACCAATGCCAGTATTGCCCGGGCTTACAGATTGTGTCGCAGGAGAAGAGAGGCCAGTCTGTACAGTTTGAGTTTGGTTATGTAAATTCGTGACACCCGCTTGTGCGCCAAGATAAAATCCAGGTTTTGTTGCATGGGCTGCTATGATAAAGCTGCTTGCCATGATTAGCGCACTTACACGCCTAGTATTTTTTATAAGCATCGCTCTGTCCTTTCATGATGGAAAATGAATTAAGAGTAGTGAAGCATTTAGGACCTGTCAAACAATTAGTTTAAAGTAAACCGGAGCTCCCAAATTTCTCTTCCTGCGCGCTGACCTTGTTGTTCAAATTTAGTAATGATGGGTCGTTGATGGGAACGTTCTGCAAATTGATGGATGCCGGCGCAGTTTTTTAATTCCGAAAAACTGGATAAGACTTCCATCATTTCTTTCGCATAATCTTGCCAATCTGTTGCAAGATGCAGTTCGCCGCCCTGCTTTAATTTAGTGATAAGCAATTTTACAAACGGCACTTGAATCAATCGTCTTTTGTGATGCCGGCGTTTAGGCCAGGGATCAGGAAAAAAAAGTTGAATACCATCCAGACTTTTTTCTGGGATACATTGATTGAGGACTTCAACAGCATCTCCATAAAAAATTCGAACATTAGTAAGCGCCTGATCTCGTATACTTAATAATAAAGCGCCGATACCCGGCTGATGCGTTTCAATGCCGATGAAATCACATTCCGGGTGCATTTTTGCGGTAGCCGATAGTGATTGTCCTGAGCCAAAACCAATTTCAAGTATACAAGGTGCATCGCGATGAAATATAGTTGGCAGATGGATGTTCGAAGCAGTGAGCTCCAAGCCGAATTGTGGCCATAAAGTTTCCAGGGCCTGACGCTGTGCTTCAGTCAGACGACTATCGCGGCGTACAAAGCTTCGAATACGGCGTAAAGGATGAGATGGCGTGTTAATATAGATATTCCTAAAAGCTATAAAAAAGGGCATTATATAAAACTTGGTTTGTGATTGCGAATAAATATTACATTATGATAAGACTTGAGCACATTTATAAAAATTACCCGACGGCCCGAGGCACTGTTACTGCACTGCACGATATCAATATTCAAGTCCGGCCGGGTGAAATTTTTGGTATTATTGGTAAAAGCGGTGCAGGCAAAAGTAGTCTTATTCGTTGCGTCAATTTATTAGAAAAACCAACCTCCGGTAAAGTGATCGTCGCAGGTGAAGAACTCACTGCTTTATCCTCGGCAAAATTACGAGCCGCACGACGTAAAATCGGAATGATTTTTCAGCATTTTAATTTACTTTCATCGCGCAATGTCTATGACAATATTGCATTGCCCCTGGAGCTGGTTGGCTATTCGCATAAGCAAATTGCAGATACCATCATGCCGCTTCTGGAATTAACGAATTTAATCGACAAAAAAACAGCGTATCCTTCGCAACTTTCCGGCGGACAAAAACAGCGTGTTGCCATTGCGCGTGCTTTAGCATCAAAACCTCAAGTCTTGTTATCGGATGAAGCGACTTCTGCATTAGATCCTGAAACAACGCTTGCTATTTTGCAGCTTCTAAAAAATATTCGAGATACTTTGAATTTAACAATTTTATTGATCACGCATGAAATGTCTGTCATTAAAAGCTGCTGTGATCGTGTGGGCATTTTACAAAATGGAGAGCTGATCGAAGAAAATGAAGTGGGTGAGTTTTTTACGCACCCTAAAACGGAGGTGGCTAAAAATTTCATCGCATCCTCTGTGCTTCACCATCTGCCTTATGCGATTGAGCGTCATTTATTAGTATTAGAGCAGCCCAAGACCCATCCTATCTTGCGCTTATGGTTTTTGCAGGGCACTGCAACGCAACCTATTATTTCTGAGATCAGTCAGAAATTTAATTTAAACATTAATATCTTGCAGGCGAATGTGGAATATATCAAAAATCATGCGATGGGTATTATGATTATTGCTTTGAGAGGCGATAATTTAAAAATTCAACCTGCTATTCAGTTTTTAAAAGAACGCAGTGTTCAAGTTGAGGTGATGGGCTATGTTCCAAATGACATTGCTGTTTAAGGCAACGCTTGAAACGATGTATATGGTGTTTGTTTCGGGCGTGATTGCAACGTTAGTTGGACTGCCTTGGGGGATCGTTTTATTTACTTCGCGTAAAGGAAATATTTTAGCGCACCCTTTGCTTTATCAAGTGCTTGCAGCGATTGTCAATGTGACACGTTCTATTCCTTTTATTATTTTAATGATTGCTGTGATTCCTTTTACCCGAGTGATTGTGGGTTCTTCCATCGGAACGAATGCGGCGATAGTACCTTTGAGTTTGTGTGCTATGCCCTTTATTGCACGGGTAGTTGAGAATGCATTACTGGAAGTTGATAAAGGTTTAGTGGAAGCAGCAACCGCGATGGGTGCCACAGCTTGGCAAATTGTGTGCAAGGTTTTCATCCCAGAGGCACTGCCAGGAATTATTAACGGCCTGACCTTGACCGTGGTGAGTTTAATTGGCTATTCTGCTATGGCAGGTGCTGTTGGGGGTGGCGGTTTAGGCGATCTTGCGATACGGTATGGTTATCAACGTTTTGATACGCGCGTGATGTTGATGACGATTGTAGTCATGATTGTTCTCGTTCAGTTAATGCAATGGGCGGGTGATAAATTGGCTAAATGGTGTTCACACAGTAAAGATTCCATCTATGGATAGGAATCATGAGTGAGGGGTATGCTATGCGACAATTATTCAAAATATTATTTCTAGGTTTATGTGCGTTCTTATTTTCTGCTTGTCAATCGCATGATAAAAATACATTAAAGGTTGGAACGATTGCAGGCCCTGAAACCGATCTCATGCAAATTGCAAAAGCGGCGGCTAAAAAACAATTTGGCCTTAATATTGAAATCGTAGAATTTACCGATTATCTGGAACCCAATGCCGCTTTAAGTGACGGCAGTATTGATGCGAATATGTTTCAACATCAACCGTATCTTGATCAACAAATTAAAGACAGGCACTACGATCTCGTCGCGATCGGCAAAACCTTTATTTATCCGATGGGTATTTATTCTTCGAAATATAAATCATTATCGGCTGTACCTGTCGGTGCAACAGTTGCTCTACCCAATGATCCGAGTAATGAAGGACGTGCCTTGATGCTTTTACAAAAAGCGAAGTTAATCAAGATGAAAAAAGAAAAAGGTATTTATGCAATGCCTGAAGACATTATAGAAAATCCCAAACAGCTTAAATTCAAAGAATTGGATGCGGCACAAATTGCCCGCAGCTTGCCGGATGTGGATTTGTCGATCATTAACACAAACTATGCCATTCCTGCAGGACTTGTACCTAAAAAAGACGCGATCTTTCTGGAAGGGAAAGATTCGCCCTATGCCAATATTATCGTGATTCGCAAGGATGAGTTGAAGGATCCGAGAATGAAGCAATTAGTGGCTGCATTACAATCGGATGCGGTATTAAAAGCGACACAGAAGATTTTTAAAGGCCAGGCGATCGTTGCTTGGTAAAACCAGTGACCATTTATAGGGAGAAAAGTGTGTTATGAAAAAACTTTTAGTGCTGAGTCTTTGTGTCTTATGTGTGGGCTGTGCGACGACGAATCAAGGTGGATCAAGTGGTGGTTCCCAGGTCGCTTATCAGAATGGTTCTGCCGTTGAGCTTTATCGTTTAGGCAATCAATATGCGCAAGGTAAAGGTGTTGCAAAAAATTACGCAACAGCGGCTGAGTATTATCGCCGTTCTGCAGAAATGGGTAACTCGAATGCGCAGGATAAGCTGGGCGTACGGTATCTGTTAGGCCAGGGTGTGCCGCAAGATTTAGAAAAAGCGCGCTATTGGTTTGAAAAGGCCGCCTCACAAGGTAATGCTTATGCAGAAAATGAATTAGGTTATATGTATGCGTCAGGCAAAGGAGTTCCACAAAATTATGAGACTTCATTGCAGTGGTACCAGAAAGCTGCTGATCATGGGCTTGCAAGTGCGCAATATAATTTAGGTTTGATGTATGCAAATGGAATTGGTACAACTGTGGATAAAGTTAAGGCGAAAGAGTTGTTCACTCAAGCAGCCTCACGCGGTTTTGCACCTGCTAAAAAGGCCTTAGCAGAGGTATAACATTTCATGCATGCACATGTCGCACGTAAGCGGTTTGGACAACATTTTTTGCATGATAAGCAAATTATTCAACGTATCGTTGATATGATTGCGCCGCAGCCGGGCCAGCATATGGTTGAGATTGGCCCGGGACAAGGTGCATTAACCGTGCCTATTTTAAAAAAAATAGGCCAACTGGATGTGGTTGAAATCGATCGTGATTTAATTCCCCCCTTAAAACTTCGTTGTGCTGACAAAGGCAATTTAATTGTTCATGAAGCGGATGCGCTGGAATTTGATTTCGCAAGTTTGGCACAGCCGGGCAAACCGCTGCGTGTGATTGGTAATTTACCTTATAACATTTCGACTCCGCTTATTTTTCATTTGCTGGATTATGCGAATGATATTTTAGATATGCATTTCATGCTGCAAAAAGAAGTCGTTGAGCGGTTGGCAGCACAGCCAGGCACAGATGCTTATGGGCGTTTAAGTATCATGATGCAGTATCATTGTCATGTGATTTCGCTTTTCAATGTTTCTCCTGCGGCGTTTTATCCGCCGCCACAAGTGGAATCCAGTATTGTTCGTTTGATTCCTTATACAGAGATTTCACATTTTGCGAGAAATTATAAACATTTTGCTTTATTGGTGAGGGAAGCATTTTCGCATCGTCGTAAAACATTACGTAATAGTTTAAAAGAAATGATTTCGGATGCGGATTGGGAAAAGATTGCCGTGGATCCACACTTAAGACCTGAGCAATTGCGTGTGGAAGATTATGTCACTATTAGTAATCAGTTGCAGTCCAAATGAATTATGCAATCGGTGATGTTCAAGGTTGTTTGAGCGTGCTTTTGAGATTGCTGGATCATCTTCAATTTGATGAGCGCAACGATATTTTATGGTTCTGCGGTGATTTAGTGAATCGTGGACCCCAATCGTTGGAAACCTTACGTTTTATTAAAAATCTGGGTGATCAGCATATTGTTGTGCTCGGCAATCATGATTTGCATTTATTAGCACTTGCCCAGGGTACACATCCGGGATGGAAAGAAGATACGCTGCAACCTATCCTAGAAGCGCCAGATCGTGATGAGTTGATCACATGGTTAAGTCAAAAACCTTTGCTTCATCATGATGAACAATCCGGATATGTGATGGTGCATGCAGGCATTGCGCCGGCATGGGATTTACCAACCGCCAAACGATTGGCAAACGAAGTCGAGTCTGTCATACGAGGTCAAAATTCCGCTGGTTTTTTTCAAAATATGTATGGTAATGAACCTGAACAATGGAGCGAGCAGCTGCAAGGTTGGGATCGTTTGCGTTGTATAACGAATTTTTTTACACGGCTACGTTTTTGTCATCGCGACGGACGTCTTGAATTAAAAACAAAAGGAACACTTGAAAAATCTTCTTCAGATTTGGTGCCTTGGTTTAAAGTCCCATCACGTGCAAACGCTGATTTAAAAATTCTTTTCGGACATTGGGCTGCGTTAGGCGGCGTTACGAATGTTCCTAATACGTATGCTTTAGATACAGGTTGTGTGTGGGGACGTGAGTTGACGGCAATGCGGTTAGAGGATGAAAAACGATTGAGTGTAGCAGCCCATTAAGTCCAATTAGACACTTCTGTCAATTTGTGGATTATTATAGCTTTCCAATAACTCGGTAAAATCATTTAGCCTTTGCTTAATGTGGCCGATTGCATTTGTATCTTTCCAAAAACGAGTGAGCCTAAAGTTATTTTGATGATCTTTGAAAATTTCCATATTGAGTGCCTTATTTAATAGATCAATAGCGTCTTGGTATTCTTTTTGAGTAGCCGTTATTAATGAGAGTTTTAGTAATTGTTGGTCTAATTGACTTCGTGCATAGTCGCGTATCGTTGCGACGACTTTTCTGTATGAGGCTGTATTGACTAGACCGACTTTTTCATCAAACCAGGCGTGTTTATGAATTAATGATTTTTTGTCAAATTGACAGAATAGCGCATTCATTTTTTCAATATCAAAAGTTGGATCTAATATCTCTTTTTGGTCTGCATTTAACATTATTCTTTTTTTCTCAAACACCTGAAGAAGCTGATTTTCTGGTCTTAGGATGGGATGCTCTTTTGAGATTAATTTTATAATGGGAGGTAACCCATTATTTTTTAAAATCTTATCGGTTGTTTCTGGAAAGTCACTGGGTAATTCTTTCCAGGGAATTCGGGATTCGATGATCTTATTATCAGGTGTTGCGACTTTATATTTTAAATAAAATCTTGGACCGTCTTCTTCTTCAACATTAATATAGATGACATTCGTTTTTAAAGTTGTGGGAGCCGGTGTTAAAGAACTGAGTGTATAACCTAATTCAAAAACACCATGTTGCGCGGGAGCCGTTTCTTTTTTGTCAGCGCACGGTTGTGTTCTGTTAACGGTTTCTGGCAAAGCCATAACTTCCTCAATTTTAACTGGTTTTTCGGAGGGCGATTAAAGCAAGTGCGGCAAATAATACAGCATAACTGATCTAAAGTAAAACAAATCGATCGGTTTCAGGATAAAATGCGAGCATATTATAGCCTGTCAAAAATGACAAAACTAAATTGATAAGGGTTCTTTGTATCAGACGCCTGATCGATACATTCCACTTGCTGCCATTGCGTGGGATCTATAGCAGGGAAAAAAGTATCCCCTTCTATATATTGGGAAATCTTTGTCATATAAATTCTTTGTGTGAGAGGCATGAGTTCTTGGTAGATCGTAGCCCCTCCAATAATAAAGAGCTCTTGATAATCTTTTGCAGCATTAAGCGCATCTTCGATAGAGGATACAATGACACAGCCGGGCGCTTGATAATGTGTGTTATGTGTCAAGATGATATTAAGCCGGCCTGGCAAAGGACGTCCAATGGATTCATAAGTTTTGCGTCCCATTAAAATAGGATTGCCCATTGTGATTTTTTTGAAATGTTGTAAATCGGCAGGCAAATGCCAGGGCAGTTTATTGTTTTTACCGATGACGCGGTTTTCTGACATGGCACAAATGGCTGAGATACGCATATTATTTTCTTGAAGGTGAAGGAAAACTAGTTTAGTGGATTAGTGTGATAGACACAATATTATAAATCTCGTCTTCGATCGGGCAAGGGAAAACCGCAAAGAGTTTTAGCATAATTTTTACTGAGCGCCATGACTTTAATGAGTTCACCCATTTCGGAAGGTAGCGTGAGTTTTTTGATGGCTTGGATTTGATTGATCTCATCGATGGATGTTTTAGCTGCTGTTTTTTGTGCGAGTTCTAGCAAATGGCAATTCAGTAAAAAAGCCGCTTGAGTAGTATAGCCTGCTAACGTACAGCCTGCTTCACAAGCATGTTCTGCGACATTTGTAAAATCTACATGGGCGGTGATGTCTTGTAAGCCGATTAATTGAAAAGGGTTATCATGACGTTGATGTTGATAGTAACACATCAGCGTACCCATCTTGCGTTCGGGATGATAATACTCGCCTCTTCCATAACCATAATCAAAAAATAAAATGACACCTTTGTTTAAAGTAGATGTGATTGCTTCAATCCAGGCGGGCAGCATGAGATTAATTTCGGATTCGTATCCTTCTGGTAAGGGATGTTCTTGTGAAAGTAATTCAATCGCTTGGGTTAAGCTTGATGTAGTAGGTTCGGTAAGTTTCCAGACAAAGTGATTATCTTTCCAGGTGACGCAGCGTTCTTTAATGCCTGAGACATCCATACGAAAACAGTGCACAGGCATAGCGTCTAGAACTTCATTTGCAATAATTATGCCATTGAGCGCGGCAGGTAATGAATCTAGCCATGAAATACGAGTTAATAAATGAGGGCAATGTTGAGTGAGTAACTGTTGTTGGCGTTGTCGTAATTCTGCGCTGACTTCAAGAATAAAATAATGTTCTGGGAGGCTGTTGGATTTTTCTAGGGTGAGTAATAAGTCTTTGGCAAAAACGCCAGAGCCAGCGCCTAATTCTAGAATATCGCCCTTCCCAAGTTCGTTTAAAATTTGCTGGCATTGTTCTGCTATGCATTGTGAAAATAAAGGAGAGATTTCTGGGGCTGTGATAAAGTCACCGCCTTTTCCGAATTTATGCTGGCCGGCGGAATAGTAGCCTAATCCGGGGGCATAGAGTGCTAATTGCATAAAACGAGCAAAACTAATAAAACCGTCTGATGCGGTAATTTCTTGACGAATCAAATCGGTGAGCTTGTTGCTATGAGATTGTGCAATGGGATCAGGAGTCGGTATTTTCATAGGGTGCATTATAATCCTAAATGTTAAATCTCAATAGTCATCATTGTGAACGTTTGTGTGCCCGTTTGCGTTTTTTAGACACAGCAGGTGTCATTGCGAGCGAAGCGAAGCAATCCACTTTTAAAGCAATTCCTTAAAAAAACAGCATTTGTGTACTAAGTTTTGCTTGAAAGATGGATTGCTTCGCTTCGCTCGCAATGACGCTGTGATGCGCAATTAGACGCAAACGTTCACGTTCCGAATGGCTTTTTGCGTGATCGAGAGAGGGGGAGTATGATGCGGTTATGCCTTAGATGAAAATAAAGTAGGTAAAGCCATGTCTAAAAAAAACTCGCCCCCAGTAAAGGTTGCTCTGATCACAGGGGCAAGCAGGCGTATTGGTGCGGAAATTGCATGTGAATTACATGCAAAAGGGATGAATGTTATTTTGCATTATCGGACTTCTCAAGCGAATGCTAAAGAGCTCTGTGCTACGCTTAATCAGAAGCGTTCAGCCTCCGCTGCAACGCTTGCCGCTGACTTATCTATTTTCGACAATTTGAGCCTGCTTATTCAGCGTGCTGTTGAAATCTGGGGAAGATTAGATGCATTAGTGAATAATGCCTCTGTGTTTTATAAAACAGATATCGGTGATGTAGGTGAGGCGGATTGGGGAAAATTAATGGATATCAATCTCAAGGCACCCTTTTTTCTAGCGCAAGCGGCTTTCCCGCATTTATCGAAACAACAAGGTTGTATCGTTAACATTATTGATATCCATGCCGAGCGTCCGATGCGGGAGTATCCTATTTATTGTATTTCAAAAGCGGGTCTTCAAATGCTGACTAAAACATTAGCACGTGAACTCGGGCCGCAGGTGCGCGTTAATGCGGTATCACCTGGGCAAATGTTATGGCCGGAAGGGGAAAATACATTATCCGACGAGATCAAACAAAAAATCGTGGATCATATTGTTTTAAAAAGACAAGGACATCCTCTGGACGTGGCAAAAGCTGTGTCATTTCTCATTCTTGACGCAGATTACGTGACAGGCCAGGATTTGGCGGTCGACGGAGGCAGATTGTTGTACGGATAGACGATTTTTTCTGTATTTTTGTGAACAAAAAGTGTATTTTTGGAAGGTATTAATCTGCAACACTGAAATAGGTCAGTCATGAATTTTTTACGCACGACATTTATGAATAGTTACAAGGGCAAAGCCTATCCTAATTATTGGGATATGATTGCTTTGTTCTTGGTGTTGGGCGTGATTGTTTTGCTTGCATGGGTCGCAAAACAAATGGCTGTGCCTTATGAATTGGGGCAGGCAATTCCTATTTCATTAGACCCGCATCATTTACCCGGTTATGCATTGCGTACCGTGTTGCGAATGTTAATCGCTTTGTTTTTTTCTTTGTTGTTTACCTTTACTTTTGCGACTTGGGCTGCAAAAAGTAAACGGGCAGAACGAATCATTATTCCCTTCATCGATATTTTACAATCAGTCCCTATTCTGGGGTTTTTATCCATTACGGTTGTGGGATTTATTAGTTTATTTCCAGGAAGTTTGTTGGGGCCTGAATGCGCTGCTATTTTTGTTATTTTTACATCGCAAGCTTGGAATATGGCGCTTGGGTTTTATCAAACAATACGCTCTGTGCCTGCAGAATTAAATGAGGCTGCGAATATGTTTCATTTATCGGCATGGCAGCGTTTTTGGCGTGTGGATGTCCCTTTTTCTTTGCCAGGATTACTATGGAATACCATGATGTCTATGTCGGCAGGTTGGTTTTTCGTGGTAGCCTCTGAGGCGATTTCAGTTTCAAATCAACAAATTTTACTGCCCGGTATCGGTTCCTATATTACTTTAGCTATTGCAACTAGTAATATGCATGCGATTGGTTATGCTATTTTAACCATGTTTATTGTGATTTTAATTTACGATCAATTACTATTTCGTCCGCTGGTTGCTTGGGCTGAAAAATTTAAAACGGAACAAGTGGCAGAATACACAACGCAAGATGCGCATTCCTGGGTGATTAACTTATTGCATCGAACGCAGTTTTTGCGTTACATCGGGTTACAATTGACTTACATTTTTGAAATGTTTGTCAATCTTTCTTTTCTAAGATCAAAGCCTGTGCATTCGCATCCTTTGAGATCTTCTCGTTACGTGCGGTATATCACTTGGCTTTGGAATATTATGCTCATTTGTATTGTGGCCGGTGTTGCAGCATTTTTGTATCAGGTTATTTTTCGCAGTGTTCCGATGTACACTGTCTTACATGTTTTTACGCTTGGATTAGCAACAGCGTTA
>BMAG01000017.1 GCA_014132595.1 Gammaproteobacteria bacterium | reverse complement strand
GGAGGATCGAACTGATGGCAGTGGAGGATCGCAATGACGGCAGTGGAGGTTCGCACTGACGGCAGTGGAGGATCGAATTGATGGCAGTAGAGGTTCGCAAGGACGACAGTGGAGGATAGGTCTTTAAAAAATTTAACTGTTTTTCAGAAAGATTTCTGCCTCGTTTTCTGGTTATTTTAACGGCTGGCGTACGCCGCTATTTTTTATGCAGACTTTTACATCATTCTACAACAACTTTTATTTTCCTGTGTCATCAAATCATTATGTGAGGATCGAAGAGCGCGCTGTAAGTTTACAATGCTCACTCCTTGTATTTGTAACTCATGGGTTTGTGTTTGTATAACAGCAGTTGGGGAGGGCGTCGAAGTATCCTTGAAAAAAATCGTAAAAAACCGTCTAAAAACATCTCTGATAAATCGCTGTTGACCTGGCGATATCATAGATACATCTATCAAGATTGTTTCATCTAAAGTAGAATAATGAGGATGAGTCACGCTTCGCGCCGTACTTGCAAAGGGACTTAAGGTGGTGAGTATGTCCGGTAAGAGCATCAAGCTGGGTTCTTTGGGGTGTCTTGGCAAGAATAAGCATCTGCTGGGGGGGGAATGTTTAGACTCTATCGACTCGGTACGCCACCATTTTGACTTAATCAATTCTCTATTATATTCACTATTACTCTCATCTCCAATTTTTTTTAATTCTGATGGATGATAGGTTCCTTTCAAAATGGAGGAAGTTCGATTTTGGAGATTTGAATCCGTTAGATCGATGCTTAAAAGATAGCTATCCGACGGTGTTCTTGACGATTTTGGTCTAATATAGGAAAAGATCTGTTTTATGATATCTAATGATACTGAGGAAAAATAAAAAAGGGGTGAGACGGGATGTTTTCCACTGAGAAAAATTAAAACCGCAAGATTAAAAACTTCCCATTTGTTTAAGGCTTTTCTTCTTTTATTAACTTCACCGGCTACCCGAAGTTCCATGCAAATTTTAGAGGTGTTGATTAAATTTATATTTTCATTTTTATAAAGGCAGCCAGTTAAAAGGTGATAAGAGGATATTTTGAGCGCGGGTAAACCGGAGATATGGAGCTCTTCCAAAGCACACTTTTCGGGATCTTCAAGCGTCTTTGCTAGATGCTGAATATGATGATCACTGATGGATGTAAAGTTCAAATCTAATCTTTTTAAATTTTTATTTTTACTGATTAATATTGAAGTTAAATGAAATGAAGGATCTGCTGTGCCGAAATTATTTCTATCCAGTGTTAAATGCGATATTTTTAATTGATATTCAGTGAAAATAGAAACAAAGAAAGCGAAGGTTTTATAAGTTAAGTTAATGTCAGTCAGATTTAAATCAAATAAATAAGTAAGAAAGGGCAAGGTATTGATGAGTTCCGTAGTGGCATCAATCGTTAAGGCATTTCCTGACAGATCCAACGTTCTGAGCATAGGATTATGAAGGGCTAATGAACACACTCCATTTATCTCGTTTATGATTTCGCAAGAAGCAAATCTTATTTTTTTAAGTGAAACAATCGATTCTAAGGTCTCCGTTAATTCTTTAATGCCTGAGTCTTTAAGTGATAAACGTTTTAAAGAAAGTGTTTGAAGTTGAGTGAAACTGGCCAGGCTATTTGCAAAAGGAGCCAAAGACTCATCTTTTTTTTCTTCAGGCATGGAGGTTTTTCCATCCAGATATAATTCTTGCAAACAGTGTTTGTTTTGCAAAAAAGATCCTAATAAATTCAATTGACGTACTGAATTATTAAAATGTGAAGTTAGCGTGAAATGAGTCAGAGCTGCTGATCCTGTTAAACAGCTAAAAAAACCTGTTATAGCTTCTTCGGGAAGATAGGCAGGGCGTAAATGTAGGATGATTCCCTTTAAAGCGGGATGATCTTTGATGGACTCACCAAACGTATGTGCACCGGTTTTTGTCCATTGTAATAAATAGGCTGGATCAGAACCGGTGATGATGATTCTTATTAGGGTTTTATTGTGTATAAGTGCTTTTGCGAGTGTTTCTAATTCATTATCGGTGATGCAATACTTCACTGAATTATCATTGACATTGTTAAGAGGATTGGCAATGATATCTTGGAGATTTAATTCAGTAAAGTGGATGTCATCCGCAACGAGCTTTTGTATCACTTCATCGAGCGTTAATTTCGGTTTTTTTTCTTGTGCTCTTGGCAGCATAGATGATGCCTTATGTAGAATAAGTTGATTCCATATTACGTTAATTTGAAAACTTTTGACAATCGAAAAATCTCATCTTCAGTATTATTTTCTCAAATTGAAGTGCCTCAGTTTAGGATTATATTGTTTTATATTGCCTAATTTAAGGGATTATATGGTTTTATTTTCACTTTTTTTTCTAATGGGGATTTTGATATTACAGTTATGGACTCGATGGCCAGGCAATGAGGTATGGGTGATAGTTGGCATTATGGTTGCCTTCCTATTTTTATTCAAAAAAAATCAACGTTATTTCAAATACGTTATTCCATTTTTGCTAGGGTTTGTTTATGCGGGAAGGTATGCATCAAATCAACTGCAATGGACTCTTCCTCCAGGATACGAAGGAAAACCATTAGAAATCGTTGGAATAATCGATTCTCTCCCTCATAGTAAACCACAGCAAACGAGTTTTAAATTTTTTATAAAAAAGATTCAATTTGAAAATAAGATTGAACCTGTACATGCGATTGTTCAGCTTTCATGGAAAACATCTGCGCAAAATTTACAAGTAGGTGATGAATGGTGTTTTACCGTTTACCTAAAAAAAATAAAAGGTTTAATGAATCCTGGAAGTTTTAATTTTGAAACACAATCTTTTCAAGAAGGTGTGCGAGCAACAGGAAATATTGTAACGACGCATACGCAGTTTCGAAACAGTCATTGGTATCATCATCCTCTTGATCGTGTGCGGCAACATATGAAAAATCTGATTCAAGAAAATTTACCTAAAAGTTCCACTTCTTCATGGATCACAGCACTTGCGATAGGTGAACGTGAAGGAATTTCGCAGGAAGCGTGGGAGGTTTTAAAAAATACAGGAACGAATCATTTAATTGCAATTGCAGGGTTGCATATTGGTTTAATGTCAGCTTTGATTTTTAGCGTCATTACCTGGCTATGGCGTCGATTGCCAAGGTTTATGTTAATATTGCCTGCGCCGCATGCAGGTGCGATTGCAGCTTTAATACTTGCGTTGGTCTACAGTGCAATGGCTGGTTTTTCCATTCCGACACAGCGTGCTTGTATTATGCTTTCACTGTTCTTATTGACCTTTTTATTTCGCAGGAAAATTTTAGCATGGCAGTTTTTTAGCTTAGCGTTGTTTTTTGTTTTGTTTTTTAACCCACTTTGTGTTTTAACAGCGAGTTTTTGGCTTTCTTTTACAACAATCGCATTCATTATTTATGGTGTGCGCGGTCGATTGGCGCCCGTGGGATTTTGGTGGAAACATGGAAGAACACAATGGGTGATTACGTTGGGACTTATTCCATTGGGGATTGGATTTTTTCAGCAATGCTCGTGGATTTCTTTCATTGCAAATAGTATTGCGATTCCTTGTATGGGTTTTTTAGTTTTGCCTTTGACTTTGTTGGGTTGTTTTTTTGTATTGTTTTCAGAAAAAGCAGGGTGCAGTTTGTTTTTCCTGGCAGACAAGATACTTTCAGTTTTATGGATCCTATTAACTTATTTATCCCATCTTTCATGGAGTACCTGGTATCAGGTTATTCCCGGCACCGCATTTATTTTGTGTGCTTTTGCGGGGATGATCATTTTACTTTTACCCTTGGGTTTTCCAGGAAGGTGGCTGGGTGTAATCGGTTTATTACCTCTATTGCTATACAAACCAGCTGTCCCGGCCATAGGCGATGTATGGTTAACCGTATTAGATGTAGGGCAGGGTTTATCTATTGTCATTCAAACGCACCGTCATTTGTTAGTTTTTGATACGGGTGCGCGGATGAGTGAACGATCGGATATGGGCGAAAATGTAGTTGTTCCTTTTCTTCATACTTTGGCGGCAACACACATTGATCGATTGGTGATTAGCCATGGTGATAATGATCATATCGGCGGTTCCGCTGCTGTTTTAAAACAATTTCCAACGTATCTTGTACAAAGCAGTGTACCTCAGCAATTTATCAATGTGCCTGCAAGTTTATGTTTGCGAGGAGAAAAATGGGAATGGGATCAGGTGAAATTTGAATTTCTTTATCCAACAATCGATAGATTAGGTTTAAACAATGACAGTTCTTGTGTTTTGCGTGTGACAAGTGGAATCCATCACGTGTTATTAACGGGAGATATTGAAAAAATCGCAGAAAATGATTTAACGCAATATTTAGCGGATGAGTTATCAGCCGATATTTTGGTGGCACCTCATCATGGTAGCGCAACTTCAGCGGTGGATGCTTTTATTAATGATGTGCATCCTCGCATTGTATTAATTTCAACAGGCTATCGAAACCATTACCATTTTCCAAATCCGAAGGTCGTGCAAAAGTATCATGAAATGGGTGCAGAGACATTCAATACCGCCGAAACAGGCGCTATCCACTTGGAAATATCAAAGCAGATTTCAGCACCCAGTTTATACAGAGTCAATCATCACCATTATTGGAGTTCGTAAAATTATTCAGAGGTTGACTTCATTCTCTTTTATCATTTCATTGTTTATATTGGAATTGATGAGATTCTATAGTGGAAGTGTGGGTTAAAGAGAGTTAATAATAAAGCAATATTTAACCAAATTCAATAAATCTGCCAGGAAGAGGTCTTTAGCTATTGTTTGATCTGTTTAGAGTGATTATCATAGGCCTTCATTAAAATAAAACACGAGTGGGTCTGCTTTATGCCAAGCATCCTGGAAAATAAATTTTCAAACCTTAAAACTCTTTTGCTTTATGGCATCGTCTCATTCTTTCTGTTTTTTGAAATGGCTGTCCAAGTCTCGCCCAGCGTCATGGCGACTCAACTGATGCAGGATCTCAATATCGGTGCATTCGGTTTAGGTCTCATGTCGGGTGTGTATTTTTATAGCTATACCGCGATGCAAATCCCTTCCGGTGTTTTATTTGATAAATACAATCCACGAATCATCATCACCTTGGCGATTTTAATTTGTACGCTAGGTACTTTATTATTTTCCTTTGCGAACGGCATTTTTATGGGTTCTATCGCTCGATTATTAATGGGTACAGGCTCTGCATTTGCCTTTGTGGCGGTTCTCGTTGTCACCGCTGATTTATTTAAAGCAAAATATTTTGCAATGATGACAGGCATCACGCAAATGCTTGCCGCATTCGGCGCGATGGCGGGGCAGATGCCGATTAGCTTCTTAGTCAACATGGTTGGCTGGCGTCATACCTTATGGATTTTAGTCGCCATTGGTTTAATGTTAACGATGATTGTTTGGAAATTATTAAAATATGAAAAACAAAGTCATATAGAACATACTGTAAATACAAATATGAACATCAAGGCAAACTTGATAAAAATAATTTCAGATCGGCAAACCTGGTACATCGCATTATACGCCTGCTTATTGTGGGCGCCTATGTCGAGCTTTGCCTCATTATGGGGAGTCCCTTTCCTGGTCAGTGCTGATCATTTGGGACAAACAGCCGCGGCTTTTTTATGTTCCTTTATGTGGTTAGGCTTGGCTTTGGCAAGTCCGTTATTAGGAATGCTTTCTACGGCTATGAATAAAAGAGTAACTCCACTTACGATCTCAGCGCTGATTGGAGCTGTATCATTTGGATTGATTTTAGAGAGCCATTTTTCTTTTGTAATGTTAGGCGCGCTTCTGTTTTTGGCGGGAGCAGCTTGTTCTGGACAGGCGCTAAGTTTTACGTTGGTTAAAGAAAATAATGCAAGTTCTGTGAAGGCAACTGCAATTGCTTTTAATAATATGGCTGTTGTAATTTCAGGCGCTGTGTTTCAACCTGTTATCGGCAGACTCATTGAATCAAGTAACGCGGGGTCTTCTATGATGGATAATCCTACCCATTTCAAACAAGGGTTAATGCTTGTTTTAGGCGCTTATGTAATTGCTTTTCTTATCGCAGCGTGTTTCATTAAAGAGCCAGCCCGCTAAAGTCTTTCTGATATATCTATCAATTTTAATATTACCAAAATAAAACAATATTAAATTTACTCATGGATTATTTTTAGTGATCATTCTTTTGGATCTGTTCTGCTTGTAACGTTGTTTTAGTCAGTAAGGTGTCTTTATTCGTATCAAAAATAATTCTCGAAACCAGTGTATCTAGCATTTTTCTAGTTTGAGTGTAATCCGCATCGGTTGATCCTGCTTGAATTTGCACGTAGCCGTTAGGATAGCGTGTAGCATAGGTAATTTGATAGTACGTTAATTTAGCACCGACGAGACGAGATCCCATGACAGCCCATGTTTGATTATTGAATTTGACTTCATGCGGCGGTTCAAAGATTTCTATTTTTGTGTTTGCGAGGCTCTGATAGAGATTATCCAGCAGCTGCATTGCCGTTGCATTGGAAGGAGGAAATAAATAAATCATGACCGTTGATCCTAATGGATTAGGCCAGGTTGACTTTTTTCTGAAATCATATTTAGAAAAGAGGGCATATAAATTACCTTCGCTATTAAAAGCAAACTTGGCTTCTGGGGAGGGATTTTCTCTCATTTCCAGGTACCAGTCAGAAGGACTGAAAACTGAAACGCCTAGAGTCGTGTTCATGTAAACTTCTGTGTGTTCAGCGTAACACAAATTAAAAAAAAGCGTTAAAAATGCACAAATAAATATAAATGTGTATTTTCTTGATATTTTCTTCATGAGATCCTCCGATTTATTAATAAATTACAATTCACATTTACGTTAGAGGGCATCGCAAGGATGTTTTATCTTATCCATGCGTTGGGATCACTAAACGATCGCCTTCTTGCACCGCATTCGTCGATAACAAATTCGCTAATCGAATTTCCGGTGCTGTTAAATGAAATCGTCGAGCAATTTTTTCAACGGTGTCTCCTTGCCGGACTACATACACTGTATCGCCAGGGGCTAATTGATACTTCTGTGTGCGACTGATGCTGGTGAGATGTGTGGGTACAATCAATTTTGAACCCACCGGAAGAGGACCGATTCTTCGAATTTGATTGGCAATTAAAACTGCTTTCACAGGCAAATGAAATTTATCTGAAATTCTCTTCACATTATCCCCCGCACGTACCATATACAACGTATCCCCAGGCTGCATAAAATACGGCTCATGTGTATTCTCAAGCATCGCAAGCGCTGCATTATTGTTACTTGAGAAAGTCGGGTGCGTTTTTTCCGATGCTAAAATTCGTTGCGTTAAATTCGTATTTAATTTTTGAATCCGTAAATGCGAGCCGGGTCTAATCGTATTACTGCTTAACGCATTCATCCGTCGAAGTGCCGGCGGTGTGGTTTTAAATCTTTTAGCAAGCGCAACCAGCGTATCGCCTGATCTAACTGTATATTGCGAAGACTGCATCCTTTGGAATAAAGGTGAGCGTGAAAAATTTTCTGTAAATTGTTCTACATTTTGTATCGGTAAAATTAACTTAAAAGGACCATTAGGATCCGTTGCTGTATGATTATAACCCGGGTTTAATAGCTTTAAGTCTTGTGTGCTTAAGCCTGCAAGATACGCTGCATGCGGCAAATCAATTTGTCCGCCTACATCCACTTGTGCAAGATAAGGTGCATTATGCACGGAAGGAAAATTAATAGGATAACGTTCTGGATTTGCGATGATGATGGCAAGTGCTAATAAACGAGGAACATAATCCCGGGTTTGTTGAGACAAAGGAAGCGACCAAAAATCCGTACTTCTGCCGTCACGAATATTTTTTCGAATCGCAGTCAATACATTTCCTTCACCCGTGTTATAAGCGGCTAATGCAAGCAACCAGTTTCCATTAAAAAATCCGCCTAAATAAACAAGATAATCCAGAGCCGCTTTTGTCGATGCGATGACATCACGCCGGCCGTCATACCACCAATTTTGTTTAACACCAAACCCGCTGGCGGTATCTGGCATCATTTGCCAAATACCACCCGCACCCGCCGTTGAATAGGCAAAGGGATTATAGGCGCTTTCAACCATGGGTAATAACACCATTTCGACAGGCAAATGACGTTTTTTGACTTGTTGAGAAATATAATACAAATACGGTGCCGCACGTTCAGCAGAATGCAGTAAAAAATTGGGATTGTTCATGAAGAAATTGAGCTGAACCTGAACTTCAGGATTATTTTCATAATGATGTAATGTAAACTCAGAGCGCAATAAATCCCAAATATTATCTGCATTATGAAATCGATAAATATCTTCAGCGAGACTTTGTCTGCGTGCCTGAGAAAAAGCGAGATTTTTTTGATAGACTTGAATGCCTTCAATATTAGGCGAGGCAAAGGCAATGCTGCTGATCAAAATGCAGCAGACACTTAAGATGAAATTCCTTATGAAAATGTTGCACCACGCTTGTTTCATTAGCAATAACCAATCAATATCCTTAAAGGATGCAAATGCATTCACTTGATACTATCATAGAAGTTGTTTTACATGCGAAATAATTTTCTTGATGATCTTGCTCTGATCGTGAACGTTTGTAAGCCCGCTTGCCTCTGCTCACGTTCACAATGGGGTGAATGGCAATTGCCGCATAATTACGGTATGATTTAACGTTAATTTGCTACCTCAAAAAAGGCAATACAGGTGGTCAAAACTTATCGAACCTTACAACATTGGGATCAATGGCTGTCACGCTTTTTAGGCGCGCGCGTTTTAGAGGCGGAACAAAAAGTATTGGCTCGCGTATATGCAGAACATTACGGGAAGCATACCATCTTAATGGGTGTTCCTCATCAACATATCTTAATAAAATCAAAGAATCTGACTCAGCCGATTATGTTGGGTCCGCTGATCAATCAACATAAAGAGGTACAAATCATAGAAAGTGATTTTTATAATTTACCCATTATCCCTGGCAGTGTCGATTTAGTTATCCTGCCGCATACACTAGACTTTATCGATAATCCTCATCGATTATTGTTAGAAGCCTGCCGTATCGTAAAGCCGGAAGGCGATATTATTATCCTAGGATTTAATCCTTGGAGTTTTTGGGGATTGAAAAAATACCTCTCAAAAAATAAAGCATGCCCCTGGAATGGAAATTTTTTATCACCCCTCAAAATCATTGAATGGCTAAAGTTGGCCGATTTTGAAATTATTAAGCAAGAAATGCTGTTCTTTAGACCGCCTGTTTCGCAAGTAAAAATATTCAACAGGCTTAAATTTCTTGAATGGTTAGGCCATAAATGCTTTACACCCTTTGGCGGGATCTATACATTAACAGCCAAAGCTAAAGTGATTCCTTTAATGCCGATTAAATTAAACTGGAAACAAAAACTGGCACCCTTATCGGCGAGTTTTTCAGGCCCGAGCATGCGAGATAGACAATGAAAAAAGTATACATTTTTACAGACGGTGCCTGCCGTGGAAACCCGGGTCCTGGTGGGTGGGGTGCTTTGTTAAGATACAGCGACCATGAAAAAAAACTATCCGGCGGTGAGTTAGAAACAACCAATAATCGCATGGAGCTGATGGCGGCGATCAAGGCCTTATCTGCGATCAAGGAAACTTGTATTATTGAGCTATATACCGATTCTCAATATGTACAAAAAGGTATAACTGAATGGATGCCTGGCTGGAAAAAGCGTCAATGGAAAAAATCGGATAATAAACCAGTTAAGAATGCTGACCTTTGGCAAGCATTGGATGAACAAACAAAACGTCATAAAATTTCCTGGCATTGGGTGAAAGGCCATAATGGTCATGTTGAAAATGAATTGGTGGATGTATTGGCCAATGAAGCCATCGATCATTTTTTAAAAAACCATGAAAGAGCAAAGTGATGAGACAAATCGTACTGGATACTGAAACAACCGGTTTATCGACAACAGATAATCATCGCATTATTGAAATCGGTTGTATTGAACTCATCAATCGTAAAATCACGGGTAAGCGTTATCATCAATATATCAACCCCAAACGTGAGATCGATGAAGGTGCATTGGCTGTTCATGGTCTTTCCAATCAGTTCTTAGAAGACAAGCCTCTCTTTGATGACATCGCTCATGAGTTTATCGCTTTTATCGAAGGTGCTGAATTGATTATTCATAATGCGCCCTTTGATGTGGGTTTTATTAATCATGAATTGTCGCTTTCAAAAAAGAAATGGCAAATGGTCGCAGATTATTGCCGAGTGATCGATACGCTTCAGATGGCAAGACAATTACATGTAGGTCAACGCAATAATCTGGATGCGCTTTGCAAACGATACAAAGTCGATAATACACAACGCGATTTACACGGCGCACTCATCGATGCACATTTGTTAGCTCAAGTTTATTTAGCAATGACAGGCGGACAGGGGAGTTTATTTGATGAATTAAAATTCTCCGGCGTCCAGGAGAACATGACGCAAAAGAGCGTTCCCCTCGCGAAAAAAATAAGAAAATTGACTATTCTCAAAGCGACATTAGAAGAAGAAGCTCTTCACGAGAAAAAGCTGCAAGAATTGCTAGGTTAACTAAGCGCCACGCTTGACTTTTTGTAAAAAAGTAGTACAAGTCTTTTATCTTTGTTTAATGAAGCTATAAACTATGATTATATCCCAACAGAATCGTTTGAGAGCCACTTTTGTTCTTTCTGCTTTCGGCGTATTTTCTTCTGCCGCTAGTTTTAATACGATGGTCTTTGTGGGTGGGACGCTCGTTCCTCCTATCGTTTGGCTGGCTTTGTTATTATTTTCAATAGAATGTGTGATTTATTCGCAACATCGATTAGATATGTTGGAAAGAGGTCAAAATGGGTCTACTTCCTTCCTTGGGATTTTTTCTCGCTTTCCCTTTTCTAAATTCATTGGTTTTGATGTTTTAGCTTTATCTGGCTGGCTTCCTTATCCGAGTGAAAGCCAACCAAGACCAGAAAATCGAAGGAGATAATTTACTCCCTACCGTTAAATGCTCCCAGCAACATCAATAAATTTTGAAACAACATTTGAATATCGATATATAAACTCATCGTTGCCATAATGTAATTGCGTTCACCATTATTAATAATACGGCTTGTATCATACATAATCAGCATCGTGGAAATTAAAGTCAGAATCGTTGAAATAGCTAATTGCATCGCCGGCATTTTGAGGAAAATATTGGCAAGCACCGCAATCAAACAAATGATAATTCCGATCGTTAAAAATTTATTCCAATGTGACAGATCTTTTTTGGTCATCAAAATATACACGGATGATGCTAAAAAAGTTAGACCGGTGCCGCCCAATGCTGTCAGTATCAACTGACCGCCATTGCTATACCCGTGAATAAATTGATTGAGCATAGGTCCTAATGAATACCCCATGCAGCCGGTGAATGCAAACACACAGAGAATACCCCAAGCGCTATTACGCAGCGCTGCGGTGACAAACAACAAAACAAATGAAAGAATGAAGGCAACAATCGCAGAACCAAATCCTGCTTGAGTCATCACGGCAAAACCTGCTGCTGCTGAACTAAAAAGTAAGGTCAAGCTCAACAGTAAATAAGTATTACGTAAAACAGAATGAGTATCCTGCAAAACATCCTGACGCTGACTCACGATGGTTTCATTAAATGGCATAATTCACCCGTAGTTTAAAATAGATCAACGGATCATAACATAAAGGAATTTTTAATACATCAAGGTGTTGATTTTAACCCTCAAATCTGTGCATACTTGCCCGCTTTTCAAGGCCCACCTTTATGTTGGGGCGAACGGGTACATTTAAAAGTTGAAAATATGAACTCATTCGCGATACTATGGAGCCCTTGAGAATTTTTGATTCATAATACCTTAAAAATTTGAATTTTGGAGAGATGGCTGAGTGGTTTAAAGCGGCGGTCTTGAAAACCGTTGAGTCTTTACGGGCTCCGGGGGTTCGAATCCCTCTCTCTCCGCCAAGTGGTTCTTTTCAGGCATCAAGGGGAATGGAAATTGATCAAAATTTTGGTGGTCGAGGATCATGAGCTTGTACGCATCGGCATCAAACGTTTGTTGCAAGATGTTACAGGGCTTAAGGTCATTGGCGAAGCGTGCACCGGTGAAGACGCTGTACGTATGGCAAAAGATTTGATTCCTGATGTAGTACTGATGGATGTGCAAATGCCTGGCATCGGTGGTCTTGAAGCCACCCGTAAAATGATACGCCATAATCCTGATCTCAAAATATTAGCACTCACCGTTCATGGTCATGAGCCTTATCCTTCACGACTATTACAAGCAGGTGCAGCTGGATATATTACTAAAGGTTGTGCTGCCGAAGAAATGATTCGTGCGATTCGCATTGTGCATTCAGGTCAACGCTATATCAGCACAGATATCGCCCAACAACTGGCGCTTAAACGTTACACAAAAGCGGAAGAAACTCCGTTGGATATTTTGTCTGAGCGTGAGCTGCAGATCATGTTAATGATTACCGGCGGTCAAAAAGTTCAGGAAATTTCAGTGAAGTTATCGTTAAGCCCCAAAACGGTGAATAGCTATCGTTATCGTATTTTTGAAAAGCTGGGAATTCAGAATGATGTAGAGTTGACGCTGATGGCGATTCGGTTGGGGTTAGTGGAAGGGCATCAGGTAGAATAGTTGTTTCTGATTATCAAATCAGGAGCTAATGATAGATCTTTTTTCTATTTTTATGAGCGATCTTGCTGCGTCATTGTTCTAGATTACATCATCCGTTGATATGCAAAGTACTGCTACTACGGTCCTTCCTCCGTAGGAGGAAGGTCAGGAAGGGGGGGTAAAAATACACTTCTTTAATAATTTCTTTTCTAATAGTCCGATTTGTTTAAGATAATGGCATCTTAAGTATGAAAATCCCGTAGTAACGAAACTTTGCGAATCAACGAATGATGTAACACCGAGAGCAAGGACCGTATAATTTAAGGTACTAATAGCATTATGATGCCCAATATCAAAGACTTCCTCAAAACCCTCACCTCACAGCCCGGTGTTTATCAAATGCTAGGCTATGGCGGGAAAATTCTTTATGTCGGCAAGGCACGTAATATCAAAAAGCGTGTCACGAGTTATTTCTCCTCTACAGCGAAAGATAATAAAACACTTGCCATGCTAAAGCATGTCGAAGATATTCTGATTACAATCACCCATACCGAAAACGAAGCGCTTTTGCTCGAGTGCAATCTCATCAAAAAACACAAACCTCATTACAATGTGTTGTTCCGTGATGATAAAAGTTTTCCTTATATTTTGATCACCGATGAAAAACCCTATCCGTGCATCGATTTTTATCGAGGCAATAAGAAAACCAGCGGACATTATTTCGGACCTTATCCTAACTCCTACGCTGTGCGTGAAACGATTCATCTCATTCAAAAAGTTTTCGGATTACGTTTGTGTAACGATAAATACTCCCCTAAACGTACACGCCCTTGTTTAAAGTATCAGATTGGCCTTTGCGCAGGCGCTTGTGCAGGATTAATTTCCGAGGAGGATTATCAAGTCAGTGTGTCTCATGCGATTTTATTTTTACAAGGTAAAAATCAGCAAGTCATTAAACAACTCAAACAGCAAATGGAAGAAGCATCGCTCACCTTAAAATACGAAAAAGCAGCAAAAATACGCGATCAGCTCGCTAAATTTCGTGAACTTCAGGAACGTCAATGTGTGAGTGCAGAGCATGGTGATGTGGATGTGATTGGGTATTCGGCAGCAGGTGTCGTTTGTATTCAGTTATTGATGGTACGGGGAGGGCGAATTTTAGGCAGTCATGCGTATTATCCAACGGTTCCTCTTGATTCGACGAAAGAAGAAATTTTAACCTCTTTTATTACGCAGCATTATTTAAGTGCGAATAAAGAAGTTAATCTTGTTCCCAAAGAAATCATGATCGATATTTCATTGCCTGAACGCAGCTGGTTAATTAATGCGTTAAGCACGACTGCTAAACATAAAGTTCGTTTCCCAGAAAATGTACGAGGCGAGCGAAAAAAATGGTTGGAAATGGCCAATGCCAGTGCCGAGCAATCTGCCGCAAGTCGCGTCCGTCATACAGCTAGTACCGAAGAACGTTTTACAACGCTTGAAACATTGTTCAATGATAAACGCACCATCCATCGAATAGAATGTTTTGATATTAGTCATACCCAGGGGGAATCCACCGTTGCATCGTGTGTCGTTTTTAACAGAAATGGCCCCCTAAAAAGTGATTATCGTCATTTTAATATTAAAGAAATTACGCCGGGAGATGATGTGGCGGCGATGCGCCAAGCCATTTTTCGACGCTATCAGGGAACCTTGGCAAAATCGTTGCCTCTACCTGATGTCATTTTAATTGATGGTGGGTTAACACAGCTTGCTGTTGCAAAGAAAATATTAGCAGAGCTTCATATTCATGAAATTTTGTTAATAGGTGTTGCGAAAGGTGTCACTCGAAAACCCGGTCTTGAGACGCTTCATATAGCAGATTATCCACCTATTCATTTGCCAACCGATTCACCCGCCTTGCATTTAATTCAACAAATACGTGACGAAGCGCATCGTTTTGCAATTACAGGTCATCGAAATCAACGCGATAAAAAACGATTAAAATCTTCGTTAGAATCTATACCCGGTATTGGTGCTAAAAGACGCCGTGAATTATTGCTTCACTTCGCTGGAATTCAAGCTATAAAACATGCTAGTCTTGAGGAGTTAAAAAAAGTGCCTGGTATCAGTCATGCACTTGCAGAACGGATTTATGAAGCATTGAGGCTTGTGAAAGAAGAATAGCTCTAGGGCTCCAAATGATAAATTTACCGAACCTGTTAACCTTTATCCGCATCGCAACCATTCCTTTTATGGTATTTGTTTTTTACTTACCCTTTGCTTGGGGGCATACCGTAGCAGCGGGAATTTTCGCCGTTGCTTCTTGCACAGATTGGTTAGATGGATATTTGGCGCGCAGTTTAAAACAGTCTACTAAGTTTGGTGCTTTTCTGGACCCGGTTGCCGATAAGCTCATGGTGTCCATTTCGCTAGTCTTAATTGTGGGTGAGCCGCAATTTCAGTATTTAAGTTTGCCTGCCAAAGTTTATTCGGTGCCAATAGCCATTATTACGATTCCTGCTGCGATTATTGTCGGTCGTGAAATTGTGGTTTCCGCTTTGCGAGAGTGGATGGCTGAAATTGGTAAATTAACGACGATGCCCGGCACTCAAATTGCTAAAGTCAAAACTACGGTACAAATGCTGTCGCTGGTGATTTTGTTATATTGCGCGCCAGGTACGAATGTATTCATCGCGATCGCGGGTTATTTATTATTGTATGTGGCCGCAGTGCTCACAATCTGGTCGATGATCCTTTATCTAAAAACAGCCTGGCCTGTTCTTAAATCTCAGTAAATCGATCTTTTCTTGTCCGTTCATGTTTTTTTTTATTTGTCTAATAAAAAATTACTATTTTATAGAGAGATATATCGCATTCTTTGCTTGACAGAATAAAGTCCTGCGATAGAATGGGCGCTTCATAAAGTTGCTCCCCTGTTGGGGCACAAAGTGCGGGAATAGCTCAGTTGGTAGAGCACAACCTTGCCAAGGTTGGGGTCGCGAGTTCGAGTCTCGTTTCCCGCTCCAGATTCTAGAATGTGGCTGGGTGGCAGAGTGGTTATGCAGCGGCCTGCAAAGCCGTGGACGCCGGTTCGATTCCGACCCTAGCCTCCAGAAATGAAACTGTAGGAGTATATGCCCGGGTGGCGGAACAGGTAGACGCAAGGGACTTAAAATCCCTCGAGGGGTAACTCTCGTGCCGGTTCGATTCCGGCCTCGGGCACCACTAATTGATCGGAATTCAACTCATGACCTTCGTTGTCACAGAACAATGCATACGTTGCAAATACACAGATTGTGTTGAAGTATGTCCAGTCGATTGTTTTTATGAAGGTCCTAATTTCCTAGCTATTAATCCTGATGAATGTATCGATTGCGCTCTGTGCGAACCTGAATGTCCTGTTAATGCGATTTATTCAGAAGATGATTTGCCTGAGGAATACAAGTCTTATTTGCAATTGAATAAAGAGCTCTCCGAAAAATGGCCTGTGATTACCCGCATTAAAGATGCACCGGCAGATGCAGATCAGTGGGCGAATGTGCCGGATAAGTTGCAGTATCTTGAGACGGATTCTTAATCATCATCTTTGCGCAAGAGTCGTTTTTTTGTAGCCAACGCTGCTTTAGAACGGCCTTCCACCAACGAATGTAATCTTTGCAGCAATGACGACAGTGACTGAGCTATTACGAAAATTCGTGGGAAAACTCAGCTTGCAATAGTAAAGGTTTAATGAGGCCACAATGAGTCAGAAAATCCGAACAATCCTGGGTGAAAATGGAACTCTCAGTCAGCTGATTCCGGGCTTTTCCTCTCGTGAGTCTCAACAACAAATGGCAGAAACCATTGAGCAAGTTCTCTCACTGGAAGCCTCACTCATTGTTGAAGCAGGCACGGGTACTGGGAAAACATTTGGATATCTTATTCCGATTTTTCTATCTCAAAAAAAAACAATTATTTCAACAGGAACTAAAAACCTACAAGATCAATTATTTTTTAATGATATCCCGATCATCAAAAAACTTTTCTCTTTTCCAACGAAAGTCGTTTTATTAAAAGGCCGCGCTAATTATCTATGCAAACAACGACTAGAACGTAATCTGCAAGAAGGACATTTTGAATCACGACAACAAGTCGCCCAATTGCATCGCATCGATGAATGGAGTCACACGACAGAAACAGGGGATATCGCAGAAATCACAACCGTGCCTGAAGATTCAGGTATCTGGCCTCAAGTCACAAGCACAGTAGATAATTGTTTAAATCAGGATTGTCCTTTCTTTAAAGATTGTTTTGTCGTGAAAGCAAGACAACTTGCGATGGATGCTGATATTTTGGTAGTGAATCATCATTTGTTTTTTGCAGATATGGCGTTGCAAGACAGCGGTTTTGGCGAGTTATTGCCAGGAGCTTCGGTTGTTGTCTTTGATGAAGCGCACCATATTCCTGATATTGCCTCACAATTTTTTAGTGCTTCGCTTTCGAGTCGTCAATTAATGGAGTTAGCGCGCGATACGCAGGCAGAAGCACTCAAAGATGCTAAAGACATGAAGCAGCTCACGGAGTTCACCGATATTTTACAAAAATCGGTACAAGAAATGCGTAATGCCTTAGGTATCGAATTACGGCGTGCGCCGTGGCCTGAAAAACCCGATCGTTCATTGGATGATACTATTCAAAGTGTAAAATCAGCTTTACGTGTTTTAGAATCTACTTTAAAAGAAGTCGCTATCCGTGGAAAAGGATTGGAAAATTGTTGGCGTCGGTCTGTGCAGCTCATCGAAAGTTTCAATCTATTAACAGGAACCCCTGTCGAAAATACCGTCCATTGGTTTGAAACCTATCCCCAAAGTTTTAGTTTGCACATGACGCCGATTGTCGTTGCGGAACAATTTCAAAATTATATTAAAAACTTAAAGCGTAGCTGGATCTATACCTCGGCAACATTAACAGTTAAAAATAGTTTTAAGTTGTTCACCGATACTTTGGGTTTAAATAAAGTCATGCAGTTACAATTAAAAAGTCCATTTGATTATCAACGTCAAGCCTTGCTCTATGTGCCGCGGGGTTTGCCAGATCCGCGCTCGATTGATTACAATGCGGCGTTGTTTGAGACCATTGTACCGGTATTAAAGATGACGGAAGGTAAGGCTTTTGTCTTATTTACTAGTTATAAAGCGTTGGAACACATGGCAGAACAATTAAAAGACCATATTCCTTATCCCGTGTTATTGCAAGGTACGATGTCAAAACGTCAGTTGATTGATGATTTTAAACGTTTAGGCAATGCGGTGTTGTTAGGAACCAGCAGTTTTTGGTATGGGGTGGACGTACGTGGAGATGCTTTATCCTGTGTGATTATTGATAAGCTACCTTTCGCATCTCCCAGCGATCCCATCCTGAAAGCAAAAATTGATCTTTTGCGAAAACAAGGTATTGATCCTTTTCATACCTATCAGTTACCTCATGCGGTATTGACTTTAAAACAAGGAGCGGGGCGATTGATTCGTGATATTTCAGATCGCGGTATTTTGATGATCTGTGATCCGCGGTTAGTGGGATCTTCTTATGGCGAAACATTTTTACAAAGTTTACCCGATATGCAGCGCACTCGAAATTTAGATAAAGTACGTGAGTTTTATAATGAAAATATTAGCTATTGAGACTTCATCGACAGCATGCTCAGTTGCATTGCTTGTCGATGACAAAATAAGTTGTATACATCGCATATTACCGCTTAAGCAAGCGCAGTTTATTTTGCCGATGATTCATGAATTGTTGGAAATGAATAATATTTCATTAAAACAATTAAACGCAATTGCTTTTGGATGTGGTCCAGGAAGTTTTACGGGCGTACGTATTGCAACGTCTGTGACTCAGGGCTTGGCGTATGCTTTAAAATTACCTGTTATTCCTATTTCTTCACTCGCAGCACTTGCACAATCGGCCTATCGAGACTTGGGCTGGAAAAAATTATTAGTGGGTGTAGATGCGCGCATTCAAGAGGTTTATTGGGGCGCTTATGAGGTGAGTGATAAGGGGTTAGTCACGCTGCTTCATCAAGAAAAAGTCTGTGCGCCGCAAGACGTCACTTTACCTGAAGACAAAGAATGGTATGGTGTAGGAAATGCGTGGGAAATCTATGCAGATCAGATTGTGTATTCTCCACTTAAATTAGATACAAGACGATTACCTACCGCAGAAGGTGTGTTGGAATTGGCGAAAATAAAATATCTTAATAAAGAATGGGTAGAGGCTAAAGAAGCTTTGCCGGTGTATTTACGGGATTGTGTTGCTAAGAAAAATTGACTCTATTATCTATTCTAGGTCGGTTTAGTGAAGAAAAAGACGGGCTCGGGCGCGCACACGGGCGCGGGCAAGTAAAATCAGTGAGTTACGTAACAACGCAGCTTTTTCGATTAGATTGCTTTGGAATTGCTATACTTACTTATTAGGAGGATTTCTTTATGCCTATGTCGTTGTTGAAAAAAAAGAAACGGCCAACTAATGATGAATTGAAAGACATATTAGATGAACGGAGGCGAATGGCTTTAGATATGTTGTCACCCCTATCTTCTGCGACAAAAGAAGAAAGACACAAGATATTAGAATGGAGCGAGATGGTTTCACAAAAGCCATGGAACCACTATAACCCATCTGAATTAGCCGATAATTATAAAGAGGCCATTATTCTTTACGATCGATTAGATAGGCGATTTGATGTTAGAGATACTTTACTTGATAAATTAAATCTGGAATTAGTTTCGTTACAAAAAAAATATAGTTTGGTACCTGATCCTAATAAAGAAGGACAATTAATAATTTCAGAGAAGTGTAGAAATCCTTCACCAAATCATTCCAATGCTTTAAAAAAAGCAGGGGAAATTTTGGAGGTGATTCATACAATAAACCATTTCAAAAAGCTCGACTATTCGCCCAAACTTGCTAAAGATGTTCACGATGCATTAGTAAAATTGAGAGATCTTCCCCCGAAGTCAAAGCAAGGGTTTATACATCGCAGTACTGAACTTGATAAAGCAGTAGAAATAGCACGTAAAGTACTTCCTATAGAAGCTGGGGAGAAAGTCAAATTAAGTAAAATGGATAAAGTAAAACGAGCTTTGCATCTTTAAAAAACATTGAAAATCTATAATACTATCAAATTGTATAACAAATAGCCGAGAGCGACTTCAAATTGACCAAGTGTTACGCTTGTATCCCCCCCCTAAACAAGCTAAAATTCAGCGCATTACATTCAAAAAGTGCTCTGGAGGCTCAATTTTTTTATGGTAGACCAGGATAATGGCCGACAAGAAATAATTAATAAAATATACGCTCAATTGAAGGATAAAATTCCTAAAGATCAGATCAAATTAATCGAAGCATTTGCTTTAAGATACTATGCCTCTGTCTCGCTCGAGGATCTTAAAGCACATCGTATTGAAGATTTGGTGGGTGCGTTTTTATCTCATTGGAAATTAGTGTATCAACGCAAGCCGGGGGAGTCCAAGGTCAGGATTTTCAATCCTGATTTAGACAAAGACGGCTGGAATTCTACGCATACTATTATTGAAGTATCTCACGACGATATTCCATTCCTCGTCGATTCCATGCGTATGGAATTAGATCGCAGAGGAGTGCAGATCCATTTTGCGATCCACTTTGGCGGTCTTAAAGTGGTGCGTGATGCTCATGATCGTATCATTGAAATTGTACCGCTTGATTCAGTCGATCCTAAAGCTACCTCTGAAGCACCGATTTATTTTGAAATTGACCGGCAAAATGATTTGGCGGGTATGGATGAGATTGCAAACTCTCTCCAACAAATACTCAAAGACGTTCGTCTTTCTGTTAACGATTGGAGAAAAATTCTCGCACAAGCCGAAGAATCCTTGCATGAGCTTGAACGTAATCCACCCCCCTTGGATCCTGCTGAAGTCGCAGAGTCAAAAGATTTCTTACGTTGGTTGATTAACAATCATTTTACTTTTTTGGGATGTCGTGATTATAAATTAATAGGTAATGAAACCAGCCGTGCACTTCAAATTATTCCAGGAACTGGATTAGGCGTTTTGCGCGATGACAGTTCTTCTGTCGCCTCCCGCCATTATGCGGATTTACCGCCGCAAGCGCGTAAACTAGCCTTGTCAAAAAATATTTTAATCATCGCAAAAACAAACACGAAAGCAACCGTTCATCGTGATGCTTATACCGATTATATCGGTGTTAAACGTTTCAATGAAAAAGGGGAGTTAATTGGCGAGCGTCGTTTTGTTGGTTTGTATACTTCAACTGCTTATCATTCAAGTCCACGATATATTCCTTTTCTGCGTCATAAAGTTGCAAAAATTATGCAGGAATTGCAGTTTCCCCCCGATAGTCATAATGGTAAAGAAGTCGTTCATATTCTTGAAACATTGCCGCGAGACGATCTCTTTCAAGCATCCCACGAAGAACTCATCGAGTTAACCCTGGGCATTTTGCAATTACAGGAAAGAAAACGCGTCAGATTGTTTGTACGTAAAGATGCATACGGTCGTTATTATTCTTGCCTGGTCTATGTGCCGCGCGAAATTTTTACGACAGATCTCTGTCTTACCATGCAAGAAATTTTAATGAATGCTTTTCAGGGAACGGCATCTGATTTTAGTTCATATTTTTCTGACTCTGTTCTCGCTCGTATCCATTATATTATTCGTGTCGATCCGAAAGTTGCAGTGGAATATGATGTTTCCAAGCTCGAACAAAAATTAATTTCAGTCGCCCGCTTATGGACCGATGAATTAAAATCCCAATTGCTGCTTGAATTTGGTGAATCCGACGGTTTGAAATATTATAATAAATACCGCAAGGCATTTCCTTCCAGTTATACAGAATATTATTTACCGTCAACTGCGATTGATGATATCAAAAAAATTGAAAGTCTTTCGCTGCAAAATCCGCTGGGGATGATTTTCTATCGCACAGGTAAATCGGGTTTGCGATTAAAGATATTTCATAGTGAACATTCGATTGCTCTTTCCGATGTTTTGCCGACGCTTGAAAATATGGGACTCCGAGTGAATGGTGAACGTCCTCACGAACTTATTTTCCGTGATGGCAGTGTTGTCTGGATCAGTGATTTTGATATGGAATATGCAAGTCCCAAAGAGTTGGACGTTGTCACTCTTAAAGAAAATTTTCAAGAGGCTTTTGCTAATATATGGTTTGAAAAAGCAGAAGATGATGGATTTAATCGCTTAGTGTTAGAAGCTCATTTAAACTGGCGTGAAACAACCGTCTTACGAGCTTATACCAAATATTTACGTCAAATTGGATTTACGCTTAGCCAAAATTATGTCGAAATAGCCTTGATTAACAATGCAGAAATCGCAAGAGACTTGGTCAATGTTTTTAATTTACGGTTCTCACCCGATCAACATGCAGAGACAGACAAATTAGTTGCTAAAATTGAACAATCTTTTGAAGCAGTAGTCAGTCTTGATGAGGACAGAATATTACGACGTTTACTGGAAGTGATTCTTGCAACGATACGCACTAATTATTTTCAAAAAACAGCCGATGGCGAATTTAAATCGTATATTTCATTCAAATTTAATCCAGCTCTGATTTCAGATTTACCCTTGCCAAAGCCCATGTATGAGATTTTTGTTTATTCTCCTCATGTGGAAGGTGTCCATTTACGCGGAGGGAAAGTGGCAAGAGGTGGAATACGCTGGTCAGATCGCCGCGAAGATTTTCGCACGGAAGTCTTGGGCTTAATGAAAGCCCAACAAGTTAAAAATTCTGTGATTGTGCCAGTCGGTGCAAAAGGCGGATTTTATCCGAAAAAATTACCCGCAGAAGGCGATCGCGATGCTATCATGACTGAAGTTGTCTACTCGTATTCCACGTTTATTCGCGGATTATTAGATCTGACTGACAACATCAAAGATCATGCCATCATTCCGCCGAAAAATGTCATTCGATATGATGAGGATGATTATTATTTGGTAGTTGCAGCCGATAAAGGTACAGCCACTTTTTCAGATATCGCAAATGGTATCTCAAAAGAATATGATTTTTGGCTGGATGATGCATTTGCCTCAGGTGGTTCTGCCGGATACGATCATAAAAAAATGGGCATCACAGCACGCGGTGCGTGGGAGTCTGTGAAACGTCATTTTCGTGAGTTAGGTATTAACCCTGCAGAGACAGATTTTACGGTCATTGGCATCGGAGATATGAGCGGAGATGTCTTTGGTAACGGGATGCTATTATCCAATTGCATCAAATTAGTCGGCGCTTTTGATCATCGACATATTTTTGTAGATCCTAATCCTGATTCAAAAATCAGCTTTGAAGAACGTGCACGTTTGTTTCAATTACCACGCTCTTCATGGGCAGATTACAATCCAGCCTTAATTTCAACAGGCGGCGGTGTATTTAATCGTTCAGCCAAATCCATTAAAATTTCTCCTGAGTTGAAAAAAGTATTAAATATTACTGAAGATCAGCTTGTTCCCAATGATTTAATACGCGCCATCTTGAAAGCGCCTGTGGATTTATTCTGGAACGGCGGTATTGGTACTTTTGTGAAAGCAAGTTTTGAAACGCACATGGATGTCGGTGATAGAACCACAGATGGTATCCGTGTGGATGCGAATGAATTAACTGCACGTGTTGTCGCAGAAGGGGGTAATTTAGGTTTTACCCAAAATGCACGAGTCGAATATTCTTTAAATGGCGGTATTATCAATACTGACTTCATCGATAATTCTGCAGGTGTAGATTGCTCAGATCATGAAGTGAATATCAAAATTCTTCTCAATAAATTGATGATGGATGGTGAGATGACCCTCAAGCAACGCAATAGTTTGCTTGAGAAAATGACGGATGCCGTTGCTGAATTAGTGTTACGAGATAATTACGAACAAACACAGATTTTGAGCCTAGAAGCCTCTGTTTCATTGAGATCGACTGATTTATTTGCCCGCTTTATGAATGAACTGGAAAAACAAGGTCGCTTAAATCGTAAACTTGAATTCTTGCCGAATACAAAAACATTGCAGGAACGTAAGGCCAATAATCAAGGCTTGACTCGCCCTGAACTTGCTGTCTTACTCGCTTACAGTAAAATGTATTTAAAACAGGATATTCTAAGTTCGAAATTACCTGAAGAACCTTATTTTATAAAATATTTGACGTTTGCATTTCCCCCTGTGCTCAATAAAAAATATTTAAGCGAGATGCAGCAGCATCGATTAAGCCGTGAAATTATTTCAACACAGCTGACCAAAACAATTGTCGATCATATGGGTATTAATTTTATTGAACGTTTGCAGCGTGAAACAGGTGCATCGATAGAATTTATCATACGGTCTTTTGTCATTGTGGCTGAAATGTTTGACCTCACAAAAACATGGCATCAAATTGAAGAGCTTGACTGGAAAATCAATTTTGCAACACAGCAAAAAATGATGCTTCAACTTTTTCATCTTACCCGTCGTGCCACGCGCTGGTTTTTGCGTAACTGTAAACCTGATATTCAAATCGAAAAAACAATTGCGAATTTTAGTGATACTCTCTCAGAGTTAATTAAAAAATTGCCCGCACTTTTGACTGATGAAGAAAAAGAGCAGTTGGAAGGGTCGATTGAAGAGTATACCGCACAAGATATTCCTGAAGGATTGGCGCGAAAAATAGCAAGCTGTGAACCTTTGTATACCTCTCTTGATATCGTTGAAGCTTCTATCAAACATAACTTTGATATTTCAGAGGTTGCTAAGACCTATTACGTGTTGGGCGTACAGCTTGAATTCAACTGGTTAAGAAAACAGATGAACGAATATCCCGTTGAGACTCAATGGGATGAATTAGCGCGCTCTGGATTCCGCGATGATTTAGATCGTGTGCAAAAGAAATTGACATTAAGTGTCCTTAAAACAAAGTTAAAAAAATCGCACGGCTCAGCTATTCATGACCGGGTTGAAAACTGGATACAGCAAAATACGTATTTCCTTAAACGATTAAAAAACTTGCTGGATGATATTAAATTGAATCCGAATGTCACGTTCGTCACTTATTCTGTTGTCTTGCGTGAATTATTTGATTTTGCCAAGGCATAGAGGTATTGCATGACAAATAAAAAAAGAGCTCCTCTCAATGTGGCAGTTGTGGGTGCCACCGGTGTGGTTGGAGCGACTTTATTGTCTATTCTTGAAGAAAGACAATTTCCCATTGATCAACTTTATTTGTTAGCGAGTGCACGTTCTGTAGGTGAAACGCTGGATTTTAAGGGTAAAGCGCACTGGGTAGAAAATGTGGCTCACTTTGACTTTAAGCAGACAAAGCTTTGTTTTTTTTGTGCGAGTAATGAAGTTTCCGCTGAATTTGCACCTAAAGCTGCTGCGGCAGGTAATATTGTCATTGATAAAAGTTCTTATTTTCGTTATTACCCGGATGTTCCTTTAGTTGTACCCGAAGTAAACTCAGAAACCTTAGTAGAATGCCGCTTGAAAAATATTATCGCAAGCCCAAACTGCAGTACGATTCCCATTGCGATGGTATTAAAACCCATTCATGATCTTGCTAAAATTTCACGTATTAACATCGCGACCTATCAATCTGTTTCAGGCACGGGCAAAGAAGCGGTGAGTGAACTTGTCGAGCAAACAGGACATTTGTTAAATGGCATGCCCATTAAAACGAAAGTTTATCCTCAACAAATCGCATTTAATGTCCTGCCGCATATCGATGATTTTCTAGAAAATGGATATACCAAGGAAGAAATGAAAATGGTATGGGAGCTGCAAAAAATCTTTAAGGATAATACGATCGCGGTTAATCCAACGGCAGTCAGAGTTCCTGTTTTTTATGGACATTCGGCTGCTTTACATATTGAAACAAAAAAGAAAATCACTGCAGAAGACGCAACCGCATTACTTACTCATGCTCCGGGTATTAAATTTCATCATGGGAAATACCCTTATCCCACACCCGTGCAGGATGCGGCCGGCAAAGATGATGTCTATGTTGGGCGAATACGAGAAGATATCTCCTGTGAAAATGGCCTTAATCTTTGGGTTGTCGGAGATAATGTTCGCAAAGGCGCTGCTTTAAATGCTGTGCAAATTGCAGAATGTCTGATGGAAAAGGAATTATGTTAATGGAACATCTCAACTCACTCTGGCAAATCATGACAGCGCACTCTTTGTTTTTTGCGGAACTGGTTTTAGCTGTTATTATTTTAGTAAGTTTGTTCTTTTTTAGAAATCTAAAACAAGTTCAAATGCCGCCTCAAAACGAACAACGCCCAAGCCTGCACCCATTAAACAATTCTTCCATTATTATTACGAGCCAGGATATCAGAGCCATTGCAGGCGATGATGTTTTAACAACGCAGCTTGATTTGGCACGTGCTTATATTGAAATAGGCAAAAAAAGATTAGCTAAAAAAATTCTCGACCATGTAGCATTGCATGGTAACGTCAATCAAAAGCAGGTCGCTCATCATCTGATGACGAACTTATAATGCATACGCGTATTGCTTTAGGAATTGAATACAATGGCCAAGGTTTTTATGGCTGGCAATCCCAAGAAAATTTAAAGACGATTCAAGGCAGTCTTGAATCTGCGTTAAGCCACATTGCCAATGAACCCATTACGCTTTTTTGTGCAGGTCGTACGGATGCGGGCGTTCATGCAACAGGGCAGGTCGCCCATTTTGATACGAAAGCAGTTCGTGAAATGCGGGCATGGACATTTGGCACAAATGCTTTATTGCCGAGGGAGATTGCAGTCACCTGGGCTCAAATAGTGCCCGAAAATTTTCATGCGCGTTACACAGCCCTATCACGTCGTTATCGATACATTATTTATAATTATCCCGCACGTCCCGCCATTTTATCAGGACGGGTAGCCTGGCATTATGGACCGCTTGATGTTTCTGTGATGAATCAAGCAGGGCAATACTTAATTGGCGAGCAAGATTTCAGTGCCTTTCGCTCAGCGCAATGCGAATCAAAAACCCCCATGCGTAATGTCCAATCCTTGAGCGTTGTTCGCACTGGCGATTACATTATTATCGAAATCATGGCGAATGCTTTCTTGCACCACATGGTACGCAATATTGTCGGCGTGCTCATTGCGGTGGGTTCCAAAACAAAAGAACCTCAATGGGTGAAGACCGTACTAGAAAGCAAAGATCGACGCCAAGCGGCAGCCACTGCGGATGCGGCCGGTTTATACCTGACACATGTGAATTATCCTGCGCTTTATTCTTTACCTGAACGCGATTCAAACCTATTCTGACCCCCATGCGCATGCGAGCCTTCACCCGAAGAAGACGATGTAAAATCACATTTTTTTGTGTTTAAACGGTCTTAACACTATTCAGCCACCCCATTTACTTCTATAATCTCAAGACTTTTTATCAAACGAGTCACCTATGAGCTGGTTTAAAAAATTATTACCTTCGCGCATACGCACCGATGCTGTCACTAAAAAAGGCGTACCTGAAGGATTATGGTCAAAATGCGATAAATGCAGCGCTATTCTTTATCGCTCTGAGCTGGAGCGCAACCTTGAAGTCTGTCCTAAATGCGATTATCACATGCGCATTTCAGCCCGTCGGCGATTAGACTATTTTTTGGACGATGGCCCGAAAATTGAAATTGGTGCCGATGTATTACCCGTCGACCGCCTCAAATTCAAAGATTTGAAAAAATACAAAGACCGTTTAGCTACTGCTCAAAAAGAAACCGGTGAAAAAGAAGCACTGGTTGTCTACCGCGGACAGGTCTTCGGCATTCCGATGGTTGCGGCTGCTTTTGAATATGGTTTTATTGGCGGTTCAATGGGTGCAGGCTTAGGCGAGCGTTTTGTGAGAGCCGTCAATACGGCGATTGAATTTAAAATTCCCTTCATCTGCTTTTCAGCAAGCGGCGGGGCACGTATGCAAGAGGCTCTGATTTCACTCATGCAAATGGCAAAAGTCAGCTGCGCACTGGCATGTCTTGCAGAAGAGGGCATTCCCTATATTTCAGTCTTAACCGATCCCACGATGGGTGGTGTATCAGCAAGTCTTGCAATGCTTGGTGATATCATCATTGCAGAACCCAAAGCATTAATTGGTTTTGCAGGCCCTCGCGTTATCGAACAAACCGTACGTGAGAAATTACCTGAAGGTTTTCAAAGCAGTGAATTTTTATTGGATCATGGAGCGATTGACAGAATTGTTAGTCGTAGTGATATGCGTAGTTGTGTTGCAAGAATGGTGGCAAAATTAACGAGACAACGGTTCATTGAAAAATTAACTTAAAGGAGTAAATCATGGAAAAGAAAAAATTGCAGCGGATTGTTGGAATCTCCGTTGTTGTTGCATTTGTTATTGTTCTCATCCCGTTTTTATTTACGAAAAAAGATATGGCGCAGCAAGAGGCAAGCACTTCTGATCAGCAATCAGCAACCATGGCTGCAACGGATGCATCTCAACCTGCCAATCCAACACCGGATGCAAATCAAACGAACGGAATGACTAATTCCACCCCCGGCAATACCGCTGATGCTACCAATGCAAACATGCAAAATAATCCCGCATCGAATGCAGAAGATAACGGCATTACACCAGTCACACCGCCCGTTGCGTCCAATGCGCAAAACCCTGCATCAGGAACAACAAATCCTGCTGATATGAACAATCAGCCTGCAGCACCTGCGAATTCCGCTCAAATGAACAATACGCCTGCAGCTCCCACCGCTACGATGAATTCAGCGGCGCAAAATACCAATGCGAATAACGCAATGAATCCAGCAAATCCTGTTAATTCACCCTCGACGGATTCTTCGCCTAATCAACCTGCAGCTACAGCAACTCCAACAGCAAGTATAGGCCCTGCTTCTGCAGAAAATGCAGCTCCATCCGAAGAGACTGTCCAAATGGCACCAGCTGTTTCAACCGATGTAAACAATACTGTTCATCCACAAGTAACCGCAGAAAAAACAGCTGCTGTCATACCAGTGGTTTCTCAGAAAGCCGTAAAAACAAAACATGTTCATAAGAGCCTAGTGGTTAAAAAAGCAAGCCACACTGAAAACCTAGCTAATCTGAAAAAACCAGCTTGGGTTGTTCAAATGGGTAGCTTCAAAGACAAATCGAATGCACATCGCATGGTAGATCAATTGAGATCTTCTGGTTATAAAGCATTTACCCATGAAGTCACTTCACCCAAAGGCGTTGTCAGAACCCGTGTTTACATTGGTCCTGAGTTTAAACAAGCTTCCGCTCAACAGTTAACCGCTAAAATTGAGCATGATGTGAAGTTACGTGGCTATGTAGTGCCTTACAAACCGATGGCGTTATAGTTTAGGTACAGAGGTTCCTGGGGCTTGGAAATTCGCATAGAACTTCCCCTTTCCCGCCCACAATCGATGATATAAACACTGTTTTTGAGTGCGGGAGAGGGTTAGGGTGAGGGAGAATTTACGACTTACCCTCTCCCGCACTCAAGATCATTGTTCTTGTATTAGGCTAGGGGCGGGAGAGGGAGGTTCTCAGCGAAGTAAAAAAATAAACTATTTTCAATAACTATGTTATAATGCGCATTAATTATACAAACGAGAGAAGTAATTATGTCAATGAGTTCACCCGCTGCGAAGCTTTCAACCTTTGCTTTAGTGATGTTAATCATCGGAGCTGTCGATAACATCCGTAACTTACCAGCCGCAGCCTTATTCGGCAGTACCCTGATTTTCTTCTTCATTTTCTCAGCGATTGTATTCCTGATTCCCTCAGCCTTGGTCTCAGCTGAACTCGCATCAAGCTGGACGGATAAAGGCGGTATTTGTTACTGGGTCAAATTAGCCTTCGGTGATCGATGTGCTTTTATGGCGATCTGGTTACAGTGGATTGCGAATTTAGTGTGGTTCCCTACGATTCTCTCTTTTTTGGCAGGGGTGATTGCCTATTTGATTAACCCTGATTTGGTGCACAGCAAAACCTATCTCATCAGCATTATTCTCTCGATTTTTTGGTCTTTGACTTTACTCAATCTAAAAGGCATACACGTTTCTGCAAAATTCGTGGCCTTCTGCACGATTACAGGTATGGCAGTGCCTATGGCCATGATTATTGGCCTTGCAATCGCTTGGGTACTCTTGGGACATCCTTTGCAAGTCAGTTTCACCGCCTCGAGCCTCTGGCCTTCCTTCTCACACATTGATAGCTGGGTTTCTTTAACTGCCATCATGACTGCATTTGCCGGTATGGAGCTTTCTGCAGTTCACGTGAAAGAAATAAATAACCCACAAAAAACATTCCCACGCGCTTTATATATTTCCGTGTGGTTGATCTTATTAACCATGATTTTAGGTTCCTTGGCTATTGCCATCGTACTCCCTAAAGACCAAATTAATCTTGTGAATGGTGTAATGCAAGCCTTCACGAGTTTCTTTGCAGCCTATCATATCAGCTGGTTAATGCCGCTTATTACCGTCATGGTATTACTAGGCACCTTCGGCAGTATTATCAGTTGGGTTATTTCACCCGCTAAAGGTTTATTACAAGCCGCGCAATTAGGCTTTTTGCCGGAATTTTTCCAACGCGTCAATAAACATGGCGTTGCTGCAAACTTATTAATTACTCAAGCAGTCATTGTCAGCTTTATTTGTCTGGCGTTTTTATTAATGCCCAGTATCGGCGGTTCTTACTGGTTGCTTACGGCGCTTAACATCCAGCTTTACATGATCATGTATGTCATGATGTTTATTGCAGCTCTTTACTTACGCTACAAACATAAAGATATCCAAAGATCCTTTGCCATCCCAGGCGGTAAAGCCGGTATGTGGATTGCTTGTATTTTAGGATTAATTGGCTGCGCAATTACCTTGATTGTAGGTTTTGTTCCGCCTGCAGGCCTTGATGTCGGCAGTATTTTTTCTTATGAATTAATATTTATTTCCGGAATCATCGTAACAGTTGCACCCACTCTCTTTTTCTATATTTACCAAAAAAAAACTAGCAATATAGTTATTGCTGATACGGATCTATTCGAGAGCTGTTAACATCACCGTCATTGCTGGAAAGGTTACATAATTCGTTGATGTCATCCCGCAAAAATTTTCGTACACGGTGGCCTAAGTTAGGTGAACGACTTCCTGGCCTCCGTCTGAGCGGCAAATCAATGCACTGCCATGCTTATGCCATGCACCTAAGACCGTGCGAGTTGCTGGTTGGTTATTGATTTGAAACGTATGCACAGCTTCACGATGTGTATGCCCATGAATTAAATGCTGTACATGATGTTTTTGCATTTTGCGTTCCACTTCTGCTTGCGTTACATCCATAATTGCATCAGGTAATGATGCAACATGCATTTGACTGGCTTGTCTGTATTTTGCAGCAATTTCCTGACGTTTCTTGAGTGATTTAAATAAAAATAATTTTTGAAAAAACCACGATCGTGCTTTTTTGCGAAATTTTAAATAAGCCACATCATCCGTGCATAACGTATCGCCATGCATCAATAACGTTGGAACACCAAACAGTGAAATGACTTTTTCATCAGGAAGATATCGACAACCCGTCATTTTTCTAAATTTTTTACCTAATAAAAAATCTCGATTCCCATGCATGAGATAAATAGGCAAACCTTGATCCGTTGCATTTTTTAATGCATCAATAATGGATTGGTTAAAAGGTGATAAATCATCATCCCCAATCCAGGCTTCAAAAAAATCACCCAGAATATACAATGCATCCGCATCATTGACAGCTTGATTCAATAATTTAAAAAAAATCGCTGTGATATCAGGCCGATTTTCTTCTAAATGCAAATCCGATATAAAAATAATTTTTTTCATAAAGTCACTAAAATTCGATTTATACACTATACTAAAAGCATGAAAGCTTTATTTAGGCATTGGAAAAGGAATAACCACTATGAATATACTGGTAAATTCAAACTCCACCGCTCTCTGGCATGAGATTATACACGAAGCCGAAAAAAGTTGTGCGACTATCCTGGATGAAGAAATAGAGGCTTACCTCGTTTTTCTTCTCATGCGTTATTTGCTCAAACCCGAAATTGCAAAACAAATCGTGGCCGAAGAGTTTTTGGCAGGGTTGCAACTTCGATCAACAGAACGTGAGATCGCTTTGCAGGGAGTGGGGGACAAGTGTCTTTTATTTTCCGGGTTATTCCCCAAAATGGCAGAGTCTCGATTAGTTAAAATTAGTTATTTTGTCAATATGGGACAATCTGCTTATGGAAATTTAGCAAAATCCCAACACGATCTTTTTGCTTCATTAGCCAAACAATTTGTCTCTTTAATGGATGTCTTGCAATCCGTCCGCCATCATTCCGGAGAGGTGCCGGATTTGTTACCCTTCGAAGCCTATGATCTGTGGAATGAAACAGGGAGTCAGCGTGCTTTAGCCATGTTGAAACAATACACACGATCCATCCCAATCAGTACCCCCCTGAGAGAAAACAGTAAAAAACTGTTTAAATAAAAACAATGTCAATTTCTGTAAATTCCCTAATTTTTTGTTGATTATTTGTCAGCCAGTAATTAATATGTTTTTTTAATTTTTTAAATCACAAAAGAATCTAAAACCTATGAAAAATAAAAAAATAAAATTAATAATGGGATGGTTTGCCGCTGTTTGTATCGGACAAAATGTTTTTGCAACACTCAAAACTGATTTATTTTCCCAAATTCCGCCAACATGCCCTTCCTTGCAAAGCATCATCCAACGATTGAGTGTCTCTGATATTTCGAAAGGTGACGATCATTCTTATAAAATTGAACAAAAAGGTTATTTTGACACAGACTATCGCTGGGATTTTACAATGGATGAAATAAGTGGGAACAGCAAAAAGGAAGCCTTAGCCAATGCGATTAAAGCATTACATACCTCAGCTGCCCCAACGCGAGAGCCTGTTTTTTACTCAATTGAGAAAATATTGGAAGTAAAATGCTTTGATGAAGATCTAAATTATCAATTCGTTTATAAAGCACAGTGTAAAGCAGTGGGTGGTTGGTTTAATGCACATCCACTATGCACTTCGGTGATTTAGGATGATTGTTAAATTTTCTGGTTTTTAGTCTGAGTTATTACTATGATAGTAAACAATTAGCCCATGCCTTCAAGTAGATGAGGGGGTTTATGGAAATCTATTATTTTAAGTGGATTTAAAAGGGAGTATCGTGAATGCGTTTAGTTTTGCTCGGCAGTCCAGGTGTTGGTAAAGGCACCCAAGCAAAGTTTATTACAGAAAAATTTCATATTCCGCACATCTCAACGGGCGATATTTTACGCGCAGCCGTTAATGAAGGATCACCCTTAGGCAGACAAGTGAAACAAATTATTGATGAAGGCGGATTAGTGTCCGATGACATCATGATCCAGTTAATTAAAGAACGTTTGCAACGACCTGATTGTATCAACGGCTTTTTGTTAGATGGTTTCCCACGAACCATCGATCAAGCAAAACATTTAGAGAAAATTTTAAACGAACAACATTTGCCGCTCGACTTTATTATTCAAATTACCGTGCCTGAGGAAGAAATTGTTCAGCGTTTAAGTGGTCGTCGCATTCATCCAGGTTCAGGCCGTGTTTATCATCTTCAACATAATCCACCTAAAGAAAAAGACAAGGATGATATTACCGGTGAGCCACTGATTTTGCGTCCTGATGATCAGGAAGCAACTGTTCGTCGCAGACTGGAAGTCTATCGTCATCAAACAGAGCCATTGGTAAATTTTTATCGTTCCAATGAGCCATTGACCTTTAACAATATTTCTCAACATCCGTTGTACTACGAGGTTGATGGTAATAGACCTGTAGAAAAAGTGACGCAGGATCTAAATACAATTCTGGGTGTGGAGTCACAAACAGGAAAGGGGCAGCATCATTAAATTGTAACTTAGGAGAAATGTTCATGGATAATCATCATCATCTTCTATTTTCAATTCTATTAGGAGTATTGTGTAGTTTTATTTTTATTCAGAGCCATGCCTTAGAACCGGTGAGTAATACACCGGAAGGCTATTGGAAAGTGATTGATAGTAATGGCACGCCTAAAACGATCATTAAAATCTGGAAGATGCCAAACCAGCAGCTCACAGGTAAAGTGATTAAGGTCTTTGCCAGAAAAGATAAAATGCAGCGTTGTATTGCCTGCAAGGGACTTCAATATAATCAGCCCATCTTAGGAATGACGATTCTTTCTGGATTGAAATCAAAACACCAACAATGGAGCGGCGGTCGTATCCTTAATCCAGACAATGGCAAGACCTATAGCTGTGCTGTCCGTACGATTGAGCATGGTAATAAGCTGGTTGTTCGCAATTATATTGGGTTACCTTATTTCGGTCGTGCTGAAACCTGGGAGCGGATTGATTTGTTATCGGGTTAAAGCAGCTACTTTTTGACTATAATATAACCAAATCAAAGCATAGTTTTTTAAATTCAGGTCTCTTTTACTCATTTCTCCCCATTTTTATCAAAAAAAACGTACAATATCCCGCAAATTCTGATAATATTGCCCAAATTTTAGTCTTCAACTTTCCCGAGGTTATATGTTATCAAGCCAGTTTGAAATGTCAGATGAATTTGTTTTGCCCGTAGTAGAGTTAGAACATAAGCCAACCGATGCCATCAGCCATGATCAAATCATCGCTTTATTAGAGCTATTGGGATACAAAATCGATAAAAAAGGCATGTGCTTTGGGATTGGTATTATGGGACTGGTGTCTCTGCTTTCCAAGGCCCTAGAAGATTTTGAAAAGCGTAATGTTTATTTAGGTCAGAGACTTCGCGAAGGTTCGATTGCAGAGTTAGCAGAAGCTATTCAACAGATTGAGGCAAAACGAGTTGCAGCCATTGCAGGCTATAAAAAAGAATTACTGATCGCGCTCGGTCATGATATTCGAATGAATGATGCTAAATTCTATCGATTGATTAAGAAAAAACAATTTAAAAATGACCCTAATGTTCTTGAATATAAGAAAAAATATAACGAAGTAGATAGCATTTTAAATGATGAAGAACGTGCGCTTTCCGATGCGCATGCTTATCTTGAAGGAATTTGCGTCAGCTTTTTTTCATCTTCTGAACTTCCCGATCTATATAAGATGGAAGACCAGATTTATTGCCAGGATACGGAAACGGTTTTGACAAGAGTCTTGCCGCACAAACTTGCAAAAAAGCCGGATTTAAAAGGAATAAAACGATTGAAAAAATTAATCAAGTCGTTGACGAAGGAGAAATCATTAGTTCGAAAAGCAAATCTTTTTGTGGGTTTCTATGACCCATTTAGTTTGGTAGATTATCTCCAGGAATTATGCCTTATATCTATAAGATTTCATTACGAACCGATTGTATTTATGCTGCATAGCACTAAGCATGCTCTCGTTATATCTTATAATCCAGTCCTAAGCTGTTGGTGCCTAATTGATGCAAATAAATTACCTTCTAAAAAATATTATAGTCACGAAGCTTTGGCGTATTCTTTATTTACTTCTTTCTTCGTTCAAAATAACTTAACGCTTTCTACCGAAGTCTTTTGTAATGAAAAAATACTTGAGCTTTTGAAAAAAGTGATTGCTGAACGTAAAGAAACGACAAACTGGAAAAATTTACATGGTGTCTTTGGAAAGTATACTTTAGTCGATGATGATAAAAATTCATTGATTGATGAATCAGCAAGAATGGGTGATCTTGTTCTTTTCAAAGATTTACTAGCATGCAGGAATCCTGAAATTGATATCAACGCAGGAGAAAATGGAAAAACACCCTTTAATATTGCGGTGAAACATAATCAAACTGAGATTGTTAAATTAATCTTGAAAAATAAATTACATAAGCCAAATCCAAATATACTGTATTCGGGTGCTCATTCGGCTCTGTCAATGGCTGTTTTAAATCATAATATCAAACTTATTAAACTATTGCTCAAAATTAAAAATCCAAAAATACAAATTGATCTTGCTGGACAACGCGCATTAACGGCATTGCAAGAGGCAATTTATACAGGTGATTTGAAAATAGTAAAAACTTTGCTTAAAGCGGGTGCCGATATTCACAAAAGAACAATTAAAGGCGATTCTTTAATTCATATTGCCATTAATTCTAATCATTTGAATATTGTAGAAGAATTACTGAGACGAAAAGTAGATTTGGAAGTTGTTTCATCAGATGGAGATACACCGCTTTCATTAGCAGTTAAAAATAAAAGGATAAAGATCGTTCAAGCCATACTCAATAACAAGTATCATCACATTGATCCAGCAGCGGAAGTAAAAAATAGCGTGTCACCGCTTTTTAGAGCGGCTGAAGTGGGGGATGTTGAGATCATGAAATTATTATTTGCTCATGAGAATCTTCAGCATACCAATATCAAGCCCGTTGAGTTAGTGAGAATAGCGGTTAAACAGGGTCATTTAGAAGCTGTCAGATTTTTACTGGAACATGAAAGCATCAAAAATACTTTTCAACATTCGATACCCTGTATGTCGATGGCGGCGATGACTGCTATCCAATATAAACATCCAGGTATTTTTGAAATGATCATGGAATGTAAAAGGGTTTGGGGAGATGTGAGTCAAATTGTATTAGAAAATGGCTCAACCTTTCTTCATGCTGCAGCAATGTATGATAATGTAACAGCTTTAGAAGCGATGCTTGAATCAAAGCGTTTTGATTCTCAATTAAATAATCGGGCAGAGAATGGTGAGACACCTTTATATATCGCAGTGAAATATGGGCATGTTGATATTGTAAAGGCGCTTATGAGAGCGGGTGCTGATCCTAATATACCGAATGCAGACGGTACAACTCCTCTTATGTTAGCCATCCAGCAGGGAAATTGTTCGATCATTTCTGAGTTGCTTACAAGCAAGCATCCCAAAGTCGATGTGAATAAGCCTGATGAAGATGGTTATACTCCATTATATCGTGCGGTTGCCACCCAAAATATTCAGGTAGTACGGTTATTATTAGATTCAAAAGATCCGAAAGTGGATCCTTATTTCAATGTGAACGGATACTCACCTCTTGGATATGCCGCCTATAATGATGATTTAGCGATGGTGATGGCTATTCTTGAGCATGAAAATTTCAAGAAGGATGCTAAGTCCGCTTATGAAGATGTGGCAGAGGCATTAATTAATTCAGTTGAATATGACCGTCGTCATATTGTTAAAGCCATCTTATACTCAAAAGTATTTTTAAGTGATAAGGTCAGCATGGCTGAGCATATCAATAAAGCGCGCGAAACAGCTGATGAGTTTGGGCATACAGATATTAGTAAAACGATATCTCAATTTCTTCGTGACTTAAAAGCGGATGCGTTAAAAAGACTATCTAAAGTAGAAAATAGTTCATCACCTGCTAAAAATAAAAAACCCACGATGTTTACTGTGAAGAAAGCACGAAGCAAATCAAAAAGTCCTTTAGGTAAGCTTTCTGTATTTTCAGCGCAGTCGCCAGAAGTGAAATTGGCCTTAGCGGTTAAAGCGATTGATGGTACCCCAAGTCTTAAGAGGACACGAGCGGCGGAGCCTACGACTCAATCAACCCCTAAAAGCCAGCGAATTATTTAATGTAAGATAACTTAAGGTCAGGAAAGGGGGAATATAAAAAAAATCGCGAGAATATGTTATTATTATTTTCTCGTACTCAGGATTGGAACGTATGTTAGGGACTGACTTTATTCTCGATGCGCTTGTCAAAGAATCGATTGATCATTTGTTTATGGTGCCTGGAGGGTTGATTGATCCCTTTCTGCCGGCACTGGCAAGATATCCTTCGCTTAAACCGATTATAGCGGCCCAAGAAGGCGGGGCTGCTTATATGGCCGATGGATATGCGCGGGCCAGCCAAAAACTAGGGGTTGCGCTTTGTATCGGCGGTCCTGGCTTGATGAATGCGGTGACTGCCGTGGCAACCGCACAAACAGATGGTTCTCCTTTGTTGTTGTTAAGTGGTGAAGCCTCGACAGCCATTGAAGGTCTTGGGATGTTTCAAGATGCAAGCAGTCAAACGTTAGATGACGTCAGTATTTTAAAATCAGTCACACATTTTTCTACCTCGATTTCAAATCCCAAAAATCTACATCATCTTTTTTCGCACGCCATGATTCATTTACTCACAGAACCTAAAGGTCCCGTCCATCTTTCGATTCCAGAAGATGCGCAATTAGCGAAAGTAAACGTCACTTATCAACCTATCGATGCTGATTTGAAAGATGCACGTGTTTTATCATTCGATAGTGCAAGACAAACTTTATCTCATTTTATAAAAGGACCTCATGGTGAAGCACCTATAAAAGTTGTGATATTAGCCGGTGCCGGTATCGAACATTCAAACGGTGCAAAAAATTTATTAACATTTGCGGAACGTTTTCATTTTCCCGTTGCAACAACGTTACGTGCTAAAGGAATTTTTCCAGAAGATCATCTTTTATCTCTAGGTGTCTTTGGTTATGCAGGGACGCATCATTCGCGCATGGCTATACTCGATTCTCCACCTGATTTATTACTCATATTAGGCTCAGGCTTAAATGAACGTGATACGATGAATTGGACACTACAACTTAAACCCGGCAATGCAATTTGTGTGAATCTCAACACGCTCGCCATGGGTAATCATTTAACCGGCAGCTCCATCGTCGGTGATGCGTCAGCTTATCTTTCCTGGTTAATTGAGATGACGGATCAAATTCAACCTTCGCTTGCAATAACACAGGAAGCACGTCAAAAATGGCTCCAAAATATTAAATCAAAGCCGCGATTACAAGATCCAGAAAACTGTAACAGCAATGCAGTGCCACTGCATCCTGCGCGCATCATCAGCGAATTCCGTCACATCTATCCTCGTGATGGTATTCTATTGATTGATTCGGGTGCGCATCGGGCATTTGCAGGGCATTATTGGGATTCTTATGAGCCGCTTACCTATATTTCAGCCACCAATTTAGGGCCGATGGGCTGGGCAATTCCTGCAGCAATTGGTGTTCAATGTGCTAAACCTAATAAAAAGGTAGCTGTGATCACGGGCGATGGATGTATGCATATGAATGGCATTGAGATTGCAACAGCCGCCCGTTATCAATTACCGATTATTTTTATTGTGATTAATAACGCTGCGTTCGGTAATGTTTGGCTTCGTGCGAACAAAGAGGGTAAAGTACCCGGCGAATTAACTTCTTTGCCTGATATGGATTGGGCGGCTTTTAGTAAATCATTGGGCGGCAATGGGATCACAGTGACTCAACCTAAAGATCTGATGAAAGCATATATGCAGGCACTAGAAAATAAAGGTCCAACGGTCATTGATATCAAAGCAGATAAACATTTTATGACACCGGTTGAAGATTGGGAGCATGCTTGTGCTGCCTGGTCCTATCATGAATAAGCCTGGAGGAAAATAATCAATGGCATTTTTACCATTTGACCCAGCAACACTGAATGC
>BMAG01000016.1 GCA_014132595.1 Gammaproteobacteria bacterium | reverse complement strand
CAACAATGGCTAAACGCATATTAGCGGTTTCATCACGTCCAGGCAATCCCGTTTCGCATCTTGCTTATCTAATTCATGCTGCTTTGCAAACGCGCAGCAAGATTTCTGATAATTTTTCTACCGATTATACGCAGCATCTTCGTACGTTAGTTGGGTTAAGCTTCACAGCGTTACTCGCTCGAGGAGACAAAACGAAGTCTTTTCGATCTTCGCTTGTTGAGTTTTTACGCTATGGGAATTTAATTCAACCAGAGAAGTTTGAGCGATTATCGGTGGCAGTTGCACAGATGTGTTGCAATGCATTTGAAGCTTTCAAAGTGTTGGGATATCCCCGGTATTATGATGACTTTTTATTCTCGATGACACAGGCTGTCAGTGCTTCTGAGACGGTGTCGGATGAGACGAAAAATGGAATTAAAGAAATATTGGTTGAACTGCTAGATTAAAAGCGAGCGTAACTACATCAGGCCTGTCGGTTTCGTTTGTTTTTTAATATCGGCAGGTTTTGATGTTGATATTTGTTTTTTTAGATTTGAATGTCAGGCCGCAATGGGCTCACCTATTTTCATTTTTGATACCGACGCGGGCGATACTCAGAGAATGCAGAAGATGAATCATTTAAGGTAACGCCATGCGAATCATTATTGGCCAAGTAACTTTGATTAAATAAATTTTTAATTACCTTCTCCATGTCTTCAAATACATTACCCAAGGGTCTTTCACATGGAAATCCATCTGGACCTTTATCTATAACATGTGTTGCTCCATCAGGAAAAATCATAAAATATCTTCCTGCATGCCTGTCATAAGGTTGCGCACAAATATTTAATTTCGGGTTTAATTTCTTGGCCTTTTCAATGATATGGTTGAATTCAGCAAGGCTGATTAACCAATTACCTTCTAATATATCTTTTTTTCTAGGGCCAATCGGATTAACTTGATAAAGTTTCCATCTAAATTTTTCTGGATTAACGCCTGCATCAAGTAATACCTTTCCGATTTCTGGTACAAATTCCATATTGGGTCTCGCAACAACCGTTCGTACAGTTAAATCTATTTGGGGGTATTCAGTTTGAACATGCTTGATTGCATCAAGAACAATATCAAAATGATCAAATTTACCAATACGCATGATCTTATTAATATCATTTGATGGTCCATCTAATGGCAGTCCCAAATCATCGACATAAGGAAGTATGTCTTTTGCTCTTCTTCGTAAAAGAATACCGTTAGTAGATAATGTGACACGCATATTAAGATCTGTTTTAATATATTTGATCAAATCAGGCAGCCATCTTTTTAAAAGAGGCTCTCCTCCGGTGATAATAACGCTTTTTGTTCCTTTTTTTTGTAAATCTGTTACTAATTCTTTCCATTTATTTAGGGATATAGGTTCAGCTGCTTGATGATCAGGCCCCCAACACCAAGTACAATTTAGATTACATCGACCAATCAGATTGAGATCAACCGTTGATGGGAAAACGTGGCTAGAAAAAGAAACTTGTGATGATGCTAACTTATGCAAAGACGCGTTACTTGGTTTAAAAAATGTGGAAGTCGTCCTTCTCATTGCTCGAAACATCATAAACCTCATTTTGTAGGTATAACAATTTTTAATTAAATACAGCGATCAATATGGGCATGAGCCAAAAATAACTAAGTAATGATATGCCATAGCCAAGCCTAAAACGATAGCACTTTATTTGAAATTAAAATGTCAAAAAATATTATAATAGTTGGCAGCGGGATAGCGGGACTTGCTGCTTGCAATGAACTCATGCAATCTGGCTTCGAGGTAGTGATTTTAGAGGCACGTGATCATCCTGGCGATCGAGCATCCCCGCCATTAAATCTAGCCATCCCTATTGGCACTGGAGCAAGTTGGATTCATGGAAACAGAGTCAGGCCTGCATAGTTGCACTCTCATATTTATTTACTTATCAATCATCAACGTGCAGTTGTATAGCCTGACCCGTTTCCGTTTTTTCGCCTTTCGCTCGTTTCGAAAATCGGGTCGTCAGAAATGCGCTATACTACATTGTGTATCTGCAGTTAGAGAGGTTTTGTATGCAAAATTCTCGTGAGGATAAAAATAACGTAGTCGGTATCATAAATTTACCTAATATTCCAAAACAAGTCAGTTTTAAGGATTTAGCTGATACTGAAAAAGGGCTTCTGATAACAGAAGCAGAAAGTCATGCATTACTGAGTGCACTGAGCGGCCTGAGTCGTGATTGGGATGGTGCACGCTTATCGAAAAAGCAATTTCAAAAGCAAATGAAGGAATTAAACATAAATGTTAAATGGCCTAAAAACGTACGTAGTATTCACATTGAATTTAATGAAAATGGCCAGCTAATACTATATGCAATATATAAAGGTAAAAGGCATAGCAAAGAGCTAGGTAGTGGTACATCGGGTACCGTGAAATTAGCGCAACGAATAGGCGGCGATAATAAATGGCATGCCTATAAAGTTCGAGCTGTATCGGGTTATATGGATGCCATAACAGACGAACTTAATAAGCTTAAAGAACTAAAATTAAGCGAAGGCATGGTTGCAGCAGCGAGAATAAGCACACGTCCTGGTGTTTATAATGCTGGCTTTATATTGGATTATGCTGGGGGAATCCCACTGGATCATCTTATCGCAAAACAGCCGCAGTTATCAGCTATTCAATGGCTTGACATTGCTTTGCAAGCACTAGAGAAAACACATCAATTTCATCAAGCTGACTATGTGCATCGTGATATTAAACCAGGAAATATGTTAATTGATTTGGTTAACGGGACATTGAGTATTGTGGATGCTGGAAGTGCATGTCGTATAAAGAAACCATGTGACGCAACCGGTAGCACTCCTTTGTATCAGGCTCCTGAAATTGCAGCACTTTCTAAAGAAAATTATATTGCAGCCACAGTCGAATTAGATATATATTCCTTGGGGTTAACCTTGCAACACTTATTAGGGATAACTCACTCACCTTACGGGAAAAAAGGTGGATCAATCGTTCCAAATACTCCTTTTAAGAATGATCCAGAATTAGTGCGGCTGCTTAAGCAAATGACAGCTCCCGAACCTGGTCATCGTCCATCTCTACCTGATGTCATAAAAAAATTACAAGTATTTCGTGCCGAGCTTTTGCCTGTCTATCCCAAGACTACAGGTATCGTTCAGGTCAATGATTATATGGCGGCTAAAGATAAGAAAGCCTTTATTGCTGCTTTAAGATCAGTGGATACCGTATTTTTAGCAGAGAGCCATCAAGAAAAAAATGCGTTTTACTATAGTAAAATAAGAAGGGAATTGGAGGCAGCAGGAGTTGCTGTTCGAAGTGAAGTACTTGTTTCTAAAAATCCCCAAGCGCTTGTAGAAAAAGCACATGAGCTGGATGCTGAATCAGTTGGCGGCCCTGGCGCTGTTGTTTCACGCGTATGTTATTTTTGTCCGCACGGAAGAGGTGAATCACTAACAGGTGCACATACAATAGAGGTGACTAGCAAGAATAGAAATTATAGAAAGGAAATTGAAGTAAGTGAAGTGCCTCTTACAGAGGATCAATTGAAGAAGATTACTGAAATGCTTGAGGAACAGCTGAAAAAGATTTCTTCGAAGGATTTAAGTAAAGAACTAATCGCTGGTAGAAAAATGAAATTAGACGCAGCTGTTTTATATTTCAAAGAACCCAGCAATGTAGGAAAGATAACTTTTTCCAACGTATATAATAAATTAAACACATTGGAAAAAGAGCTGCTAGCAGCAGAAAAAAAACCTCGCTTTTCGATATTTATCAGAAAATCTCAAGCTGTTAAAGCGGTATCTAAATTAAAAAATGATTTTAAAGCTAATGAGAACCAGGCCCCATCTATACCGAAAATGAAGCGGTAACAAGAATTTCCATGCTTTATCAAACAGGTGTGAAGCAACTTCAAATTTTCAACAAGTAAAAGAAGCCCTTGAGATTGAACGAAAAAAAACAAAAAATTGACGTATTTTTCGTAGAGCTAAATTTGAAATATTATCAGACTATTTAGAAGATAAAAGGAAAAAGGGATTAGAGTCGCTTAAAATCTCAACGGAGGGACGTAAGTTCTTAAAAGCTGAGTCAAAGGTATCACTAGTTGATAGATATAAAAGTAGGTATAAAGAAGCAATGGAAGAAGATACATTTGTTGGTGAAAGAAAGCTTGCAGATGGAACAGTAGCAACTTCGAATGTAGATGATAAAGGCCAGGTCGTTGATACCAAAAATCTAGCCCTTGAAGAAAGCAAAAGTTTTCCGCTTACCCAAGGTCCTCGTATGAAAAGCGATGCAACTCTTGCTCTTGAACAAGTTGTGCGTGGCATGCTGAATAATCCTGCTAAAACATCTTGCCGATATAATGAGGACCATGAATTAGAAATTACGATTGCAGGTGTCGAATATAATCTAACTGATATTTTAATGTTTCAACCTGACTTCGAACAATTAACTTTTTCTGATGAAGAATTGAGCCAGTATGCGGCCTTCATCGAAGGAATAGGATTGCCGACATTTGAAGGTATTGGTCGGAATGAAAAAAATGTTGTTGCAACCGAAGATAATTATGCCCTAAATGATCCAGATCAGTCACTTAGCCATTTACATTATGCTGAAAAGTTGGCAATTACGATCTATTCAGGTACAGAGTATCGGTCTATACAAAATTTTTTAAGGCGGCTGGGGAAGGAACAAAATATAAATGATGCTGTAGGTGTGTAAAAAAAACACTTCTGGCTTCTGCCATTGCTTCACATGGGTTGAGTAAGCCACAAAGTATTGGGCTCACATCAGAGGGCGACGATTTTGAAGTTTTACATCGAGGAGAAATCACAGTTGATGCTGTAGATCTTAAACGTGAACACGATGCTAAAGAAAAGAAGGTAACATCAAACATAGGGTTTGTTAGTACGACTTCAAGTGAAAACGTAGCTCAAACCTTTGAAGCGGGAACCTATGTTATGTTTATAAGACCGAAAGGCATATCAAGCATGGGGCAAAATATTCAGAAGCTGTCTAGCAGATCAAGCGAGCGGGAAGTTTTATATGCTCCTGGTACACAAACTGCAATTGTTGATTATAAAAAACTAGATGTAGGATATCGCCTATGGGTCATGTCGGAAAAAGAATTTAGCGCTCTGTCAGAGCATGGAAAAAATAGGCCGATTCTCATTGTCAATGAGAGTAAACCATCTCAATTAGGCGGCAAGGCCACTATGACATATAGTCTTTGCGGGCTTAAAGATGAAAAATATCAATTGACAACATTAAAAGATTTTCAAATATCGCACGGATGGAAAGTATCAAGTCTATATGAAAAAAGAAGATATACATAATCTGCGAGAAGAATTCCACGATTTGCAAAAAAGTTGGGTAAGCGAAGAAAAGCGTGTAAGTGAGTGGATAAATTCTAAAAGTATTGAACCTGCAAACATGAAGGATCTTCAAGATAAATTAAAAGAGGATAAAAATGCCATGAAAGCGTGAGTGATAATTTTCAAAAAAAATTATTAGACCTTAAAATGAAAAAAACTCCTGCTGCGGATCCACCCTCGCCTTCTTCCAGATTTAGTTATCGAGGTTCAAACAAAAAGTAATTCGAGAGTCTGTAGCATTATTAAAAAATAAACCCGCCTGGAAAAAGCATTACCAGAAGTTTTAAGAAAAATATTCGCATGAGTAAATGACACGTGAATGATATTGTGTTTCATGATTTGTACGCGACTCCTGAAATTAATTGAAATAGAATATCAAACTATTACTCACTAAATTAATCCCCTTCCCCCATCTTGACATTTATCTAAACACAGCGGATTATAGGCAATCTTTTTGTAAATCAACATTTCCAAAAAGAAAAAACCAGAAGAACATACGCTTGATAATCAGCCACTGTTCATCTGGTTTGAAAGTCGCACCAGCCAAGTGCAGCAACACGAGGCCAGTGCTAACCATCATCACCTAAACAGGAGGCAGCAATGGCTTAACGCATATTAGCGGTTTCATCACGTCCAGGCAATCCCGTTTTGCATCTTGAAGGAAATAATATGTTTAGAGGAAAAAACGTACCACATAATAAATCATTTGAAAAAAGTAAAACTCCTGCAACCCAAGCCGAAGCAAAAAAACCGCAATCTCGGATCTTAAATTTAACGCTAGAGAATGGGTCAACCTTGTCTCTAATCGAGCGATACCGATGGATAAATTCAGTGACATCGCGAACATATTACGTTGATGAAAAGACAGGAAAATCCTATATCGTTAAAAATTCTGCGAACTTACAAAAAGAATATCTTGGATCAGTTGCTTTTCAAGAGTTAAGAATCAATGTCCCAGATTTTTTTCTGGCTTTATACCCATTTGAAAATGGCCAAAATCAAGTTGTTTTCATGCAGGAATTATTAGAAGATTCACACTTGGTTGACCTTTATTCTAGCGCGCATGCGAAAAACATAAAATATGAAATGGCATTTATAGTAGCTGCAATGGTACTTTTAGGAGATTCTTCGGGATCTTTTTTGGATAGTAAGTCGATTAAAATTATTAACGGAAAGCTTTATAAAATAGATAATGCCGGAATATTCCAACATGTTATTGATGATCCTTATCTGATAGTCACTAAATTATTTGATCCTGAGCTGTGCCAGCAGAAAGAATTATCCAAGATAGTCGCCTATTTGACTCGAAGTGATTTTGAAGGTTATACAAAAATAATTAGACAATTTTTTTCCGAGTTTAATGGTAAAAAATTTAAGAAAAAACTTATGGAGGCGTACAACCATCCATTTCTTAAAGATTTTACAAGAACACTCCCTGAAACGACATTGAATAAAGTTTTTCATCAAATAGCTGATACAGTGCAACGTTTTCCATCTTTAATGAGAGCAAAACTGACCAGCTTACGCAAAGCAGAGGAGGTGCTCTCATTAGATGATGTCGCTCCAGAGATTGATCAAATGCCAGAATCACCTTTTCCTGCTCAAGTTTGGGAACAATCTCAACCCGTAGCTCCTGAATTTTATCAACCATTTATGCCGCCGATGCATTCTGGATATTTTCAACAATCTGTGCCTGTATTTCCTTCTCCGTTTTATGATGATTATCAATGGTGTCAATCCCAAGCATTAGGATATTCTGAAGATCCAGCCTTATTTGCAATGGGCTACTATCCAGATTCGAGTCAGGATCAATGGGTAGCGCCTGTGTCCATGCATTATGATACAAATCAGCCACAGAGCTCATTTTATCATGATCAGCGGTTCATCCCCCCCAAGCCCGCCGCGTTTGCACATTTACCTTCTATTTTTGATCCGCAGCCTTATAGTGAGCTCGTAGAATATAAAGCTCATCCTCCTCAAACAACGATACAGCAAATCCAGGAAACTTTGCAAAATGTGAAAGATGATACTCAGCAACAATTACAGGGTATGCAAGAAACCATGGGCTGCATTATGCAAAAGTTGCAACAACTCGAGCCAAAAACTCAATCAAAAAGATTAAATGTGGTAAAACGCAATGAGCAGCCCAGAGAACCAAAACAGCAAATGAATCAGCAGCCTCATGCCAGGCAGCAACATCGAGCCGCGAGCATTGAAAAAAAGGATGATGATCGTTTGAGGGCAAGATTCACACAGGTCAGTCAAGCTGATGTCTCTGGAGTCCCAGCTTCACTATTTTCTCGTCATTCTCGTCAAGGTAGAAATACACGACATGCTGCGTCTCAAGGCGCACCAGCCGCCACGCATCGTGAATCTAGAAATGGGCAGCAGCGTAGAGTTGGATAGCTTGTTGCACGTGGAAAGGGGTCAGGCTTGCATTGTTGCATTATTCTATGCAAACATGAACACTGACTCATTCTTTTGTCTCAATATACATCGGTAAAAAAATGTCAAAAAAAATTATAATAGTTGGCGGCGGAATAGCGGGACTTGCTGCTTGCAATGAACTCATGAAATCTGGATTCGATGTAGTGATTTTAGAGGCACGTGATCATCCGGGCGGTCGAGCATCCCCGCCCGTCAATCTAGGCATCCCTATCGGCACCGGAGCAAGTTGGATTCATGGTGTTGATCATAATCCTATTGCATTATTAAATAAGCATTCTGCTAATATGGTTACAATTAATCCTGAGGAATTTCTTTTTTTTGATGATAAAGGATACCCTATTCCACTGCCATTAATTAAAAAATTTAATACCAAATTTGATGCTTTTTTAAAGCAAGCTAAAAAAATGGCTGAGGGATTTCAGGATGTTTCTCTGGCACAAGCGTTGAAAAAAATTATTAAATTTGAAGATTTTTCATCAGTGGAGTTAGCTCTCTTCAAAGCCAAACTAAAATATTTTGAAGGGTATATTGGCGAAAGTTATGAATTTCTTTCAGCAAAACATTGGGATGATGAGGAAGCATGGCCAGGGGATAATTGTTTTCTCATTAGCACTTATCAACCTATCGTCGAAGAGTTATCAAAAAACTGTCCTATAGAATTCAATGCAATTGTGACAGAAATAAAGATGCATAAAGATAATGTCGAAGTCATTACAAAGAATACTGTTCACGTTGGCGATGCAGTCTTAATAACTTTACCACTTGGCGTGTTGAAAGAAGGTAGTGTAACTTTCAATCCACCTTTACCTGTCAATAAACAAAATGCCATCCAAAATCTAGGAATGGGCTTACTCAATATTACTGCTCTTCAATTTTCCTTTTCGTTTTGGTCAAAAAAATCTCCGTTCCTGTTTTTTTCTCAATTTGATAATTTATCGATTTCTACATTTTTTAATTTGCATCATTTTGTTGAAGAGCCCATTTTAGTTGGATATAGCGGTGGAGAAACAGCGCGGCAACTAGAAACATATTCTGATGAGCAAATAATAGATAAAATCATGCGTAATTTTCAGGTTATTTTTGGTGATAATCTTCCTGAACCCAAAAATTATGTCAATACACGCTGGTCGCGTGATCCTTTTAGCAAAGGTTCTTATTCCTACTGTAAAACAGACTCAAGCCGAGCGGATCGCAATACTTTGGCTGAACCGGTTCTTGATAGATTGTTTTTTGCTGGGGAGGCAACGTCATTAAAACATCCGGCAACTACGCATGGGGCTTATTTGTCTGGGGTGCGGGAGGCAGAGAATATTAAAAAGGTAAAATTTTAATTAAGGGGTCAAGCTTGCGTCTTTGCATAAGATAATACAACAACGTAAGCGTGTCCCCATTTTTATTTTTTCGTTTTTATTTTCTTCGATGTTGATAAATACTATCATTGGCCATCAATGAATTATCACACAATTTGCTTAATAAGGCATTCAGTTTCGCTAAAGAAGTTTGCTCAGGTTTAGCCTTAAATAAGGAAGTAACAGAGGTCGCAGCGGAATGTACTGTTTGTGTAATACCAGAAGTGGTTGCGGCTTTTGAGGATGTCAATTTAGTATCGAGTTGAGTAAATTTAGCCTGTACTGCATAAACACATTGCACATAAGTCATGTCAGGACGAAACTGCAGTAGCTCAGCAAGCTCCTTAAGACATTCTTTAATATCAAACGCTTCTTTTCGTTCTTTTTCTAGGACATCAGAAGTTCCAGAACTTTTTATTTTCTTTTCAATACTAGCAATTCTCTGATCCTGGGCATTTTTAAGCTCAGACATCTCATTCAAAATTTGTTTTAAACTAGCTGGCAATGTTGGAAAAATTGTTCGCACAGGTGCTGCAAAACTAGAAATTTCATCGCCTTTATTTCTACTACGTTTTGCATTAAGCGGAGATGTATAGCTTGCAATCAGATGGCTAACTACGCCTGGCAACTTGACCGCTTTATTAATTTCATCAGTAACTCGATCCTCTAATTCAACCTCAGGTAATTTTCCTAAAGGATAAAATTCACATACCGGGCTGCCATTACGAAAATAACTCACTGCTACATAATTATTGGGGGTTATAAAAAGATCATCAATTTTTTGTTCAGGAGGAAGTTCTACAATTGTTTTAGTATTTAAGAGCAAAGGATCATACATTTTAACTAAATATATTGGTTTTCCCTCGTTAATTTTTTTAGTTACGTAGATCATTTCACCCGATGACAAAACACAAGGTTGAGGAATGACTACTGCGGTGTCCTTTAATAAGGGAGCGTCCTCATCAGAATCAATGGAACGGAACTTACCAAAGGTCTCATAGACTTGCATCCGAGTAAATACACGTGAATCTCTCTGCCCCCAATTCTCTTTAGCGATAAAAAATGTGCCTGTTCCAGGTAGAGAATAAATACTTACTTCTAACTGTTTCGTTTTAAAATTAAGAGATTTTGTATGAACTTGTCTATAACCCGTGGGTGATGTCGGATCAGGCTCTCCCAATAGTAACCTTGTATCTGAAGTGGACTTATTTAAAAGCACATAAGACAGGTAAGAACCAACAAAAGCCATATCAACGAGAGTATCCGGTTGCAGCGCCAAATCAGAATAAGCCATTAAAAGACCATCGTCCTTTGCATCATAATCATAAATTTCAAAGTGATGCGCATTTTTATGCACTTGAATCTGACCTCCCACTGTCGCTTGCGCTTCTAAAGGAGAACGACCAATAATAATCTTTGATTTCCCTGGCTCAAGACACATGCAAACTCTTTCATTCCAGGTTCCAGGATTTCTACTACCATTTAATTGTATCTCATTACTAGGCTTAGTATTTTCCCTAACATTACAAATGACAAAATGATCGATTCCCGTTACATCTTCTGTACACGCAGCAAATTTTCCATTCGGCAATGCAATGACTGCGCTGACCCTAACGTCTTGTCCGCTAACTTGCGGTAAGTGATAAAATGTAGCGACAGGATGAACGGGGTCGTTTTTAAAATCAATTACTTGAAATCCACCCATCCCTGCATGAGCAATTAAACCATCTGTTGCTTCTGTCCATTGAGAATGAACAGCATTATTCATAAATAACATTTCATTCTGCATTGTAATCCAATCGGCTTTCATTTCACCTAGGGGTTTTATTTTTAGTGCTTCTTGATTTTCGTGCTTCGATGGATTAGAAGATGCTGTAGATTCGTCATTAACATGAATGTGAACCCATCCTTCTAATTCTTGTATTTGATAATGTTTGCAAATTACAGAGACTTCATTTGACGGTAAATCATTTGTCATGATGAACCATTCTGCAACAATTTTTTGACGTTGTTCATGTGTCATCATTTCATTCCAATAAGTCTCTGTTGGAATTAATTTTTCCTCTATTTTTCTGGCTTCAAGAGTCTGGGTATCTATGACTTCTTGTAAATTTTTGGGTAAAGGATTGTCGGGATCTGCATATTGTAGATTAGCAAATTTATCTAGATGTTCTATGATGGAATCAGCTCTCGTGTTTGACATAATCATCCTCTCATTTATATAGATATTTTGATTATTATATTATAGTCCAGTAAAAATGAGGCGCAGGCTCTGACGGGTTCTAAAATTCAAAAAAATAGTACATTCAATTAAATAAAGCAATATCATGAAAAAACAGCGTCACAATACAGGGTCATATATGGACACTCCAAAAATGCAGCGTAACCGCTCAGGCATCTAGATCCTAGAACGGTTACATGGCAGCAGTTAATTCATATAACTTGTTTATTCCGAAGAAATGTTTAATAACTCACGTTTAATTTTATTTGCTATTTCTTGATAAAGATTGGGTCTAACCATTCTATGCAATTCAATTATTTTCCGCGATGTTAAAAAAGTTGGATTTGCATTGCATCCACTAGCTAGATCATAAATTACATCTTCTGGTGCATCAGCATAAAGCGCAATACCTGAGAGATTATATTCTTCAGTGGACAAAATATCATTAATTATACAACGAATAAATTTAGCTTCTAACATGATTTGTTCCTTGTTAAGGTTTATTATTTGAAAATAGTCCTTATTTTGCTCTTTTATTATTTCCATAATTTCTCCACATATGCGCGTAAATAATTCTGCTTCCAAAAATATAAGCTCTTTCTTAATAAATTGGCCAAGATTAATGTTTAATAATTGAAATAATGGTTGAACCATAGACATATATATTTATCCTCAACTAATAAATCATTTAGCTTCTCGTTAATTCAATCTAGAAAAGAAGATAGTTTTCATCTTTTTTATAAAATCAAGATAATTTAACTGATTTACACTGGAACGATCGAAACTTTTTCAATTAGCTTTTAATATTACCTCGCAGCTAACATAAGAAAGTATAAAGAGAGTGGTATTTTTAATATCCCCAAATTCGGGTATTTCAAAGTCATAACATACCAAAGCTGCATGCTTTCATCACAGCTTGCGTAATGTTTTTGCTGTTTAATTTTCGACGTATGGCTTTAGCATGTGTATTTACTGTTTCATCAGAAATATGCAACCTATTTGCCACTTCCTTCATGCTTTTTCCTTGAGATATATAAAGGAGACATTCTTTTTCTCTTGGCGAAAGAATGGCTGTTTTATTCTCAAATTGACGAGTAATGATTTTTTTTCTATATTCTTTATCATTGAGCACAGATAACCATGCATAACTAGGTAATGCGGTGATTATTTCTTTCTGCATTGCGTCAAGAAATTTAAAAATAAACCGCTCAAAATCATCACGAACAAGGTAGTAAAATTTTTCTGGATCATCAATCCGCTTTTTATTGTAGGCTTCTATAATAAAATCACATTCAGAGCATTGGCGAATCATAGCGAATGTTGTACTAAGACTATAGCGTGATTCTAAAACTTGAATAATAGAAATTTGCATCTCATCATATTTAACATTTCTCTGGATGAAAAATTCTTTCCCATCGTAAAGCGAATAATTATGATCCACGTCACCCCTGTAATATCCTTCCGTACGATAAGGAATAGCCCAAAGATAAAGATTAGAAATATAATAACGTTGACCATTCTTAAAAATTATAGATATTGAAAAATTAGAAATATCTTTAGGACACTTGAGTTTTTTAACTAAGTAATCAATTTTTTGACGGAATCGAATTGAATCCGCTAGTTCATTATAGTCATTCAGGTTAACACAGATTTTCCCTGATTGGTCAATGCTATGCATTAAAACATCCTTTATATTTTTAGCTTACAACCAATCAGACAAGATTTTATTTAATAAATCAGGTTGCTCCAACGGCGCAACATGTCCACATTCTTCTAAATAAATTATTTTAGAATATTTAATGTGTTTCGCCATATTCTCTGAACGTTCGTTAGGCATGATTTTATCTTGTCTGCTGACTACTAATAACGTAGGACACTCAATTGTTGGTAACAATAATGAATGATCTGATTTATGTAAGATGGCATTTAATTGCAGTATATATTTTTCAGCGCCCACTTCTTTAGCCATATTTTTTAATAAAGGCAGTAATAAATAATGCTTATTTTTATCATATATTGAGTTTTTGAAAATTAAATTAATCAAGAAATCAAACTTTCCTTTATTAATCAAAGTAAGTGAACGTTCACGTTCTTTTTGACCTTTCTCGGACACTGTTCTGGCAGATGAGTTGATCAAAACTAGTTTTTCAATCTTATGAGGAATTAAATAAAACAACTCTAGAGCGACATAGCCGCCCATAGAGAAGGCAATGAGAGTAAATTTATTTGGTGCAGTCTTAGCAAATCGTTCGGCCATTTTTCTTATTGAGTAATCACTCAAGACATCTACATAATGAATTCGCGCTTTTTCTTGAAAATGATACTCTTGATGATGCCACAGCTTTGGACTTGCTAATGCGCCTGAAATTAGTACTATATCCTTGTTCATGATAGCTTTTTATTATTAAAAAAATGAAATACTAGGATACCCAATGTTTTCAATAATTCAAGAAAAATTTCAAGTTAATTTTATTTGCTCCGTTGTTGTTAGAGATTAATTTAGATAGAGGAATTTGCGTGGTAAATGATATGAAATTAAGTTATTCAAACAAAGCGCTCTTGGCTGGTGTGCTAGGAACTACTTTACAATGGTATGATTTTACTATTTTTGGTTATTTTGCACCTATTATTGCGACTACTTACTTTCCCCAAGACAATCATTTTGCAGCGCTTTTAAGCGCATTCGGGATATTTGCTGTTGGTTACTTATTAGCTCCTTTAGGTTCGCTTTTATTTGGCTACATCGGCGATCGCTATGGCAGAAAAAATGCACTATCTCTTAGCATCCTTGCGATGGCAATACCTACCGCCTTGATAAGTATTGTTCCTGGATATCGCTTATTAGGAATCGCATCACCGATTTTAATAACCTTACTGCGAGTGCTCCAAGGTTTTGTAGCAAGTTCAGAATTTACGGGCTCGGCAATTTTTTTAGTGGAACATGCAAAATCAGGAAAAAAGGCATTTTATGGATGTTTAACAAGCTCTGCTTATAGCTTTGGTTCAATCTTAGCGGGCTTAGTCGTTTCATTGTTCACTGCTTCATTCATGCCGGATTGGGCTTGGCGCCTAAGTTTTGCAGTTGCTCTTATTGCTGGTTTATTGATTTTTTTCTTACGTGCTCATGTGGCTGAAACACCAGAATATCAATATTTAAAATCTAATGAAAAACATAAATTCCCTTTTTCAGCTGCATTAAAAGAAGCTCCTTTTGCGATTATAGGTGTCATTGGAATAGCTTGGCTGACTGGAATCATGACTTTTGGCTCTTATGTTTTTACCGTAACTTACTTACATACTTATTTTAATGTCTCATTAAGCTTGGCAGCTTTAATCATCACTTTATCTTTAGCATGCGATGCCTTACTTGAGCCTTTTATTGGCATCTTAGCGGATAAAATCGGGCTTTTATATATTACAAAATTTGGGATGATTGCCTTGTTATTCTTAAGTGCTCCGATCTTTTATTTGTTCTCACTAGGCAATGTGGTCTCTATCACGATCGGGATGGTATCACTGTCAATTTTAATTGCTATTACTTATGCACCGTTAAATGCCTATATGATTTCGTTGTTTCCTCATCAATACAGATATAGCGGCTTTGGGTTCGCTTTTAATGTGGGCATTTCTTTATTTGGTGGGACAACTCCTTTGGTAATGATGTGGCTTATTAACAAAACAGGTAATTTTATTTCTCCTGCTTGGTATTATGCATTTGGAGCTATTATTGGCTTAATCTCTTTAGTTGTATGTGAGCATAGTCGACGTAGAGTTTCTGTTGCAGAATCTGCTTCGATTTATTCATAATGAGTCATATATAGAAGTCTCTGCGTTTATCCTCCCCGTCAGGCTTTAGGAAACAGGGTCATATATGGACACTCCCAAAATATGGGAATTGAATTGGCGTCAATTTTCTGACAACATGTCCGCCAAGCTAATAAACCCATTAACCTGGTTTCTTTATTTCCTATTAATTTAATAAAAGAGAATGATTATTTATGTCTATGCCTGCAAAACAACGTCAACAATTAAAAGCGAAAGCACATGCTTTAAAACCGATTGTATTTATTGGTAATCAGGGATTGACTGAAAATGTTAAAATTGAAATTGACCGTGGTTTGGAAGATCATGAATTGATAAAAATTCGGATTCAAGCGGAAGATAGAGAAACTCGCAGAGCATTGTTTCAGGAAGTTTGTGAAGGGCTGCAAGCGTATCCTATTCAGTTGGTGGGTGGGATTGGGGTTATTTATCGGGTGTCGAATAAATAAGTTCTTTTACAAATTAATTATTTATTTAATCTCTCAAGCATGCTATCGCCCATAAACCCACGATAATCTACGGTTTATTTTTTTCTATTTTTATACTGCGTGTTCGCTGAGGCGGGATTTGTGCGTCTGTGTAAAATAGATTGCAATGATGGCCAGGATATATTGATTGAAAAGCCTTTCCACTTTTTAGCTCTTGAGCTTTCGAGTGTTCTTCCTGACTGATGTTTTTTAGCTGCTTCTTTTTTAAGACTTTTTTCCAGGCTTTGAATATTTTTTAAGACTTTTGAGGCCTGACTTCTTCGGGATTTTTCAAGTGAAGAATTTTTTGAACAAGATTCCAAATGTTTTTTTAAAGAATCGAGAGATTCGCGCGCATTTTCTATGCTTTCTTTTTTCATGACTTTCTCAAGACCTTTTAATAAATGTTTATTACCTCCACCCTCGTTTGCCATTAAACTTAATGCAAGATCCGCTGAGCCGCACCATGTTGTTATTGCAAGAGCCGTACGCGGATCTTCAATGAGCAAAGTGCGCAGGTTTGGATTCATATTTGGTTGATGAAGTTGATTAAATAAATTTAATCCACTTTCACCTCTTACTTCGAATAAGGAATGAGGCAATCTAATAGATGGAAATGGCTCCACGTGATTTAAATCTAATGTGCTCGTAAGTAAGTGGATTTGACTGAACGCTGCTTCAAAAGCAATCTTTGACTGTTTATCTTGAGACAAATGTTGTTTATACCACTTATTGTTTTTTGCTAACACTCTATGCTCTTCTTGAGCGGTTACATATCTTTCAACACATTCTTGGATGTTTTCACATGCTCGATCTACCATTTTCTGTAGCGATGCTGTTGTTTTATCTTCTTTAACGTGATCAGGTAGTTCTACTACAATATGTGAATAAATGTGTTTTTGCACAGCTTCAATTTTCCTAATAGCAGTAGAAAGTATTCCCTCGTTAATATTATTATTCATTGCATACAATCTTAAATTAGAGATCAATATTGCACAGGTTTCATCGAAGGCTTTAAGGTCCATCATGCCTATTTGGGTTAAGTTGTGCAATATACGGTTTATGTTTGCATCGGCAAGATGTGCAGCTTGAACCTCACCACGTGACATTACCACCAAACCAGTCAGCATGGCGGCTGCTGTTTTTTCATCTTGGCAATCTTTCTGGTATACACTAAGCGCTTCGCGGGCAACATCATCCAAATCACCTGGTTTTCGAGCTTGCATAATGCCCTCTGCGGTTTAATTATATTTAATAAGTATAGCTTATTATGCAAAATAGTTAAGATAAGTTCTAACCTATTGAATATAAAAAATAATGACTATTTTCAAATGATTCATAATCACACCTTTAAATATATGAACTATACTTAACAATAAATAAACGTAATCGGAGGAAAGAGATATGCGTAGCACAAGAAGAATGTCTCAAGAAAATGCGAAAGAACAAGCAAAAGTTGATATAAATGACATAGCAAGAGAGATGAAAACTGCTCCTGTCGATATTCAAGTTGAATTAGACAATTTGCGTGGGCAATTAAGATTGCTTTATCAAGCGGCACATCAAGCGTCAGAAAATAAGCGCCTGAACGACGCAGGCATTGCAGCCTACCATGCGGGTTGCAAGGCAGTTTTAGAGTTGATACAAGATCACCCTAAAGCTAAAAGAAATAGTACAGAATTTCAAAAAGATTATAAGGAATTGCATAAAATTATTATCGATGCGAGTCGTGCGATAAGAGATAAAAATACAGGAAAAATGGAAGAAAGCGTTAAGGTTTTGAATGCTGATGTAACCAAATTTTCTCGAAAAGCACCTTGGAAACGATTAAAGAAATTTACTAATTTTTTTAAGGGGGGTCAACAAAAGTCTCAACCTGGAGAATTCGTTAAATCGTTACGTCATTTGGCAACAGTCGTGGCAGAACCTTTGGATAAAAGTGCAAAGATACTGGCATCTGTCAAAAGCCTGATTACAAATCCACTCGATACAGCTTTAGCAGATACGATTTTTAATTCAACTACACAGGATAGAGAGTTAAGAGCTACGATTATCGATTTTGCTTCTAAGTTAAGTAGTGATGATTTATTCAAATTAACAAATGCAATTATGGAAGCGCACAAACGACTGGGTGTTGAGGAATTTTATCCATTACGTTCTCCTGTGCTGAGTAGTGATTTATATTCTTTATGTGCTGCAAACAGTCAATACACCACTCGGACAACAGAGCCTGAAAACATGACCCAATTAAATCTATGTGTATATGATATGATGGTTGAAAAAAATAGACTTGATCCAATTTCAGTAACTAATCCATTCGATGCCACAGTAGAAGGAATAGGTTTTAAATTAAAATCAGATAAAATTAAAGCTGCAAGCACAAATCTTGCTGACGCAATGAAAATGAAAAAGGATGACTCAATTGATGGAGTTGTTAACAACAGAGTAAAACCCAATCTCGAGAAGGCGTTGGCGGAGAGAAAAAAACTCCAAGGTTCGCACCACATTCACTAGAACTTTGATCAGAATCTTAAATTAGAACTTCAATAACTTTAAAAAGGGTCAGGCTTTATGTAGGACTGAGCCCTTGATTTTGTACTAACTTATCTCCTATTTTCTGCATGATCACTTCATTCAGCTCGATAGCAAATTTAGTTGCTTTATCTTTAGGATCTATAAATCTTTTAGGCATTAGCGGTGGAGCAATCCCATAGGTTTCATTCAACATAGTAACAGTTTTATGAATCTCGCTTTGGTTGTTTGACACTAAACGTGCGGACGCTGTTAAACGTTTTGGTGGATTAACAGGATAATAAGACCATTTTGCATCTGTGACATGACCTTCTGTGACGGCATTTAATTTCGTAACTACATTTGCGTTATCCATACTATTGGCTGATTCAGTAAACATATTTTTCTTGCTGAGTGATGCAGCAGTTGGTTTCTTAGGAGCTTGGGTCAATTTCATCAATTTATCTAAAGTAATATTTCTAATTTCAAAAGTAGCCTCTTTAGTGCTTTCACTCGTTAATACGGCAAGCTCACTGAAATTTGTTTTCAACCTATTAATAGAATTGATATCACTAAGCTGAACATAGGCTTTGGACAAATGGTCCACGCTTGCTGCGTGATATTTCTAATCCAACCTAGTTAATTTTTTAAGTTGTATAAGAATTTCTTTATCTTCCGTGGGATAGTTAACAATGAATCCGATACGTGCAAAATAGTTCATTCCTAAGATGAGTTTTTTTTCAGATTCTTTAATCAGTTTTTTATTTTTAATTTTAAGAAGTATATCCAATTGCAGCTGATGTTTAGCGGCTTGGTCTTTTAATTCCTTGGGTTTAAACACCATTTCTTCAATGACTTCCGTTTTGCCTGTTTTAGAAGCTTCCGCAAATACAGATTGAATACGTCTAATTTGCATTATCCCAGCATCCAAAGATTTTTGTTCTTCTGCTGAAATTTGAATCGTGATCTGTCCTTGTAAACCGACTTGATAATCCGCTCCACGATCGGCTAATTCCAAAAATGTTACAGGTAGACGTTCTCCATAACGTCCATTCGTCCTTTTAACTTGGACCCTCTGTTCTTTCGATTCTTCTAAAGCGGGCGAATCTTTAGTTTGCACCATCATCATAAATTCACTATTGGCGCTGGTTGATTGAAAATAAAGGCGTAAAGACGGCTTTAAAACTGTTTCCGGAAAGTAATTTAAAGGCAATGCACCTTGTCTGCCGTAAAATTCTAGTCGTAATCCAACACTCGCCCCTTCTGCAGCACACAAGGATGCATTGACTTTATGCGTGATGTCTCCGGGAGTATTATAAATATCCGTTGACGTAATAGCATTATAAAATGTTTGAAACTAGGATAGCATTTGATTGTGATCTTGCATGTATTCCGTACTATACACTTTTCCTTTTTTCACTAAAATTTTTTCAACACCGATATAGTAATCACGAAGATTTGTTTCTACAATTCGGGTATTGCCTGGATGAATTGATTCTAAAAATTCTGGTGTTCTTTCAAAAAGCGCATGGATGTCTTTATGCAATCATTCAATTATTTTAAAACATAACTCGTACTTCTACCACCCGCTGCTTCTTTAGCTAAAATGTTTAATTCAATCAATGCCTGGATATCTCGCGAAGCAGTATCCTGCGAACATTTTGCTATTTTCGCCCATTTGGATGATGTTAATTTACCTACAAATCCTTCAAATAACTTATTTAACATTAAACGTTGTCTGTCGTTGAATTTTGCTGTTTTATATTGTTCCCAGAAGTGAGCTTTTCGCAATACATTTGCTAATAATTCAGAAGTAGATGCAAGCGCATGTTCCATGCATGTGAGAAACCACTCAAGCCACTCAGTCACATCAAGCCCATTTTTTTGAGCACTTTCTAAATGCTTATAATAAGAAGTTCGTTCTTTTTTTATTTGTACTGACAAGCTGTAAAATCGTTGGCTATTGTTATCTGAGCGAGCAAGTTGAAGATCTGTAATCGTTCGAGCAATGCGTCCGTTTCCGTCTTCAAAAGGATGTATGGTGACAAACCAAAGATGTGCGATACCCGCTTTTATGACGGGATCAATAGGCTCTTTATTATTAAACCAGGCTAAAAATGCATTCATTTCCTTTTCAATGCGAGAGGCTGCAGGTGCTTCAAAATGGACTTGTTCGCGGCCTAGAGCGCCTGAAACGACTTGCATAGGACCGTTTTGATCATCTCGCCAATCACCCACAATGATAGGATTCATGCCGCTTCGGGCTGTTGGAAATAATGCCGCATGCCAGTTAAACAATCTTTCTTTTGTCAAAGATTTTTTAAAATGTTGCGCTGCATCTATAGCAATCTCGACCGCACCTTCAACATGACGATCTGCCGGAATGAGGCCTGCAATCTCTATACCTAATTTTCTTGCGATAGAAGAGCGCACTTGATTGGGGTCAAGTATTTCATTTTCAATCTCGCTATTTTTAACGACATCTTGGGTTAAGGTAAGAAGCATTGCTTCATTTTGTAAATCAAAACCTATTGATTCCAAGCGTCCCCGAAGACGACCCTGCTGCTGATGAATAGTGGCTAGAAGAGGAGCCAATTTTATTGGGTTCCATGTGAATATGGGCCAGTCTTTCTGCTGATGGATATAAGTCGTCATTCTCCGCACCTCATGCGGAGAATATAACACCTATTCTCCGCAAGATCAAGGATATTCTCCGCAAAACGTGCGGAGAATAGAATAGGTATTCTCCGCATCCTCTTAAGAAACAATATGTTACAGTTTTGAAAACAGGATTGAGAAATTTTTGCAATATCAACCGATATACGCTTGATTTGGTGTACCAATGTCTGCCGCATCGTGAGTTGTTTTCATTGGATCTTTTACAGAAATAGAAACTCCACCTTTTGAAAATTGACATATAATAAACACGATTACTGCTAACGTGTCATCCATTTTTTTGAACCTCTAATGCTAATAAATGTTGGGCTATAACAGCAAACCATTTTAAAAAGTTATTTTTCATGGATGAAAAATCAGAGCATACAAGGATGTATTCACAACGTGTTTTTAAAATGGTTTGCTCAAGAATTCAGTCTCTCATCAAGCAATAAAATTGAATCTATAATTTTCAACGCATATTTTTCATGATTTGCCATATCAATGATGATCTTTCGAGTCAAAGGTATAAATCCATTTAATAAAAAAAGTTTATCAGCAAGCGCTCTATTGCACGCAATCACTGTTAAAATATTGAGAGGAAGTCTTTCGTCTAAAGTACACCTTGCAATAATCTCAGTCATTTGAGGCGTTAAATAGGGGGCGGCAGCCGGAGTTTCATTTTTTTCTTCTGAGAGATGGGCGGTTTGGGGCCGTGGGTTTACAATAGAAGTGCTAAGAAGAATCGATGCGGTCGACTGAGCTTTCTTTTTTTTACCGGTTAGATTAATATTGCCCATTGTCATTTTCTCCAAATGAAAAATATTCATTCTAAAAGAATAAAAATACAAAAGAAACACTCACAGCTCAGTGAATTGCATAGAAAAAAACATCAGGTTATGATTGAATGAATAAGCCGATATTTTTTCAAGGAGAGTGAGCAAAATGGAATCAAATAAAGATACACTGCCTTACAATCTGAATGAAATTAAAAAAAATGCGAAAAAATCGCTAGATCAAGGCGCGGTGACTACGGATTATCCCTTAGACTTAAATCAAGCTCACAAATTATTAAATGCAGCCTTAGCGACAGAAATTATGTGTGTCATGCGTTACCGACATCACCAAATCATTGCCAAAGGTATCGATCGCCCACAAATCGCTGCTGAATTTAAAGAGCATGGAGACGACGAGCAGCGGCATATGATGATGATCGCAGAGCGAATTAATCAACTTGGCGGTAATCCTGATTTTAATCCTGCGACTGTACCCCAAAGAACAGCTACAGAATATGGCACAGGTAAGGATCTGGTAAAATTAATAGAAGAAGATTTGGTAGCAGAAAGAATTGCAATCATGGTTTATCGTGAATTGATTGAATGGTTTGGCAAAGATGATCCAACGACTCGCCGGATCCTTGAAGACATATTAAAAGATGAAGAAGATCATGCAGATGATTTAGCGGATATTTTAAATATAAAATAACCGAAGTCATCCTAGCCAATAAAGCCTCTCTTACTTAATCGCAGCAACCCTAATGACAGGCGTTATTGGGTAGGATCGAATGGCAAGGTTGAATAGAGGCAAGTGGTTTATTCTTATTTTATTGAAAATATGAGTTATCGATTCTAAGTAGAACGGGTAGAATTTATTTCAATGCGATTGCCATGGGGAAAAGACGAACCCGGGCACGCATGCGTGCCTGGGCCGGAAAAAGCATTTTACTCTATAACTCGATTTAACTCGATCTATGAATCTGTATGAGTAGCTGCTGCAACACTGTTAGCACTCGGTGTATCCGTATCCATTTTTTGAATCACTCGCAGCGTATGTGGACTACCATTTATATTAAAAGTATAAGTAGACACAATACTTCCTTGCTCCCACTCACAAGTCGGCGTTGATAATAACTTGATACCATCTAATAATTGGTTCAGTGCTTCATAACCATCTTTTGCCTGAATAATACTCGGCGAAATCTCCAAAGTCGTATAAGACTTATAGAGTTGTTTAAGCGTATAAGTACTATCAAAATTTGCTTTGATTAACTTATTAGGATTTTCTCTAAAAAAAATAGATTCAACTTCTCTTGTATTCATACAAGTCGGTTGATCACCGGCCAAAACAATTTGAGTTAGAGCGTGTTTGTAGTGGTATTTTAAATTATGCAGCTCGCTTTTTTTTAACGGAAAAATTAGTGATAGGGATTGCAAATGCAAAATATTTAGCACTTCCGGTATCCAATGCATTCCTTATGTTGTCTTCTGCCCACATTGAGTTAACAAAAAAAATTATCAACGCGATTTCAAAATCAGATGATCCCCTATTGCTAGCCGACGCTTTTGCCGCTCTGCATGCTAATCAAATCGCCTTAAGCGAAATCATTGTCGCTCAGCTTGCAAAAGCGGAAACTCATGCACTTGTTGTTGCAAATGGCCTCATTAGTATACACAATGCGAAAATGCCTCCTTTAACGGATCAAGTCATTATCAACATTGCAACATCAAAAAATGAAGCAGAAAAACGTGCTCTTTTCTATATTCATAATGCTAAAGTTTTAACAATTCCATCCACAAAAACAGCTCCTAAGCGGGAGGAAGAATGTGCGCCGGATGAAAAAATAAATGTTTCTCGGACAAGGTCTTTTTCACGAAGCGCTGATTAAATTTACGGGCGCGGGCACGTATGGTATTTCTAATATCTGTCATATTCCCCCAACAAATAAAGATAGCGCAGAATTGGCTGATTTTATTCCAGCATTGAAAAAGTAAACCCTGCGAATGGATATGTTTAGAATTTCTTTTATTTCTTTCTCTTGACTAAGTGAATTGAGTTATACAAACTCTGGCTGCTTTAAAAAAAATTAACAAATAAAGGAGAATGTATGGCTACAACAAGAAAGATACCAACCAAACCTGAAGAAACATTACCGATTTTAAATGACGGTCTTGTAGCACTTAAGGGACGGTTAACTGAAAAGGAACAAAAAGAGAATAAAGCCTTCGCAGATTTTAACTATGTCAATAATAGACTTATGGCGGCAAGTCAGGCTTATGTCGTGACTCAAGGCGCTTATCTTTTACAAGCTAAAGCTTACAGTGATGAATATTTTACAGACAATCGATTAAAGTCCACTGTTCCTACGGATTTTGCGACATTACAAGTTTTAAATGTTTATAGAGAGTATGCCGATAGCTGGAAGACGGTTCCTGCTGATAAAAGACCCAGGATGATACCGGATTATGCTGCACGTGCGGCAAGTATTGATGCTTTTTTAAAAGCCAATGATTTTGAGGCAAAATGCAAAGCGGCTGCTAATCCAGATGCAACTACACAACGACGTCTTAGTCGTTAACACGAACGGGGTCAGCCTTGACCCCCTATCTCCACGAATTTCTAAGCAAAATTCGTGGAGATAGCTTAGTTTACAATGATTAAGAGAAGCCAGTTCTTTTATTACGAACCGAGGATTTTAATAGTTTTCCTGATTTTTAAAAATGAATCCTCCAGATAGAGTTTAGTTTCAAAAGAGTCTTGCAGCAGGAATGTTATCTCTCCCGCATTCTTGAGAAATGGCTAATGTCAAAAGTAGCAAGAAGACGCCAGCGAAAACACCGAAACTCACGCTTGATAATATACTGAGAGTAAGATGATAATAAATGAAACCGCCACCGACAAAGCCTGCTCCCATGGCTAGGCCTGCGGTTTTGAAAAAACGTCCGTTATAGGAAGACGCCAGAGTGACATTCGAAGATCGAGAAGATTCTATCGCCACTTTTTCCTCATCCGTGTCAATCTCCAACACTTCCTCTTCAATAGCTTTTGGCGGGGAGATGCAGTGACGTAAACATTCAACATTCAATCCAAGCCTATAAAAAAGACGCTGCAAGGTCATGAGAGTATATTTTTCTTCAATCTCAAGATAATGTTTCTCTAAATCGATGGGCATCTGGTAACAAGCATGCGGAGGATCCAGGATGATGCATTCTTGCAAACTGTCCGAGCTTGATCGGCAAATAAGAAAATATTTTTTATCTCCCTTTGGGGAATCATCTCCGAACAAATGCATCGAAATCATGGGAAACGGAAGCTTTCCCTCTCTGTCATATTTGCGGATTAAACCCGCGGCAAGGACTCCTGTGATCATCATAGCAATATGACCGCTATATTTTCCTTTCACTTTCTTTTGAACAATATCATCGCAATGGATTAGACCTTCTATACAATAAGCTGATCCAGGTATTTCAAAATAATATTTTGTTAAGGGTGCCATCTTATCTTCAGAGGATTCCGTTGATAAAAGAAAAGTATTTAATTTTTTAAAAAATTCTTTTTCTGGAGAGGAGTCTGACTCAGACACCTCACTTGAGACAGATAAAAATTCACAAAATTTATCATAGAATACATTAAAAGCAGGACTATCAAAATTTGCAAAAACAAGCCCTCCTCTAAAGCCTACAACGGCTACTTTACTAAAAAGCGGGTTTAATAAATTAAAAGATTCTGCCAATAAGTGATATTCCTCTTCTTGATATTTCGTTGTGGTCAATGTATGATTTGAATGAAATTCCAATTTTCTAGCTTGAAGAGGACCTAAATGAAAATGTTTTTCTTCTTTTGATTGCGTATCTGGAAATCTTCCGTAAATTCGATAAAAATTTAAATATTGTAAGCGTGTCTCTCTAGAGAGTGATTGATGTTCAATACCCATGTGTTTCGCACAGAGCAAAATAGAGGCTAAATCATAGGCATTTTTAATCGCTATTTTAGATTTTCTTTTCGAATAATGCGTTGAATCTGTTAATACACATTCCAAGCCGTATTGAGCTATCATTTCATCGGTGAGAATGCTTTTTTTTCTAGTTTCATCTGAGGAACGTTTTAATTCAAACGTATTATTCTTACGACGATAACCCTTTTCTGGCAAATGTAAAAGGCGAAGCAATGAAAAAACATCACAAAACTCACCTGTGATTTCTTTTACATCATGAAATTCACGAACAACGGTATAAGGAACTGAAAAAGTCGAAGGGATCTTAGGAGAAAAAGCATTTACTTGGGCAGAATCAAAATCAATTAAACGAACTTCATGCGTTGTCGGGTCATATAAAACATTATTCGGTGAAATATCTAAATGGGCATAAGAAATATGTTTATGGCTTAAAATACCTAGATGCAAATCACCCACTTGAAGAGACAGTTTGATTGCAATTTCAAAACGTAACTCATGATTCTCCGATGTAACGCCCGGCATAAAGTTTTGAAGAACGATGCCTGCATTCACCATCTGCATATAATATTTCTTTTTGACCGGATGCTTTACAAGAAAATCGGATAAACCCAAGTCTTTTGTTATTTTTTGTTCGCGTTGTATATTTTTTTCAGAGTGAGGAGTTTCATATTTTTGAATTTTTACGACATGTTTTGATAAATCGCTTTCAGTCAGTAATTTTTTAACGACCCCATAACTTCCTCTTCCTACGAGATGTTCTTTTCCTTTAGCGACCGCATAAGGACGACCTTGATGTTGAATAAAAGAATGAGATAGTTGATAGGAGGCCGGAGTTTTATTGACACGAGGCTGTACCGCTTTTGCCTCATCATATCTGATCGTACAGGGCAAGAATTCCGGTGAATTATCTTTATTAAATTCTTCGCGTGCTATTAGCCATTCGTTGCGTGGAATTGTCATTGTTCTTCTCGTTTCACGGAGTTGAGTGGATTGGCATCGATAATGAGTTATTGAATGAATTGTATATATGTAAAACAGATTTGTACAGCGTAGACATGATCAAGTTTGGCAAAAACTTAATAATAATATTGAAATTATAGATGCTATCAAGTCTACATTATTCGTTGATGCGCAAAGTATGACCCGTATGCGTGCCCGTGCCCGTGTGCGGCTTTTCTTCGACAAATTCATTAAAATAATTAAAATGGCTAAGGATAAAAATATGAAAAACCGCACGCGGGCGCGGGCACGCATACGGGCACGAATAAAATCAGTGAGTTAGGCAACAACGC
>BMAG01000015.1 GCA_014132595.1 Gammaproteobacteria bacterium | reverse complement strand
GAAAGGTCTTCATCGAGCATGTTATTTATTACAGTCGATAAATTCGAGCGCATTTAAGACCCTCGCTTTGCTATTTTATAGGCACATAATGATTTTTCGTTCTATTTTAGTATAGCAATTATTTGATATAATAAGAAGGTAGGTATGGTTTTAATAGCTAACCTATTGTATATTCAGAGTATTTGACTATTTTTTACCAATTTTGCTTTCTTTTCCCTTATACAAATTCTGAATGTTTTTCCTATGCCGATAAATAAGCAAACAACTCATACAACCCGTCATTAACGCATATGTTTCATTGGTGAAATACAAGGCATATAAAGGAGCAATCAATGAGGTAATCAACGCTGCAAGTGAAGAATAACGTGTGATAACAGCAACACAAAGCCAAGTCACTGCCAGCAAAAATCCAACAGGCCAGGCCAAAGCAAGCCAACATCCTAATGCCGCTGCAACTCCTTTTCCGCCTTTAAATCGAAAGAAAACTGGATATAAATGCCCAAAGAAAGCAGCAAAAGCGACAAGGGCTAAGCCACCTTCATTCAACCCATACCATTTTGCAACCAAAACAGGGATGGCGCATTTTAAGACATCACCTAATAAAGTAATAATGGCAACTTTTTTTCCACCATACCGCAACACATTTGTTGCACCTGGATTTCCTGAGCCTTGAGAACGAGGATCAGGCAATCCCAAAATCTTACAAATAATAATCGCTGTAGAAAGCGAGCCAAATAAATAGGCAATAACGATCGCAACGACATCATTCATCATAAGACACTCTCAAGGTTGATTTTTGTAGGAAGCAATTCTATTACATTGCGTTGACTGATAGAATACATGAAAGATTTATTTACAAGGGTAGAGGTATGACATATAACGCCGATAATTTGATCTGGATTGACTTAGAAATGACCGGTCTTGATCCAGAAAAAGAACGTATCATTGAAATGGCTGTGATCGTCACAGATACCCATCTTAATATCCTGGCAGAAGGACCTGTCATTGCCGTTCATCAATCGGATGATTTATTAAACGGCATGGATGATTGGAATACCAAGCAGCATAATGCTTCCGGATTAGTGGCGCGTGTCAAAGAAAGCAAAATCACGGAGGCTGAAGCCTCAGCCATGATGCTCCAATTTCTGAAACAATATGTGCCTGCAGGCAAGTCGCCCATGTGCGGCAATACTGTTTATCAAGACAGACGTTTTCTCAATCGTTACATGCCGGAGTTAGAAAAATATTTTCATTATCGATTGCTGGATGTGAGCACCCTCAAAGAACTCGCTTTTCGTTGGGCCCCTAAAATCTATTCCGGTATCAAAAAAGAATCCAAGCATCTAGCGTTGGATGATATACGTGAATCTGTTGAAGAGCTTAAATATTACAGAACGCATTTGCTAAACAAGGAAGTTATTAACAGTTAACCTCTAAAAAGGTAAGGACAATGTATTCAATCGGCTCTTGGTGGATGTGGCTCGGATTCTTTGCTTTTATTGTTCTTGTGTTAGCCATTGTTATTTTCTGCTTAGGTAGACGTAAATCTTCGAAAGTTTCTGCAAAGCAAGCATTGGGCTGGGTTATTCTTTGGGTGTCTTGCGCGCTGTGTTTTAATGTATTGCTTTGGTGGTATCTCACAAAAACGCAAGGCCCTGTCATTGCAAATCAAAAAGCGCTTGAGTTTTTCACGGGTTATCTAATTGAGCAAACCTTATCAATAGATAACATGTTTGTGTTTGTGATGATATTTGGCTATTTCTCTGTGCCTCCCGAATATCAACGACGTGTTCTATTGTATGGTGTTACAAGCGCTGTTGTTTTTCGTTTGTTAATGATCTTGGGTGGAACATGGCTTGTATCAGAGTTTCACTGGGTTTTATATTTATTTGGTATCTTTTTGCTTGTCACGGGCATTAAGATGCTCTTTCCTGAAGAAGTCAAAAAAGATTTTTCAAAAAACCCTATTATCATTTGGGTGCGTCGACATATTCATGTGACGGAATATTTTCGCGATGAAAAGTTTTTTATTAAAGAAAACAAGCGTTGGCATGCAACGCCATTATTATTAGTTTTGATTTTAATAGAAATCAGCGATTTAATTTTTGCGATGGATAGTATTCCCGCGATTTTTGCGGTGACGAATGATCCTTTTATTGTGTTCACTTCAAATATTTTTGCTATTTTAGGGTTACGTGCGCTTTATTTTTTATTGGCAGATATGCTGCCTCGATTCCATTTATTAAAGTATGGTATTGCGCTCGTGCTCGTCTTCATTGGAGTAAAAATGTTGATCGCGCCCTGGATTGTCATGCCCGTTCTATTAGCATTAACGGTCGTGGCTGTGATCTTGGCGACGACCATCAGTTTAAGTATGCTTAACCGCTCAAGAGGGAAAATATGACAGTTGAAAAACTACAATTAACACAATTCACGCAGTGCCTTAAACCGCGGAAAGCAGACAGTCACAAAGGAATGTTTGGACATGTTTTAGTCGTCGGTGGTGATTACGGTTTTTCGGGTGCCGTGCGTTTGGCAGCTGAGGCGGCATTGCGTGTCGGTGCAGGTTTAGTCAGTGTAGCGACCCGGCCAGAGCATGCTATAAGCTTGAATTTAGTGCGGCCAGAAATAATGTGTCACGGTGCCAATCATGCTAAAGAATTAACACCATTATTAACAAAAGCCACGGTCGTGATCGTAGGCCCTGGTTTGGGCCAATCCAGTTGGGCTAAAAAAATGCTGACGCGCATACTCAGTAGTAAAAAATTATTAGTGATGGATGCAGATGCATTAAATTTGCTTTCAAAAAAACGCATAAAATATGCTGATTGGGTGTTGACTCCTCATCCGGGTGAGGCAGCGCGATTATTGCAAACAACCGCTCATCATATCCAGCAAGATCGTTTGCTATCAGCAGGCGCTCTACAAAAAAAATATGGAGGCGTTGTTGTCTTAAAGGGAGCAGGTACCTTGGTTGTAACAGATCACGAAGAGGCTTTGTGTGAGAACGGAAATCCTGGTATGGCAAGCGGTGGAATGGGTGATGTCTTAAGCGGGGTGATTGGCGCTCTTGCAGCCCAAGGCATTTCTTTACCACAAGCGGCTAAGTTGGGCGTGTTAGTTCATGCAAAAGCAGGTGATTTGGCTGCCAAGGAAGGTGGGGAACGTGGGATGATTGCGAGTGACTTGTTTCCCTATTTACGCCAGCTGGTGAATCTATAAAATGGAAAATACAGCCTATATCAAATTTATTCCTGATGAATCTCATATGCTAACATTCGGGAAGCAATTGGCGAGAGCAGCCGTGCATCATCTGGATCGAAACAGAGTCATATTTTTATATGGCGAGCTCGGTGCTGGAAAAACGACGTTAGCCCGTGGTTTCTTAAGAGAGTTGGGTTTTCCTGGCCGTGTTAAAAGTCCTACTTATACTTTAGTAGAACCTTACGAGTTTTCTGACTTTACCGTTTTTCATTTCGATTTATACAGATTGCATCAGCCTTACGAACTTGAGTCAATGGGAGTGCAGGATTATTTTATGGCAAAGACAATTTGTTTGATCGAATGGCCGGAAAAGGGGGGATCTATTTTGCCAGTCCCGGATTTATCTTGTTATATAAGCATGCAGGGCGATAGTCGTGAAATAAAAATGATTGCTCAAAGCGTAAATGGCGAAACTATATTGCAGCGATTACAACATGATAAATAAAAATTTTATAGCCGATCACATTTTACCGTCATTGCGAGCAAAGCGAAGCAATCCATCTCGAAAGCAAAGCTTGAAAAACTTTTTTGGAGGGGCAGGCAGAATTTTCGAAATGGGTTGCTTCGCTTTGCTCGCAATGCTGTTGCCGTTGTTTGCATATGCGGTATCTACAAAAATTACAAATATTCAAATCTCAAATACAACGCCATGCCAAATTATGATTAAATTATCTTCACCTGTTGAGCCTCATATTTTCACATTGGCGCACCCAAATCGATTGGTTTTTGATTTTCCTAATACACAGCTTGGGATAAAATTAAAATCACTCGCAATCACAAATCCCGCCATTAAGGATGTGCGTAGCGGTCAGCCTGTCCCTGGAACATTAAGAATTGTTTTCGATATTACTTCTTCTTTTCATTTTGAAGCCGCAGCAAATTTACCTTCGCAACAAGTGATGGTAACGCTTGAAACCTCAGCCAAAAATATCGAAAAAAAGCCAAAAAGCCAGAGTAAGCGTGATGCGATTATATCGAATAAGGTATCTTCTTCTGCAGAAAATCATCCTCTCATCGTGATGATTGATCCGGGCCATGGCGGGAAAGATACTGGTGCCATTGGCAAATCAGGAATACAAGAAAAAAATGTCGTCTTAAAAATCTCGAAACAATTAGCAAATTTAATTAATCACGCACCGCATATGCGCGCCGTACTGACACGCGATGGAGATTATTATGTCACCTTGCATAATCGTCTCGTCTTGGCTCGAAAGAACAAAGCCGATATTTACATTTCTGTGCATGCGGATTCTTATTTTAATAATTGGGCAACAGGCGCATCGGTGTATGCATTATCCAAAAATGGTGCAACCAGCATTGCAGCGCGCTGGTTAGCAAGACGTGATAATTATTCGGAGTTGGGCGGTGTCGCATTAAGTCAGCTGGATGATCAAAGTCCGTTGCTGCGATCTGTGTTGATTGATCTTGCACAAACAGTCACTGTCACTGATAGCATGCGATTAGGCACTTGCCTCTTAAATGCAATCGATGATGTGGCCATGCTGCATTATTCGCGGGTGGAGCAAGCACCCTTCATGGTTTTAAAATCACCGGATATTCCTTCCGTTTTAGTTGAAACTGGATTTATTTCAAATCCAAAAGAAGAATCACGTTTAAACGATAAAGCCTATCAATATAAGCTCGCGGTTTCCTTATTTAATGGCATACGCGATTATCAAAAAAAATATGCAATAATAGGTGGTTAATGAGTCGAATTCAAAAATTAAGCGGCATTCTAGCCAATCAAATTTCAGCAGGAGAAGTTGTAGAGCGTCCTGCTTCCGTTGTTAAAGAATTAGTTGAAAACAGCCTGGATGCCGGTGCGAATAAAATTGATTTAGATATCGATCAAGGAGGAATGCGTTTAATCCGCGTGCGCGATAACGGTGTAGGTGTGCATCCCGATGATTTAATTTTAGCATTGAGCCGGCATGCCACCAGTAAAATAAAAGAACTCGATGATCTTGAGAAAATTCATACTTTAGGATTTCGAGGCGAAGCATTAGCAAGTATTAGCTCAGTTTCACGACTTGCTTTGACATCGGCTGTCGCAAACAAAACAGGCTGGAAAATACAATCAGAAGGCATTGAACAAGAATTACAATCAAATCCCGCAGCCCATCCCGAAGGAACCACGATCGAAGTACGAGATTTATTTTTCAATACACCTGCTCGCAAGAAATTTTTACGTTCCGAGAAAACGGAATTTGAACATATCGATGAATTAATTAAACGAATGGCCTTGAGTTCATTTGATGTCAATTTTACCTTAAAACACAATCAAAAATTAGTTCGACAATATCGTGCGGCACATTCTGATATTGAACGTGAACAACGTGTCAGCAGTTTGTGCGGCCAATCTTTTATGGACAATGCATTAAAGATAGAAAGTACGATGACTGGATTAACCTTGTCAGGTTGGGTTGCTTTGCCTACTTTCTCAAGAGCCCAGGCAGATTTACAGTATTTTTATGTGAATGGACGTATCGTGCGTGACAAATTAGTGAATCATGCGGTACGCCAAGCTTATCATGATGTCTTATACGGGAATCGTCATCCTGCCTTTGTATTATTTTTAGAAATCTCGCCCGAACAAGTTGATGTGAATGTACATCCCACCAAACACGAAGTTCGTTTTCGTGAAAGCCGTCTAGTGCATGATTTTATATTTCGCAGTATCCAAGACGCATTGACACATATTCGTCCCGGACAGTGTGGTATCGCGCCGCCTGCTGTTAACTTAATCACAGGTGAAACGACAGCCCCTAAGACAACTTGCGAAGAAACCAAGCATAATCATTCTGAAAAAAATTTTGCAACTTACACGCCTAAGCAACAAACATTGTCTTTGAGCGTACGAGAGCAAATGACCGCTTATCATAAACTGCACGCGGATCCGCAATTACCAAAACTGAATGCCGAAATACCAACACAGACAACGATACCGCCCTTAGGTTTTGCATTGGCACAATTACGTAATATCTTTATTTTAGCAGAAAATGCAGAAGGCTTGGTTTTAGTCGATATGCATGCCGCGCATGAGAGAGTGCTGTATGAACAGCTCAAAAAATATTTTACAGAAAAAAGATTGATTTCTCAGCCTTTATTAGTTCCCTTGACAGTGACACTGAGTGAACGTGAAGTCAATAAAATGGAAGGCCATGAAAAAACGTTTCAACAATTGGGATTGCGTATTGAGCGTGTCGGTCAAGAAACATTAGTCATCCGTGAAGTTCCTGATATGTTGCGAGGCGCTGATGTCGCGCAAATAGTGCGTGATATTATTTCTGATTTAATAGAACATGAAAAAAGCACGAGAATGGATGATTATATCGATCATATGCTTGCAACAATGGCCTGTCATGCCGCAGTTCGTGCACAACGTAAACTCACTATTCCCGAGATGAATGCGCTACTGCGCTCAATGGAAACGACAGAACATAGTGGTCAATGTAATCACGGACGTCCCACGTGGACACAGTTTTCTCTTGCTGAACTTGATCGATTATTTCTGCGTGGGCAATAATGATAAATCCAAAGCCACTTGTCATTTGTCTCATGGGCCCGACAGCCTCAGGGAAAACTCAGCTTGCTGTACAATTAGTACAGCATTTCCCAATGGAAATTATCAGCGTTGATTCTGCGATGGTTTATCGCGGTATGGATATTGGCACCGCAAAACCGCAGTCAGATATTTTAGCGATTGCACCTCATCATCTTATCAATATGCGCGAACCGGAGGAGCCATACTCAGCTGCGCAATTTAGGGAAGACGCATTACATGAAATAGCAGCCATTCATAAGAAAGGAAAAATTCCTCTTTTAGTGGGAGGTACCATGCTGTATTTCCGCACATTACAACAAGGAATTGCATCAATGCCATCAGCTGATTCAAAAGTGCGATCGCAACTACTGCGTGAAGCTGAAGAATTAGGATGGCCAGCGTTACATAGTCGTCTTGCAGGCATTGATTCACAAGCAGCAACCCGAATACATCCACAAGACAGTCAACGTATACAGCGTGCTTTGGAGGTGCATATGCTGACGGGAAAGAACTTAACCACATGGCATCAAAACCACGATCAGAAGGGCATTGATTTTGAAATGCATTCTTTAATTATTGCACCCAATGATCGCGCTATTCTGCATGAGCGCATTCAACAACGATTTTTGAAAATGCTGGATGAAGGGTTAATTGACGAAGTAAAACAATTACAAACACATCCTGATTTAACGTTAGAAACACCCGCGATACGTTCCGTAGGCTATAGACAAGTGTGGGAGTATTTAGAAGGAAAACTGACATACGATGAAATGCGCGAAAAAGGCATTATTGCAACAAGACAGCTTGCAAAACGTCAATTAACTTGGCTGCGCAGCTGGCCGGATGCGACATGGTTTGATAGCGAAACTTCTGATTTATTCGAGCAGGTCACAGCGTATTTAAGCGAACTCAAATTGTAGCAATTTTCCTCTTTTAATGTCATTCCCGCTTTCGCGGGAGTGACATCAAAATAATAGACATCTCATCAATTAGATGCCGTACTCGTTGGATGAGATTTCACAGCGGTTGAATTCAGAGCTTCAACCATCGCCATTGTCTTAAGTGTCTTTAATGCTTGATACAATTGAAAGTCAGATTCAGCCAGTGCGATAGAATCGCTTTTATCATCTGCAGCAACGACTCCCGCAGTATCCTTACCTGCAAGATGTCCTTTTAATTCAAACTCTCTGATGGGAGCCAATGCTAAAGCATCTGGCTTATCATTTTGTATTTTCATATCTTCAACCATAAGATCAGGCACAATCCCTTTGTTTTGAATAATGCGACCCGAAGGTGTGTGATAAAGAGCAGTTGTTAACTTGATCGCATGCTTATCATCTAAAGGTAATACTGTTTGTACGGATCCTTTACCAAAGCTATTGATCCCCACAATGATTGCACGATGGTAATCTTGCAAAGCGCCCGCAACAATCTCTGAAGCAGAAGCTGAACCTGCATTGACTAACACAACCATCGGTGCTCCATCGAGTATGTCACCAATATGCGTAGCTTTAGCACTATATTTTGCGTTGGCGAAACGGCCTTCTGTATAAACAATAAGATCATTAAATTGGTGTGTTTTCCTATCATCTAAGAATGCATTTGCGACTTGCACAGCAGAATCCAGTAAACCACCCGGATTATTACGTAAATCAAGTACCAAGCCTTTTAAGTTACCACCCGCATCTTTCTTTAACTTCTCAATGGCAGAAGTCATTAATTTAGCGGTAGGTTCCTGAAATTCACTGATACGAACATAACCAAATCCATTGCTCAACATATTGCTCTTAATGCTTGAGACATGAATCGTTTCGCGCGTTAATTTATAAACGATCGGTGTTTTAAGATTTTTACGAATGACAGTGAGTGTCACCATCGTTCCTTTTTTTCCACGCATACTGTCTACGGCTTCATTTAATGTCATCTCACTCACAAGCTTGCCGTTGATTGCAACAATATAGTCACCCGATTTAATGCCTGCTTTCGAAGCGGGTGTATCATCAATTGGGCTAATGACTTTAAGAACGCCATATTCCCCAGTCACTTCAACGCCTAATCCACCAAAGGCACCTGTCGTTGCCACAAGCAGCGTCTTATACGAATCTTCATCAAGATATTCCGAATGCGGATCTAATCCACTTAACATGCCTCGAATCGCATCTTCTAATAATTTTTTATCGCTGGTTTGCTGCACATAGAAATCTTTAATTTGCGCAATCGCATTCGTGAAGCGGTCAATATCATCTTTTTGTAGCGCTTCTGTTTTCACTGGGGTGCTTGGGTTGAGCGATGTGTTTGGATCTTCTTCTTTAAATGCATAGGAAGAAGGTGTCAATGCAAATCCTATGAGCAATATCCCTACAAATTTGATGAGCGAACCAGCAGTCGGATACATCATAATCGTGCTCCTAAAAAGTAGTTTATAGAGCCACTTTAAGTATAGTTCATTTTCCGTCAAATGGTGGGGAGATGGTATTGGGGCATTCCATTACAAAATCAGCTACAAAAACCTTAAAATGGGACGAATTTTCTACAAAAAAAACCTTCTTTTTCGGTATATCCTCTTCATAGTACTGAAAATTTTTCGCTCTTTTTGCAACATCCTATAAATAGTACAGATCCGCCGTATTTGGGTTAGGTTGTAAAACTTAATAAAGATTGTCCTGTCATTTCATGAGGAATAGGCTTTCCCATTAGGTAAAGCAGCGTAGGCGCAATGTCTGACAAGAGGCCAATTTTTTCAGTAGTTGCCGCTTTTCGGCCAATATAAAGGAGAGGAACCAGCTGTTGTGTATGAGCAGTATGCGGCTGTTGAGTCTGATCATCGAACATAATCTCAGCATTACCATGGTCCGCCGTGATTAAAGCTTCACCGCCTACGGCTTGCAATGCGTTAACAATTTTTCCAAGGCAAGTATCGAGCGTTTCTATAGCTTTAATCGTCGCAGAAAGGTTGCCCGTATGGCCAACCATGTCTGCATTGGCAAAATTACAAATAATTAAATCATATTTTTGCGCTTTGATTTCTTGAACGAGCCGGTCAGTAACTTCGGGCGCATGCATTTCAGGCTGCAGATCATACGTTGCAACTTTGGGAGAAGGAATCAGAATTCTGTCTTCGAAAGGAAACGGAGCCTCAACGCCACCATTAAAGAAAAAAGTCACATGTGCATATTTTTCAGTTTCAGCAATACGAAGCTGATGCAACCCAAGATGGCTTATATACTCACCCAAAATATTTGTCAGTGATTCAGACGGAAAAGCAATGGGCAGATGAAAGTTTTCATCATACTCGGTGAGTGTCACGAAATTGACTTTAGGTGTTTTTGTTCGTGTAAAACCTGTGAAATCAGTATCGATAAAAGCCTGCGTGAGTTGACGAGCACGGTCAGCACGGAAATTCATAAAAATAACTGTATCATTATCATTGATGGTGATAGGGGAGGCGTCTTTCGGATGAATGGAGGTGGCTTTTACAAATTCATCATTTTCGCCGCGCGCATAAGCCTCATGCAATGCACTGATTATATCAGTAGCTTGATAAGCGGAATTGCCGAGCGTGAGTAAATCATAAGCTGCTTGTGTTCGTTCCCAGCGTTTATCACGATCCATTGCATAATAACGTCCAATGATAGATACAATTTTCCCACAGCTTTGTTGCTCACAATATTGGGTAAGTGCAGTTAATGATGTTTCAGCACTTCGAGGAGGTGTATCGCGGCCATCCAGAAAAGCATGGATATAAACTTGCGTTGCATGATATTGCTTTGCAAGCTTAATAACAGCTTGAATATGTTGTTCATGACTATGGACGCCGCCAGGTGAGAGCAACCCTAAGATATGAATCGCTTTCTGGTTTTTACCGGCCTGCTCCATGGATTGTATCAATACTGGATTTTTGAAAAAGCTGCCATCCGAAATCGCCATTTCAATTCGAGTTAAATCTTGATGAACAATACGGCCTGCTCCCATATTGAGATGGCCGACTTCTGAATTCCCCATTTGTCCATGAGGTAATCCGACGTCATCACCCGATGCAGATATATAAGTGTGTGGATATTTTTGCCAAAGCGCATCCCAATGCGGCGTGTTGGCAAGCGCAATCGCATTTGCTTTTGTGTCTTCACGGCATCCCCAGCCATCAAGAATAATGAGAGTTAATGGGCGTGGCTGCTTCATCATCGTTATGTCCTGTTTTAATGCTTGCGCCTATTATTCCATAACTCTAATAAGGTAAACAGTGCGGTGCCTTGAGTAAAATCAATTAAATGGGGTAAATGTGATTGGCATCTGACTCAGCTAAAGTTAAACTAATGAATTCGTTCACTGGATTATGCTATGCACGCAATACAACAAATTAAAAAAAGTCTTGGCTGGCTCTTAATAATGAGTGCAAGTTGTGCTGTATCTGCAATGGCCATGGCCTCTACAACAGATCCCTCAAGCAAAAATCCTGCTTCTAGGATCGAAAAAACTGATAAAGCAGTGAACACTTCCAGCGTAAACCCTTCGGATGCCACAAAGAAAAAATCAACGGAAACCCAGACATCTACAACCGCGGGCGCATCCAGTGCAGTTGCCGCGAATGCCAATGCTGCCACAGATGTCGCGAATCCATCGGATACTCCGGCAGCTGAAAATGATGATGCAGCACCCGCCGTCAATCATGATCCTTATGAGCGCTTTAACCGTGCCATGTTCCAGTTCAATGAAACGTTCGATATCTTGGTGATGAAGCCTATAGCCACTTTATATATTAAAATTATCCCAAAACCATTGAGCAAAGGCCTCAGTAATTTTTACAATAACATTGATACTATACCCACAGTTGCAAATGATGTGTTGCAAGCTAATTTTTATCAAGGCACTAGCGACGCATGGCGATTGGCGATCAATAGCTCGATTGGCATTTTAGGCTTTTTTGATGTTGCAACCGATATGGGATTAGAGCCTAACAAAGAAGATTTCGGCTTAACATTAGCGCAATGGGGCTACAGAAATTCAAATTATTTAGTTCTGCCATTCTTGGGTCCTGGTACTGTGCGAGATCAAATTGGGTGGCCAATCAATTATCTATTCCTGACTATCTATCCATACATCTACCCAGTGACACAACGTAATGAACTATATTTAACAGGTCTGGTCGTGAAACGTGCAGAATTACTGCGTTATCAAAACGTTCTTGAAGAAGCTTCACTCGATGATTACACCTTTATTCGAGATGCTTATATGCAGCGCCGTGCTTATCAACTGGAGCGTAATGCAGAACTCAATGATCCTTATCTCGAAAAAAACAATAAATCAGAGCAAAATGCAGATACGACACTCGATCAAAATGTGAATAATAAATCAGAACAAGATTCAACAACGACATCTGAACAAAAAGAAAAAACTTCACAGGCTTTGCCAGATGAAAAGGTAAGTTAATTGATACAAATCGCATTATATCAGCCGGAGATTCCACCCAATACAGGAAATATTATTCGACTTTGTGCGAATACCGGTATGATTTTGCATTTAATTCACCCATTAGGTTTTGCACCGGATGATAAGCAACTTAAAAGAGCGGGTCTGGATTATCATGAATGGGCAAAAGTAATCCATCATGCGGACTACGAAGTGTTTCTTGAGACTGTTAAACCGAATCGTTTATTTGCTTGTTCCACCCACGGCAAGCAGTGTTATGCACAAGCTCACTATCAGGCGGATGATGTCTTTCTTTTTGGGCCTGAAACGCGCGGTTTGCCTAAAAATATCCTAGAGAGCCTGAGTGGTGATCAGGTTCTGCGCATTCCTATGTTAGCCAATTCACGCAGCCTTAACCTTTCTAATTCAGTTGCCATAATCGCTTATGAAGCATTAAGGCAGATTGGATTTGATGTGCTAAGCTTATATTAAAAGTAATAGAGAAAATCCTATGTTAATAACAAGTATTCGAAGTGCAGTCCAAGGTATGCATGAAATTGCAAACCAGGCTTCTATTTTGGCAACAGGATTGCAAAATGCAGCACCTCCCGGCACTTCGCTGCAGTCAGTGCAATATCTCTTAGAAGTAACAACCCTTCTAGAAAAAACAAGTCATGAGGTTGAAGAGTTAGTGCAGGTCAGTACTAAAGAATTAGAAGAGAAATTACATCAAACGGCGCAAACCATGGTTCAACAAGAGGCTGAGCTTAGAAAAAAATATGGAATGGATGATAAATTTCGCTTTGTTCGTGAACGCTTGCAAATAGTTTTTCAACAAATAGAGCAATCATTGCAAGGCACGACAAAACAAGTGGAAGATCGAGTCAAAAAAAACGCGTTATTGGAAGATGAAATGGTAGTCTATGTTTATCTCTATAATGCACATGGAGCCGCATTATCCAGCTGGCAAATCATGTTAACACCCAAAGTGTTTTATGAGTACAGCGTGAATAGACCTATTTATACAGAAAAATCTCACATTCAAGCTTTGGTGCGTTCAAAAAATAATAAAACACAGCATGCTTATCTAACAATTGCTGTTAAAGCAGCGCATGTTATTCAGTCAAGTGCTGCCTCAAAAGATAGTTTAGGAAATCCGGTAATCCGAATTAAAGAAGGCGCTCTTTCTTTCGATAAGCTGCTGAATTTTACCTACAATGAGCACGAATACATTGTAAATAGTAAAGGCGAGCTTGTTAAAAAAACAGAATAATTTTTTAAAAGGATTGCATGGCATTTATTAACGCCTACGCGTAGGCTCTAACGGTTTATTACCTTCTGTCACCAATTCTTTTTCTTTTTTCGTTTTGAGTCCTTGCTCAACCATTCGGACAATCGGCGCACTTGAGCCTAGCCATTTAAAGAATTTTTTTACTTCTGCGCTTTGCATTTCGCTTCTACCTGTTTCTATTCCATGAAACAGATTATTAAAATCGGTCGTTGTCTTTTTTGTTTCTTCCTTTGCAATCGTTTTGATGTTATCTACATGTTGTTTCTCTTTGCCCTCGAGAATAGTTTGATGTTGCTCAGCAACACTCATGATATTTCTTTTTTTCTGGTCTTGCTGATTCGTGATAATTTGTTGGGTTTGTTTTTTGTCTGTTGAAGGTACGTCTTTTTTGGGATTAATGTAAAATTCCCGATGTTTTTTTTCAGACATTTCCTTGAGACTGATTCGTTCTTTTTTATCTTCGATGACTTCCTGTTTCTTGATTTCTTCTTTTTTATATAGCTCTTTCAGGGTGTGAATTTTTTGTTCACGCTTTGTGTCCGCATAGATTTTTTCTTTTCCGCGAATACCAATACCGGAGGGCGTAGTGCCGCGTTCATCTTCCGTTGCGGGGGTGACAGGTTTGGAGGTTTTTCCTAAGCTGCGGCATTTGGCGCAGATATTGCCATAGCTTGTGCCATCTTTCCCGCTCAACTGCAGGAACGCGGACAATGGTTTTTCGATACCGCAAATAATGCAGGTGCGCGTTAATTGGCTAGTCAAATTTCCCATAGTACAATACCTGACTGAAGTTGATCGCTAACGTTCTATTGTTTCTTCGTGCCTGATAAAAATCTTGTGCTTTACCAAAGGTGAGTAGATTGGCTGTGCTTTTACAATGCAGCATCATAAAGAAAATTAGCTGTGCATGCAAATGACTAAAGATAGTATCTTTTGTGAGACATTGCCGTTAGTTGCGGGTAACTTAATGAAGCTCTTGCTGTTCATAAAATATTAGCGTATTCTCAACGCGTTGATTATATTGCCTTTGGTCAAGCTTGATCGATGCAATGACTATGTTTTATATATTTTAATATGGAGAATAAAAATATGACAAAAGGGCCGTCATTACAAGATCCTTTTTTAAACACACTTCGTAAAGAAAAGATTCCTGTATCGATCTACTTGGTAAACGGAATAAAATTACAAGGATTAGTAGAGTCATTTGATCAATTTGTCGTGTTGTTAAAAAACACGGTCAGCCAGATGGTATATAAACATGCTATTTCTACTGTAGTACCTTCTCGTAACGTTCCATCACCTCTGGATTATAGCAATCATAGCAACGGCAACCATAATGGAGCTCAAGCAACGCCTGGCAAAGAAAAAGAATAAAACAATAGAAAGAGTTGCGATTTATCAGGTGTTTTTGATTGCGTATAGCCGCATTGCCCTCTAGAATTGACCTTATAGAAAATTCACAAGGGGAGCGTACCTATGCCGTGGAATGAGCCCGGTGGAAACGGCAAAAACAATGACCCATGGAATGGGAGAAAAGAACAAAAACCACCCGATCTTGATAAAGTTTTACGAGACCTGATAAAAAAACTGCAGTCTCTTGTTACGCATAAAAACGGCAATATGGCTTGGCAGCCATCCGTGAATCAAGAAATAGGCTTTATTTTCGGGATCGCCATGATTGTGGTGCTTCTTGCCTGGGTTGTTTCAGGGTTTTTTATTGTCAATCCGGCTGAAGAAGCGGTTGTTCTCCGTTTTGGAAAATATTCCGAAACCATGCAGCCAGGCTTGCATTGGTTCGCGCGATTTATCGATACCAAATATCTGCTGGATGTGCAGAAAATTTATTCATTTTCTCTTCAGGGTGATTTTCTCACAAAATCGTCCGATCAAAATGATTTACCTAATCCGCTTGATGTCACTAAAAAACCGGCTGATTTGTCAGATCAATCTAAAAATCTGGTGAATGTAGAATTGAATGTGCAATACCGCATTAGTGATCCGCGCGCTTACTTATTTAATGTCGTGGATCCCGATGCCACGATTAAAGCCATTGCTTCAGGCGCATTATCCGACATGGTCGGCCAAATGAAACTGGATGAGGTTTTAACGACAGGCCGTGAAACATTGAGCTCAGGAATTTTAGCGCGTGTCAGAAAAGTGCTGAGTTCCTACAATGCGGGATTAGAAGTGATTACCGTGACGTTACGAAAAGTGCAAGCGCCTGATCAAGTGCGCGCTGCGTTTAATGATGTGAATCGCGCAGATCAGGATAAAGCAACGTATGTGCAGCAGGCGCAGGCGTACGCAAGTAAAGTTGTGCCTATTGCGCAAGGTGTTGCAGCGAGAATTCTGGCAGATGCCAATGCATATCGACAACAGGTTGTTTTGCAGGCACAAGCAACCATTGCAAAATATCAAGCCATCGTAAAGGTATATGCGAGTGCCCCTGAAATTACACGGGAACGTATGTATCTTGAAACTATGCAAAACGTATTGAAAAATACAAGCAAAGTATTAATCGACACGAATGGCAGCAACAATCTAATATATTTGCCGCTCGATAAATTAGTGAATAATAAAGAGCCCGGAAAAGTCAGCGAAAACACTGAGACAGGATTGCCATCGATCGTGAGCAGCAATAATAACACCGCGGCCAATAATGCTAGCCAAGCGACAGCTTCGGAGGTTAAAAATGACGCCAATTAAAAAAAGTTTGGTTGTTGCGGTCGCAGCACTCTTAGTCATTTTGTTTTTCAGTATTTTCACAGTGAAAGAAGGAACGAGTGCGTTCATTCTGCGTTTAGGCCAAATTGTCCAGAATGGTAAAACAGGACAGCCTGCCACTCAGGGACCGGGATTGCATTTTAAAATTCCAGTGATTGATCGCATCCGATATTTTGATATGCGTATGCAAGAGCTGGTCACGCCGGCATTACGTCCTTTGACCGTTGTTACAAAAGAACAAACGTATCTGCAAATCGAATATTTTGCAAAATGGCGGATCAACAATCTCACTAAATTCTACACAAGCACCGGTGGAAGCGTACGGTGGGCAGAGACTTTGTTAGAGCAGCGCATCAATGACATTGTGCGTGCCGAGTACGGTAAACGCACAAGCGTTCAAGCCATCTCAACGGATCGTGCCAACATGATGGCAGTGATCAGAGAGCAGGCCAATAACATCGGTAAAGATCAAGGTGTAACAGTGGTTGATGTTCGCATCCAGCAAATTACTTTGCCTAAAGATGTCATGGATTCTGTCTTTAAGCGAATGGCAACAGAGCGTAAACAATTTGCAGAAGCAAAACGCGCGGGTGGCATGGAAAAATCTGAAGAGATTAGAGCGCTTGCGGATCAGCAAGTAACAGTTATTAAAGCAACGGCATTAATGCAGGGAGCCGCAATCCGTGCTAAAGGCGATCAGGAAGCTGCAGAAATTTATGCAAAAGCGTATGGCAGCGATCCTTCTTTTTATGCTTACTATCGTAGTTTAGAAGCGTATGAAGAAAGCTTCAAAGATAAGAATGATATTCTCGTCTTAAAACCAGAAGGACGTTTCTTTAGTTATTTTCAAGGTGGATCGAATAGTACGGCTAAAAAAACATAGTCATGATCTCGGCTCATCGTTCAATCATCAATAAATGGGAAAAAAAATGGGTAAGCATATTGTTATTTTAGGCAGTCAGTGGGGCGATGAAGGAAAAGGTAAGCTTGTAGACATGCTGATGGCGAAAGCCTCCGTTGTTGTACGCTTTCACGGAGGACATAATGCTGGACACACCTTGGTGATTGATGGCCAAAAAACAATTTTACGTTTAATTCCTTCTGGTATTTTGCATGCACATGTTCACTGTTTAATTGGTAATGGCGTTGTCTTATCACCCACTGCTTTATTGCAAGAAATGGGTGAGTTAGAGCGCCGTGGTATCAACGTCACAGAACGGCTACGCATTAGCGAATCCTGCACATTAATATTGCCTTATCACGTAGCCTTAGATCAGGCGCGAGAAAAAGCGAAAGGCAAAAGTGCAATTGGAACAACAGGCCGCGGTATTGGTCCTGCTTATGAGGATAAAGTGGCTAGACGTGCCTTGCGCTTTGGTGATTTATTCGATGAAAAGCTCTTTAGCACCAAATTAGCTGAAGTATTAGATTACCATAATTTTATTTTACAAAATTACCATCAACATGAGCCGATTGATTTTAATCAATTGCGAGATAACATGTTGGCATTGGCGCCTCAGTTGCAACCGATGAAAGCGGACGTGCCAGGATTGTTAGCGAAATATCGTGCAGAAGGCAAACATATTATTTTTGAAGGCGCACAAGGGACGTTGTTGGACATTGATCATGGTACCTATCCTTATGTGACCTCGTCTAATACAGTTGCAGGCGCGGCTAGCATAGGCAGCGGTTTTGGTCCTTTATATTTAGATTATGTGTTAGGTGTGATGAAAGCGTATACCACCCGTGTCGGAAGTGGGCCTTTTCCTACGGAGTTGCATGATGAGATTGGGAAACAGTTAGCAGAGCGAGGCAAAGAATTTGGTTCTGTGACTGGACGGCCAAGACGTTGTGGTTGGTTAGATATGGTGATATTGCGTCGTTCAATTCAGTTAAATAGTTTTTCTGGACTAGGTGTAATGAAATTGGATGTGTTAGATGGTATGGAAACGCTACGCATTTGCACGGCTTATCAGTTACATGGTCAAAGGATTACGGTGCCGCCTGCTGATGCAGCAGATCTGACTCTCTGTGAACCTGTTTATGAAGAACTGCCGGGTTGGCAAGAATCCACCGCAGGTATTAAGACGTTCGCGGCGTTACCTAAGAATGCAAAAAATTACTTGTCGCGTATTCAAGAGCTTGCAGGTGTTCCTATCGATATTATTTCTACGGGACCTGATCGGAAGGAAACCATTGTATTACGAGACATTTTTGCAGAAGCTGCGATGGCTAATACTTTGTAAACAACAGTTTTTTTAGATGAAAATTTCATTCACCCTTGTTTTTTAAAAAGATTGTTATACTTAAACATAAGTAACGGTTGTTTAAGGGGGTGTATATGCCATTCTATATCTTCAAGAAACGAGAACATCCCGCGGCAGAGTCAACGTTAACAAAAGCACTGGAGAAGCATGCGGGGTCGTTGAATTTCGCATTTCATCCAATACGAGCTGCAGACCAATTAGCAGTTATTAATGCCATTAGAGCTTTTCGAGCAGCCCCTGCCAAGGAGGCAGCGTTGGGTGCTCTCATTAAAGCAACTCATGATCATCCACTGTATGCGCTGAGTTCTCAAACACAAAAATTATTAGATGAGGCAATTCATCTTGAAGGAATGCAAAATGCTTATATGCAAAAGCAACTAGCGCCAGGAAATAAGGAATATCATAAAATGAGTCAGGATGAGCTTGCATTATATGAAAAGACTTTAGTAAAAATAGCCGCACTAGATGCGCATACAGAGCGAATTCTAGGCAAGCAGCGCCTGAGTGCCAGCGAAAGCGATCAAGAGACATTAGATGAGCTTCGTGATAAGCAAGGTGCATTGTATATTGTAAAGGATTATTTAAAAAATCCAAACGGAGAAACACATGGGATGACAAACGATCGTCAGCAATGGGTAAAGCCGTGCAAAGATGCGCTTCAGTCTATCGATAGTTTATACCCAGAATATGATATAGCTACTTTGCGAAGCGAAACTAAAAAAATCGTTGACGCAGCAAAAAAAATAGAAAAGTTTGGGCCGCGGGAAGCTCTAAAAGAAAGAATGCAATCGGCTGCTAGGGAGTTTATAGGGAAAAGGTTTGGTGGTGGTCATTAAAGAAAACACAACCGTTACCGTTTACCTATTGTCTGCCGAGGAGAGGACTCGAACCTCCACAGGGTTTCCCCCACAAGTACCTGAAACTTGCGTGTCTACCAGTTTCACCACCTCGGCCAGCCCCGCACTGTAAACCAGAAACCAACACTTTGTCAAAATGATTCTAGCATTGAATTATTCTCAATCATTCTAGACAATAAGGGCTGTTTACAATGGATTTAGAGTTTTATAAACCCATTGTAAACAGCCCTTAAGCTTAACGTTAACTCAGGTATCGCTATGTCTCTAGATCTAAGCTTGGTCCCCTGTCAACATCTATCCGGTGTAGGTCCGCGTCTTGCAGAACGGTTAGCGCATTTAGGAATCCATTCTGTGCAAGATTTATTATTTCACTTGCCTTTCCGTTATCAGGATAAAACGCATTTGATCAGCATAGCAATGATTGCTCCGGGAGATCATGTTGTCATTGAAGGTGAAATAGTCACTGTCTCAAAACCCACCGGCGGGCGAACCAAGTTGTTGTGTCGTCTGGAGGATGCGACAGGGCGTATTTATTTACGATTTTTTTATTTGAATAATCAGCAAATAAAAACGCTTAAATCAGGCGAAAAGTTACGCTGTTATGGGGAAGTGCGTCTGGGTATGTATGGCTTGGAAATGATTCATCCTGAATACCTATTTGTCACACATGAAATGATGATCCCTGTTGAAGAAAATCTTACCCCCATTTATCCAACAACCGAAGGATTAAGCCAGCGTACCTTCCGTAAATTGATAAACCAGGCATTGCAGTTATTACATAATGGCAATTCCTTGCAAGACATTTTGCCCAAAGAAATTTTACAAAAACTTACCTTTCCAACATTATCCGAAGCGCTTTCTTTCGTGCATAACCCACCTTCGGACGCACCAATGACATTATTAAGTGAAAAGAAGCATCACTCACAAAAAAGACTAGTTTTCGAAGAATTGCTAGCACACCGTTTAAGCTTGCTGAATTTAAAAAATCTATTTCAGGTGCAACAAGCTGTTCCCTTACCAAAAACACACGAACTTACAACACGATTTTTGCAATCGTTGTCTTTTCAACTGACCGCCGCACAAAAGAAAGTATCTGAAGAAATTCAAAATGATTTATGCCGCGCGCATCCCATGTTGCGTTTAGTACAAGGTGATGTCGGTTCAGGAAAAACAGTCGTTGCAGCCTTGGCTGCCCTACAAGCAATAGGACAAGGATGCCAGGCAGCCGTATTAGCACCCACCGAATTATTAGTCGAACAGCATCACACCATTTTTAAAAAATGGTTTGAGCCCTTAGGCATTCAAGTTGTGGTATTGACCGGACAAACAAAAACAACATTACGACGTGAAACACTCAATGCAATAAAAACAGGGCAAGCACAAATCATTATCGGTACGCATGCCATTTTTCAAAAAGAAATAGAATTTCCTAAATTAGCCTTAATTATTGTCGATGAGCAACATCGTTTTGGCGTACAGCAACGCGCATTATTGCGAGAAAAAGGCGTTTATAATAATTATTATCCGCATCAATTAATTATGACTGCAACACCCATTCCAAGAACTCTCGCGATGAGTGTCTATGCCGATTTGGATTGCTCAATCATCGACGAACTTCCCCCCGGCCGCACACCCGTCATCACACGCGTCATACCCAATGATCGTCGTGAGGAAGTATTAATTCGAATTCGCGATGCCTGTCAATTGGGCCGTCAAGCTTATTGGGTTTGTACACTAATTGAAGAATCAGAAGCATTGCAATGCCAAGCTGCTGAAGATACAGCAGCTACGTTACATGCGGCTTTACCAGGGTTAAAAGTCGCCTTATTGCACGGAAGAATGAAGTCTTCTGAAAAAGAACAAGTAATGCAATCCTTCAAAAAGGGTGATATTCATTTGTTAGTCGCAACAACAGTCATTGAAGTGGGCGTCGATGTCCCCAAAGCAAGTTTGATGGTGATTGAAAATGCTGAGCGATTAGGCTTGGCACAACTCCATCAATTACGAGGCCGAGTGGGGCGTGGCGCAATCGAAAGTCATTGCTTGCTACTCTATCAATCTCCCATCGCACAATTTGCCAAAGAACGTTTAGCCGTCATGCGCGAAACAACCGACGGCTTCAAAATAGCCCAACGCGATTTAGAACTCCGCGGCCCTGGCGAAGTGCTTGGCACTAAACAAACCGGAGACATTTCATTACGAATCGCAGATCTCCTACGCGACAGTGACTTATTTCCTTTAGTCCAACAAGCAGCAAATATCTTGCTAAAAGATTATCAAGAAATCATTGATCCGCTCATCAAACGATGGCTAGGCAATGGCGAAAAATACGGACGTGTGTAACAAAAAATACAAACCTAATTATTCATGCCTCTCCGCGCTTAATTCATTATCTCGTCATTGCTGTCAAAGTTACGCATTTTATTAATGAAAACTAAAATCGATTGCAATCCAAGATCCATCATACCACGAATTTTGCTTAGAAATTCCCTCTCCCGCCCACGAAATGATACAAGAACAACCCTCTTGAGTGCGGGAGAGGGTTAGGGTGAGGGGGAACCTACGACTTACCCTCAAGAATTTCTAAGCAAAATTCGTAGAGATGAACTCAATGGCGCAATTCTTGTGATGATTAAAAGTAAAAAGATCATGAGGATGATATAAACAACACCGCTATTTTCATAGCGGTGTTGTACTAATGATAAAGATTAACGAGATCTTACTAATTTTCGCTGTTCAAGCGTTTCATTTAAAGCATTTCCGACATGCTTCGTTTCAGACGGCATAACAAAACGATTGATTAACTTATCAGCGCCAATGATTCCAGCAAACGTTAAGAGTGTGTTGGGTATCAATGGGATAACTGCTGGTGCAATTGGCGAAACGGAAAGGATGGCAGGCGCCATTGATGCAACCCAATGAAAGAATGCAGCACCCAGAACTCCAGGACCAAAACCTACAGTAATACCAGCCGCAAGAGCAAGAACGAGGAGAGCTTCTCCAATTTTCCAAGGCATTGGCATAGAACGTTTTTTGTTAATAGTCTCGATCATCAAGAAAAGATCTTTGACGTGTTGTTGATTTATTTCTGCCCTCAACCAGCGTTCTGCCTCTTCACCTTCAAGATTACCTAATGTGGTTACAAGTTCTCTTTGCTTGTTTATAAAATGGTTACAAAGTGTTTCAAAAGATAAATTTTCAATTTGTTCTTCAAGAGAGCGGTGTTCATCTACAGATGTTAATACAGGTGTTGCTTTTGCAACAACTGTTTGTCTGGAGCTTAGTGTTACTTGCTTTGCTTCTTTTGGAGCTTTTTTATTTTTTTCTGCGAATTCTCCATGTTCCCAAGCTTGCTGTAACCTAAAAGTGAGATTGTACATCGCTTTTTCAAATGGAGTTGCATTCTCGTTTGGCTTCTTTTCTTCTAATTTTTCAATATCTCCAAAAGGACCATCACCTTTTTTATAGACCATTCCCATTATTTGATATTGTATTAGTTCTCTAAAGTTATATTGAAGCAATTCTTGTAAGGTAGCCATATTATCCTCATGCTGATAGGGTTTGTTTAAATTAAACCCAAATTCTAGTCATTAAAATAAAAAAAGCAAGCAACTTTTACACATAAGTGCAAAAGCAGCTTCTTGTTTTGACTGTAAAAAGGATCAACTTATCTCTGATAAATGCCGCCCAAAATAGCAGGCTGAGAAGCCCCCGTAATGGCCATCATATTCCCCGGCTCTTGAGCCAATGTTTGCCTTGCAAGCCATGCAAACGCCATTCCTTCAACCCAATTGGGATCAACCCCGAGTGAATGAGTGGAGTATACGGAAAAAGAGGAGGCAGCTTTCTGTTGAAGATGATCCATCAAGAAAGTGTTATAGACACCACCACCACAAACAACAATTTCCCCTTCTGAAAAATACGGTGTAATCGCATTAACAATACTGTGTGCTGTGAGCGCAGTTAAAGTAGCCTGAACATCCACCGGCAGCCTTTCAATTTTTAAATATTGTTTTAACCATTCAAGATTAAAATATTCACGTCCGGTACTTTTAGGAGGTTGTAAATGAAAGTAAGGATCAGACAATAATTTTTCAAGCAAAGCGTTATCTATATTACCTTGAGATCCCCACGCTCCTTTTTCGTCATAAGACTTTTGGAAATATTTCTCAATCCACGCATCCAGTAAAGTATTACCGGGCCCTGTATCAAATCCTAGTATATTTTTCTTATTTCCATTGAGCAGCGTTACATTCGCAATGCCGCCAATATTTACAATAGCGCGATTGATTCCTTCTTTAGCAAAAACAGCTTGATGAAATGCAGGAACCAATGGCGCACCTTGTCCGCCATGCGCCATATCCCGCCGTCTGAAATCCGCAATCGTTGTAATTTGAGTTTTTGCCGCAATGATGTTGGGATCACCAATTTGTAATGTATATCCGCGATCTGGATAATGACGAATGGTTTGTCCATGGCAACCAATCGCTCGAATTTGCCTCGAAGAAATTTGGCTTTCCTGTATTAATACTTGCACCGCATCTGCAAACGCATTTCCCAATAAAATATCCGTATCACCCATGCGCTTAATTTCATCCGCACCTGGCAGACAGAGCGCTAGAATACTTTGCCTTAAATCAGCAGGAAATTTGTAATAGTAGCTTTGGATTAGACGAGGCTGAGGTTGACTAAAATCCACCAGCACAGCATCGATGCCATCTACACTCGTACCAGACATCAGACCAATATAAAGTTCGCTCATCTGTTTTTCCTTTAAAAGCAATTGTGCTATTGTGCCATAATTCTAAATTTTTCCAGAGGAATAAACATGGGGTCGTTACAAGAATCACTAGAACTTATCCGCCGCGGAACGGATGAAATTTTATTAGAAACAGATTTAGTTGAAAGACTAGAAACCGGAAAACCCTTACGAATCAAAGCCGGCTTTGACCCCACAGCCCCTGATTTACATCTAGGCCACACCGTCCTACTCAATAAAATGCGCCAATTCCAAGACTTAGGCCACACCATCCTATTTTTAATCGGCGATTTCACCGGCATGATCGGCGACCCTTCCGGCAAAAACGAAACCCGTCCTCCTTTAACAAGAGAGCAAGTCGCAGAAAACGCAGCAACCTACCAAAAACAAGTATTTAAAGTATTAGACCCCCAAAAAACCCAAGTTTGCTTTAATTCCGAATGGATGGATAAACTATCCCCCGTCGACTTAATTAAATTAGCAGCCACTCACACCGTCGCAAGAATGCTAGAGCGCGACGATTTTCACAAACGTTACACAAGCGGCCACGCCATCGCCATCCACGAATTCCTTTATCCCTTATTACAAGGCTACGACTCCGTCGCCATGAAAGCCGATGTCGAGCTAGGCGGCACCGATCAAAAATTTAATTTATTGATGGGCCGTGAACTTCAAAAACACTTCGGCCAAAAACCCCAAACCGTCATCACATTACCTTTATTACCAGGCTTAGACGGAGTCAAAAAAATGTCTAAATCCGTCGGCAATTACATCGGCATCGACGAATCACCCACAGACATCTTCGGCAAAGTCATGTCCATCTCCGATGAAACCATGTGGACCTATTTCGAATTAATCAGCTTCAGATCCATGTCCGAAATCAAAAAATTCAAACAAGAAGCAGACGAAGGCAAAAATCCCCGCGACATTAAATTCTTACTAGCAGAAGAAATCGTCGAACGCTTCCATGACCGCGCAGCCGCCATTCACGCCCACGAAAAATTCGTAGAACAATTTCAACAAGGCATGATCCCCGAAGATCTCAAAGAAGTACAACTCACAGCCGGCATGAAAATCGCCTACGTCATCAAAGAAACCGGCTTAACGACCAGCACCTCCGAAGCCATCCGAATGATCCAACAAGGCGCGGTCAAAGTCGACGGCGAACGAGTAGATGCCCAATTCATGCTAGAAAAAGGCACCACCATCGTCCTGCAAGTCGGAAAACGCCGCTTCATCAAAGTAACCACACCCACCGAAACCTAACTAAAATCAAACAGAGCATGAGACCCCCAACCCTTAATGAATCTCCCACTGAAGAGCCAAATCTAGGGGATGCTTCTGCAATTTGACTGAGAAGACAGGGATGCATGCAGGCGATTGGTTGCC
>BMAG01000014.1 GCA_014132595.1 Gammaproteobacteria bacterium | reverse complement strand
TACAACCAATACCTAGACAGTTTTTGTTAAACCAATAAATATTGCCTGGCATATATTCAATGATTTTTTCAATATTATCAAATCGACTTGTAATTTTTTTATATTCATCCATCTACCTCGGACTCCGTTTAATAAGATCATATGTCAACGGGGTGTGAGCGGGATGACTGGGTGCGAAGGCGCCATTTCTGAGTGCGTTCAATAAAAAATGTTTGTGTGATTTTTTTGTAATCATTTCATTTTCATCTCCGATTAGATCTGTTGCACCGAGTTCATAATCATCGTAATAAAATGCTATACCTGCCCTAACTTGATTGCCCTTTTTATCATTATGTTGATAAGCCATCAATAGATCCATGTGGGTTAAGAGGAACACCGGCGGATAATAATTAGGGGTATGTGCTTTTTTAAGAATTGCAAGAAGCGAAGGTTTTAATGCATCTTTTTTGATAAATGGATCATTAGGATTTACATTTAACTTTGTAAGCGTCGCGATTTCTTTGGCAGATAAAGACATTAATGGCCTTTCTTGCCACTCATTATTTTGGACTCCAAAGACACTAAACGTATTTCCTTTTTTTATTAAAATAGGTGTTGCTTTCTCTTCCGCTGTTTTTTTTAATATAGCGTGCTTTGATTCTAATGCTTCACCTTCGGGGAGCTCTATAAAATAGAGATCATGTTCATTGATACTTTGGCTATATTTATCAAATGTTGTTTGGATAGGACGTTCAGAGAAAGGTTGTATAGAGCACACTTGAAGAGGCTGCACTTTGTGAGCGGTCGTGTCTGTGGCTACGGGATTTTCAACGAGCTGCATATTGTAATCGGCCATGCCTAATACAACGACGTTTCCGATTTTAAGCAAATCCTCTAGCGTAGTCGGATAAGTATTCATTTTTCTTGCAGCAGCAATAAAGTCACGCCAAATGATTGCTTGTATTGGATTATGTGTATTAGTCATTAATAATTCCAAGCAGCGGTTAACAGTATCAGTTTGTTTTACTTCGACTTCTTGAGCGGTCTGTTGAGTATCATGTTCTTTTTTATCAGGGGTCGATGGAGCATTAGATTCCAGAGGCTTTATACCTAATTGAGTTAGAACAAATCGACTTATGCTCATGTCATTGTGAGTTCGATTTCTTTTTTTCCCTTTTAATAAGTTGTGAAGCTCTTTTGCATTGAGTAAGTTATCCAGTGGTTGTGCGATCACAAGCTCTATGCCAAGTTCTTTAGGAAATACTTCGTGAAGACGTTTGCTAAGCTCGTCTTTTTTATTTAATACTGCAACGCAAAAAGCTTCTAATGCATTTAAAGTCATTTTTCCTTCTACATAGAGCCTAACACCAAATAAAATGTAATCAATATAAGGTAAATGACAAACGACTTCAAAGTCCTTAGGGTTATCATTTTTCTTTATAAGAATCTGGCGCAACTCTGCATGAAGGGAGTCATTTATTGACTCTTGGTCTATGTTTGGTTTCATTAGTAACGTTAGCAAGTTATCAAAATGGCTGGGGTTTTTAAAATCCGATTTTTTCAGGGGTTTGTTTATGAGCCCTTTTCCTGTTTGTAAAGTATAAAAAATTTCGTTTTGTTCTTCATACAAATAGATCTGATTTTCAATCATATCGTTAACGGTGGGTTTTCTCGATTTTAAATGGAATTGATATTCTTTTTTATCGCCTATTTGTTGCATCATTAATGCGATTGTTTTAAATATTTTAAATTGCGCTTCTTCGTAAAAGCTACGTTTTGCAACTTGTATGGATTCGATGAGTTGATCGTCAAATAATTCAATTTCATGTTTGATGATAGGAAATTTCCCGCCTTTATTATCTCGGCCTACGATACTTGTTCCAAACATGCAGCAGGCAATAACAAATCTTCTAAAAGGAGCAATGTCTTCTACTTTTAATTCGGTTTCTTTTCCACCGGAAATCGAAGTAGAAACTTTTAGTCCGACGTAATCAGCCTGATGATTTACATCTTCCTTGCGTATCAGGTGAGGTAAGAAAACAAGTGGAGGGGCATAAGAGCCTTCTTTGGAGGGTTTATAGATAATCGTTGTGTTGCTATTTTTTTCTGTTTCTTTTTTTTCTGCTGTCAATTCGTCTTCGATATATCCTTGAATAATACTTAGGATAGATGGGGTCGAGGTTTGTGATCGTTTGCTAGAAGAGGCTTTTTTTATGTTTTTAGAAGGCTGTTCTTCTTTTAAGTGTGCTGTTGATGCAGAATCTGTAGGTTGGTCGGTGCGCTTTTTTTTAGATTTTATGAGTGGAATGAATGTGCGGGGGTGTAAAAAAGAGGTGAGAGCGTCTGTTATTGCGGCAAGGCGGTTAACAGGAGCTGTCATGGTTAATTTTGTGGGTTTATATTTCCCAGCCAGCGTTTCCAGCGCGCCCTTTAAAAGATCCGCTTTTCCAAATGCTTTGACAGTGGCTTTGTCCGTGAATTTTTGTTCAATAATAGACCGTTCAGCATATTCAAATTCACTTGAACCAAATTTAAAAGTTGTCGCTGTGACAGGATCTTCGGTAGAGGGGGTGCGCTGATCGCGAGGTTCTCTAATAGCTGCGATACCTATGTTGTACAAAGATTCGTTGACAGAGAAATCGCGGTTCCCTATCCAACCAGAAGTTGGAGGCTCTGTTTGTTCTTCTTCCAGTTCTTGAAGATCGGCGCTGCTATCTGTTCGCGTATGCAAAACAACATTTGGATTGGATGCAGATAAAGCGGGTTCTTCCAGAACAAAAGGGGGCATACCAGTTGACTCAGCAGACTCTTGTGTCAAAGGCGGCGGAGAGTTTGTTAAAGAGACGGGCGTTCCAAAAACAGTTTTATTATTATTTTTATCCGAAAGAGTTGGAGAGCCTTGCGCTTCATCGGCAGACTGTGGTTTTTCTCTTGTTGTTAACATAATGTTTATCCTCTCAAACTATTTATTATTTCTATTAATTGCAGGCATAGAAAATTTAAATTTACTATGGCTCCCTGCTCAGAATTGGTTCTTGAAAAACTAATGCGCTTTTTTCTCTTTTTGCGTCGTGACTACGTTAGAATTAACGTGAGAAGGAATCATATCCAATTCGAGAATAGAGTGCAATAAAATAAATAAAAAAATCGATGAATTTAAAAATTTTTATTTTGTTTGTAATGCATGCTTTTTATTCTAGAGCACATCACTCAAATGTTTGGATCGAACATCCAGATAATTTCTTAATTTGATTTTGACTGCTTGATTGATTTTTCCTTCTTTCCATAGCCTACCGAGTTCTTTTCTTTCAATCGAAATTAATTTTGAAGAAAGGAAAACGGTATCTTTGAGTTCTATTTTTTCATCCAGGACAGAGGGATGATCAATGTTCATTATACTGTTTTGAAATTGATCTTTGATGGCATTATATTCACGAATACGTAGGTTAATTTCTTCATATAAAATATGAGAATTCTGAGGATTTCCGACATGTTTATACAGCCAGTATAATGCGGCATCTGTCATCGCAATTCTGGCTTGTAAACCGGCTAATAATTCATTTTTTGCCTCGCGTTGACCAAAGTTTCGAATACCTAATATTTTTAGCATCCAAGGGAGCGCAAGTCCTTGTAATATAAGGGTTGCAGTAATAATGCAAGACACTAAAAAGACAAGTAAATCCCGTGGATTTGCACCATTAACGCTCATAGGCAGCAGAGGAACTGCTAAAGCGGCTGCCAGTGAAATACCCCCGCGCATACCCGTCCAAGAAATAATAAAAGGATATTGCCAAGGTAGATAAGGATTTCTTTTTTTTGAAGAGGAAGATAAAAGTCGAGGCAAATAAGTGGCAGGATAAACCCAAATAAATCGACCTAAAATGACTGTTACGGTAATGATTGAACTGTAATAGAAAAGATTGGAGAGTGGTATCAAAGAAATGCCGTCAAGTATATAACGAAGATTGCAGCCGACTAAAAGAAATAAAATACTTTGTACGATAAATCCTAATGTTAACCATACAGAACGTCCTATTAATCGCACATCAGGCGTAAAACGATCGTAAAAGCTATTACCAATGTACATTCCAACAACAGCTGTTGCGAGCACGCCGCTTCCGCCTAATTTTTCAGCAGGTAAATAAGCAAGAAAAGGCGTTAGAATTGAAATCATGGTTTGAAGCACGGGATCCCGTAAGTTCATTCGTAGATTTCCTAAAATATAACCCAGCGAAAGTCCGTAAAGTGTTTCGCCAATGACGATCAGAAAAAAACTAGAGACTGCTTTCAGCGGAGAAAATTCATGGGTTAGAAGTGCCGCTAATGAAAATCTAAATAAAATAAGGGCAGGAGCATCGTTTAACATTCCTTCTGCTTTTAAAATGGTAACAATACGTTTAGGCATTTGTATTTTTTCTGCGATAGAAACAATCGCGACATCATCAGGCGGCGAGATGACTGCGCCTAAAATAAACGCCATCGGCCAGCCGAGTTCAGGTAAAATAAGGTGAACGATGATTGCAACAAGTACCGTGATAAATAAGACATGACCAATAGAAAGTAAAGCGATAGGCCTAAAATCCATTTTGATATCGCGCCATGAGGAGTAAGCGCTTGTTTGATAAATTAAAAGAGGCAGGAAAGCATCCAACACTATCTTTGGATCCAAAGTGATCATTGGAAAATGTGGAATAAAACCGATTAACATGCCAGTAATGACAAGCAATAATGAGGTAGGTATAGGTAATTTTCTAAAAGTGATGCCCACTAATACAATGATCGTCAGGAGCATCACAAAAATTTCAACTTTGCCCATTTAAAACTCGTTAGGCGAATGCAAATAACTATTTGAAAAAGTTAATCTACGTTTTTTTCTACACCAAATTGGATACGATATAAAATACCCATACCATTTAACATCCAGGGGAATGTCCAGATTAAGCCGATCCCCAAGGGAATGATGCCAAGGATGTAAATTAAAATTAAGCAAATATTAGTTCCAATAATTTTAAATCCGTGTTGATTAAATGCCAAAAAAGAAGTTTTTAAAGCTTGAAAAACACCCAGTCTCTTTTCAATCACGAGTATAAGCGCGTTCGACAAGGAAAATAACACATAAATACCGAAAAGCCCTCCTATAACAGCTAATAATAAGGGGACATGGATAAGCCAGCTGTTTGTATAGTGACTAATGAGAACAATAAGAAATGTAGTTACAAGCGCAGTCACGATTGTGATCAGAAACAACAAAACATACAGAATGACAAAGACGCCAAGCAATTTCCAGTAGAAATGATAAGCGTTAAATATCTGTTTGAATTTAACAGGCAAATTAACGGAACGGTAAACAGACAGTAAACAGATCCCGCAGGGGATTGGAAAAAGAAGCAGCGAAATAATCAGTCTTGTGCCTGCAGAAAATAATTTGACTGCAGGATCATCAGGATTGAGAGACCCAAGAAAGAAGTAGGTTACAAGCATTCCTAAACTGATGAGTGCCAGATAAATCAAAATATAGAGAACGATGGCACCAAAGTAGGTTGCTTTAGTTCCTCTAACACGTTTCCAGCTTTCCTGGATAACGCTGCCGATAGAGAATTGATAGGGCAAAGCGATATTGTTTTCTAATTTGCCAGTTGACCCGATAGGGACCAGATTGTTTGAAGTGTCCATTATGATGCTCCATGCAGTGGGATAATGAATAAAGATATCTTACCTGATTGTCTGAAAAAATAGCATAAATTTTTATTAAAAGAGTAGATAGCCTGAATAAACGGAGATAAACTCGCTTTTATACTTTGCTGTAAATGACAGCGAGAACTGCTAAATAAGGAGAATGATCCATGATGGTTTATATAGCTCGCTATTTTATAATGTTCCTTTGTGGTTGTTTTGTTTTGACGGGCTGTTCATTGTTCCAGAATAACCCCCAAGCCAATCAAAAAGCCAGATGCAAAGAATTAAATTATCGCATCGTAAATAATGGCGCAACGGGGAATCGATTGCTTGCCACCCAGGAAGCAGCCCAATATGAAAACTTAACAAGAACTTATCATGAAGAAGGTTGTTCCTAAAATGGAAGCATTGAAAAGTTGGAAAGAAGAAAAGCAGTCCTCTTATATGTATCGCGCAGTGGCTGATATAGAGACCAATCCTGTGCATAAAAAACTCTTTCTTGAGCTTTCAGTATTGGCAGAAAAGCAAGCAAGCATTTGGGAGAAGCAGCTTAAAGCTGCGCATGTCGCTGTGCCAGCACATTACCGTCCCGGATGGCGGGTATATACAATTCTTTTGCTCGTTCGTTTTTTTGGTCCCCGTGCAATGCGCGTTGCATTAGCTGCGATGAAAGTAAGAGGTATGTCAGTTTATCAGAAAGTAGAATCTGGCCATCCTATACCCACTTCCGTTGAAGAAATGGAGCATCAACATAGCAGTATCACGAGCGGTAATAATTTGCGCGCAGCTGTCTTTGGCGTGAATGACGGCCTGATTTCAAATGCCAGTTTAATTTTGGGTATTGCGGGTGCTGCAGCAGGCCATAGCTTTATTTTATTATCCGGCATTGCAGGCTTATTAGCAGGTGCCTGTTCTATGGGTGCTGGAGAATATGTTTCAGTACGCTCGCAACGTGAGATGTTGGAGTATCAACTTAAGCTAGAAAAAGAAGAGCTAGAACTTTATCCTGAAGAAGAGGCAGCAGAGCTTGCTTTAATTTATGAAGCGCGAGGTTTACCTAAAGAAGATGCTGTAAAAATGGCGCAATTGCTTATTAAAAATCCAGAGAAAGCGTTGGATACGCTGGCAAGAGAAGAGTTAGGCATTAATCCAGATGAGTTAGTGTCTCCGTGGGGCGCTGCCATATCCTCGTTTCTTTCTTTTTCGGTCGGGGCATTTATTCCCATCCTGCCTTTTCTTTGCAGTAACTCAGAGTCTAATCTTGCAGTCTCGATTGGTTTGACGGCACTGTCTTTATTTTTGGTAGGCGCTGTTTTAAGTTTATTTACTCATAGAAATGCATTTCTCGGCGGCTTGCGCATGATGTGCATTGGTATGTTTGCGGGATTATTAACCTATGGGATTGGCAGCATATTTAGGTAATATGCTTTCATTAGGATAATCCCGGACTATGTGTTAGGCGGCTGCTTTCTTTTTGGATGAAATGACTTTGAAAATCAACGCCAACGCCAACACTGAGACAACAAGAGTTATATGAATAATCACTTGCCACATGATAACAAAATTATTATTTTGTGTCGGATCCATGAAAGTGCGTAACAAATGGATAGAAGATATGGTCACCAAAGCAATGGCAAGCTTGATTTTCATGGTTCCTGCATTGACTTCGTCTAGCCACTCAGGATGATCAGGGTGCCCAGTCAGGCGGAGGCGTGAAACAAAAACCTCATATCCTCCGACGATGACCATAATAAGGAGGTTGGCTATCATGACAATATCGATTAAATCCAAGGTCTTCAGCATAATGCTTGATTCATCGAGAGTGCTTATTTTTAATACCAAATTAAGCAACCAGCGGCCAAACTCAAAGACATAGACGACCAATACAACAATTAGACCCAGGTAGAGAGGGGCTTGCAGCCAGCGGCTGAAAAAAATCATTCGAGGGAAAAGGGGAATGTTATCTTTATCCATCACGACAGTCCTTTTAAATTACTCCTTCACATACTTTAACTGAATTAATGGAAAAAAGTCACTGGCAGGAGTATCTTAGTCGAAATAGTCATTATATTGTGGTTGGGGAATGAGGAAAAAAACAAGTAAAAAAGATTCATCGGCGGCAAGTAAAAAAGACCCGCATATGGATAGAGAGGCTCAGAAATATGAGCATCCTATAGCAAGCCGGGAATTTATTCTGGAATTACTGGCTGAGCGGGACCGTCCTATGACCTATCGGCAGTTAACTAAGGCGCTTGATCTTACTGATTCCAATCAAAAAGAGGCATTACGTCGACGTTTATTAGCGATGGTACGCGATGGTCAATTATTACAAAATAGACGAGGAACCTTTGGCTTAGTTGATAAAATGGAGCTTATTAAAGGTCATGTCATAGGGCATAAAGATGGTTTTGGCTTTGTTGTTCCAGAAGATGGCGGGGATGATCTCTTTTTAAATGGGCGACAAATGCGCACTGTCTTTCCAGATGATGAGGTGTTGGTGCGTGTGGCAAGCATTGATAACCGCGGTCGTCGAGAAGGTATTATCGTTGAAATTTTGGCGCGTCATACTACTGAGTTAGTGGGTCGTTTTATTTGCGAATCAGGAGCTTGTTTTGTTGAACCTTCCAATCAACGTATTAATCAGGATATTTTGATCCCACATGGTGCAGAACATAGTGCTCGTCACGGGCAAATGGTCGTGGTTTGCATCACAGAACAGCCTAGCCAAACGATGCGGCCTGTCGGTAAAGTCATCGAAATTTTGGGTGATCATATGGCGCCCGGGATGGAAATTGATGTGGCAATTCGCAATCATGAGCTACCTTATGAATGGCCTGAAAAAGCCTTATCGGAGGCTGCGAAATTTTCACCCATAGTGCCTGATGCTGATCTCAAAGGCCGTTTGGATTTGCGTCATCTACCCTTTGTCACAATCGATGGAGAAGATGCCAAAGATTTTGATGATGCAGTGTATTGTGAAAAACGTCCCGAGGGTGGTTGGGTGCTGTATGTGGCCATTGCGGATGTGAGCCACTATGTCAAACCTCATACAGCATTGGATAAAGAATCATTAAATCGCGGCAATTCGGTTTATTTTCCAGGACAAGTTATTCCCATGCTGCCGGAAGTACTATCGAATGAGCTTTGTTCGTTAAAACCTAATGTGAATCGTTTAACGCTCGTTTGTGAGATGGAAATTTCTGCCCAGGGTAAATTAGAAGGTTATCAGTTTCATGAAGGCGTCATTCATTCTCAAGCGCGTTTAACCTACAATCAAGTCTATGCCATGATTGAGCAGGGCGATGCTAAATTACAAAAAACCTTTAAAAAATTAGTTCCTCATCTACAAGAACTATTTTCTGTTTATCGCAAACTGCATGCGGCTCGTTTAAAACGCGGTGCGATTGATTTTGATTTACCCGAAACGAAAATTATTTTTGGCCCTGATCGCAAAATTGACCGCATTATCGCGTTGATACGTAATGATGCGCATCGTCTCATTGAAGAATGTATGTTGTGCGCGAATATTTGTGCGGCGCGTTTTTTATCAAAAAATGAATCTCCCGGCCTTTTCCGAGTACATGAAGGACCCACACTTGCAAAATTGATGGACTTGCGCAAGTTCTTAGGAGAGCTGGGTTTGACGCTGCCAGGCACTGCCGAGCCAAAACCTCGAGATTATGCTGAATTATTGAAAAAAATTGCATCGAGACCCGACGCACGTTTGATACAAACCGTCTTACTTCGCTCATTAAGTCAGGCCGTTTATAGTCCGGATAACAAAGGACACTTTGGATTGGCATTCGATGCTTATGCACATTTTACTTCACCCATTCGTCGTTATCCGGATTTATTAGTGCATCGTGCGATTCGTAAAATTTTACGAGGCGAACATAAGCCAGGTCAGGAAGATCCGCAGTTCGAAAAGTATGGCGAACACTGCTCGATGACAGAACGTCGTGCCGATGATGCAACTCGCGAAGCGGTCGACTGGTTAAAGTGCGAATTCATGCAAGATAAAGTGGGCGAAGAATTTTCCGGCATGATTACCAGCGTGACCAGTTTTGGTTTATTTGTTGAATTAACTGAGATATATGTTGAAGGATTAGTGCATATAAGCATGCTCCGAAATGATTATTATCAATTTGATTCCATTAAGCATGCGCTAACGGGTGAGCATACCGGCAAACGTTATCGTTTGGGGGATACGGTTAAAATCAAAGTAGTTCGTGTTGATCTGGATCAACGTCAAATTGATTTTGTGATTGCTGAAGAACTGGTTGAATCCCGCCGTCCTAAAAAGAAAAAAAAATCTAAGAAAAATTATTTATGAGCGAAACAATTTTTGGTTTACATGCTGTATTAGCATTGCTGAATAAACAACCTGAAAGAGTGACAAAGCTTGCGATGTTAAGCGAACGGCACGATCAGAAAATACAAGCACTAGTAGATTTGGCAAAACAGTTAAACATTAAAATCGAATTACGTTCCCGCACCGCATTGGATCAACTGACGCACGATGCCAATCATCAAGGTGTGGTGGCTTATTGTTCTCCTGCAAAACAGTATGCGGAGCATGATTTACCGATACTTCTAGAAAATCTAACATCACCCGCTTTTTTGCTTATTTTAGATGGTATTCAAGATCCTCATAATTTGGGTGCTTGTCTGCGTAGCGCAGATGCAGCAGGTGTAAACGCCGTAATCGCCCCTAAAGATAAATCAGTAGGTTTGACACCCGCCGTTCGTAAAGTTGCAAGCGGTGCGGCTGAAACCGTTCCTTTTATTCAAGTCACTAATTTGGCACGTACATTGCGATTTTTAAAAGAAAAAAATATATGGTTAATGGGTGCTGCAGGTGAGGCTGAACAAACTCTTTATCAAGCAGATTTAAAAATCCCAGTGGGCATCATCATGGGCGCTGAAGGTTCAGGCATGCGTCGCTTAACGCGCGAACATTGCGATTTGTTGCTCAATATCCCCATGCAAGGCTCCGTCTCCAGTTTAAATGTTTCAGTTGCGACAGGTATTTTTCTATTCGAGGCAGTGAGGCAGAGACACACTTAATGGTGTCTTGCCATCACTCCTTCGCTCGCAATTGAAATGTTACTTCATTTGTTGATACTTTTCGTATCAAGGGATGATGTGGTCTTTACAGCAATGATGGTGTTTGGCAAATTTATCTTAAACATTAAACCGAAAATAAATAACATCACCATCTTTCACGATATATTCTTTCCCTTCAAGACGCCATTTGCCCGCATCCTTAGCACCTTGTTCTCCTTTGTATTTGATATAATCTTCATAGGAAATAATTTCCGCACGTATAAACCCTTTTTCAAAGTCCGTATGAATAACTCCTGCCGCTTGCGGTGCTGTTGAACCTTTATGTATAGTCCAAGCGCGAACTTCCTGCACGCCTGCAGTGAAATAAGTATCGAGGCCAAGTAACTTATAACCCGCATGAATCACACGATCTAATCCAGGTTCGTTAAGGTTCATTTCAGCCAGAAATTCTATTTTTTCCGCATCATCCAATTCTGCAATTTCAGCCTCCAGCGCAGCGCAGACAGCGACAATACTCGCATTTTCCTGTTCAGCAAATTGTTTGACTTGATCTAGCAATGGATTGTTCGTGAAACCATCTTCAGCGACGTTGGCAATATAAAGTGTAGGTTTCAGTGTTAATAATTGTAAATGTTTGAGGCGTTCTTTTTCTTCTTTTGAGAAGGTAAGAGCGCGCGCTGGTTTACCTTTGTTGAGTTGCTCTTTGACGCGCTCAAATAATGCAACTTCTGCAACAGCGGCTTTATCTCCACTTTTCGCCAGTTTATTTGAGCGTAATAAAGCTTTTTCGACCGTTTCCAAATCAGCCAGTGAAAGCTCAGTATTAATCACTTCAATATCATCAAGCGGTGAGATTTTACCAGCAACATGCACGACATCGTCATTGACAAAGCAGCGTACGACATGTGCTGTTGCATCAGTTTCCCGAATATTAGCTAGGAATTTATTCCCAAGCCCTTCGCCTTGGGCTGCACCCTTCACTAATCCTGCAATATCTACAAATTCAATGGTCGTCGGTAATATGCGTTGCGGTTTCACGATTGCGGCTAATTCTTTTAAACGCGGATCGGGCACTGCGACTACACCTACATTGGGTTCAATTGTACAAAAAGGATAATTTGAGGCGTCCACGCCTGCTTTCGTCAAACAATTAAAAAGCGTTGATTTGCCTACATTGGGTAAGCCGACGATACCACATTTGATGCCCATAATTTGTATTCCGCGATATAGAACTAAAGTTAGGACGGCGATTATCCGTTGTATAGGGCTATTATTCCAGAGAAATTTCTAGTTGGGGGTGAGTGGGAACGACCTTTTTAACGATTTTTTTATTTCGTCTCTGCGATTATTTATTGTATGCTGTTCTTATGCGCATATTAAAATTTTACATTTCCCTTATTCTCATGCTTAACCTGGCAGGCTGCGCCACGGTGCATGAGCAACAACCTGTTTCGTTGAACCAAACCACTTCCTGGCAACAACGCCAGATCGCTTTAATGCATCTACAAAATTGGGATATCAGTGCCGTCATGGCCATGCGCACTCATGCAGGTAATGAAGGCGGCACGGCTAATCTCAAATGGCAGCAGCATCAACAGGATTACAGCATCATGCTATACGGCCCTTTAGGCGCCGATACGACCAAGATTTATGGCAGACCTGGGCGCGTCTTTTTAGAAACAGCCGATGGAAAGAAGTTTGATGCAACGACACCTGAGCTTTTATTGGCCCAACAAACCGGCTGGCAGCTTCCTGTATCTGATTTATACTATTGGATTCGCGGCTTGCCTGCACAGGGTTCTCCTCGACGCATGCAATTTGATGCATCTCATCATTTGACCCAATTGAATCAATCCGGCTGGAGAATTGATTATTTACGCTACAGCACCGTGAATCAAATCGATGTTCCCACGAAGCTCACGCTAGAAAACATCCGCCTCAAGATAAAAATTGTTATAAACCAGTGGCAAATTTAAAAGTTCTGATTGACACACCGTGGCTTCGTCATCAAAATAGCGCCCAGATTACATCAGTATTCAATTGGGGTGTAGCCAAGCGGTAAGGCACCGGGTTTTGATCTCGGCATTCCTAGGTTCGATCCCTAGCACCCCAGCCATTATTCTAACAACAAGAAAATATACGCAGTTTAACAACACTCAAAGACAAAGGATCCAACCGTGCCTGAAATAATGATTTTTAGCGGCAATGCGAATCAAGAACTTGCTAACCGCATCGTTGAACATCTTAACTTACCTTTAGGCAAAGCCTTAGTAGGCCGATTCAGTGACGGCGAGATCATGGTGGAAATTCAAGAAAACGTCCGCGGCCGTGATATTTTTCTGATTCAATCCACATCAGCACCCACGAATGAAAATTTAATGGAACTGATCATCATGGCAGATGCATTAAGACGTGCATCGGCCGCAAGAATTACTGCCGTTGTTCCTTATTTTGGTTATGCACGTCAAGACAGACGTGTGCGTTCTGCCCGCGTGCCAATCACCGCCAAAATCGTCGCTGATATGATGGCCTCAGTTGGCATTAGCCGATTGGTCACCGTGGATTTGCATGCAGATCAGATCCAAGGATTTTTCTACATGCCGGTGGATAACCTTTATAGCACTCCCATCATGCTAGAAGATGTTTACGGTAAAAATTATAAAAATATTATGGTAGTCTCACCCGATGTCGGCGGCGTTATTCGTGCTCGCGCCATTGCTAAACGCTTAACCGGTGCCGATCTTGCGATTATCGACAAGCGCCGTCCACAACCTAATGAAGCACAAGTCATGCATATCATTGGTGATGTCAAAGATCGTGAATGTATTATCGTGGATGATATTGTGGATACTGCAAGCACGCTTTCAAAAGCGGTTGATGCGTTAAAAGAACATGGTGCTGCTAAAGTTGTAGCTTATGTGACGCATCCTGTGCTTTCAGGTAAGGCGATTGAAAATATTAATTCTTCTTCACTCGATGAATTAATTGTCACAGATACGATTAAGTTGCATGAAAGTGCGGCTAAATGTTCACGTATACGTCAGATTACATTGAGTCATATGATAGCTGAAGCGATCCGTCGTATTAGCGGCGCAGGATCGCTGAGCAGGATGTTTTTAGATTAACCTCCGCCACCACTGCTTGGCTGACCACCGCTTTTTTTTGTGGAAGGCGTTTGTAATGAGGTTGCGTCTGCTTTTGAGTCCACAGGCTTAAGTTTTAATTTTTTCCATAGTGGTAGTGTTGCGCTTGTATCAACGTTGGGTGATTTTGTTTCGGTTGCGCTAGCGACAACATTTCCATTAGCGGGTTGATTGGAAGAGGCGCTGAGGGTTTTATACATTTCGCTATGCATAGGTTCTTTTTTGCGTAATAATTTATGTTCAAGCATATGCCCAGTATATTCTACTAGTTCTGCTTGCGCTTTTGCTTTTGCCTCGGCTTGTTTTATCAGTTCATTTGCCTTTTCAAATTTTATTTTTTCAGAAAGAATTTGTTGAAATGTTGTAGGATCGGGTGCATCAAATTTATCTAAGGTATCTTTTAACCGTGCATGAGCTGCGCCTTCGGGGTCGAGAGCATTAAGTACCGTTTGACTCACTAAAAATTGAGCCCAGGTAAAAAATCCTATAAATAAAACAGCCGTTGCAATTGGCAATAGTATTGGCGCAAGTGTTGTTAAAGTTGCTGCAGCGCCCGTACCTGCAAAGCTGCTTGTCAGTATAGTCGCGGTGCTGAATAAACTTGAAACCCCAACTGCACTATGAGCTGAGGCAACTATATTAAATATGCCCAATCCAAGGCGAACAAACTTAACCCGCATCGCTCTTTTATGTTCTGGGAGTTTAAGATCTATTATTTCTCGATTAATAGGATTAATAATATCTAACAGCGCTTGATATTGAGAATTATGAAAGTTAAGTATGGTATGTTCTAACCTATTATTGATTCTCTCCATCGCGAGACATTCTTCTTGCTTTAATTGCAATAGAGGTTTTTCTAGGCTAGGCGAGGTGATCCCCAACCATTGTAATAAATAAGGAAGGTAATAATAAACGCTTATCAAAGAAAGAAATGCAGAAGCACCTGCTAAAAAGGCTAGTAGGCCAGGTGCGGCAGTAAAAGTTACCTGAACAGAGAATAAAGAAGCAATGTAGGGTACGCCTTCTGTTAAAGTCACTAAAAGAGGAAGAAAAATGGCAGCTAATTTAGTTAAAGCCAATGCGAGAAATTGTAAACGTTTAAGAACCCAATTAAACCCATCTGCGATTGCGCTTCCTATAATAGTTAAGTAGTCCCATAATGTTTTAGGTGATTTTGTATTGGGCGGTACAGGAATATATGACATTCGATTCGGATCTTTGATTGCCTCATAAATGACATGGAGTAATATCACTTTATATTCTGCGATTATTTTTAATTCAGGATCTTTGTTAGGATTGGAAGGCGTAGTAGAAATTATTTGTTTTAATTGTTCTAATCTTTTAAATTGTTCGCTCATTTCCTCCAATGTAAATGTTGTTGGCTCTTTTTCTACTTCTAAAGCCTCATCATCAAGTATTTTGAGTTTAAACTTTGGATATTTAGTATTGAGTGCGAAAAGACCTTCTTTTAAATCATAGCTAAAAAATACCGTGTTATAAGTGTTAACTTTAAATATGAGATCGGCTTTTTGCTTTTCCTCTTCTCCTGAAGGAGATTCTGATTGTAGGTGCTGCGTCTTCATTAATTGACCCTCATATTTTGGGCAAAGAAAGTCATTCTTTGTCGTTATCTTGATCAATTATAGATGATATTTGCTCTATTTTTATTCCAAAAAGACCATTTTGTATTCACTTATTAAGATATTGATTATATTAGATATCTTTTGTGGCTCTTTAAAGCCTTATTTACTTATTGCACAAAACCCCTCCCTTCTTTACAATGTCCCTCCCTTATCCCGGTCGCAGGGATAAGCGTATTTCATTAATTTTTTGGAGAAAATCATGTCAACAAATCAATTCGAAATTGAAGCACAAGTTCGAAATGACATAGGGAAAGGTGCGAGCCGCCGCCTACGTCATGGGAACAAAGTGCCCGCTGTGGTTTATGGAGCTGGCGAACCTGCTGTTTCACTGACTTTAGACCATAACCAAATGTCACACTCTTTGTCTAATGAGGCGTTTTATTCACGCATTTTAACGTTAAAAATCAATGGCAAAGGCGAAAAAGTGATTTTGAAAGCGATGCAGCGTCATCCTGCAAAACCACGTATTGCTCATATGGATTTCTTACGCGTTAGAGCGGATCAGAAGTTACACATGCATGTACCATTGCATTTCAAAGGCGAAGAAAATGCACCCGGTATTAAAGAAGGCGGCGTGTTCTCTCATAATATCAGTGACGTAGAAGTGTCCTGTTTGCCCGCTAATTTGCCTGAATTCATTGAAGTCGATCTCAGCGATTTCGTATTGGATCAAACAATGCATTTGAGCGAAATCAAATTACCTAAGGGTGTTGAATTAGTCGCATTTGCTCACGGTGTTGAAGGCCACGACTTACCTGTGGTTTCTTTACATATACCTCGCATCATCGAAGAGGAAGAACCTGTCGTTGAAGCGGCTGCTGAAGGTGAAGAAGCACCGGCTGCTGAAGGCGAAGGTACGCAGCCTGCATCTGATGCTGAAGGAAGCAAAGAGTAATAGCCATTATACTGAATTCTCTGCGTCATTTTGTGATGCAGAGGAAACAGATAAGATGTCAAGGGAGAACCGTATGACGCATCCGAAGGGCATTCAACTCATAGTGGGTTTAGGCAATCCGGGTGAAGAATACGAAAAGACACGACACAATGCAGGAGCCTGGTTCGTCGAAGCACTGGCGGATCAAGCACATTCCATTTTACGTCCTATGTCAAAATTTCAAGGATTACACTGTCTTACTAAGCTTTATCATCACGATTGTCATTTACTAATCCCAATGACTTTTATGAATAACAGCGGACAAGCCGTTCAAGCACTTGCCAGTTATTATAAAATTCCACCTGAAGCTATTTTAATTTTACATGATGAAATCGATTTGCCTGCGGGTGAAGTGCGTCTTAAATTTGAGGGCGGCCACGGGGGACATAATGGATTGCGGGATATTATTCAGCATTTAGGCACAAATAAATTTTATCGCTTACGGATTGGCGTAGGCCATCCTGGAAGCAGCAAAGAAGTCGTCAACTATGTGTTAAAGCCGCCTAAAAAAGAAGAGCGAGAACAAATTGATTTGGCATTGCAGGAAGCCAATAAGATAATACCGCTTGTGATGGCGGGCGACTATCAAAAAGCAATGCATCAATTGCATACTTCTTCATAAGGCTGTTAGGTCTAAACTGTGCTGAAATTGGTGGTAATTCTATACAGTAGAGGACCAAAACAATAGCGGTTCCATCATTTGTAGAGCAAGGTTGAGTAAATATCGCGCATTCTGGATGAAGGGATCTAAGTGTTTTTGGCTTTTTTTAACGATTTCACTTAGAATACCACCCACTCAATAAACAGCTAAAACCTTATGCCAATCATTGTTTGTGGAATAAATCATAAAACCGCACCTGTCATCTTACGCGAGCAGGTCACTTTTCCATCGGAAAAGGTAGCGCTTTATTTGAACGATTTGTCAACCCAAGAAAATATTGCCGAAGCCGTGTTATTGTCCACCTGCAATCGATCTGAGCTTTATTGCGTAGGAGATGATATAGAAAAAGTCATCGATTGGTTCTGCAGACAGCATTCGTTATCACACGAGGAAATTTTACCTTTCCTTTATTGTTATACCGATCAAACTGCCATCGAGCATATTATGAATGTTGCCTGTGGCTTAGATTCGATGGTGCTTGGCGAATCTGAAATTTTAAGACAAATGAAAGATGCCTTTGCAGAAAGCTGTGCAGCCTCTGCTATTGGTACGTTGTTTAATCGTCTATTTCAGGAAGTGTTTGCTGTTTCCAAAGAAGTACGAAACAGCACAGCGATTGGTGCATGTCCCATGTCGGTGTCTTCTGCGGCAGTGCGATTTGTAAAGGAGGTCTACCCGGCCGAATTTGATGAAGCGACCGTATTACTTTTAGGAGCGGGTGTTGCCGTTGAATTAATTCTGCGATATTTAAAATCTCATCTACCCAAACGAACCTGGATTATTAATCGCAGCATGCAAAAAGCAGAAGCATTATCAGAGCAATATGCATGCGAAGCATTGAACATGACGGCATTAAAAGAAGCATTATCAGAAGCCGATATCGTTATTTCAGCCACAGGCAGTCCTACACCTATTATTACATCATCCTTATTCATAACACGAAAAAAACCGCTGTTTATAGTCGATATTGCTGTGCCGCGTGATGTTGATCCACAGGTTGCAAAATTAGATGGGATTCATTTGTATGGTATGGATGATTTAAAAACGATTATTCAACAAAACTTACACGGTCGTGAACATGCAGCTGATAAAGCACGTGAAATGATAAAACAAAAAAGTCATGATTTTATGATGTGGCTTACTTCGCTTGAAAAAGTCGCGATGACGATCCGCGCTTATCGTCGTCAGGTGGAAGATCTTTGTCGTGCTGAGTTATCAAAAGCGAAAAAACAATTAAGCCGCGGTGATGAGCCTGCTGCTGTGTTAGCGAGTTTTTCTCGTGCCTTAAGCAATAAATTGCTTCACACACCGACGGTGCAATTGCGTCAGGCGGGCCATGAAGGACGTTTTGAATTATTACAATTAGCGCAAGAGTTATTTGCCATTACTGAATTAGAGCCTGAATTATCATGAAACCGTCCATTGAAAAAAAATTACAAACGCTTGTTGAACGTCATGAAGAAGTAAGTGCGTTGTTATCTGATGCAGACATTATTTCAAAGCAAAATCAATTTCGTGAGCTTTCAAAAGAATATGCTCAATTAGAGCCTTTGGTGAATGCATTTAAACGCTATGAAACTTGTCAGAAAAATTTAATCGGCATCAAAGAATTGCTGGATGAGGCAGATGCGGATATGCAAGCGCTTGCCAAACAAGAACTAAAAAATGAAGAAGAGCAGCTTGAATTATTAGAAAAAGAATTGCAGCTTTTACTGCTGCCACGCGATCCGCATGACGACAGTAATATATTTTTAGAAATTCGAGCAGGGGCAGGCGGTGATGAGGCGGCTATCTTTGCAGGTGATTTATATCGCATGTATACCCGTTATGCGGAATCACAACGGTGGCAAACAGAATTGATTAGCGCAAGCCACGGAGAGCATGGCGGTTATAAAGAAATTATCACACGTATTATGGGTCAAGGTGCCTACTCGCAATTTAAATTTGAGTCAGGTGTGCATCGAGTGCAGCGTGTGCCTGAAACAGAAGCACAAGGACGCGTACATACTTCCACTTGTACCGTGGCTGTCATGCCTGAAGTGGATGAGATTGAAGATATTGAAATTAATCCCGCGGACTTACGTGTCGATACTTTTCGTGCATCGGGTGCCGGCGGTCAGCACGTACAAAAAACAGATTCTGCCATTCGTTTAACACATATTCCAACGGGTACCGTCGTTGAATGTCAGGATGAGCGTTCGCAACATAAAAATCGTGCGCGTGCGATGTCACTTTTAAAAGCTAAAATATTGTCGGAAGAACGCCGCAAACAACAACAGCAGCAAGCGGACACAAGACGTGATCTGGTAGGCACAGGCGATCGTTCTGAACGTATACGTACTTATAATTTTCCACAGGGCCGTTTGACGGATCATCGCATCAATCTAACATTGTATAAATTATCGGATATCGTCGAGGGAGACCTACGTCCGGTCATTGATGCATTAGTTCATGAATATCAGGCCGATTTGTTAGCGCAGATTGGGGATGAATCGAATTTATAATTCCGCTTAGAAATTCCCCTCTCCCACACTAGAAAATATTTTTAAAATCGTCGCTTATGGGCGAGAGAGGGGAATTTTTAAGCGAGAAAAGAGGCAATATTAACCATTGAGATTTATGCAAACCATCAAACAAATACTTAATAAGGCGGCGCTACAAATTGCAACTGCCTCGCCCACCGCTCTACTTGATGCAGAAATACTATTGGCGCATCTCTTAAATGTGCCGCGCAGTTATCTGCATACACATCCAGAACGCATCCTTACTGAAAAAGAGAAAACCAATTTTTTTCTTCTTGTTGAAAAAAGAATCCAAGGTCAACCTATTCCTTATATCACAGGCCATTGTGAATTTTGGTCTTTAGATTTAATCGTGACTCCCGCGACATTAATTCCAAGGTCCGAAACTGAATTATTAGTGGATCTTATTTTAGAAAAACCAAATAACCCATCCCTGTTAGTCGCTGATCTCGGCACAGGTTCAGGCGCTATTGCATTAGCCTTGGCGCATGAAAGACCCAATTGGACTGTTTATGCAACAGATTTAAGCGATGCTGCTTTAAATGTTGCTAAACAGAATGCAGCACATATTAATATTCCGAATGTTATTTTTTGCCAAGGCATGTGGTGCAGTGCATTACCAAAGATTCATTTTGATATTATTGTGAGCAATCCTCCTTATATTGCTAAAGATGATCCCCATTTGCAGGCGAATGTTTTAGCGACTGAGCCTGTATCCGCATTAATTTCTGGTAAAAATGGATTAGAAGATCTTTATCATATTATTGATGAAGCAAAAACTTATTTAAAACCGGGGGGCTGCTTATTGTTGGAACATGGATTCACGCAAGCAGAATCTGTTCAACGCAAATTTCTAGAAGCAGGGTATACTAAGGTAATATCCAGAATGGATTTTTCAGGATTAAACCGTGTTACAACAGGGATTTTTTGATATATACTCCTCAAAGGATTTTGTTAGGTAGGAGAGCTGCAAAATGGCCACAAAAGATATATTAGAGCCAAGTTTAGAAGTGTTGGGTATTAAGCCTTACAAGGCTAAAAAAAATGAAGAATATATGTGTAATGCAATGCGCGATCATTTTACACAAATACTCACCTTATCACGCAAGCGCATCATGGAAGAAGCAGATCGAACCGTCCATCATATGAAAGATGATGCGGTTAATTATGCAGACCCCAATGATCGTGCCAGTCAAGAAGAAGAATTTCGCCTGGAATTGCGCGCGCGTGACCGCGAGCGTCGATTACTTAAAAAAATCGAAGAATCCTTACAGCTCCTTGTGAACAAAGAATACGGTTATTGTGAAGTATGCGGTGTAGAAATAGGATTACGTCGTCTTGAAGCAAGACCTACTGCGACATTATGCATTGACTGTAAGATGTTGGATGAAATTAAAGAGAAGCAAAAGGGATAAGGATTTGGGTGGGGAGTTACTCCCTGGGTAATATGAGATATCTCATCTAGGTGCAATGACCATGGCTGGAGGCGGCGGACAACAAGGCCAACCTGATAATTCCATGGGAATCTTATGGATTATCGGCGCCATTTTTATTTTTGGTGCCCTTGCCTGGTATGTATTTAAAAAAAATATCGTCAGTTTTTATCTCACCATCAAGATGTGGGAAATTGCTGCAATCAGTGTTTTTACCAGCAAACTCGATAATGTGCGCGCCGTAATTGCTAACACCGATCCTATGAAGCTTAGCTTTAATGATGTTGCCATGTTAGGAGAAGCGGTCGGCGATTATTTACGTTTTCCTTTTGTGTTTCTCATTCTTATCTTAGCCTTCATTATTTATTATTCCAATTCAACACGCGTTTTTAAGCGTGCTTATGATATGACTGCGCTGGCCGATGCAGAAAAAGTGAATTGGCCTCAGATTACACCTGTCCTTGGCTTAAAACTACATAAAGCATCTCTGGATAAAGGCCCTTGGGCAATGGCTGTAACCCCGATGCAATTTTGTAAACGCAACAAATTATTAGATGAATTTAAAGCGCAAGCCAAAGAAGGTTCATTAGCTAAAGATCGAGGCCGCATTGAAGTCACTTTAAAAAGAGGTAAGGCGAATAAAATATTCTCTATGCAATTAGGTTCGTTATGGCCTGGCCTTGATAAATTGCCGCCGCATATTTATGCATTGTTTGCGGTATTTGCGGCTAGAAATGCAGGTGATTCTAAATCTGCAGCCAATTTATTATCACAAATTAGTGCTTCTTCCACGAAGAAATTAGATTTCTCTGGAGCAAAAGAATTATGCAAAAAACATCAAGGGGAAAAGGCTGTTCAGAGAATTATGCAAGGACATGGTTATACATTGACCGTCATGGCATCCATGCTTGAGGCGGCACGTGAAGATGGTGTGCAAGCTTCTGCTGATTTTTTATGGTTAAAACCGATAGATCGACGACTTTGGTATATGTTGAATACAGTTGGCAGACAAACACCGTTTGTCGAGGTGGCTGGACCTTTTGCTCATTGGATAGCTGAAAAGCAGCTAGGCAGACGCATCCTCGTTCCTATGGTTGAGGAAGCAACTAATGCATTGGAGCTCACTTTAAAAGAAATTATTTACCGTCCAGACGAGACAGAGTAAGGAATACTTACGATGCAGCAACGTGGTTTAGACGAACATCAAGAACTTCCCCCGCAAATGCTCTTGCGAGATACGCGCACGCTTGGGATGAAGACTGTTGATTTCTTTAAAGACCCGATTAAAAGCGCAACATTGCTTGTTGGTTTTGCCATGATGGTTGTTTTTTTCACCGCTATGGCTGACCTGATTACACTAATTGCTATTTGTGTTTTTCTCTATGCATACACACGAGAGTTTAAATTACCTTTTCGTATGCCTCTACGCTCAGGTGCTCCAGATTATAATGATCCATTACCAGGAAATACAGGGAAGCCTCGTAAAGCTCGTGGCATTAGTTTTTTTGGTAATCGAAAAAGCAATAGCGAAGAACTATGGTTCAATAATGATGACATGCGTACGCATGTTCTGATCTTTGGATCAACCGGTAGTGGTAAAACAGAAGCGCTTGTCTCACTTGCTTTTAATGCCTTAGTGCAAGGCAGTGGTTTTCTGTATGTCGATGGTAAAGGTGATAATAGCTTATTTGCTAAAGTCTTCTCGATGGTCCGGTTTATGGGACGCGAAGACGATATTTTATTAATTAATTTTATGACCGGTGCACGTGACGTTGTCGGCGCTCAAGATAAGCGATTGTCAAACACGATGAATCCGTTTTGTAATGGTTCATCAAGCATGTTAACACAGCTCGTCGTTAGCTTAATGGATTCAGGCGGCCAAGGTTCAGACGGTGATATGTGGAAAGGCCGTGCTATTGTTTTCGTTGAAGCGCTGATGAAAGTATTGGTTTATATGCGTGATGCGGGAAAAATTTTATTAGATGCCAATACCATTCGTAATTATTTTGAGTTAACACGTTTAGAAGCCATCGCGATGGATAAAATGTTTATTCGCGATAATCAAGAACCTGTCAGTTTAGCAGATACGCCAGAAATGGTGCTTGAGCCTATTGTTAACTATATTATTAACTTACCAGGTTATGATCGCACTAAAAAGGGTAAGCAGGGTTCTCAAGTCTTAGAGCAACACGGCTTTATCACGATGCAATTGACGCGCGTATTCGGTTCATTGGCAGATACTTATGGACATATTATTCGTACCAATCTTGCAGAAGTTGATCTAAAAGACGTGGTGTTAAATCGACGTATTCTTGTTGTGCTGTTGCCTGCTTTAGAAAAATCGCCGGATGAATTAGCAAGCTTGGGCAAGGTTATTATTTCCTCGCTAAAAGCGATGATGGCAGCAGGTTTAGGGGAAGCCGTTGAAGGAACTTTTAGAGAGGTCGTGGGACGAAAGCCTACAACTTCTCCAACGCCTTATATGTGTATCCTTGATGAATACGGTTATTATGCAGTTAAAGGATTTGCTGTCGTACCAGCGCAAGCACGTTCGTTAGGCTTTTCTGTTATCTTTGCAGGACAAGACCTTCCAGCTTTTCAAAAAGCATCTAAAGAAGAAGCGGCATCCATCGGCGCGAATACGAACATTAAAATTTGTATGAAATTAGAAGATCCTCAAGAAACATGGGAATTTTTTTCCAAGACGGCAGGTGAATCGTATGTGACGAAGGTCGACTCCTTTCAAACTAATGCTCACAGCGTTTTAAACAATTACATGGATAGTCGTAGTGCCTCTTCAGAAAAACGCGCGCGAGTTGATTTGCAGGATCTGAAAGAACAACGTGAAGGTGAAGCGACTATTTTCTTTAAATCAAAAATTATTCGTGCCCGTATGTTTTTTGCAAATCCAGAGGCGGTTGAAGTTTTGCGGCTGAATCATTTCTTAAAAGTAGAGCCGCCCGTTGGAAGATTGTTGTTAGATTTAGAACATCGATTAGAACAATTTACAATTTTAATGGAAGGCAATCAGGGGATTCTGGAACAGACTTCGGATGAATCGGAAGACATTCATTTTATTGCAGATATTATCCACGAAAACGCAGAAATTAATTTAATCGAACGCGGTGTTTCCGCCTTATTGGCTTTTCATAATCGAACAGCAGAAGCCGGTGAAGGAGCTTTCGAAGAAGAAATTATCGAAACTGCAGAAGAAGGCCGTATCCATATCTTTAATAAAGCAGTGCTAAGCGATGATATAAAAAGTTTATTGCAAGGACCTGGCGAACTTGAAAGATTTAGCCAACCTTTGATTATAAAAAGCTATATTAAAGATAAAATTGAACTTTTGGAAAGAGTGTTGGGACGTTCGAGCTCACAGGCCAATAATGTGACGAGTGAAATTATTAAAGATATGTTAATTGCTACCGATTACCCGCCTCATGTTGACGGCGTATTCTTAGATGCGGAACAGGTCTGTGAAATCGCTCGAGAATTAAGTGAATATATTGTAAGCCAGGAAAAGACGGAAGGTGCCAGTGAGTAAACAGACTTATTATAAATTGCTTTCGTTCTTCTTGATGTGTTTGCCGCTGGCTTTTCTTCAAGGTTGTGCTTCATCGGATGTCTCCAGAGGTGCTGCCAGTCAAGCAGATAAAGCCTATCTCGATACCGATTATGCCCTAAATCATCCGGAGGGAAGTGTCTCGGATGCTTATCAAAATACTACGCAAACGACAAAAGGTGTTGTGGCAGGAGCTGCAGCGGGTGCTGCGGTCAGTGGTTTTAATTCCAGTGTGAGTCTGCTTCCGGGGATTGCAGTAGGTGCTATTTTTGGCGGTGCATTGGGCGCCTATATTGATTCTCATACGACACTTGCCGACAAATTAGAAAATCGCGGCGTTAAAGTTATCATTCTTGGTGATCAGGAGATGTTGGTGCTTCCTTCTGTTCTGGTTTTTAATGAGAATACTTCAAATATTCGCGCTCATGCTTATTCGACGCTGGATTTAGTCGCGCAATTTATCAATAACAATCCCAATATGTCAGTCAATGTAGCCTCTTATACAAGTGCATGCGGCTCGCCTGAGGTTGTCAATCTTGCATTAACACAACAACAGTCGGCAGCTATTGTAAAATATTTATGGTCTAAGGGGGTGAATACCCGATTATTATCGGCTTCAGGTTATGGCGGGCAAAAATTGGTAGCGGCGAATAAGCCAGATTGGAATAGCGATAATTACAGAGTAGAGATTACGTTGGAGAAATTACCCGTATGATAGGTCGAAAAGAAGAAATAGCCCGATTCCAAAGTGATTTTTATCGTGATTGTTACTATAAAATGCTTCGAAATATCATCCTGTCGGCCCTTGTTATTTTTGTTTTAATTTTTGCGGTCATTTATTATATTTTGTTTACAGTGCCTCCCGTATATTATGGCACTGCAACAACAGGTCAGATTATTCCTATGATCCCACAATCATAATGACGGAGTTTTGATGTCTGCGACAAGGCCCGAAAATGAGGACACGGATTATCAATGGTATGTGAATTATTACCATTACTTTATTTATTTATTACTCGTCTGCATCGGTTTAATACTTGCCTTGTTGACGTTGATTTTTTATCAAATACATCATCGCCCGCTTCCGCAGTTTAGCGCAGTCGCGCTGAATGGACAGGAGATGCCAATAGTTGCCGCGAACGAACCTAATTTATTACCTGACACACTCATAAGATGGGCAAGCAAAGCGGCCGTTGCAGCTTACACCTTTGATTTTGTGAATTATAACAAGCAAGCCGCATTAGCTCGGCCTTATTTTACTGAGGCTGGCTGGGCGGATTATTCAGCTTCCATTCGTGACTTAATCCTAACAATCCGACAAAACCAATTGTTAGTGAATGGAGTGGTTTCTGGCCCGCCCGTTATTTCTAATCAAGGATATTTAGAAGGTCAAGGTTATGTCTGGCGTATTCAGATGCCTTTCTTGGTGACTTATCAAAGTTCCGATGGTACATCCAAAAAATCTTATACCGTCAGTATCACGGTTACGAAAGTGCCTACCTGGAAAAATCCTGCCGGCATTGGTATAGATCAATTTGTGATGTAGTTCACTCTGCACGCCTTTTTCTGTATAATCAATTTTTCAAATCAGAGTCTAACTTTGCGTTCACTTGAAAAATATTTTTGCACGAGCTGAATCATGAATGAAAGTGTTAATACAAGTGAAGATGCCTTAACTTTAATACAGTTGCGTAATCAGTTTTATAAAAGAAAATATCATTTTGCCTTTGGAATCTACCTGCTTTGCTTGGTTGCAATTGTCATTTTAATAAGTCTTTTGGTCTACTTGACAAGGAATCCTACGCGACCTCTTTATTTTGCAACTGATTCGGTGGGACGCATCATGCAGGACATCCCCGTTACTGTGCCTGGCATGACAACCGATGTGGTTGCTGCATGGACGGTGGATGCGATTGAAGCTGCTTATTCATATAACTTTGTAAATTATCGATCACAATTACAAAATGCGCAAAAATATTTTACCGAATACGGTTGGCGTAACTATATGGCTGGCTTGAAAGCATCTAATAATTTGCTTGCTGTCACTGAGCGACGAATGATATTTGTTGCAAAAGCGGTGGGTAAGCCTAAGCTGCTCAATGAAGGGGTCTTGGGAGGTGCTTATTCCTGGAAGTTTCAAGTTCCTTTGCTAGTGAATTTTTTGGAAGCTCCATACGATAAACCCACCTTTTCGAATGCCTACGTGGTCACAGTCGTTGTGCAGCGACAAAAATTACTACTAAGCTATAAAGGACTAGCAATTATACAAATGATTGCAGCATCCCCCTAAGATGTAGCTGTTAAGCGCTTAGATCAGGAATGATTACTATAAAATCACTGGTCGGCTTTCTTGCTATCCAGTATAGTAAACGTCATTATTCTGCATGCTTACGAGAAAGAAATGGTTGATGAGCTACAGACAATCCGATTACGGAAAGATTTCTATAAAGATGGCTTCCGCAAAATTTTATTTATTTTTGGAATATTTTTTGTCGTAATTATTGCATTAGTTGCCACCTCTGTTTATCTTTTTCTAGATAAGCCCTCGCCTGTTAAATTTTCCACGGATAATGAATGGCGCATTGTAAAACCGGTGCCTCTTGATCAACCGTATATTTCTCAACCCGATTTAATTCAATGGGTCAGCACAGTCATTCCTGCATTATTTAATTATGATTTTATTAATTATAAGATCGAACTTCAAAAAAATGAGCATTATTTTACCCAAGATGGATGGAAAAGGTTTTTAATTTTTTTGAATGGCTATGCAGCATACTCTGCGGTGATGAGTTCCAAATTATTTATTAATGGCGAACCTACGGGCGCGCCTTTTATAATAAACCAGGGATTATTAGAAAGAAAATATAGCTGGTGGGTACAAATACCTTTAAATATTAATTATAGTGGTGGATACGTGCAGTCACTTGATTTACAAGTGTTAGTCGTCAGAGAATCTACGCTGAATAATTTATATGGAATAGTGATAGATAATATTGTCGTCGCTAATGCTAATGGGAAGCCTGCTGAAAATAAGGGCGAAACACAATGAATAAAGTTGTGGGTTTTATAACAACGCTGGTTCTGTGCTTGAGTATGTGGGAATTTGCTGCCGCGGAACAAGTCGATGCAGTTAATTCCGATAATGCATTCTCCGCGGAGAATGAGGCAAAGTTTCAGAATTGGTTAAAAAATAATGGGCAAGCACGAGCGCCCAGTTCATCACCTGTTATGCAAAATCCACCCATTTCAAATGTACGCACAGTATCTTCGCATCGGCATGTACCAGTGCTGACGATCGTTGATGATAGCGATTCCCAAGTGATCTCTCCACCGATGACATACAGTCAATCTCAAGCCAAAATGTTAAAAGTGGCACCGGCCCAACCTGCTGCAGACTCGCTATCGAATGAAGCATTTAATGCAATGGTGCAACAAAATTCACCTTTAACTCCTCGTCAAGTGGTGAAATTGCATCAACTTGTCGATGAATCACAGCGCGCAGCTTCCATCTCTCCGACAGTGCCGCCTAAACCAGTTTCTAGCACAATCATGATTAATTTATCCCCGGGCGCAACTCCTCCCGCGATTCGCTTGGCTCGAAAACATGTAACCTCGCTTGTTTTTGTAGATTCTACAGGTGCGCCTTGGCCGATTGCTTCTTTTGATGTGGGAGATGCAAAAGCCATGAATACCCAGTGGGATGGGAAAAGTAATATTCTTTTGATCCAGGCGGTTTCACCTTACGATGATAGTGATCTTGTGGTGAGGTTAATGGGTTTACCAACCCCAATTACATTGGAATTAGTTCCTGGCCAACGTGTGGTCGATGCGAGAACAGATATTCATGTTCCAGGAATTGGTCCCAATTCAAAAGACATCCCGATGGGAACCCCATTGCCAAATAGTGCAGATCAAATGTTACTGGATGTGCTGGACGGAATTGCGCCTTCCGGAAGTAAACAACTCATTATAAAAGGCGCGAATTGCCAAGGCTGGTATCTAGGCGATAAAATGTTTCTGCGAACACGTTTCACCCTTCTTTCGCCAGGTTTCATAGGGCGAATGACAAGTCCTGATGGGATGATAGCGTATGAGTTACAACTGAGTTCTTCCGTTCTTATTTCTCAGTACGGTCAGCCCATTGAATTAAAAGTTGAGGGATTCTGATGGCATTTAAATTCCCCAAAATTTTTTCTGGCACAGATTCCAAATCCCGCGTGGTGGTTTTGTTAGCCTCATTTGTGGGTGTTGTGGTATTGATCTATTTCAGTATTAAACTTTTTGCAGGCGAAGAGGCGACGACAGGCCCTTCTCGAGTGGCGGGAGCACCGGCGGCGTTGCAATCTGTTCCTGGCAGCAAACAATTATCCTCTGAATATTATCGGACATTAGCACAAGCCAATGCGCAGGCTGTTCAACAAGCTCAGATTTCAGGCGGTAGTGCGGTTCCCACCTTGATTAATGTTCCAGGCTCTCAAGAGGGGCAAAATTGTACCGTTTTATGTCCCAGCGATGCGAATGCAAATGTAGCCGATGATCTTCGTGCTCTTGTCAAAGCAGGAAAACTATCACAGAAAGATGCTGATCATTTAGCAGATCTTGCGAATAAGAATGTGAGCGTTGCAGAATATGCCGCTGCCTTAGACGAACTCGTTAGACAAGGAAAATTAACACCCGAGCAAGCTCGATTATTACTGGAAAAATATAAAAAGCAGCATGCGAATGCTCTTCTGACGAGTAGTGCGAATGCGATGGATGGGTTGATTAAATCAGGGCAATTACCCTTGGGCATCGCAAACGATTTGCTAGAAATGCAAAAACGTAAAGTATCACCCGCCGATTATGCTGCTTATTTAGCAAAATTAGTTAAAGAAGGTAAGCTTTCGCCAGAAGCAGCTGCGCAGCTATTAGCACAATATACTCAGCAATACGCGGATGAAGCTGCTAAAGAGGGCGCATTTGCGATACGACAAATGGCAAAAGGCGGTGAGATCACCAATGATGTTGCAAAACTGCTTGCCGAAAGACCTTGTAAAGATGTGCCATTAAATCAATATGAAGCTACTTTAACAAAATTTGTCACAGACGGGAAAATGACACCCGCGGTCGCTTCAAAAATATTGGCACTGTGCAGGGCGCAGCGTACAGCTATTGGTACTTCTGGATTATTGGGAACCATGCTTGCTAAAGGAGGAGCTGCTGCTGACCAAGCAAAACGTTTGTTGGATTTGCAAGCGAATAATGCATCTTTAAGTGATTATGCAGAAGAGTTAAAGCGTGCTGTTGCTGCAGGATTACTGACACCTGACGAAGCAGCCAGTTTGTTGCAGCAATATCAAGCCATGCTAACACCATTTGGAACAGCAGCAGCTCCCGGAACTCAGACGGTAGTTCCAGGTGCAGAGGACTTTGCCAAATTACAACGCGCCCTTGAGGAAAGAAAACCAGCGACCACAGCACCTGCTGTACCCACTGAACAATTTAAAGAAGCGGTAATACAAAAGCAAACTGAATCAACCGTTGATCAACAACAAAAGGTTGAACAACTTCAGGCAGCGATGTTAGGTCAGGCACAAAACTTATTAGCTTCCTGGCGCGCACCAGTGATGAAACATGAGGGAGGCGAATCAGAGAAACCGCCAACAGCCGCCACAGGTGCCGAAAAAACCGCAGAAGCAAAAGCAGCAACAGGTGCAGCTGCTGAAACGACAGAAAAAGGACCTCCAAAACGACCGTTAGTGAAAGCTGGTACGATAGCTTATGCTGTTTTACAAACGACAGTTGACAGCGATTATCCGGATACGCCTATTATGGCAACCATTGTTCAAGGACCTTTAAAAGGTGCGAAACTGCTTGGTAAACTTGCGCTTGCAACCGGTAAAGATAAATTGAGCATCAATTTCACTCAAATTGATAAAGATGACTGGATTACAACCAAAAATGTTTCTGCATTTGCAATAGATCCAGATACTGCTCGCACCGTTATGGCAAGTAATGTAGATTATCATTATCTCAAACGCTATGGTGCGATAATGGCTACTTCCTTCTTAAGTGGTTATTCAAGCGCGATTACTCAAGCGGGTACCAGTACGACTGGTATTTTTGGTACGAGCTCGGAGCATCCGCAATTGAGCCCAGGTAATAAGATCGCCGTTGGTTTGGGTCAGATAGGACAGAATTTAACGAGCATCGTACAGCCTTATGTGAATATGCCTGTCACTGTGAAGGTGAATTCTGGCGTAGGGTTGGGTATATTATTTGTTTCTGACGTGACAGAATAGGCGATGTGGATTACATGATGTATAAAGGAAGGACTTCACTGCGGTAGAAGGAATTCCTGCAAATGGATTCATCTATATTCTTAGAGAGTTTTTGGGTATAGGATAGATTGCAAAGACTTCAAGGGGCGCAATACAATGGTTGATGAAAAAGAAGAGCATTATGAAGAAGAGGGTGAATACCATTTTTCAGATGATCAGGTTAACTATGATATTGAACCTGAGACGCCAAAAGCGGCTCCTGCTGCCGCAGGTTTTAGCAAGGATGCCGTTTTAACAAAGTTAACTCAAAATCGTAGGAAGGTTTTGGGGGTGGTGGCTTTTATTATCTTAATAGGAGTTGTCTATAAAATATTAGTACCTGCCTCAACGACGCCTTCAACTGACTTCACCCAAGCAGCTACTCCGAAAGCAACAAAACCATCACCGGCCGCAGCGAATGCCAAAAATGCAACTCCTTCTCGTCCTGTAGAACCTGTTATTGCTCAACCGACGATGCCGCAAGCGCCTGCTGTAGAAACTAAACCTGTCTCTGCTCCTCTCCAGCAAAGTCAACAACCTGACGCAATGGTTGCTGTAGCACCGACTCAACCGCCTGCAACTGTTCAAGCTGCTCCGGTGCAAACGTTACCCGGAGCTCCTACCAATGGAATGCCGCCCACGAGTCCAATGACACAGCCGGTTATGCCGCCAATGGTTTCGCCGAGTCAGATGCAAGCGCAAACCACCACTCAGCCTCCATCGGTCATGACACAACCGATACAAACAACGACGTCAGTCACGACGATGCAAACCGCGCCCGTTGATGCACAAACGAAAGATAGATTGGCAGCATTAGAACAACAAAATACGGCGATGATGAATTTATTACAAACGGAATATGCGCAAAAAATCGCAGATGCTGAAACACAGACCAATGCCGTACGCGGAAAAATAGAAGAACTTAACAAGCGCGTGAATCGCATAGAAACAAATTTGAATCAAATTACTCAATTATTGCAAGGGATGAGTAAATCGCAAGTCTCAGGCGTCATGAGTAACGCAGCGGCCCCTATGTATAACGTTCCATCTAGATCCGCAGAGCCCAGAATAGCTTACAGTGTACAAGCCATCATACCCGGCAGAGCATGGTTAAAGTCGGAAGGTGGTGATACGGTAACCGTTGCTGAAGGAGATTATTTAAAAAGATATGGACGTGTGACAAAAATTGATCCTTATGATGGGATTGTAGCAATTGATACAGGCAATAAAGTGATAACCTTGTCATATGGGTTAGACAGCGAATAGAAGGAAGTCATATGACAATGGCCAAAACGACAATTGCTGCAAAGAATTTAGAGAGAGTGAAATTTTTTATAGTATTTCTCGTTGGTTTTGGGTTTATAAATTCTGCTTACGCCGCTGATTTATTCAATGTTAATGTTGGCAATCTCAATGCAGCAACATTTATCACCAATTTAGGTAAAACCATTCCCAATTTGATGCGGCTTGTCACAGCCATTGCGTATGTGATGGGCATGTTTTTTGTCATTAATGGGATATTCCATTTAAAAAAATATGGCGAGCAGCGATCACATGGGGGTGATGCGCAATTAAAAGGACCTTTGATTTATTTATGTGTGGGTGCCGCATTACTTTATTTGCCGACAACGGTTCGGGTCGGCTTTTCTACCTTTTGGACTAATCCATTTCCTTATGGTTATCAAACAGATCAAACAGGGCCATGGGCTCAATTAATTAAAGCAAGCTTTATGATTGTTCAATTAATTGGTACTATTTCATTTATTCGAGGGTTGGTCATGTTGACACAGCTGGGCGGGCAAGGTGGTCAACAAGGGACTATGGGTAAAGCATTAGCGCATATTATTGCGGGAATACTTTGTATCGATTTATACGACTTTCTAAAAATGGTGTTTAATACACTTGCATTAGGAGCTTAGGTGGTTTTGGAGTTTACGTTTTATTAATAACTAAGGAGAGCATGATGATGAGTTTGTCACTGAAGAAGGCGCTTATATTAGTTGGCGGAGCTGTTTTCTGTTTCTGTTTTGGTGCGGATGTATTAGCGGCAGCATCCGGCGCTGCGGCGGCTGGCGGTGGTGCGGTCGGTATTGGTAGTGTTGCAGGCACCGTAAAATCCAACTTAAGAGGCATTGCAACTTTGATAACAGCAGCTTCCTATGTTGCAGGAATGGGGTTTGGTGTAGGCGCGATCGTTAAATTTAAGGCGCATAAAGATAACCCAACTCAAGTTGCAATCAGCGTGCCGATTGCAATGTTATTTATTGCTGCAGCGTTGCTTTTCATCCCATCTGTGTTCAAAACAACAGGCGCAACTTTGTTTGGCTCAAGTGGAACACAAGCAACGATTTCTGGTATCGCTAGCTTCTAATGAAGATGGAAAGATATGCATGAACTTCAACTGGCAGTAAACTTAATGGGTTGGCGCATTTTTATTCGGCGCCGAGAAGATAAGGCATTTCTTCCAGTTGCAGAAAAAATCATGGTTCGTGATAGTTATACTTGCCAATATTGCGGATTTCAGGCAAAGGAATATCAAGAAATAGTTAACGCTGACGGTAATTATGCAAACAACAAGTTTAGTAATTTGATTACGGCTTGTTGTTTTTGCGCACAGTGTTTATTCATTGAATCTATTTCCTTAGATGAGATGGGGGGCGGGCAACTTATCTATTTGCCGGAAATGACGCAAGCAGAGGTTAATAGTTTTTGCCATGTTCTGTTTTGTGCAATGGGGAATGGCACAGGTTATCAAGAGAGTGCGCAATCTATTTATCGTAGTTTTAAGTTTCGTAGTCAACCCATTGAAAATAAGTATGGGGCTGGGACCAGTAATCCTTCTGTATTGGGACAGTTGATTTTGGAATATGAGGCCGGACATCCGGACTCCAAACACACTATCCTGAAGGATTTACGTTTGCTGCCCTCTTATACCAAATTTAAAGTGCAGTTAGAAGCGTGGGCAGCTGCAGCCTTAGAAGAGTTGGCGGCGGAGGTTCAGTAAAATATGCGCAACATAGTAGATCCCATTCTCGATGGCGTTGATTCTATTCTTGCCTGGTTTAGCACCGAGTTGAAACAAACGGTAGAATCTTATTGTGATTTAGAAACGGCAGATAATCCAAACACGCTTGTTGCACGTGATGGTTCTTTAATTTCAGTGATTCGCGTTTTTGGCGTGACACGGCTTGTAGGCGTTGAAGAATTTGATCAAATTCATGCCGGTTTGACACAGAGTTTGCAGGCCTCTTTGAAACGTCCAGGCCATGAGGTGCAAGTTTATTTTAGTTATGATAAAGCAACGGTCAAAACTGAGATTGACGATATTCTTGCGCCAGCAAAAGCAACCGCTAAAAAATTAAATCTTGAATTAAATGATTTATTTAAAGAACGCGTGGATTATTTATCAAAGTTTTGTGCGCATGAAGAGCTTTATTTCGTTTTGTGGACACGGCCTTATATATTGACGAGTGAGCAAGGGGATCGCGCAAGGAAAGATAAATTAAAACTGATTCGGGATAACAAAATACCGCCTTTTTTAAATGGACAAAACCTGATAGCAGCTATACCCGATTTACGTGAAAGTCACGCTTCTTTTGTCAGGGCCATGGTCAATGATTTGAATGCTTTGAGCATTCGCTCTCAATTATTGGAAGTGCATGATGCGGCTTATGCGATACGTTATTCGGCGGATCCAGATTTTACAGATAAAAATTGGCGCGCGTCGTTGCCCGGTGATCCCATTCCTGTTCATGAAGCGCGGCCGCTTGCAAATGAAATGTCAGGGTTGATGTGGCCACCCTTGTCGCGGCAAGTTTTTCCTCGTGATGCGGTGACTATAGATCTGCGAACGGTTCGTGTTGGCGATCGAATTTATACACCACTTTTTATTGATCTGTTTCCGCAAGAATTAAAATCGTTTATGAATCTTTTTTCAAGAACTTTGCCAACTCAGGTTCCATGGCGTATTTCTTTTTTAATTGAAGGCGGCGGTTTTGGTATTATGCGGTTTAAATCTGCAATGGCTGCTATTTTAAGCTGGACCTCAGCGCATAATGCACTAGTACATGATGCAGCGAAGATGCTGCGAAATACGGAGGTCAATACGGATGATGCGGTCATTAAGTTACAGGTGTGTCTTGCAACATGGGCGCCTGAGGGAAATATTCGTTTATTAAGAACACGCGCCGCGGAGCTTGCTAAAGCTGTGCAAGGTTGGGGTTCTTGTGAAGTGTCTGAAGTAGCAGGTGATGCATTTGCAGGAGTAGTCTCGAGTGTTTTAGGGTTTAGTGCATCGAGTGTGGCAACTCCTTCGGTGGCTCCTTTATCGGATGTGGTTTATATGCTGCCTTTTGCAAGGCCTGCATCTGCTTGGGAGCATGGTGCGGTTCTATTACGTTCGCCGGATGGAAAACCTTGGCCTTATCAACCTGGATCTGCGCAGCAAACGACATGGATTGATTTGATGTATGCAAGACCAGGCTCTGGTAAATCCGTTTTGTCTAACTCGATCAATTTAGCCCTTTGTTTGTCTGGCGGAATTCAAAGGCTGCCTCGTATTGCTATTATCGATATTGGTCCTTCTAGCAGCGGGCTTATTTCTTTATTAAAAGAAGCACTGCCTGCGGCGAATAAGCATTGGGTTGCCTATCATCGTCTTCGTATGACGCAAGACTATGCGATTAATCCCTTTGATACACAATTAGGAAGCCGATATCCCACGGCGCAAGAACGTGGATTTTTGGTGAACTTTATTACGTTATTAGCAACACCTGTCGGTGCTGAAAGACCTTATGACGGTGTTTCAGATATGGCTGGATTGATTGTCGATGAAATCTATAAATATCTTGCGGATGATGGAAAGCCTCATCTTTATACGAAAGGTGTAGAACATATTGTTGATGATATTTTAAATGAAATTGGTTTTGTGCTGGATGAGCATACGACATGGTGGGAAGTGACGGATGCAATATTTTTAGCAGGGTTTCATCATGAGGCATTACTTGCTCAGCGATTTGCAATGCCATTATTACCCGATGTGGCGGCGATTGTTCGTTCGCAGTCTGTAGAAGATTTATATGGTTTAGTAAAAGCGCCTACGGGCGAGCCTTTGATTCAAGCATTCAGCCGTATGATATCCAGTGCGGTGCGTGAATATCCTATTATTTCAGGTATTACGCGATTTGATATTGGCGATGCTCGTATTGTATCACTGGATCTGGATGAGGTTGCAAAAAGCGGCGGCGACGCGGCCGATCGCCAAACGGCTGTGATGTATATGTTAGGGCGTTATGTCTTAGGTCGTAGTTATTATTTAACGGAAGATGTTTTGACGGATTTTCCGGAAGCTTACAAAGAATATCATCGTGGTCGCATTAGTGAGATTAGAGAAGATCCTAAGCGGCTTGTTTATGATGAATTCCATCGTACTTCTAAAGCGCGTGCTGTGCGTGAGCAGGTTATTTTAGATATGCGCGAAGGCCGAAAATGGAATGTTCAAATTGCATTGATTTCGCAAGCACTTGAAGATTTTGATCCCGTGATGGTTGAGTTTGCAACTTCTATTTTTATTATGGATGCAGGCCCAGAGCAGGCAATTAAACGTTCAACGGAAATTTTTGGCTTATCAGAAACGGCGCGTGTTGCACTTAAAACACGTGTGCATGGACCGCGTGAAGGCGGTGCAACTTTCCTCGCGCAATTTTCGACGAAAGGCGGTATCAACACCCAATTATTAACAAGTACTTTAGGCCCTGTAGAATTATGGGCATTTAGTACGACTGCGGAAGATGTGCATGTACGTAATAAACTTTATCAAAAATTAACGCCTGCGGAAGCGCGCCGATTGCTGGCTAATTTATTCCCGAACGGGTCTGTGAAATCGCTGATTGAAGCCCGACTTGCTGTTTTAAAAGAGCAGAAGGGTGTCATTGAAGAAGCGAGTGCGCTGGGTGTCGTGGATCAGTTAGTCGAGGAAATATTACAGGCTTATTCTGCAAATCCAGATGTTAAGAAGCTGCCAAAATAAAAGGAATTTTATTTTTAATATCGGGAGCGGGATAAAAAATTCGTATAATGATCGGCTAATAAGGTATGTCGCCCGTTGGATTTTTCGCAAATTTCGTATGTAAAAAATCGATTTCTCATGTAAAAATCAGCTTTATGGTTTTCTCCATAAACAAATTCTCGTAAAGCGCCATAATGAAGTGTCGTGGGATCAGCGTTGCCGAAAATAATTTCCTTAAAAGTTTCAAAGCGATCATTTTGAAGTAGTGTTAATGCGGCATATCCGGAGGTTGTTGTAGAAAAAAATGAAAAACAATTTCTATCTCTTTGTAGAGTCAGAGCAATGATATTTCTGAGCGCATTTGTTAGGTCATGTTCGGTAGTGATGCTGGCGTTAGATTCTAGTTCTTTCAAATAAGCGGTTAAAATAGAGCCTTTTCTGCCAAGTTTGCTTTGATCGGTCATCGATTTTTTTATTTCTTCCATGTAAGTAGTTAATAATTGTTGGGAAGCGGCTGCATTAAAACGATTTGATTTAATTTTCTGAGGATCCGAGGATTGGACTTTTTGAGAGCTATCTGCTATATGCAGCATAGGACTTGGTTGATGCTTTGATTCAACATGATGATATTGCTTATGCAGCTTTTCATGTTTTGCATTTAGGAAGTCGGTATTTTCTAAAGAGGTTATTATTGTTTTTTTGTCTGGAAATGAGTGGCAATTTTTTCTGAATGTTTTTCGAGGTTGTGATTTTTTTGACTGTATTGGGGAGGAATTTTCTTCTATTAATTTTTCTTTTGCTGTTTGATAAGCAAGCAGTAAAGTGTAATCTATTTTTTTGTAAAAAGTGAAAACGTTATTTTGACGAACTTTGATATTTTTTTCTCTGTGAATGTTATTGACATTGATTACTAATTGATTAAATTCTACGTTCAAATTTTTTGCGAATTGCACGCCCCATGATGTTAATACGCTGAATACACTGGCTACAGTAAAATATTTATTTGCCTGGGAGGTTGTTAAAATGATATCGCCTATGCAAGCATGACCTGTTTTCAATATTTCAATTAAATCAGGAGTGAATAAATCATTATGGCGATAAATGACGCCTTCTGAAAAAGGCAATTTATCTAACAGGCCTTCTTTATTAGACAAAACGTACCAATCCCAGTTCTCTCTATGTGGGGCAATGCCAAACATTGTAAATGTTAGATTTTTTCTGACGATAATAGGTGTTTTGGTTTCTATGGCGGTTTTTTCGTAGTGTTCTAAAATAGCTTTATTGCTGGGTGAATCATCATCTTGTGATATTAATAAAATGTTACATCCTTTGGTGGGGCAAGACGTTTGGATTTCTGTATGAAATCCAGGAATCACTTCTTGCGTGAGTTTGCTTTTTTTAGGAAAGGCAGGTATTAAAGGTGCATGGGCGTATCTATCTAAAATAGGACGGTTTGCATAAAAAGTTGCAATTTCTTTTATATTTTTGCAATTACGCAAATCTCTGAGTTGTTTAGTGAAAGTGAGAGAAAGAAAATCTAATTGGGTTGTGAGAAAATAGTTTCCTGGAACGGGATCTAAAAGAACAAGGAAGACTTCCAAAACATGCGCATCGATTGCACCGAGCAATTGTGCTAATCTCAAGGCTGCTATTCCGCCGCGGCTTGCTCCATAACAAATGACTTTTACTTTGATTCCACGCATGAGCAGCTGCATGACTTTCGCATAAGCTTCTTGGCATTGTTCTTCTATTCCTGTGCCAAAGAGCATCCCTCGCCAATTATAAATAGCTTCCCAAGCAGTCTCCCTTAAACCGGTGCCTGAAAATCCCATTTTAATTTGAGAAGCATTTTCTAGCGTATAATGCTTTAACATGCTGGCTAATGGATAAAAAGGATAATATTTGTTTTTCTTATTAGGATAATGAATAGATTCATCCGCAGCGCTAAAATAAACGCATAAGGTCATTTCTTGTTGACGGGATGAACTCATACTTTCACCTTAATAAAATGTTTGTTAACTATATTTTCTTTGCGCATCGATGGTTAGTCCTAGCCCTACGCTGCCAAAGGCATCGCCTTGAACAACTTCAGCTTGTGGAAATAACAAATTAATTTTTTCGCGAATCGCGGGAATTTTTGTAGATCCGCCGGTATAAAAAATAGCGTTGATCTCTGAGAATTGAACGTTGGCTTGATGAATCGTTTCTTTAATCGTGCTAATAATGCGATTGATATGATCATCAATGGATTCATTAAAAGTATTGCGCGAAATTTCTATTTCTAAATCATTTTCAATAAAGGACAGATTCATGCGTGCTTGTTGAATGTCGCTTAAGCTTTGTTTAACGGTTTCAACAGAATCAAGAATATGATGTCCTGCGCGCATCTTTAAAACATGAATGAGATGTTCAAGTGCGTTTTTGTTATATGCCATGGTTTGTATGGAGCGAACGTGGGCAATGTGTGTCGGAGTATATAAATTGCCGAGCGTGTGCCAAGTAGTGAGATCATGATAAAGCATGGCTGGTATTTCTATATCGCAGCTTGAGCCACGCATGAATGAGCCCATCCCTAAGAGCGGCATCACGGTATGCAAACTTAACCGCTGATCGAAGTCCGTTCCTGCGATATGAATACCACAATTGGATAAAACATCTTTAGATCGATCGGCTGTTTTTGTCCCGGGATACAGACGAATCACCGTAAAGTCAGAGGTGCCTCCGCCCATATCAATGATTAAAGCTAACTGTTCTTTTTGAATGGTTGTTTCATAAGCCATAGCAGCAGCGATCGGCTCATATTGAAAATGAACTTCTTTAAATCCGACAGCACGAGCAAGTGTTTCGAGTGTTCTTTGTGCTTGCTGATCTTTTACGAGATCATGATCATGGAAGTGCACAGGTCTGCCCATAACCACATGGGTTAATTCAGTTTGAGTATCTTGTTCCGCTTTATTTTTAATATATTGAATGAAATGACGTAAGACCTCTGTGTAGGGAATATATTCATTAAAAATAACCGTTTTATCATCCATTAAAGAGGAGCCTAATACCGTTTTTAATGCCATCATTAAACGACCGGGAATTCCTTCTAAATAAGAATGTATACCTTGCTGGCCAAAGACCCATTGTTTCATTTCGGTATCACAAAAAATGGCGGAGCGTAAGGTGGGTTTGTTATTTTCCAGAGCAATTAATCGGCATCCATCCCGGTCTGTGACCCCAATAGTTGAATTGCTGGTGCCAAAATCGAGTCCGCAAGAGTAGATCACAAGAAATCCCCAATATTGAGTTATTTTTGAAAAGGTCGGGAGTATAACATTTTGGCTTAAAAAGGTACAGTTCTATTTATAATGCGAGTTATTTATAAGGGTACTAGAGATGAGTCCGATTACCCGATTATTCAATTTAATCATTAGCTTTCGCTTCCCAATACACGATATGTTCGTGTTTTATGATCTTACTTAAATAATTTAACGCAGGTTCTATTTTATCTTTACTGTCAAAAAATTCGATACAAAGCGGTAAATCCAGGGAAAGATCAATTAACGATGCGGAGTGATTACCTGTTTCGCCATAACCGTTGATGGCGCGAAAAACACTAATGCCTCGAACTTTAGCTTCTGTTTTAAGGTAATTTGTAATGACGGTAAGTAAATTTGAGGATTCAGTAATGTAAATTCTCACAATAATGACATTCATGGTTTTCATAATTGTCTTCCTCCGATAATGCCTAACCAGGTGGCTGCAATACAAAGAAACATGCTGAGTAAAACATTTAATGCGGCGCTCACGTAGGCGCCGTTTTCAAATAAATTCAGTGTCTCCAAAGAGAATGAAGAAAATGTGGTGTATCCGCCTAATAACCCAATTAATAATAAAGGTCGTAATTGTGTTCCAAGGCCATTATATCTTTCGAGAAGGAGCACAAAGAGAAATCCCATTAAAAAGCATCCGCTCATATTGACGATCAAGGTTCCATAAGGAAACTCGCGTCCTAATAATCCATAAGTGAGGTTGGAGATCCAGTAGCGGGCAATTCCACCTATTCCGGCGCCTATAAAAATTAATAAAGTCGTCAGCACCTTTTTTGCTCCGCATTCTCAATAGCTAAAAACTTAATGTAGCAGGATTTGTTAAAAAAACGAATGACAGGTCCAACAATTTGAGGAACTTTAAGAGAGGGAGATCAAAAAACCAGCAATGATGTAGATAGAAAATAGACTGTAATTACTTATTAGGTCTTTTTTTGTTATTTTTACATTATCAATTTAAATTGAGAGTACAATAGAAGGTATCCTGCTGAAAAGTTCTGGCGTCAGTGATTGTAATAGGGAGATTAGTATGAAAACTTCTCAAAGCGTAAGCTCAAAATCTGCGGTTGTTGCTTTTTTCCTGTGTCTATTTCTGGGCGTCTTTGGCATTCATCGATTTTATGTCAAAAAAATAGGAACCGGTCTTTTGATGTTAGTGACGGGTGGTTTATTTGGTTTTTGGACGTTAATTGATTTGATATTTATTGTGAATAATAAATTTGAAGATCGCGAAGGAAGGACTTTAGTATTGACGCAAAACCCTTCTACGTTTAAAAAAGCTATGATGGTGATTGGGAGTGTTATTGCATGGTTTGTGGTTTATATCGCGATATTACTAACTTTAGTCATGTATGCTACCAGTGGTTTAGTGGCAGCGGTACAAGGTCAATTATATGCATTGCGTGCGGGAGATATTTATAAGGCTTATTCCTATACATCAGCAGATTTTCAAAAAGCGACGTCACTTGATGAATTTAAAAAATTTTTAGATCAATATCCGTCTTTAAAAAATAATGAAAGCTATTCTTTTAGCGAAAGAAAAATTGAAAATAATGATACGGGAGCTTTAACTGGAATATTAACTTCAAAAGAGGGGGCAAAAACACCAGTAGAATATCAACTCATAAAAGAAGGCGGTTCCTGGAAAATTTTAGGAATTACGGTGAATCCGACTGGAGCCGGAGTTGAAATAAAAAATAATAACACCCGCTCAGATAATAGTTCATCGATGAATGTTTATGAAGATAAAAAT
>BMAG01000013.1 GCA_014132595.1 Gammaproteobacteria bacterium | reverse complement strand
CCCTCTCCCGCACTCAAAAGGGTTGTTCTTGTATCATTTCGTGGGCGGGAGAGGGGAATTCTAAGCAAAATCTGTGGGTATGTCTCAGCTCACAATGCGGTAAAAGCATCTTCTAGGTAGTTCTTAAAAGAGATAACCATGAAAAATTTCGGCAAATATCTAACGACTCAATTAAACAACTCTATTCCATCTTTAACGATGGTGATATTTTTTCGCCAACTATCCACATTAATTTCATCACAAATCCCTATCATTCAAGGACTCACTATCCTCTACCATACTCAATCCCATAAAATATTTCGTCAAATCCTCATGAAAATTAAAATAGATATAGAAGCGGGTCATGCATTTTCTATATGCCTCTCAAAATACCCTCAATATTTTGACACTTTCACTCGCCATCTTATATCCACCGGAGAACAATCTGGAACACTCGCCTTCGCACTTGACCGCATTGCACTTCATAAAGAAAATTTACTTGCCATTAAAGCTAAAATTAAGCGAGCCTTCATTTATCCTGCGATTGTTTTAATTGTCGCTCTCTGCGTTACTCTCATCATGTTAACGATAGTCATCCCCCGTTTTGCAGAATTATTTAAAAACATGCATAGCGATTTACCTGCTTTCACACGAACCATTATTTATGTATCAGACTTTATCCGTTCTGATTACTGGATATTTGCATTCCCTTTGATTGTCATTATCTTCCTACTGCATTGCGTAAAACGTTCTCCCTTTCTTCAATATCAAATTGAACGTTTAGGATTTCAACTACCCTACTTTGGCACGTTATACATAAAACTTATCTTAAGCCGTTTTTGTCGCTCGCTCGCCACGACATATACGGCAGGCATTCCAATCAGTGAAAGTCTTAATATGATCGCTTATGCCAACGGCAGTTCTTATTATGCTCAAATAATATTAAAACTTCGATCACAGATTACAAAAGGACAACAGCTGCATCAAGCCATGCAACGACAGCTCTTCTTTCCTCATCTATTAACAACAATGATCAAAATTGGCGAAGAATCAGGCACCTTAGACAAGATGTTAGAAAAAATAGCTAATATTTATGAATCAGAGATTGATCATGAACTTTCTATTTGCAGCCAAATGCTAGAACCCTTGATTATAGCCATTCTTGGTGTTTTAATCGGTGGGTTAGTGATTGCGATGTACTTACCCATTTTTAAGTTAGGAACTGCGATATAATGAATATTCTCAATTTTTTAACTGAAAATCAAAGTATCTTCTTAGTGCTGGTTGCCTTGTTTGCACTATTAATCGGCAGTTTTTTAAATGTTTTGATTTACCGTCTGCCTCGCATGATTCAAAATGCCTGGAATCAGGAATGCAGACACTATCTGGGATTAAAATCGCAGCCCACGGATATAGAAAAACTCAATCTATACCTTCCACTCTCTCATTGCACAGAATGCAAAAAAGGTCTCAAACCCTGGCACAATATTCCGATCATTAGTTATTTTATTTTGCGTGGTAAATGTGCCTACTGTCACTCCAAGATTTCGATACGCTATCCTCTGGTTGAATTACTTTGCTGCATCACTTCAGTCTATGTTGCCTGGCGTTTTGGGGTCAGTTGGCAAACAGTGTCTGCCCTACTCTTTACCTGGATTTTGATTAGCTTAACCTTTATTGACTTAGATCATCACATGCTGCCGGACCAGTTGACGCTGCTTTTACTTTGGCTAGGCTTATTAGGAAGCATATACTTTCTGTTCACGAATAGTCATGATGCCATTATTGGTGCGATTGCGGGTTATCTTGTATTTGCCCTCACGCAATGGGTGTTTAAACTTATTACGGGCAAAATCGGAATGGGGCAAGGTGACTATAAGTTTCTAGCCGCCTTAGGCGCTTATTTAGGATGGCAGCAACTGCCTCTTATTGTTCTCTTAGCCTCCTTCATTGGCATGATTTTTGGTTTAACACATATGATGATTAAACGCCAATATAAAAGTATCCCCCTACCTTTTGGTCCTTATCTGGCAGTCGCTGGCTGGATCAGTCTCATTTGGGGTGGTGATATTTTACATCTTTATTTGAATACACTGATGTTGTGACCCTTATGTTAGTCATCGGCTTAACAGGCGGGATTGGCAGCGGGAAATCAACGGTTGCCAAGTTATTTGCAGAAAAAGGCATTCCTATTATCGACACGGATCAACTGGCGCGTGAAGTGACTTTGCCCGGTCAACCTGCGTTAAAAGCAATTATAGATAAATTTGGTGATACTATTTTACTACCCGATAAAACACTCGATCGCGCTCAATTGCGCAAACAAGTTTTTAAAGATCCTTTGAAGCGATCGTGGCTTGAAGCATTACTCCATCCGCTCATTCGCGCTGAAGCAAAACGACAAATTCAATTAACCAAGTCAAAATATTGTATAGTCGTAATCCCTTTGCTCGTTGAAACCATGCCAAACCCATTAATTGATCGCATATTAGTGGTTGATACCACTCTTGAACACCAACTCCATCGAGCAAAAGCAAGAGACTCGCTTTCAGAACAAGAAATTAAAAATATTATAGAGTCTCAAGTGTCGCGTGAACAACGATTAAAAGCCGCTGATGATATTATTTTAAATGATGGAACCTTAGATCATCTACAACAACAAGTTGATCAATTGCATTTGCAATATTTAAAATAACGATATAATAAACAAATATCAGGATACTCTTATGTTGAAATTATTATTTATATTTATTTTCAGTATCACATTAGCCCATGCAGCCGAATTAAAAACTTCAATTACACTTCCGGATTATAAAATGGATGGGGATGAAAAGCTGTCCGTGTGTGAATTGGGGACGGCGGTTAAAGTGTTTAATTAATATGTCAATAAATACAAAGAGCTAGTAGTTACACAAACCTTTATTTAATAACCTATGCTTTAAATGTGTTGTAGAACGCTTTTAAAAGGTGGTTATTATGGTAAAACCAAGGCTATTACAAGAGGCTGAAGATGTAGAAGACGCCGTTGTAGGTCCTGAAGATGAGCTTGAAGAGAGATTTTTAAAAACAATGCTATTAGCAATGTTGGTTACAGCTGTGGCTGATCCAAATGCTTTTATAAATAATGCTGCAAATAAGGATATTGAAACGGATGATACCACTCCTAACAATTCTTCAGAAGTTGAGGCACCCAGTGTTCTTATGACAAAAGATGAATTATTAGAGAAATTAAAGGAATTATACGGTGAAGAAGTTTTTAAATATTTGACTATTCAAAACGATTATCGTGAGGGCATTGATTTTCAAAGCGAAATAAGATTAGATTCTAGCTATATTTATCGTGAACAAGGCTGTATAGATTTTCTTGCTCAAGGTGCCGCTTTAATTACCGTCTCGCGATCTTTTAGAAAACATCCTAATCGATTGCATTTTGAAAATTTTGTACCCTTATTAGCAAAACAACTACAGACTTGTGCAACTTGGCAAGATGAAGAAGTGATAAATGGAAAAAGACCTCCAAATCCCTATGAAACATTACAAAAATATGCCTACGATGCGTATTTGGAATACGAGGAACTTGCATCTTCAGACTCAGAAAAAACTCCCCTCACTCTAGATGAAAAATCAAAACTCGCCAGGTCGATAGTCTATGCTATAGCAGTGCTTAAAGATCCGTCGAATCCGGCTCTTATTGGAAAACTTGCAAAAAATGCGAGTCAAACAGTTGGTATAGTTTCCAGCAAATATAAGAAATTTTACGGCACATTGTGTTTAATTGCTCTGACAGCGATTATTATTTACAGTGTTGTAGCTATTCCATGGACCGGAGGATTGAGTCTAGCCTTAGGACTTACTTTAGGAGCAGGATTGATATTGGCTGGCACTTCTGCGGGGCTTTTTTATAGTGCAAAAGAAAAATCAATGGCAAAAAAGATAAGTAGCCTAGGCAAGGCATTAGAAAATTATCAAAACCCTAGGGATACTAATTTAAAAAAAGGCCGATAATTTTCTTCCAAACCTCAACACACACCCGCATAACATACATCAGAATGAGCTACATACAATTCATATCCATCCTTAGAAAGTGCACATTGAAATGAGTAAAAACTGCCGTCAGATGATGGTTTATTAATTCATCATGAAATAATTTAAGTTCCACATAATCCACAAAGAACCCAGGATAATTGTCACTAATATGACACCTGTAAACACAAAGGTTAGAATATTTGTTCTCCCTTGTTCGGTTTGCGCATTTAATCTTAAGAAGCAAACCAATTGAATGATGAATTGGATAATCGCTGCTGTATAGATCAAGCTAAATGCTTGAGCTTTGGTGAAATGCCCCTCAAGGACAACCCAAAATGCAAACACGGTGAGAACGATGCAGCCGATAAAGCCAAAGGTATAAACACTTAATTTCTTTTGGCCGGTACCAAAATCTGGTTGTGATTCATGTTCATGATGAGCCATTTTAGATCGCCCCCGTCAGGTATACTATTGTGAATACGAAAATCCATACGATATCTAAAAAGTTCCAGAATAGGCCTAGATATGTCATACGGCGTTTTGCAACATCGTTCATTTTTAATATAGGCATTTGAACGATCATTAACAAAATCCAAAGCAACCCAATTGAAACGTGAAAACCATGGGTACCGACTAAGGTAAAGAATGAAGACACTTGGCCATTCAGATCCCAACGGAAACCTTCTTTCGCTAAATGAAAAAACTCAGTGACTTCCATGTAAACAAAGCTTGCACCTAACAAGAAGCTTACGAATAACCATCCTTGCAGTCTCAATAAATTCTTTTTGTTTAAGTTCAGAACCGCTAAACAAAAAGTAAAGTTAGAGGCCAACAAAAAAAGTGATTCGATCAAAATATCATGTAAATTTAAATGACCTTTCAGCGTGGGCGCACCCATCCCTGTGGTATTTAAGACAATAAACGTCGCAAATAAACAGGCGAATAAAATACAGTCCGTCATGATGTATAACCAAAAACCAAATACATCAGTTGCATCCGTATTTACGTGATGATGATGCTCGTTTGCCATGGCAGCTTCAGCGTGCATGAGCGATCTCCTTCAAATGTGCTAGTTCTGTTTGTTTGACAGTTTCAGCAGGAACATAATAATCAATATTTGTCATAAAGGTGCGTGCGACTAAAACACCGACCATTCCAACAAAACCTACAATGCCTGGTATCCACATGTGCCAGATAATTGCAAATCCAGCTAGACCTGCAAACATCGCTGCGATAAATCCGATCGATGTGTTTTTCGGCATGTGAATCGGTTCATAGTGCATCTCGTGCGAATGTAGATTCTTTTTCTTTTCTTTATCCAGAGAATATTGGTCAATCTCTTGAACAGTCGGTGTAAAAGCAAAATTATAAAAGGGTGCAGGGGACGAAAGAGACCATTCTAATGTACGGCCATCCCAAGGGTCACCAGTCACATCACGCAAAGCACGTCGATTTTTTATACTGACGATCAGCTGTATAGCTTGAGCGCCAATACCAATAAAGATAAGTACTGCGCCTAATGCGGCCGCAATAAAATAAGGCTGATACATCGTATCACTATAGTGATTAATACGACGCATGACCCCGCTTAACCCTAAAATATAGAGAGGCATGAAAGCAAGGTAAAAGCCTGAAACCCAGAAAACAAACGACACTTTCCCCCATCGCTCATCCAACCGGAAACCAAATACTTTGGGAAACCAGTAAATCATTCCTGCAAAGTACCCGAATAATACACCACCGATAATCACATTATGGAAATGTGCGATTAAAAATAAACTATTATGAACCTGGAAATCGATCGGAGGTACAGACATCATCACTCCTGTCATACCGCCTATAGCAAAAGTGGTAAAGAAAGCAATCACCCATAACATCGGCGTTGCTAACAGGATACGACCTTTGTACATCGTAAATAGCCAGTTAAAGATTTTCACACCTGTAGGTATGGCAATGATCATCGTCGCAATACCGAAAAATGCATTGACATCAGCACCCGCTCCCATCGTAAAAAAGTGATGTAACCATACAATGAAAGATAAGAAAGTAATCACGGCCATTGCCCATACCATGGTGGTATAACCGAATAATTTCTTCTTACTGAAAGTTGCAACTACTTCAGAAAAAATACCAAAGGCAGGGAGAACAAGAATATACACTTCAGGATGACCCCATACCCAGATCAAATTGATATACATCATATTATTTCCACCGGCATAATCAGTGAAGAAATGCATATCAAAAAGACGATCAAAAGATAATAATGCTAATGAAACTGTTAGCACGGGGAAAGCCAAAGCAACTAAAATCATGGCACAAAGAGCAGACCAGACAAAAATCGGCATTTTCATTAAAGTCATGCCGGGACAACGCATTTTAAAAATAGTCACAATAAAATTAATGCCTGCTAATAAAGTGCCTACCCCCGCTATTTGCAGACACCAAATATAATAATCAACACCCACATCAGGGCTATAGTAAAGTTCTGACAAAGGTGGATAAGCAAGCCAGCCTGTTCTTGCAAATTCACCTACAAACAAGGACAAATTACATAACATAGCGCCAACGAAGGTTAGCCAGAAACTGATGGAATTAAGATAAGGATACGCAACATCCCGAGCCCCGATTTGTAATGGCACCACCATATTTAACAATGCAAACATAAAAGGCATTGCCACAAAGAAGATCATAATGACGCCATGCGCTGAAAAAATTTGATCGTAATGTTCCGGCGGCAAATAACCAGCAGCATGACCTGCCGCTAATGCTTGCTGCGAACGCATTAAAATCGCATCGGAAAAACCACGTAACATCATCACCATTGCAAGTATTAAATACATAATGCCAATTTTTTTATGATCGACAGAAGTGATCCATTCATCCCACAGATACTTCCATTTACGATTAATAGTGATAAGCAACAAGATTGCTGCAACAACAACACCCAAAATGGCACCTGTACCTACAAGAATAGGCACATGTATAGGAATGGCATCTAAAGTTAGATTACCGAATAATAACTTTTGTAACATGGTGATTCCTTCTACTGAAATTTGAGCTGATTATTACGAGGATGCAATGGCCCAGAACTATTCATATATGTCATTAACACATGATTAAATAACTCAGGCACGGGTTTGCTATAAAATTTGGGTTTATCTGCAGTGGTTGGATGCAACAATTCTTTATACGCTGCATCTGTCAGTGAATGAGATGATTTTTTAACATCATTCACCCAACGTTGCATTTCAGCAGGTTCCACCACATGCGTTTCAAAATGCATGTCTGAGAAACCATCGCCATTGAATTGGGTATTCATTCCATCGTAGACGCCAACAGTATCTGCTACTAAATGCAGACGGGTACGCATCCCCGCCATTGCATAGATTTGACTGCCTAATTGAGGAACAAAAAAGGCACTCATCGGGACATTATCCACGGTAATCCAATATTCCACTTCTTGCCCCACCGGAATCTCAAGATAGTTAACCGTTGCAATCCCTTGTTGCGGATAAATAAATAGCCACTTCCAAGGTAAGGCAATCGCTTGAACGACTAATGGAGTGCCTGTTATCCCTGGGATTTTATTGTAAGGATCCATTTCATGCGTTTTTTTCCAGGTAATGGTGGCAAGGATCACAATAATGATACAAGGAATACCCCACCAGAGGGATTCTAGAAAATAGCTATGGCTCCAATTGGGTTTATAATCACGAATACGGTGGGAAATTTGATAGTGATAAACAAAGGTGATGCTCATCACAATAACAGGCAACACCACAATTAACATCAAGGCTAAGGTATCGAAGAACAATTTATGTTCTTGATGCGCAATGAGGCCTTTTGGATCAAGCATGCCCACGAGGTGCTCGTTACAGCCGCCTAATAACATCAGTGGAAATAAAAAGATCCCAAATTTAAACAAGCATTTACTGAATTGTGTGAAAGCAATTTTCTTCATTGATATTCTCTGCATCATTTACACTCATACTGCCCTAGTCTTTCTATGGGCGACATTCTAGTATATTATTACCATTTTATGAAGTTAAAATTCATTTTTAAAAGGACGAAAATGATGACTTATCTCATGTTTGCTCGCTGGTTTGGTTTAGTTTCTGTCATTTTATCATTAGGTATCTTATTTAATCTTGAAGATGCACTTGTTATGGCAAAAAATCTGGTTAAATCTGAAACAGGCTACATCATGGGCGGCGTTCTACCCGTCATCTTTGGAAGCTTATCTCTTCTCTTTATTGATTGTTTTGGCGCTTGTTGGGATATGGTCATTACCGTTGTAGGATTATCGATGCTGCTGGCGGGCTGCTTTAGAGTTATTTTTGTACGACAGTGGAAAGCACTTATGACACGCTACATTGAATTGATTCCCTTTCTTTTTAGCTTATTTGGATTAATGTTTGGAGTGATTCTGCTCTATGTTGGATTCATGACAAGCTAAATGTAATGATCAATAAGCAATAAAAGAAATACAATACCTAAATAGTGAATGGAATAGTAAAAAGTTCGCATGGCAATCGCTTGATCAGTGCGAAAATACAATTTAAGTGCGTAATAAATAAAGACCATGTTCGCACAACTGACACCCACAAAATAAATCATACCTGACATATGCGTTGCATAAGGCAATGATGAAGCACAGGCCAGTAAAATCGTATAAAGCAATATGTTTAATTTTGTATAAGCTACCCCGTGCGTATTGGGCAGCATTGGAATATTTGCTTTCGCATAATCTTCCAATCGAGCGATGGCTAATGCCCAAAAATGTGGCGGCGTCCAAACATAAATAATTAAGACCAATAATAAACCTTCAGGACTCAGAGTATTTGTAACGGCCGTCCAGCCTAGCAGAGGTGGTATGGCACCTGCCAGACCTCCAATAACAATGTTTTGAGGAGTAGCGTGCTTTAAATAAAGTGTATAACAACCGGCATAGCCAATGAGCGAGGCAAATGTCAAAACAGCTGTCAGAGGATTGATGAAAATAATTAAGATGAGCATTCCTGCTATTGCCAAAATACTTGCAAAACAAAGACTTTGCTTAACTGAAATTCTTCCTTGTGCAATAGGACGATGCTCGGTGCGCTTCATTAACTTATCAATATGTTGATCTGCGACATGATTCAAAGCTGCAGCAGCACTTGCAACCAATGCAATACCTAAATTACCGACAATTAAAGGAACGATAGGAAATGAAGCCGAGGGAGCTAAGCACATTCCAACAATGGATGTCACAATCATAAGGAGAACAACTCGCGGCTTGCACAATTCAATATAATCGAATATCAATGACTTCATGCTGTTAATACCTTGCGACGTTCATTAAAATTTTTTTATACATGCGCATGCAAAAATTGAATAATTGAAGGAGCTGCTAGTCCTACTACGATTAAAAAAGGAAGTGTTGTCCAGATCAATTCAAGCCCCAGATTAGAATGAAAATGCACAACATGGCTACCTGTCGATTGACGGTTTTTTACCAAGGCAAAAATGAGTACCGCAAAGACAATGCCTATCAAGCAAAGGCTAATGGGTAGCACTATGCAATTAACACATTGAAACATAAGGAAAACCTTTTTTACGGTCATGACCGACGTTGACAGTGTGCAATTAAAGCATATTTTCTGGATAAAAAAAACGTAATTATGATGCAAATGACGTGCGGCCGCCCTGTTTATCAAGTACTCAATTTTAAAACCCTGTCATTTCTGCGCGGAAATGACAGGGATGAAAAGGTTCTATCCCTTTAACATACTCCGAATCACATGCTGCAAGATGCCGCCATTTTTGTAGTAATCTAACTCATTCAATGTATCAATACGCGAAAGTAAATTGACTTCCAGTTTGGAACCATCATCACGGTGTAACACAGCCTTCACTTTTGCCCGCGGCTTCATCGTTTCTGTAATACCCAGAATATCAATTTTTTCAGATCCGGTGATATTCAACGTTTTTCTTGTCGCACCATCCGTAAATTCTAACGGCATAATACCCATACCAATCAGATTTGAACGATGAATACGCTCAAAACTTTCTGCAATCACCGCGCCAACACCTAAAAGCTTAGGCCCTTTTGCTGCCCAGTCACGAGAGGATCCTGTTCCATATTCCTTACCTGCGATAACCACTGTAGGGATATTCGCTTGTTGATAACGCATTGCTGCATCATAAATGCTAAGCGTTTCACCATCAGGAATATATTTTGTAAATCCGCCTTCAACACCTGGCACCATTTCATTTCTAATACGAATATTTGCAAAAGTACCACGCATCATCACTTCATGATTACCACGTCTAGAGCCGTAAGAATTAAAGTCTTTGATAGCAACGCCCTTTGAAAGCAAATATTTTCCAGCAGGACTGTCTGCTTTAAAGGAACCCGCCGGTGAAATATGATCTGTCGTTACGCTATCGCCTAACAATGCTAATATTCTAGCAGACCTAAGATCATTAATTTTTTCAGGCTGCGCTTTCATACCATCAAAAAAAGGTGGATGTTGGATATAGGTAGAATCCGGCTGCCATTCATATGTTTTTGCATCCGTCACTTTCATTGCGCGCCATTCTTCGCTGCCATGAAAAATATTCGAATAACTTTCTTTAAACATACTGCCGGTGATTTTAGTCACTTCAGCCGCAATTTCCGCATTGGATGGCCAAATATCTTTTAGATAAACCGCTTCTCCATTTTTTCCTTTACCAATAGGCTCTTTTGTTAAATCGGTTAATACCGTTCCTGTTAAGGCAAAAACCACGACTAGAGGCGGCGATGCTAACCAGTTTGCTTTCGTTTGCGGATGAATACGACCTTCAAAATTACGATTCCCCGAAAGAACAGCAGACATCGTCAAATCATGCTCTGCAATCGTTTTTGAAATATCATCCGGTAATGGACCTGAATTTCCAATACAGGTGGTACAACCGTAACCCACCAATGTAAAACCGACTTCATCTAAATATTTTTGTAACCCAATTTTTTCGAGATAACGAGTTACGACTTGTGAGCCTGGAGCAAAAGAAGTCTTGACCCATGACTTACGATTAAGACCTTTTTCAACCGCTTTTTTTGCAACCAAACCCGCTGCAATCAATACGCTTGGGTTTGAGGTATTCGTACAACTCGTAATGGCCGCAATCACCACATCACCGTGATGTAAATCAATGCCACTCTCAGTCTTAAAAGCTTTTGATTTTTCCTGCTCACGCTTACTATCTACGAGCAGCTTCTCAAAGGAACCCACTAAATCCGGTAATTTAACCTGATCCTGCGGACGTTTAGGACCTGCAAGACATGGCTGAATCGTCGATAAATCCAATTCAACAATATCAGTAAATTGAGAATCTGGTTTTTTAGGATCATGCCATAATTCTTGCGCTTTCGCATACGCTTCAACCAGTGCAATCGTTTGTTCATCACGTCCTGTTAAACGTAAATAACTAAGCGTTGCATCATCAATAGGGAAGAAGCCGCAGGTTGCACCATATTCAGGTGCCATATTAGCAATTGTCGCACGATCGGCAATCGGCAAATCATGCAGCCCTGCTCCAAAAAACTCGACAAATTTACCAACCACACCTTTCTTACGTAACAATTGTGTCACCACTAACACAAGATCGGTTGCAGTAATACCTTCACGCAGTTTTCCAGTCAACTTAACACCGATGACTTCAGGAATCAGCATAGAAATAGGCTGACCCAACATAGCCGCTTCCGCTTCAATACCACCGACACCCCAACCTAATACACCTAAACCATTAATCATGGTGGTGTGACTATCGGTACCCACGAGTGTATCAGGATACGCATATTTTTTAGTAGAAAGATCATGTGACCATACCGCTTTTGCCAAATATTCCAAATTAACTTGATGACATATCCCGGTATCAGGCGGCACCACACGAAAATTTTGAAACGCTTTTTGTCCCCAGCGTAAAAATTCATAACGTTCGTAATTGCGCTCCATCTCCATGGCCGCATTAATTTCAAAAGCATCTTTTTGAATAAACTGATCGACAATAATCGAGTGATCAATAACAAGATCAACTGGGGATAACGGATTAATTTTTTCAGGATTGCCGCCTAATTTTTTAATGGCCGCACGCATAGCCGCAAGATCCACTACCGCAGGCACGCCTGTAAAATCCTGCATCAAAACACGTGCTGGACGAAATGCAATTTCCTGATCTGATTTTTTATCTTTAAGCCAGTCTACTACTGCTTTGATATCATCATGGGTTACCGTCAACCCATCTTCATGACGAATTAAATTTTCTAACAAAATTTTTAATGTCACCGGCAAATGAGACAAGCCTTGTAAACCCGCCTTTTCTGCCTCAGGCAAGCTGAAATAATGATATTCCACGCCATTCACATTCAATGTATGTTGTACTTTTTTTGCATAAACTATCTTTGTTGTTGTCATATGTAACTCGCTTTGCGGCATACTGCCACCATGTTTTTGAGAAGCCCAAGAGGGTGGATCGCTCGCCGGAAAGGATTCTTCTGATGACTCATTAATGACATCATGCGGTTTAGCAGGTGTTTTATGTTTGTCCTTGTCATTCATACTAAATCTCCTTAACGATGATCACGTTGGCTGCTATGGTAACATCTTACAAGCAAGGCCTAAAGCGTGTTAACCAAATTTTTTAGAGATGAATATCCTTATTTATTCAATAAGTCAGACCTTTTTAAAGTGAGTTAAATTTAAGTACATTTTAAAAACAATTACTTGACAAAATTTGCTAAATAGATCAATATTAGCGCACATTAAAAGTACACATGCAATAACTCAATTTCTTTTGATTCAAAGACTAATACCATGACGCACACTCGCAAAAGAAAAAATAGCGCAATATCATCCAGTCCAGTGATCCAATTGAGGGATCCCATCGAATCGCATTTTACTTGGAGCTATCAAAATCATTATTCTGAAAATTATCTAAATATCATTCAACAAAATAGAGACCTCACCCAAAGAACGACAGCACTTTTTGTATATGTCCACAACGTAACACGAACCGCCATGAATGTTCCTGTCTTGATTAATTTCTTTCGTCGTTATGAAGATTCCATCACATTATCTGATGAAGACATTAAGCTGCTCCAAATAACCGTGATATTTGTTCTCTTTTTTTATTCCGGTAACACAAATGAACCTCTCACGGTATGGAATCAAAAATGTGCGAATGCACTGTACTTGCATCTCATCACCACACTCGGAGTGGACTCTATCAAAGCTCAAGAATTATCGAAAGCAGTTGCAAATATAGATACGCCTCCTATGGGATACATTCCTATATCTCATAAAATAATCCATGATGCGTTATATCTTGACAAGATTCAAAATTCCGCTGCCAACAATTTCAATGGCGCTAAATTTTTTTTTACAAAGACATTGCTTCCAAAAATAAAAAAGCCATGTATGAAATGGCAGAACTCATCACCGAAACAAGAAGTCTTACAACCACACACAAAAATAGCATTACACAAGATTCTATCATAGCCTTCCAAACTCGCTTTACCCATGATCCAGAAAGTACATATCTATCGATAATCAGCATAATTCTCGATGGACGTTATAAGATTTATTCAACTCTTTATGCAAATAGCCGCTTATTACCAAAAGATTTGCTCCAACAAGAGTTAGTGAAAAATTATTCTAAAGTCAAATATCAATTAAAACCTGTGACTGCAGAAACCTTGACAGCTGCCATGTATAACGGCGATTTATACTTTAGAGGAGTCAGCGCACCCTCATCAAATTCAAGCGCTAGAACAAAAGATTTTAAATCTTCAGGAGAACTTGAGTCTGAAAAAATTGATCGCAAACCCGGTATTCCCACAAGAACACTAAAACCCAATCGACTTGAAAAAAGAGGAAATCCAAACCGTTCTATTTCATTAATTACCTTTGGTTCTGCTGTCTATGCAGGTCAAGGATTTATTCTCGTTAAACCTGATATTAAAGATATCGTGAGTGCATCTCCCATTGATGTAGACACAGGACACGGGAAAAAATCTAAGATGGGTCCCTGCACTTTAGGTTTAAATGCCATGAAAGCAGAATTAAAAAAAATCTATAAAAACCAGCAACTGGGAGGCATTCATAGAAAAGGCCGTTTTATTATGTCTCATAATGAAATTATTTGTCGAGTAACAGAAGTCCATGGAATCTTTTTTACAAATGACCCTACACTTTATAACGAAATGACCACCCATAATCGCAATCCCTGTAATCCTTACACTCATTATTTGCAGGCAATGTATTTAAAGCAAGTCTTCATGTACGTCACAGGCATTAATTTACCTATTTTTGAATATTCTGGAGACCACCATTTTATCAAAGCCGCGCCAAACTATGATGATGATGATGAAATCATCAACATGTGGGTCGAAATGGTGAAACCATTAATAGAAAAAAATTACAGACTCCGGGCTGCAATGTAGGATCAATCGAATCTTTAAAAATTGAAGCTATCGAAGGATATGTAACAACACAACCCACTTATTTTATAAAAAAACAATTTCCTGCAGACACACTCTATCCGAAAGAAGCATCTTCCGCGCTTAACAAGGCACTTAAAAATGCTTTGAAAAATGCGAAAGCAAAATATAAATCGCAACTAGCTCAAAACAATAATACTTATTCAAAACCTCTTCCAATTCAAATATCAGTTTCTCAAAATAACGCTGCTTTATTTCGTAAACGAAAAGCGGTGCCTGAGAAAAATCCCCCAAAGAATTACCGCAGATCTCCCCGATTTGCCGCACGAGCGCATTAATAACCTAACTACTTGTTTTCAAAGTTTCTCATATCAATGATCTTAAATTTAAAAAATCTTAATAAACATACGGTTAAATAAAATGAGCCTGCCTGTAACTTGAATTTTACGATTTCTCGATTATATTTAAAACGATAACTTATCGGAGGGTAAGACAATGTTTAATATCCGAAAGAAAAATGTTGAACCTAAAATTATTAAAAAGGGTCAAATTCAGTTAACTGCTACCCCTCATGTAGAAATATCCCTACGAGATTTTTTTAAAAATAGAGGATATTCTGCAATGCTTGTTGTTGATAAATTCGATCGTTCTGTTCATCACGTAGAAGTTAATTTAGATGGAAAGAATATTAAATCGATCATAAAAGATTTCCAAGATTTTAATCGACAACTAACAAACCCGAATCCCGACGTTGAAGCCAGCATCAGTACTGGCTTGCGTATTGCGGGGGTACCTTATGTTGTATTTGAACAAGCATTTTTGGAAGCAAAAAGTGCTATAATGACCCCCTTGAGGGGCGTGGCACATTTTCCCGATTCCAAGAGACTAGCACTCATCGAGCAGTTAGATCATTTTCCAAAAAATGACCCCGACTTTTGGAAAAATGTGGCTAAACTTGCTAATAACATTCGAATGGAAGTTCATGAAACACATAAACAAGCTGCGAAAGTAGATACGACGAGAGGTATTAAGGGATTTATAAAACGAACCAAGATGCACCCTGCGGAATCAAGCATTAATGATTTCTTAGAGTCATTAGTCAAAGATAAAAGAATCACGTCCACCGAGTTAAAACAAATAAAAAAAGATTTTATTGCGGCTAAAAAAGCTTTAGAACCTAAAGCAGATAAACCTGGATTTAAAATATTCGGGAGGCAATAGCTAACCATTATTCATCATGAATCAAAGGAAATCTCATCACTTCATCCGTGAATAATTTCAAGAGATAATAACGCGTCAACGTATAATTAAAAAATTCAGCATGTAATCTTTTTGCAACCGCAACAGCCGCATAATGCGCGCTTAATGTCGGCGAAAATTGATGAGGACCGTCTTTTCCATGCTTAGCGACAAAATACAGATAATTATGATGCTGGGGATGCACCACTGCCATAATGGATTCTAATCCTGGCATTGCAATCGGTGTTGGCGGTAATCCTTGAATAACATACGTATTGTAAGGTGTATACGCTAACAAATCTCTTTTATAGATCGTGCCATTAAACCTTGTTCCTAAACCGTAAATAACCGTAGGATCAATTTGAAGCATCATATTTTTATTAAGACGGTTGATAATCACACCTGCAATGACCGGACGCTCGACATCGTATTCCGTTTCTTTTTCTATCATGGATGCAACAATTAACACTTCATTCATGTTTTTAAATGGCAGCCCAGGCTCACGTCCTTGCCATGCTTTCGTCAATTTATGCTGCATATCTTGAAAGGCTCGTTTCAAAAGTGCAAGATCCGATGTTCCACCCGCAAAGAAATACGTATCCGGATAAAATTGACCTTCAGGTTTTAATTCAGGATGACCCAGCTGATTCATCAATGCGGTATCACTGAGTGAGCGCACCGTGTGGTTAAAATGACTTTCTTTTTCAAGCGCAGCACGCAACTGCCGCATATTCCATCCCGGTATAATGGTAAACTGATGATAAACTAAACCGCTACCCGTCATGATTTGATGTAATAATTTTGAGGGCGTCGTACCTTTAGCAAAAAGATACTCCCCTGCTTTAATATCATGCCCGCCCCTATGTAACTCGACCAAAATATTAAACATCAAACGATTTTTGATAATGTTTTTATAATATAAGTCAGCAATGACTGTTTTTATCGATGTGCCTTGCGGAATGGTATATTCATAACCATGCTCATCGGTAATAAGAGGCGTCCAGAGAAACTTAAACCACGTGACCAAGGCTAGAATCAACAGCGCAGAGATCACTAATCCAATGCGCCGTTTCTTCATATTCATCCATTAAACCGACGGAACAATAATGTCCCGTTAGTTCCACCAAAGCCGAACGAGTTTGAGATAGCAGCATTAATTCGCATTTGCTGCGCTTGATGAGGTACAAAATTTAAATCGCAATTTTCTGAAGGATTATCCAGATTAATCGTGGGAGGTGCTACTTGATCTCTTAATGCAAGCACAGTAAAGATCGCTTCAACTGCACCGGCCGCCCCTAACAAATGACCCGTCATCGATTTTGTGGAACTCACTGCGAGCTTGTAAGCATGATCACCAAAACTACGCTTGATAGCCAATACTTCAAGCTCATCTCCCGCTGGAGTTGAAGTTGCATGCGCATTGATATAATCAATTTCCTGAGGTCTCATGCCCGCATCTGACAATGCAGTATTTGTTGCAAGAGCTGCACCCAAACCTTCCGGGTGGGGTGTTGTAATGTGTGTTGCATCGGCACTCATGCCAAAACCTGCAAGTTCTGCATAAATTTTTGCGCCTCGTGCTTTTGCGTGTTCATAACTTTCAATCACTAGCACACCAGCACCATCACCCAACACAAATCCATCACGGTCTTTGTCCCACGGACGACTTGCTTTTTCGGGTTCGTTATTACGGGTTGAAAGCGCACGCATAGCAGCAAAACCACTGATGCCCAATTTGGTGCTCGCCATTTCAGAACCACCGACGACCATCACATCTGCATCACCATAAACAATGGAACGCATCGCCAAACCAATATTGTGTGTACCCGTCGTGCAAGCTGAAACAACAGAGATATTAGGTCCTCTCATTCCATACATAATGGAAAGATTGCCCGAAATCATATTGATTAGTGCAGAAGGAATGAAAAAAGGAGAAATTCGACGAGGCCCCGATTCTACTAAAATCGCATGTGATTTTTCGATCATTGGCAAACCGCCAATACCAGAGCCAATGGCAAGCCCGATACGATGCGCATTCTCTTCAGTGACTTCTAATCCAGAATCCTTAATGGCTTGAACACCGGCAGCAATACCAAACTGAACGAAAATATCACGCTTTCGCGCATCTTTTTCAGTCATGTAAGGCAGTGGATCGAAATTTTTTACATTACTGCAGATATGACAATTAATATCGGATGGATCGAATTGATTAATACGATGCACACCACTTTTGCCTGCTAAAATAGCACTCCAAGTGTCATCGACATTCAGACCCAATGGCGTAACCATGCCAAGACCGGTTACAACCACACGCTTCTTATTCAAAACCGGACTCCTCCTAATTAAGCATTCATGATACTAAGCGGCAAACTTCATTTTTGGCCAATCTTGAACGATCGCTTTAAAAAAATGTGCTCACATACCTGTGTATGCTCCGCTATTTTTTTAAAGCGATCGTTCAACCTTGGCGCAAAACTGAAGTCTTTATGCAAGTTAAACATCTCCGTGAACGGATACATTTATTCATCCTTTGCGATAGCTCAGGATGACAGGACGACTACTCTTTGCTGCTCTCTTTCATGTGTGAAGAGATATAGTCGATCGCTTGTTGAATTGTTGTAATTTTTTCAGCATCTTCATCTGGAATTTCTGTTTCAAATTCTTCTTCTAACGCCATCACCAATTCGACGGTGTCTAATGAATCAGCGCCTAAATCATCTACAAACGAAGCATCTTTGGTGATAGCTTCTTCTTCTACGCCTAATTGTTCAATTACAATCTTTTTGACGCGTGCTTCAATCGTACTCATTCTTAATTTCCCCTTATCAAATAATCAATTACCACAATCCATGCACTATAGGGTTTGTTTATATTTTTATGATGCTGAGCATAATTAATCCACCCTAGCGAAATAAAAACAGCCCCTAGTGTATTTAATTTTTTAGAAGTTGCAAGCTGAATATGCCAAATCTATGGCATGTACATACCGCCATTAACGTGCAATGTTTGACCAGTCACGTAACTTGCGCCATTGGATGCCAGAAAAGCAACAACGGCAGCCACTTCCTCCGATTGTCCTAAACGCTGCATAGGAATACGCTGTAATAAAGCCTCTCGATGCTCTGCAGATAAATCTCGCGTCATATCTGTATCAATAAAACCTGGCGACACGGCGTTGACCGTAATTTCACGCGAGCCAACTTCTTGCGCCAATGCTTTAGTAAAACCGATCAATCCTGCTTTAGCAGCCGCATAATTGACTTGACCTGGATTACCGGTAGAACCGACGACTGAGCTGATATTAATAATTCTGCCCCATCGCGCTTTCAACATATCCCTCAAACAAATTTTTGTCATGCGATAAATAGAACTGAGATTGGTTTCAATCACCGTATCCCATTCTTCGTCCTTCATTCGCAAAAATAAATTATCTTGCGTCACTGCTGCATTATTCACCAAAATCGAAGGCATCGAATAGTGTTGTTTGATATGCGCCATCGCCGCATCAATAGATTCTTTCGAGGTGACATTTAATATGAGGCCGCAACCTTCAATATTTGCTTCTTTAAGAGCGTGATTTATTTTATCCGCTCCATCCGAGGTGGTGGCTGTTCCTATCACTAAAGCACCATCAGCGCCTAATGCATGCGCAATCGCCTTTCCTATCCCGCGGCTTGCACCTGTCACCAGCGCAACTTTACCTTGATGTGACATAGCAGGTTCCTTATTACAGTGCAGTCTCTAACAAAAGCTGAAAGCTTGCGAGATCTGCGGTTGGAGTCAATTGAATTTCAGTCGCAATCCGTTTATTGAGACCCGTCAAAACTTTACCTGGTCCACATTCTATAATATGTTCAATCCCTTTGTCCGCAAATTTTCGTATCGTTTCAACCCAACGCACAGGCATATACAATTGCCGTACCAAACCATCACGTATTTCATCGGCGTTCTGGTAAAAAGCAACATCGACATTACTTAAAACTGGAATCGAAGGCGTTTGAATTGAAATTGTCTCTAATAAGGTTTTTAATTTTTCTGCTGCCGGTTTCATCAAAGCACAATGCGAAGACACACTCACCGGAAGTATCTTTGCCATCCGTGCGCCAGCTTCCTTTGCAAGAGGAATCATACGTTCCACCGCAAGCTTATTACCTGCGACCACGACTTGACCCGGACTATTAAAATTAGCAGGTGTGAGCACTTCATTAGCAAGAACTGCTTTTTGACAAAGCGCGCTCACTTCAGCATCTTCAAGCCCAATGATCGCAGCAAGCGCTCCTTCACCGGTTGGTACAGCTTCTTGCATATATTGGCCACGCGCAGCCGTCAAACGAATAGCATCTGAAAATTTCAGCGCTCCTGCACAAGTTAATGCAGTATATTCTCCTAAACTATGTCCCGCTAATAATGTAGGAGTTATTTTTTCCTTCTTTTTTAAAATACACCAGATCGCATAAGAACCTGCTAATATGGCAGGTTGCGTATGCACGGTTTGATCTAAAACTTCCGCAGGACCTACCTGCACTAATTTCCATAAGTCATAACCCAATGCATCAGATGCTTCTGCATAGGTCTTTTCAATTTCAGGAAATACATGGGCAAGATCCGCTAACATACCGACTGTTTGTGAACCTTGACCTGGGAAAACAATACCTAATGACTTCACATTCACCTCAATACTTAATAAGTGCCGAACCCCATGCCAAGCCACCCCCAAATCCTTCCAACATCAGCATATCGCCACGTTTGATTCGTTGATCCCGAATCGCTTTGTCGAGCGCAAGCGGAATGGATGCAGCAGACGTATTACCTTGTTCATCTAAAGTAATCGCAACACGTTCCATAGGTAAATCCAGCTTTTTTGCCATGCCTTCAATAATGCGAATATTCGCTTGATGTGGTACTAACCAATCCACATCTGATTTTTGCAAATGATTGGCTGCCAATGTTTCATCGAACAACTGACCTAAAATATTAACGGAAAGCTTAAATAACTGTTTCCCATTCATTTGCATATATAATTCGGTTTCAAGACCTGTCGGTTTGCCCAGTGCATTTTGTAAAAATAAAACATCTTTATGCGTACCATCTGCATGTAAATGCGTTGATAAAATACCTGGTTCATCGCTTGCACCTAGGAGCACTGCACCTGCACCATCTCCAAATAAAATAGAAACGGCTCGATCACTCCAATCAACCACTCTGGACATGACTTCACTACCAATGACAAGCGCATTATTAACAGCACCCTGACGAATAAATTGATCTGCAATGCTTAATGCATACACAAACCCTGCGCAAGCTGTTGAGTTCAGATCAAATGCGGGACAACCTGCAATACCTAATCGCTGTTGCAGCAAACAGGCTGTACTTGGAAAAATCTTTTCAGGGGTAGTGGTGGCAATAATAATCATGCCAATATCAGCAGATGATATATTTGCAGCAGCCATAGCAACACGTGCTGCCTCTTCTGCCATTGTCAAAGAAGACTCGTTAGAAGCTGCAATATGGCGTTGATGAATGCCCGTACGCTCAACAATCCATTGATGAGAGGTATCAACAATTTTCTCCAAATCATAATTTGTGAGAACTTTCTCTGGTAGATAACCGCCTGTCCCTATAATTTTTGAATATTTCATAGTAGTACGCTACTCTTCATCCGTTTGTTTTTTTTGTTCAGTTATGACTTGCAGCTTTAACAACTGTTCTACTTTTGCATGAATCAAATGTGAAATGTCTTTTTCAACTTGTACAATCGCTTCTTCTATCGCATGCGCAAAAGCATATCGCTTCGCACCGCCGTGACTTTTAACGACAATACCGCGCAAACCAATTAAACTCGCACCATTATAACGATCGGGATCAATACGTTTTGTTAATGATTTCAAAACAGGTAATGCTAATAGTGCAACAAACTTAGCAAACAAACTGCTAAGAAAAGCTTCCTTGATTAAATATTTAATAAAACTAGCCACGCCTTCACTTGTTTTAAGCGCCACATTTCCAACAAATCCATCACAGACAATGACATCTGCCCGACCGCTATATAATTTATCACCTTCGATATAGCCCGTATAATTAATAGCATTGGAACTTGCTAAAAGAAGGGCTGCTTGTTTTACCTGCTCATTGCCTTTGATATCTTCTTCACCGATATTCAATAAGCATACCGTAGGATTTTCAATATTATCTACTGCCTGAGCCAACACCGAACCCATCACAGCAAATTGGAACAAATGATCCACTGTACAATCTACATTCGCACCTAAATCCAGCATTCGCATATTTTTTTTGCCGGCACGAGTTGGAAAGGTTGAAATAATAGCGGGACGATCAATCCCAGGAACGGTTTTTAATACGAAGCGGGCAGTCGCCATCAAGGCACCTGTATTTCCTGCACTCACACACGCCTGCGCTTTTCCTTCTTTTACTAAATTGATTGCAACTCGCATGGAAGAGTCTTTTTTTGTGCGCAAGGCAATGGCGGGTGATTCATCCATTCCTACACATTGAGAAGCATGATGAATTGTCATTCTTCCCTTATCATAGGCACGCCCTGTTTGTAATTCTTTTTGCAATGCAGTTTCATCGCCAACAAGAATTAAATGCAGCGAATCATGCTTAGCAAGCACATGCAACGCAGCAGGGACGATGACAGAAGGACCGTAGTCCCCTCCCATAGCGTCCACTGCAATGGTGATGGTTTTCAAATGAGATTACTCTTCGTTGTTTTCTTCTTCAATCACTGCATTTTTTGCAACGACTTGACGACCTTTATAGTAACCTTCTGGACTTACATGATGACGACGATGCGTTTCACCAGTTGCTGCATCAACTGACAATGCAGGTATGGATAACGCAGAATGAGCGCGACGCATATTGCGGCGTGAACGCGATTTTCGACTTTTTGCAACAGCCATGACTTAACTCCTCACTTTCAAAAATTCTATCACCTTAAACGGGTTCTCTTTACTTGCTTCAACTTTTTCATCTGTTTCAATTTTCAAGGGTAAAGTGACCTTGCAATCTTCCATCGAGTGCATGGGTACAATCGGCAAACTCACAATCAATTCATCTTCAAAGATGTCTTGAAGTGTCAACATGCCTTCTTTGGCTATTAATGGATCATAACCTTTAGGCAGTTGATCAGCCTCTTCTTCTGTACGTACAATACCGGATAAAAAGTTACCCGCGACTTCAAAACTTAATGACTCCAAACACCGCTGGCATTGGAGCGTTACACAGGCGCTAAACTGCCCGCGCAGAAAATGTATACCCTGCTTGTCTACCCCAAACTCCATCTGAACTTGGGTCTCCCCATCGCTCGTATACAAACTCGGGGCTAGCCGCTGCATATCTTTAATAAACAACGCTCCCTCTAAACGAGCGGTGTTCTCGGCGAACCGAAAGGCGTCGACTTGAACAGGCAATGTATTCTCTTTTAGCATAGCGCGCGATTTTATGCTGATGAGGGAATAGTGTCAAATTATAAATGGGTTATATATCGTGAACGTGAACGTTTGCGGGTCCGTTTGCGTCTTAATATAACAAAGAAAAGACTCAATGGGGCCCGCAAACGCTCACGTTCACGATGGGGTTGATTAAATTAGCGAGGCTTACCCTCTAATTTTTTTAAACACGCCTCTAACTCCTCATCCAACGGCGCGCTCACCTTGACCTCCTGACCTGTCGATGGCAGCGTAAAATGGATCAAATAAGCATGTAAAAACAACCGGGTTAACCCTTTTTCCCGAAGTTGTTTATTCAATTCTTTATCTCCATACTTTTCATCTCCCAAGACAGGATGCCCTCGATGCTTAGCATGGACGCGAATCTGATGAGTACGGCCGGTTTCTAACGAAACTTCCATCAATGAGGTTTTTTCAAACTCTTTTAACGTCCGAAAATGTGTCACTGACGGCTTTCCCTCCGCATTAACTCGCACAATACGTTCACCGCTCGTTAACTGATTTTTAAGTAAGGGAACATCCACTTTTAATTCCGATTCCTTCCAGCGTCCCTTGGTCAGCGTCCAATATATTTTTTCGACTTTTCTCGCACGCAATAAATCATGTATCTCACGCATTACACTACGTTTTTTTGCCAATACCAAGCAGCCGGAGGTATCTGCATCTAACCGATGCACTAATTCAAGTTGAGTCAAGGCAGGATACATACAACGTAAAGCTTCCACCACCCCCAGTTTCACACGACTTCCGCCGTGCACCGGAATACCGGATGGTTTATTAATAATCAAAAGCCCCTTATCTTCATAGAGAATACGACTCGCGAGGCATCGCATGAGCTGATTACCAGGTTTGGGAGGCGGTATTTGCTCAGGCCCTTTTTGCAAAGGCGGTACCCTGATTTGATCGCCTTCTTGTAATTTATAACTCGGCTTAGCGCGTTTTTTATTAACCCGTACTTCGCCTTTGCGCAAAATCCGATAGATATGAGTCTTTGGGATATTCTTAAGGTAAGTTATTAAAAAATTATCAATACGCTGTCCGGCCGTATCGGCAGAAACGGATATATATTGAACAGGGCTTTTTTCCATTGAGCGGTATCCAAAAGCGCTGACTTTAACAGGTTCTGGACAAAAAGAGAAAACAACCTTCACATAGAATCAAAAATTTACAAAGGAAATAGAAAATTCGGAAGGATGGTTTACCCTATCTCATTGATCAACTTTAAAAATACTGCTATATTCGCTAATGCCGAGTTAGGCAAAATGATTAAGATGTATACGCATGAGTATGATGCCAAAGGGATTTAGAAAGTCATTGCAGTGGCGCTTGTCCGCTTCTAACTAACAGCATAACCGACAACCCTTTTGGACTTAAATCATGGAATTAGCGATACATGTAACGAATATAAACCGTGCTCAGATCTTTTAAATGATGTGGGCCTATGATACATGGCAGGTTGCCAAGTTTTTTAGAATAAAATAATCGTTGTCTCTTAGAGCAACATGATAGAAGAAAAGTGTGATAACGCCGATTAAAGGTAATAATAAAATGAATCACGCATATAAAAAAACAACTAAAAACAGCAACAACGCCTCGTCAAGGCATAAAAGTTCTGAGCGCCTTTGATAGAATAAGGTAGCTAATGAAAAGAATGTTAATTAATGCAACTCATAAAAATGAAGAGTTGCGAATCGCGCTTGCGAATGGACAATACTTATACGACCTCACCATTGAATCCGCGTCTCACGAGCAAACAAAATCCAATTTATACTTAGGTGTTGTAACACGCAGAGAAAAAAGCCTTGAAGCTGCTTTTGTTGATTTTGGCGGCGGACGTCATGGGTTTCTTCCTTTAAAAGAAGTGGCGCGCTCCTGCTTTAGCAGTAAATACGATGAAAGCAGCGGCAAACGTCCAACCATTGATGAAGTACTGGAAGAAGGTCAGGAAATTATTGTTCAGGTGGATAAAGAAGAACGCGGCTCAAAGGGCGCAGCCTTAACAACCTTTATCTCTTTGCCCGGATCTTATTTAGTTCTTATGCCTAATAATCCAAGAGCAGGAGGCATCTCCAGACGTATTGAAGGTGATGAACGTTCCGAATTACGTGAAAATCTGGCCGCACTGCAACTACCCGATGGAATGGGAATTATTGTACGTACCGCAGGCAGCGGTCGGAGCCAGGAAGAATTACAATGGGACTTGGCGATTTTATTACGACATTGGGATGCCATTGTCCAGGTTTCCAAACAAAAAGCAGCGCCTTTCCTGATTTATCAAGAAAGCAATGCGGTTATCCGTTCGGTCAGAGATTATTTACGCAAAGACATCGACGAACTTTTAATTGATGACCCTGAAACTTATCAGGAAGTCTTAAATCATATCAAACTCATTCGTCCAGACTTCATGAACCGCGTTAAACTTTATCAAGATCCAACACCTCTTTTTACACGATTCCAGATTGAAAGCCAGATTGAATCAGCATTCCAGCGTGAAGTTCGATTACCTTCCGGCGGTTCTATTGTGATTGATCATACAGAGGCCATGGTCGCGATCGACATTAATTCTGCCCGCTCTACCAAAGGTGGGGATATTGAAGAAACCGCCTTAACCACGAATCTTGAGGCAGCTGATGAAATTGCAAGACAATTGCGCTTACGCGACTTAGGCGGTTTAATTGTGATTGATTTTATTGATATGACCCCGCTGCGCAATCAACGTGAAGTTGAAGAACGCATTCGAAAAGCATTAGAGATGGACAGAGCTCGTGTGCAGGTTGGACGTATCTCACGTTTTGGTTTACTTGAAATGTCTCGTCAACGTTTACGTCCTTCACTCGGTGAATCCAGCCATATCAGCTGTCCTCGCTGCCAGGGTCAAGGAACTATTCGCGGTGTAGAATCTCTTGCTTTATCTATTATCCGTTTAATTGAAGAACACGCACTCAAAGAAAATACGGCGCAAGTGCGTGCCATTTTACCGATTGAGATTGCCTCTTTCCTTTTGAATGAAAAGCGACAAGCCATTATTGATATTGAAAAACGTCAAAACGTCACTGTAATTATTGTACCCAATCAATATTTCACAACTCCTCAGTATGAAGTCGAGCGAATTCGTACTTCTGATTTTTCGGAACGAGATGAAAAACTGGCAAGTTACCAATTAATAACAAAACCTGAGATTGAACTCTCTGTCTCTAGTCAGATCACTCAAAGAACCCATCAGGAACCTGCTATTAAGAGCATGTCTATTGAGCAGCCCATGCCGCAGCAAGCAGCTGCACCAAGCAAAGGAAAAAATGAAAAAGGCTTGATTAAACGCTTTGTGCAATATCTTTTTGAAAAGAAAGAAGGGGCTTCTTCTACTCAAAAAACTGCAGAGCCTGCAGAAAAAAGAAGACAGGGAACACAGCATACATCATCACGCAATAAATATCGTAGTCATCATCGTAATAAACAAGGTAGAAGACATGGCTCACGAAATGATCAAAACAGATCAAAGCAGTTTAGATCTCATGATGCTCAACAAACGAATCAAGAAAACAGGCCTGCAGACACGACCCGTCACTCTCATGAGCACTCGCAGCCTTCTAAAGAAACACCTATTTTGCTGACTCATCAGCCACCCGTTCCGCGGTCAATGGTAGAAAATACCAGAACTGCTGAACCATCAGCAGCACCCGTTGAGAATCTACATCATCAATCTTCTCATACAGATCAATCTGCGCCAGCCATGAGCGACAAGCCTGTAGGTCAGTTATCAGAACGAAAGCACCATCGTCATCCTTCGAAGCATCGTCATCATAAACGGTTTTCCAAGCATCGTGGAAATAGAAGACATTCGGGGAATCGAGGGGAACAAAAGCAACAGACTTTGCCTGGAGAAGATATTTATTCTAAGTCAGATGAATAAAACGTCACCCATGGGTAAACCATCACCGTCATTGCTGTAAATGTTACATAATTCGTTGCTACACAAAGTACAGCTACTTTGGGTATCAACGAATTATGTAGCTTTTACAGACTGTCACAACGCTAAAAATTATTTTTCTTCATCCAGACTCAACCGTCTCGCCCTGCTCTCTAACATCACAGGAATATCATCGATCACCGGATAAGCCACCCGGTCAAATTTGCAGATTAATTCCTGATTCGTTGAATCGTAGAATAATTCTCCTTTGCAGATCGGACAGGCCAAGATTTCGAGTAAATTATTTTTCATGAGAAGTCACGCCTTTCAATTTTATTCTTTGTTATACCATATAATGACCCATTTTCAACATTTGCCTCCCTGCTTAAAACAGAATAAGATGAACATCCTTTGATCGGAAAAGAGTCCAAAAATGCTTAAAAAAATGATGACAAACACTGCGTTAAGCTTGGTTACCTTGATAACCCTATTCATTTCACCCAGTCTTTATGCAGAAACAACCAATTATCGAACGGATCTCTTACAAGAAACATGGCAATTACATCCCGATAAAACCTATGATGTTAACATCATCGATAAAAAAACAGCATTAACACCCTTAGGCGTTGATATGCTTGCCAATGAACAAATGGTCTTTTTTCCTGACAAAGAACGCATCCAATTAGTTGAAAGCTATGTCATTCTCCCTGATGGCAAGCGAATACCATTACCCGCCAATAGCGTCTATACACGCCCCAGCCCGATTTCGATCACCTCCTCAGGCTTTACAAACAGCATGGTTACAAGCGTCATTTTTCCAAAACTACAACCAGGCAGTCAAAGAGTGACGCATTGGAAATTGACCCGTTTTAAAGCAGACCCCTTCGGTATCATGATTATGCAACTACCTGCTTTTGAAGCCGCAGTCAGACGACAGGAAGTTATCATTCATAAGCCGAATAATCTTAATTTACAATGGGGTAAACGTGGAAGTTATCAAATCACCACCACAAAATCTCCTAACGAAATCGTGATTCATGCCTGGTTAGAAAATAAATCCACTGAATCGGATGAAGTCGGCATGACAGATGAAGTTGACTTTCAGTCTTTATTCGCCGCTTCATCCAGCACCTCCTGGCAAGATTTAGGGCGTATTTACTTTCAATTAGCGAATAATAAAAGCGCAGTTACACCTGAAATTCAAGCACTTGCAAAAAGGATTGTAGGTAATCTCACAGGTCTTCCTGCTGCAAAAGCACTCTACAACTGGACGAGTGCAAATATTCATTATGTGCAACTTTCATTAAATGAAGCGGGCGCTTACACACCGCATTCTGCAACTGAAATTTTGAATAACCGCTATGGGGATTGCAAAGACTATGCCACTTTGTTGCAGGCACTTTTAAAAGCAGTTGGCATTCAATCTTATCCCGTTCTTGTCAATTGGGGGGATATCAAAACTCAATTACCCGTTCCCATGGCGACACAGTTTAACCATGCCATTCTTTATTTACCGGAGTACCACCTTTTCGCAAATCCTACTGATCAAACAGCAAGTTTTGGTGTGCTAGACAAAGGGCTCATCAATAAGCTTGTGGTCATTGGATCCAACAAAGGGGACATCGCCTTCACCTCCATGGGTAAGCCCCAAGAGAATCAATATATTGTTAATAGCAATATCACGTTACAAGATAATGGTGAGACACAAGGTCAAAGCACTATCAAAACAACGGGAATGATTAACAACAAGATGAGGGCTCTCATGAATAATACGCTTTCTACGCAAAAACTTGCAGACAGCCTGTTAGCGGAGACTCCGGAAGGAGGTACCGGTAATCTTAACAGCACCGATCCTCACGATCTTAATCATGATATGGTGATTCAGACACAATGGAGAAGTCCTTTTGCTTTTAACGTCAATCATGCAATTTATTTCACCATTCCTTATGGCATCGATTATTTTTCTCCGAGTCAATTAAGACATTTTGTCACATACACCAAGCGTCGATATCCAGCCATGCTGATACCTGCCATGATGACTTGGCATTATACAATTCATCTGCCTAAAAACTATCGAAGCGAAGAACTGCCGCAAAATGTGGCAATAAATAACCCTGCAGGCAGTTTTAGAAGTACTTATATGCAACAGAGGGATATTCTTGAAGTGACAAGGCAGCTCGTCATTACTAAAAATTATTTACAACCTGAAGAATATGAATATTTTAATCAACTTATGTTTAAATTGGTAAGCGATTCTCGAAGTACCATTGTATTAAAAAAAGAATCATAAGCGTTTTTTTGCTATTCTAACTTAATAACTTATACAAGGAGATAAGCATCATGCGTTTACTCTTGGTTGAAGACGACGAATTATTAGGTGATGGTCTATCCGTCGGTCTTACCCAAAATGGTTATACTGTGGATTGGCTAAAAGATGGTGCAAGCGCAGATCAGGCACTCCAAACTGAAGAGTTTGAGGTCGTTGTACTTGATCTTGGTCTGCCTAAATTATCCGGCATTGAAGTCCTGCAGAATTTTCGTAATCGCGGAAATACAACGCCTGTCATTATTTTGACAGCGCGTGAATCTATTGAAGATAGAATTAAAGGATTAGACAGCGGCGCGGATGATTATTTAACAAAGCCATTCGATCTTGATGAACTTTGCGCCCGTTTGCGCGCTCTGCAAAGACGTTTTAATCTTCGCAGTGAACCCACACTTTCTCATGGCAATGTGATGCTTGATCCAGCCGCACATACAGTGACATTGAATAATGAACCAATCAGCATCTCAAGACGTGAATTTGCGCTGTTGAACAAGCTTCTTGAAAATGAAGGCCGCGTGTTGTCTCGCGAAAGTTTAACGCAAACACTCTATGGCTGGGGAGATGAAGTAGATAGCAATGCTCTGGAAGTCCATATTCATAATTTACGTAAAAAACTCGGACAAGATTTAATTGTGACAATCCGGGGAATTGGTTATATGATTGATAAAAGTAAAAAAGACGCATGATTCATTCCATACGACGCTTTTTATTTATTAGCTTAATCATTGCCATTACAGTGGCCTCTGCTATCACTGCAATCGGTAATTATTTACTTGATAAACAAATCATTAAGCCTTATCTCGATGAACAACTCATCGATAATTTTATTTTTATCAAAAAATTAAATGCCTTCGCAAGACTGGATGCAACGACTAAAAAAATCATCACACCATTCTTAACGAATACAGAAACACCCAATCTTATATATCAAATATGGCGCAGCGACGGTAAGCTTATTTTGCATTCATTTAATAATACGAGCGCATCACTTGTGAACTCACCCTTGGGTTTCAGCGATGACCGCATCCAAAATAATGACTGGCGTGTTTATGCAGGTATTGATGAAACCACAGGTGCCAAAATTGTCGTGGCACAGCAAGCCGATGTACGCAACAAGCTCACAGACCTCATCGCACGTAATAATACTTATGTGACACTGGTCACTTACCCTATCTTTGCGATTCTTGTTTGGCTCATCATCGGCGTGGCCTTACGTTCAATGACAAAATTAACAAATCATATTTCTCGCCGCGCGCCAAGTGATCTTGAACCGATTAACCTTGAAAAAATTCCCATTGAAATTAAACCTGTCGTCGATGAATTAAACCAGTTGTTGGGACGATTGAAAACAACGTTTGAACGTAATAAACGTTTTGTCGCAGATACGGCACATGAGTTACGTACACCGCTTGCTGCATTAAAGACTCAAGCTCAAGTTGCCTTAAGAGCCGATGATGAAAAAGCACATCAAAATGCACTTGTTAAAATTGCACAAAGCGTAGATCGTTGTTCGCATGTCGTAACACAACTACTCACTTTAAGCAGTCTTAGGGAAGAAGAAAGTTTGAATGATGTACACCCTCTTAATTTACATGCATTAACAATCGAAATCTTAACCTATCTGGCACCGATCGCTTTAGAAAAACAGATTGATATCGAACTGGCTCCTGCGCCTTCCGAGAGCATCATTATGGGCAATAACATCTCTTTAGGTATCTTAATTCGTAATCTTGTCGATAATGCCATTCGCTATACGCCGCCCAATGGCGCCATTCATGTTGAGATTAAAGATCAGGATAATTGCATTGCATTGCGCATCACCGATACAGGGCCCGGAATACCTCCAGAATTACATGAGCGGGTATTTGACCGTTTTTATCGTGTGCTAGGCACGAAACAGACCGGCAGCGGTCTAGGTCTTGCGATTGTTAAACAGATTACAGATTTACATCATGCATCGATTCATTTGAACAAACCGCTGAATGGCACTGGCTTACAAGTCGATGTCTTGTTTCCTAAAGCCCCACCTAAAAACAGGAATCATTTGTGATTAATGAGCTGGATCGCCATACCACTTTACTAACACCGAATAGAAGGCTGTCAGCAACCTTATTAAAAAAATATAACCAGGCACAAATTGAGGCTGGCAAAACTTGCTGGGAAAGTGTTGCTATTTTACCATTTACAAGTTGGATACAACGGTTGTGGCTGGATTATTCTGCATCGCATATAGGCACTGCGATACCTTATTTATTATCCCCTCAACAGGAAATCATTTTGTGGGAAGAAATTCTACAGCAATTTCCTGCAAATGAAACTTTATTGCAATTATCGGAAACGGCTGAATTAGCAAAATCTGCGTGGGATATCTTAAAACAATGGCGAGTCGATTTATCACATCCCATGCTTGCTACAACGGATGATAGTAACACTTTCTTATCATGGGCCGCTTATTTTCAAAATAAATGTATTAAGAATCATTGGATAGATACCCACAGTCTCATACCGATTCTTTGTGAAAAGATTCTTCAAAATCTCATTCATCTACCCAAACGCATTATTGCAGCGGGTTTTACAGAATTATCGCCCTTACAAAAATATTTGTTTGACTGCTGCAAACGCATGGGCACTCACGTGGCCTATGATTTAAATAACTCATCCTCCTCCCCTGCTCTGACACAGCGTATTAGTTTAGCGGATGAAGAAACTGAAATCCGTACCATGGCACGTTGGGCTAAATCATTAACTGAACATGATTCAACTCTTAAAATTGGTTGCGTTGTACCTAATTTGGAAAAAAAGCGCGACACCGTTTCTGCGATTTTTTCAGAAGTATTTTGTGAAGGCGAATTGTTTAGCCTGGACTGCACAACTCAGCCCTTCAATATAACCGCGGGTAAAAGCTTATCAACTTATCCCATTATTCATGCTGCATTGCAATTACTTGCTTTAAATAATCCATCGCTCACCTTTAAAGATATCAATCATTTATTGTTAACTCCTTTTGTAGGCGATGCTGAAAATGAGCAAATTAAACGAGCCCAGTTTGATGTTTATTTGCGTAAGGCAAATATTATCAATTACAGTCTTCAAAAATTAATGAATAGTTCTGAAAAATTGAATCTTTATAATCATTCTCCACGGCTTGCAAAACGATTGGATAAATTTCTAACTTTACTTAATCAACAACCCGCCTATCTTCCCATGCAAACATGGGCCTTAATTTTTACTGAATCTTTGGCTCTTCTAGGCTGGCCTGGTGAACGCAGCATTAATAGTCAGGAATATCAAATTGTACAACGTTGGTTAGAGCTATTTGATGAATATAGAACATTGGACACTTTACTTTCTAATATCAACTATCAAAAGGCATTACATTACTTAAAACGACTCACTTCGAATGTCGTTTTTCAACCTCAGGGTACCGATGCTTCGATACAAATTCTAGGTGTGCTCGAAGCGACAGCACTTCCTTTTGATCATACTTGGGTTATGGGATTTGATGATAGCGCTTGGCCGCCTGCGGCTAAACCGAACCCATTTATTCCACATCGTTTGCAGGCCAATTTAAAAATGCCGCATTCGAGCGCTGCACATGAATATGAATATAGTAAACGACTGACGGAGCAATTAATCGAAAGTACGCAACATATTATTTTTAGTCATGCAAAAAATAATGCGGACTATGAGTTAAGGACAAGCCCTTTAATCATTGGCCTTACAGAAATTAATGCGGAGCAACTCGGCTTAAGCTCTTTTATATCTCTTTCTGAAATATGCAGACAAAGTCAATTGATAGAAACCTTACAAGATGATCAGGCACCGGAGGTCACTGCTGTCAATAACCGCGGGGGTGCAAGCATCTTTAAATTACAGGCAGCCTGTCCTTTTAAAGCATTTGCAGAAATTCGATTAAATGCAAAACCCCTGGAGTGTACTACATTAGGTTTAAGGCCGCAGGATCGCGGCAAAATAGTACATAAAGCGCTTGAGTTAATCTGGTCTGAAATTAAGACCTCTGAAAAATTAAAAAGTTATTCAGACAATGAATTAAAACATTTATTAACAATCTCAATCACCAAAGCCGTTCAAGTGATTACTCAAATAGATTATCAACATTCCCGTTATCTTTCGTTAGAAATAAAACGGTTACAATTGCTTTTATGGAATTGGCTGCAGGTTGAAAAAACACGCTCGCCCTTTAATGTGTTATCACAAGAAGAAGAACGATCAGTTAATATTGCTAATCTGCCTATTCAATTACGTATCGATCGCATCGATGAGTTAGAAGATGGAAGTCATCTGATTATTGATTATAAAACCGGCAAGAATAACCCCATAAAATACTGGTTTGGTGATCGATTAGAAGAGCCGCAGCTACCGTTATATTGCATCAGCGCAACCTCATCGGTCAAAAGTATCGCATTTGCAGAAATCCATGCTGACAGTCTTACATTGAAGGGAATCAGTAAGCAAAATATCGCTTCCGATGCGATCAAACCTTTATTAGATACAAATTATAGCGAGGGCCGATCATGGGAACAGCAAGTTGCCTATTGGCACTCTACCCTCGAAAAATTAGGTGGTGAATTTGCAAAAGGGCATGCAGAGGTCAATCCAAAAAATAGCATGGAAACTTGTAATTATTGTCAATTGAAATCCCTTTGCAGACTGACAGACCATCAACATACAGTGACTGCAGCAAAGAAAGAGATGTCCTCATGATGAAAAACATAGCAGACCAGGAACAACGTCAGGCGGCACTCAATCCCAAACAATCTTTTATTGTGCAAGCCCCTGCAGGATCTGGTAAAACAGAATTGTTAACACAACGGTTTTTAATATTACTTGCCCAAGTTAAGCAACCTGAAGAAATACTGGCAATCACCTTTACCAAAAAATCATCCGCTGAAATGCGAGCACGTATTATTAATGCATTAAAAAATGCGGCAGAAACACCAGAACCTGAAGCAACACATGCGAAAACAACCTGGAATTTAGCTAAATCAGCTTTAGAACGCAATCGAAGTGCCGGCTGGAATTTAACAGAAAATCCTAATCGCTTGCGTATTCAAACCATCGATTCTTTTAATGCTTATCTCACAAGACAACTCCCTATTTTATCCAATTTTGGTGCCCCGCCTGAAATTACGGATGATGCTACCGCATTATACCGCGCTGCGGTCCAGGAATTTCTCATGTATTTGGAAGAAAATACGGACTGGTCAAATGCCATTGCAGAATTACTTTTACATGTTGATAATGATTTAAATAAGGTCGAAGAATTACTGATTAATTTACTCAAGAAACGTGATCAATGGCTGCCATATATTACATTGAATGCCAACGACCCGGCCTTACGTCAAAAACTCGAGACACATCTTGCGAATGTGGTCATTGATGCTTTAATTAACTTAAAAAAACATTTCCCCAAAGAACATCATGCTGAGCTGATTGATTTAGCAAACTACGCTGCCAATCATTTAATAAAAGAGAATATTTCATCGCAGATTAATCATTGTAGTGATCTTGTCAATTTGCCAGGGATATCTATCTCTGATAAAAATGCATGGCTTGGAATAGGTGAATTGTTTTTTACGAAAGAAGGACAGTGGCGAAAACAATTTAATAAAACCATTGGGTTTCCTGCCTCCTCCAGCACTAAAAATCCCTATGAAAGAAATTTATTTGATGCCATGAAACAACGCATGTCTGATTTAGTCATGGCAATGCAATCTCAAACTGAATTTATGACTGCTATGGCAGAATTTCGATTAACGCCGGATTGCCAATATAAAGAAAAACAATGGCAATTATTAGATGCATTGCATCAAGTATTGCGTATTGTTGTAGCTCAACTAAAACTGACCTTTCAACAAAAAGGCAAGATTGATTATATTGAAAGTGCACAAGGAGCATTAGCGGCGTTAGGTACAGAAGATGCACCGACAGATTTAACGTTAGCACTTGATTATCAGCTGCAACATATTTTAATTGATGAGTTTCAGGATACCTCTAACAGTCAATATCGGCTTATTGAAAAACTTACCTCTGGGTGGACATTCAATGATGGACGTACTTTATTCGTTGTAGGCGATCCGATGCAATCCATTTATCGGTTTAGAGAAGCAGAGGTAGGTTATTTTATTCGAGCAAGGCTGATGGGGTTAAATCATATCTCGCTTACGCCCCTGACATTGTCAGTCAATTTTCGTTCCGTGCCTGGGATTGTCAGTTGGGTTAATCAGCATTTTCCTAAAATTTTTCCTTCTGTTGAAGATATTGCTACAGGCGCCGTTACTTATAGTTCAAGTATTGCAACTCTTGATCCGACGCACGAAGCACCGGTAACATTACATTCTTATTTTAATTCCCATGAAGCTGAAACAGCGGATCATATAGTACAATTAGTGCAAAGGCTCAAAACTGAAAAGCCCGAGGAAACAATTGCAATTCTTGTTCGTTCCCGCACACATTTAGCGGAAATTATTCCCTCTTTAAAAAAAGTAAACTTACCTTATAAAGCGATTGACATTGATCCATTAACAACTCGCCCTGTGATTCAAGATCTCATGGCATTAACACGTGCATTATTACACCCCGCGGATCGAATCGCATGGCTATCTATTCTGCGTGCACCCTGGTGCGGACTTTTATTAAGTGATCTTGCGATCATTGCAAGCGATCATCCCAATCGCACTATTTGGGAGCAATTAGAAAATACTGCCATCTTAAATGCACTCAGCCTCGATGGACAAAAGCGATTAACGCGATTTATAACAATTATAAAAAGCAAACTTGCTGATCGCCATCGTTTTTCATTACGTTCATGGCTTGAAAATAGCTGGTTATTACTAGGAGGGGCCGCGTGCGTCAGTGCTGCCAGTGATTTAGAAGATGCCGCCGCGTATTTTCAATTGCTAGAAAAACTGGATAAAAATGACGGCATGCCAAATCTGGATGAGTTAGAAGAATATGTCAGCCGATTATTTGCAACACCCAATAATCAAGCCGATAATTCTCTTCAAATCATGACCATTCACAATGCAAAAGGTCTTGAATTTGATACTGTTATCTTACCTCATCTTGAACGCAAATCACCGAGCGATGATAAACAACTCTTATTATGGATGGAAAGACCTCGAGCTAATGAAAATAATGCTTTATTGATTGCACCTATACATGCAACGGGTGATGATACCGACTCTATTTATGAATATATTAAAAGACAGCAGACGATAAAAAATGACCATGAAAACGGACGTTTATTATATGTTGCAGCAACCCGCGCCAAAAAACGTTTACATATTTATTTTTCCATGCAGAAAGAAAATGATAAAATCGCAG
>BMAG01000012.1 GCA_014132595.1 Gammaproteobacteria bacterium | reverse complement strand
GGTATAAATAAGCAGAGAAAAGACGGACGCGGGCTCGGGCGCGTTCACGTTTACGGTTGGATCTGTTAGATTAGGGACATCTATATCTTTTGAAAGGAATGTCATGGCTAAAATTAAGGTGACACATGCGTGTCAAGCTTGTGGAGCGCAATATCCGAAATGGGCGGGGCAATGTTTGGGGTGCGGGGCATGGAATAGTATCGTTGAGGAAATCACGCAGATTGAAAGTTCACGACGTCAAGGATTTAGTGGTCAGGAACCTGCCATGACGCCGATGCAGCAAGTGACGCTCGATGCGGAGGAAGCGCGTCTGGCTTCTGGGTTGAAAGAACTGGATCGTGTGTTGGGTGGTGGATTAGTCATTGGATCGGCTGTTTTGATTGGCGGAGATCCCGGGATTGGGAAATCAACTTTATTATTACAAACGTTGGCGCATTTGAGTCGCGAACTCAAAGTATTATATGTCACCGGTGAAGAATCATTGCAACAAGTCACGTTGCGTGCACGCCGATTGGGTTTGCCTGAGAATAATTTATTATTGCTGACTGACACGAACGTTGAACGTATTATCAAATGCATGCAAAAAGAAAAACCCGCGGTTGTCGTTGTTGATTCCATTCAAACGATGCACACGGATCTTCTTCAATCAGCGCCGGGTGCCGTGGGTCAAGTCAGAGAAAGCGCGGCCCAATTAACCGCTTATGCCAAACAAACAAATACGGCTCTTTTTTTAGTGGGACATGTCACTAAAGAAGGAACACTTGCAGGGCCGCGTGTTTTAGAACATATGGTGGATTGTGTTTTATATTTTGAAGGTGAACAGGATAGTCGTTACCGAGTCATTCGCGCTGTAAAAAATCGTTTTGGTGCGGTCAATGAATTAGGAATTTTTGCGATGACAGACAAAGGATTACGAGAAGTGAATAATCCTTCTGCGATTTTTTTATCACGTTATAACAATCCCGTAGCAGGCAGTGTCATTATGGCCACTCGAGAAGGTAGTCGTCCTTTATTAGTCGAAGTACAGGCGCTTGTCGATCAAAGTCACATGGGTAATCCTCGGCGTGTCTGCGTGGGATTAGATACACAACGTTTGGCGATGTTGTTAGCCGTGTTACACCGTCATAGCGGCATTGTAACTTATGATCAGGATGTGTTTGTGAATGTCGTAGGAGGTGTGAGAATTACTGAAACAGGTGCAGATTTAGCCTTGTTACTAGCCGTTTTATCGAGTTTACGTAATCGTCCTATTCCCCAGGATATGCTAATTTTTGGGGAAGTCGGATTGGCGGGTGAAATCAGACCGGTACAAGGAGGACAGGAACGTTTACGTGAAGCTGCAAAGCAAGGATTTAAACGAGCGATAATTCCAAAAACCAATGCGCCCAAAGAAAAAGTGGGTGAGATGGAAATTTTTGCAGTGCAAACTTTATCTCAGGCCATCGACACGATGTTGAGTGAGTCTTTAAAGAAAAATGAACAGACGGAGGAAAATGTTCAATAAGAGATATCTTCCAAAAAAATATATTTTATTTTCTAAAAATAAATTGTAAAATGCGATTCGCTTTGTGAGTAATTTAAAATGAGTTATTTTACTTAACAGGAGAAATTTAAAATGAGCGGAACTCGCGCTAAAGGATCTCTTCAAAAACCTGACGAACAAACTAATCCCAGAAGACCCAATCACCTCTCCCCTGAAATACTAGACACAAAAAGCAGAAGCCCAGCCGGATCACGATCCTCTTCGCCTTCTTCACCTAAATCATCACCGTTCTCAGATTTTTTTCATTTCGGAAAACATAAAAAAAAAGCAGAGACTCCTGAATCTTCCGAAGAAGTTAAAGAATTTAATCACGAATTCTTTTCTGACGATGCGCTAGGCACGTTATATGATGAGATAAAAATTCCATTAAAAAAATATAAAATCCCAGAAAATAATGATATCGAGAGAATTCAAAAATATATCGCCAAGCTAACAAAACTTAAAGACCAAGTGATCACAGAATCAAGAATTAAAGAAGAAACCAGTAAGGCCTTTCAATGGAGGGGGGAGCAAAGTGAAAAACTTGAGGTGATTGAGGCACTAAAAGAAAGGCAAACTATTTTTATCGAAAAAGCCAGAAGAAAAATGGAAAAACTCGAAAAAGTTTTTCTATTTGATACGCAAATTGATTTATATGATCTATTAAAACAAATTATTCTAAGCTCTCAGTGGGAAGATGCTTTAATAAAAAATAATAAAGCGATTCTTAAAGCCGCAATTTTAGATCATGATGAAAATGAAACGAGTGTTCCCGTTGGCATTGAAAAAATGATGAGAATTCTCGCAGATATGCCGGCACCCAAGAGAAGACAATACTGCGGTTGGTTTTATTATAAACCGACTCCTATTTTCCGTTCACAAGTGGAAAAAGAGGAAGTATTGACACAAGAAATTATTCTTCAAAAAATAGAAAAGATAAGAGAGGTTGCTAATCAACAATATATCCCTGAACAGCAAACATCCATTAATGATTTCTATCACAAATTAAAACAATTAAATCCAGTGCAACTCAGTGATATGAATGCATTGACAGTTTATATGAAACATTTTGCACCTCTCAATCCAAAGATTGGATCACAAAGCTCTGATGAAGGGCAGGAAATTGTGATAGACGGGATGCATGCTCCACCACCGAGCAAACCCCGAGGTTATGGTGCTATCAGCACTTAAATTATTTGCATTTAATCTGAAGCGACGACGACTTTGACACGTTGTGTAATACGTGTTAGTAATTCATAGGCACTGGTATGATTGCCTTCTGCGACTTTTTCAACGGGCAAGCCTTTTCCCCATAGCACAACGGGATCGCCCACTTTTGCAGTCGGTTGTGTCCGTAAATCAACTGTTAACATATCCATTGAAACCCGTCCAACCAAAGGACAAATCTGGCCATTGACTAATACAGGTGTTCCCATTCTTGCAAATTGCGGATAGCCATCACCATAACCTATCGCAACGACACCAATACGCATTTCTTCAGGTGAAGTCCAGACTCGAGCGTAGCCCACACTTTCATCTTTAGCAATTGGGTGGATCGCAATCAATTCTGATTCCAATGACATCACGGGTTTAAGTGATGCCGAATGTTTTTCGCCAAAAGGAGAAACGCCATAAAGCATGAGACCTGGACGCACCCAATCTCGTTGTGCAGAGGGCCAAGCGATGATGCCCGCTGAATTACACAAACTACGGGGACCTGATAAGTTTTCCGTTGCTGCATCAAATCGTGCAATTTGTTGTTCAGTATGAATGAGTTCGAGGCCGTCAGCCGAGGAAAAATGCGACATTAGTCCAATGGGTTTTTTAACAGAAGGACATGCGCTTAATCGTTGATGCATTGTTTTAACCTGATCGGGCGCAAAACCTAATCGATGCATACCCGTATCAATTTTAAGCCAGACTGATAAGGGTTCTAAATGAGGATTCTCCTCAAACATATTGACTTGCGATTCATGATGCACGACGAGTGTAAAATTTTCTGCGGCGGCTCTGCTTAATTCATCATTTGTAAATAATCCTTCGATCAGTACGACAGGATGATTCACACCGGCTTTGCGTAACAACAAACCTTCTTCGATACAAGCGACACCGAAAGCATCTGCATTTGAAAGTGCAAGTGCGATACGTTCAATGCCATGACCATAGCCATTTGATTTAACCATGGCTAAAATGGAAGATTGCGGCGCAAGTGTTTTGACCTGCTGGAAATTATGTTGCAGCGCACCCAGCTGAATAATAATTTTAGTCGGTCTACCCATAAATTAATAAGTACCCGAAAAGTTATTATCGAATCGTGTGTACTGGCCTAAGAAGGTCAAACGCACTTTACCGATAGGGCCGTTACGTTGTTTTGCAATGATTAACTCTGCTGTTCCTTTATCGGGGGAATTTTCGTTGTATACTTCATCACGATAGACAAAGGCAATGAGATCCGCATCTTGTTCGATAGCACCTGATTCACGTAAATCTGACATCACAGGACGTTTGTCGGCACGTTGTTCCAAGCTTCGGTTTAGCTGAGAGATGGCAATCACGGGTACTTTTAATTCTTTAGCTAATCCTTTTAATGCGCGGGATACTTCTGAAATTTCTGCAGTACGATTTTCACTGGAACCGGGGACCTGCATTAATTGTAAATAATCGATAATAATTAAGCCTAATTGGCCGTGTTCTTTGGCCACGCGTCTTGCACGTGCGCGCAATTCTGCGGGGCTTAAGGCAGGGGTATCATCGATAAAAAAAGGTGCTTCGGAGAGCACACTGACGGTGGAGCTAATACGCGGCCAGTCTTCATCGAGTAATTTTCCGGTACGGATACGCAACTGATCTATGCGGCAGAGTGAAGATAATAAACGCATGACAATGGCTTCACCGGGCATTTCCATACTAAAGATCAAAACGGGCTTGCGTTCTTTGATAGCAACATGTTCACCGATATTGGTGGATAACATGGTTTTACCCATGGAAGGACGGCCTGCGATAATCACCAAATCGGAAGGTTGAAGACCTGAGGTCATATTATCCAGATCGTGATAACCCGTTGCGATCCCGGTAATGGGATTATTTGAGTGGAAAAGGACATCGATTTTGTCCATCGTTTTGGTCAGAAATTCTTTAATGTTCGCAGGACCGCCGACGCGAGCGCCCTGCTCACTGATCGCAAAGACTTCCCGTTCAGCGGCATCTAAAAGCTCGACACTGGTTCGGCCTTGGGGATTAAATGCACTGCCAGCAATGTCGTTAGCAGCTGCAATAAGTTGACGTAATACGGAACGTTCGCGGACGATGTCAGCATATGCTGCGATATTAGCGACAGTTGGAGTATTATTAGCGAGTTCGTAAAGATAGACTTCCCCACCGGCGTTGTCTAATTCGTGTAATTCTTTGAGTGCCTCGGTGACAGTAAGCACATCTAAGGGCTTATTCTGATGGGTGAGTCTTGCCATCACGCTATAGATCAAACGGTGATCATGTCGGTAAAAATCATTTTCACGAACGCGATCGGCGATCAAATCCCAAGCACGGTTGTCGAGCATAATGCCGCCTAAGACGGATTGCTCTGCATCGATTGAATGGGGTGGAATTTTAACCGCATCGGTGTCGGTTGAATGAGAGTTGTAGCGTTTGGTTGGTGAATAAGTTTCCATTTGACACGTCACTGGTAAATTGGGTTTGGTGTAAATTCTCGCATTATCGGAAAGGATTGTCTAAGGGTATTATTTAAAATTTGTTTAATTATTAAGCAATCCATCTCGAAAGCAAAGGCTGAACAAACAGCTTTGGGGTTCTAAGCTTTGTTTAAAAGATGGATTGCTTCACTTCGCTCGCAATGACAGCGATGAGATGATATTTTGAGATTAGTGCAGAAATATTTGCTCTGATCGTAAAACACAACCAGAGCAATTAGGATTAAGCAGCTTCTGAAACAACAGCGATCTTAACGCTTGCCATGACATCGCCATGTACTTCGATTTCGATTTCGTATTCACCCAATTGGCGTAAAACACCGGTTGGTAAAATAACTTCGCTCTTGCAAATCTCAACACCTGCTGCTGTGACCGCATCTGCAATATCTTTGGTTCCGATTGAACCAAATAATTTGCCTTCTTCACCTGCTTTAGCAGAGATTTTGATGATGGGTAAAGCAGCCAATGCTTGTTGTCTAAGTTCAGCTGTACGAATTGCTTCCGCAGCGGCTTTTTCCAACTCAGCACGACGTGCTTCAAACTGCTTTAAATTTTCTGCAGTTGCATAAGTTGCCTTGCCTTGAGGAATTAAATAATTACGTCCATACCCAGGGGCTACTTTGACTTTTTCACCTAACGATCCTAAGTTACGGATTTTTTCTAATAAGATCACTTCCACTTTTATTCACCTCTTTAAAAATAATGTAAACTCGTAATCAGAATCTTTATTGTTTGACAGATCCCAACCGCCTACGAAAATCCAGCAATACATCCAACAACGCAAACACAGCTATAATCATCATACTTTTTGGGAAAAGTAGAATGAATGCAATATACATAAACATTAACCAGAACCAGCCATATTTGGCTTTTGCCAATAAGCAATGCGCTAAGCTAATGCCTGCTATAAAAAATAAGCCGTAAAAAACAGGCTTCATATCTAATGCCGTCGCACTGCCCCACAAGGAAAGTAACAGCACAACGACAAATAACACACCAACCACATAACCAAAACGAATCTGGTATAACTCCTTCCGCAAGGTTCCTGGCGCAAATATAATGACTTCCCACCAGCGCGCTAATACTAATTGCAGCAGTCCATTTAAGATGATGGATAATATCACAAGCCCAGTTGCAAAAGGCTTAATCATATCGATCGCTTGTAATTGCATTTTAATATCGGTATTGGGTAATCTACTCATTTCTGCTGTGGCTTTCGTAAAATAGGCCGTAAGCTGAGTTCCCCACCAAGCCTGAATTTCAGGATTTATTAAATGCACTATCCCAATAATAACGATGCTTAACAAAACCGAGAGTTCTAATACCAAACTCCAGTTATTGTATTTTCGTAATATAACCGCATACATCCATACAAGCACATTACTGATGACAAGTGCGAGAAGTGCAATCTGCGCCATTTCTACCTGATCAGGCTGCGGCGTTGCCATTGCATAACTTAAGAAAAAAGGCACCGTTGCAGCAACGAGTATTAAAGCACCTTCCCAAGCACCTTTGCGTAACGTTACTAATCCTGCGATTAAAATGCTGATGCTTCCTAATAAAGGAAGATAGGCACATACAAAAGCCACTCCAAACGCACGTGAGCGGCTTTGCAAGATAAAATCTGTAACCTTACGTAAAAGACTCATTCACGCCTTATGAATGCTTGTCCGTGTAGGGTAATAACGCCAAAAAGCGTGCACGTTTAATGGCAGTTGACAATAAACGTTGGAAACGCGCTTTGGTACCTGTAATACGGCTTGGTACAATCTTTCCATTTTCGGTAATAAATTTTTTCAGCAATTGGACATCTTTATAATCTACGGAATCCAATTTATTGCTGGTAAAATAACAAAACTTTTTGCGACGAAACATAATTTAACTCCACTATTGATCATTTGCCTGCGCTATCAACGTCCACTTCTTCTTCCAACTCATCCTGCTCTTCAACCACAACAGGTTTTTTGCTCTTCCCGCGGTAACCGCCTGAGTCTTGTTCAGACATGCTGGATTCGCTGCGGCTATCTTTTTCCTTTAATAAAGGAGAAGCTTCTGTGACAGCGCGCTTGGTGGTGGTGATGAGGTTACGAATGACCGCATCGTTATAACGAAATGCGTTGCTTAACTCAGCAAGAGTTTCTTTATCGCACTCAATATTCATCAACACGTAATGTGCTTTAAGAATTTTATCAATAGGATAGGCTAACTGACGACGACCCCAATCTTCTAGCCGGTGAATTTTGCCTTTCTTTTGCGTTACGATGTTGCTGTAACGTTCAATCATGCCAGGCACTTGTTCGCTTTGGTCTGGATGGACCAAAAATACTACTTCATAATGTTTCATAGTCTATGACCCCTTATGGATTAAAGCCTTACCCACTCTATTGCGGGGTGAAGGCAAGGAAAACCACCTTTTAATCAGGATGGTCTTTGTAAAAGAGGGGGATTTTACGCAAGATTTGCGAGGGTTACAAGGTATTTTACGGACTCTTTGAGGTGTACAAAATCAGCGCTTAAAATTATTTCCAATACACCTTGACAAATCTCAGTGAAAACTTCGAGAATAGGCGTCCATTTTTCCTATTCAAACAAATGGCTATGTAGCTCAGCTGGTTAGAGCGCGGCACTCATAATGCTGAGGTCGGTGGTTCGAGTCCACCCATAGCCACCATATATATTAGAAATTAACATTTGCCCCAACCCCATCGTGAACGAGCCCGCGCCCGTCTTAATTTTTTGAAGCAAAGGACCCCTAATGAACCCCTATTTCATCTTCGATTTTGACGGCACTCTAGTCGATTGTTTTGATGCTGCAATGAACCTATTGAATCGATTAGCCGATGAATTTCATTTTCGAAAAATAGAGAGCAATGAATTAGAAACGCTAAGAGATTTAACTTCAAAAGAAATTTTGAAATATCTCAAAATTCCATTTTATAAAGTTCCAACTGTTTTAAGTTCTGCAAGAGATTATATTCGTGAAGAAATGAAAGTCTTATTACCTTTCGAAAAACTTCCCTGGGTGCTTCAAGAGTTGCATGCCATGAAAATTCCAATGGGGATTTTAACCTCTAACTCATCCACCAATGTGAGAGAATGGTTAAAACGCAATCATTTGCATGACCTTTTCCAATTTATTCATTGTGAGTCGAGTTATTTCGGCAAAAAATATCTTTTGAAAAAACTCATTAAAACTTACAAGATGAACCCATTGAAGACCTGTTATATTGGAGATGAAACCCGCGATATTGACGCTGCTAAAAAGTGCGGGATCTATTCTGCGGCGGTGGTATGGGGATTTAATTCAGAAAAAATCCTCGCACAACAAAACCCTCATTTTATCATTAGAAAACCTGAAGATATTTTAGCGCTACCTCTCGCAATCTGATGTGATATAGTACGCCGCAAATTTGCTGTATAAAAGGAAGTCTTATGTGGTCAAGATTAGCCGAGGGTATGACAAAAGATCCGCGCTCTCAAGAAGTCGAACATAAAGTACGAGAAGAAACCGGAAATCCAGTAGGACTTCAGGCAAAAATCATCGATCAAACCTGGTTTCGTTATGGTGAAGTGATGATTTATATGCCGCTCATGAATGAACTTGGCATTATCGCAATCACTGAGCCTGCAAATAAGGCATGCCTTTCCATCGCAAAACAGATGTTTTATTCAAATTTTTTTCATTTTGGCGCAGAAATTTTTCTTTATGGCTATAGAGGGACGATAGAAACGATCGATCCCCAGAGCAGTGCCTACTTTAAAAAAGCAGAAATCCTGCACGACAAGCTGCAAGAGATGTCAAATACACAGGAACCGACTTATGAACCTTTATTCTCAGTTCTCACAACTTCTTATACGACTATTGAAACAAATATCAAAGGTTATTACATCGAGAATCCCTCTGCGTTAAACAAACATGATCAAAAAAAAGATGCCCGCACAACAACTCATGCGATTATGTCCATTATCAATGGTTATTTGCAGGGTCATACTAATACTCAAGTGATTTATCGACAATCCAAAAAGCCTGGTATCCCCTCTGTTCCTTTTTTACCTTTTACCTTGAGTGACGGCGTTTTACCGGATGGTTCCTTTGATAGGATCGCCTTAAGGATACATCCTTGGACTTCCTCCTCAAATGAATATCAGTCAAAGCCTTTTGATAAATTTGTTATATCATTTTCAATGATGGGAATGAGCTTAGAAGGATCTGATCAATTTGGTAATCATTACCCTCTTCTGACTTGTGAAAATGAACTGGTTGAACCGATTGTTGCCATTCATGCCGCAACGACTTCTTTCTATGAAGAAACTCAATTTCAATCACTTCCGATCATTGCTTCCATGATGAAAAGGCTAGGCAGGAGAAAATGTGAAATTGTTTGTCATCTACATTCTGCCGATCCTATTTTATTAGGATTAAAACTTTATCTTCAAGAACTCATGTCTTTTGGAGTTTTAACAGATTTTATAAAAAATATACATGAATGGACGCTAACTACAAGAATAAGGTTAAGGAAATTTTTTCATGAAACACTTCGTCAACCGATTGCAATCTTGTCTCCGCTCGATAATTTGATAGAAAATACAACACTTAAAAAAGGGAGCGCTGCTTATACGACCTGGTTAATAGAATCACTGGATTTAAAGAGATTAAAACCCAGCGCCTATGAGTTTCATGAAACAATTCTAATCAATAATTGTTTAAAAAAACTAAAGGAAAATGGATTTTATCCGCAACATGCAGAAGTTTGGAAAGATTTTATCGCTCTTCTTCAACAAACCGGAACTGGCATGGTCAATGTTGTCTCTAAATTAGACAATTTTTTAAAATTATCAAACGCTGTATTATTAGCAATCGTGGCAGATAAAACACCCACCTATTCAGTGTGCTCGATTGAGCCTTGTACCACACGGCTGACTCAAGAAATTGCCAGCCATTATCTAAAACGGCTTCGCAACAAATATCCAGATATTTTTCTGATTACTTATTTTGATACTTTTATTGCGTGCAACTTGGATAACAACAAAAGAATAGATAGAAAAACAGGGAATACTTTTCATTATCAAGATACTGTAGGGCAGAGCGCTCAGGCGCTTATTACACAAACGCAAATGAATGGAGTCGCTGCAAGCAGGCAAGCCAGTAGAAATGGTGCTTGCACACCAGGAAACCCTGGTTATTCTCCATTGGGAGAAGCTACACTCCAGTCTACTGTACGAAAAACCATGTAGCCCTGTAAATGAAGGCAATGAGAATATTTTTCTTCCTTAATGATTTTTAAGCAAATTATATTTTTTTATTGCTTTAACCATATTGGAGTAAAAAATTTCCTCATTTTCATGTTTTATATCTTGGGATATTTCTTTAAGAAAAGATTGCCAATTTTTGGATGATGTCAGCTCGGTTGAATTTTCTGAATTATTGCTCAAATAGTCATTGATTGCAGCATAAATCATATCCCATCGTTTAACATACTCAACCCAGTATGTTTTGGTATTTTTTTTTGACGCTTTGACATATTCACTCAATTCATCTGAATTGGGATAGGATTCTGACTCCGCGCTTAAGTTCGTTTCATCAAATGATAACATGGAGTCAAAATGATTTTCGAAATCCTGATGACTGCTCGAGACATAAGTGATTGTTTCAGCCCGTTGTTTTTCTGAATTTTCTTCTGAATTCAACAAGAGCTTGACTTGCATGAGCGAAAGACCCGTGTGTTGTAAAGCAATTACTTGTTGTAACCGCATGATATCGGCATCCGTGTAAAAGCGATGACCATTGGCAGTGATATGCCCGGGTTTTAATAACCCAATTTGATCATAATAAGATAAAGTGTAGACGGTGACAAAAGTAAATTCACTCACTTCGTTGATTGTATAATAATTCATTTAATGCTCCATGCAGAATTACAAAATCGATCTTTGCACTATGCTAATCTATTTGAGATACTTTTTGCAATTACGTATTTAAAAAAATATCTATCTTTTTGCAAAGACTAAAGCCATGCCAAAGCCGATTAAAAAAACACCTAATATTTTCGAAATATATTTTTCTGATTTTTCCAATAAGCGAGTGATTTTAGGATGTGACAAAATAAAAGCAAGACATGAAAACCACACGATGATGATCAGAAACATTTCTATCGCATATAAGATCATGTTCCAGGCGGGAATATGAGTATCAATAATCAGAGTAAAAAGCGCCAAAAAAAATAATGTCGCTTTAGGATTCAATAAATTACATAGAAAACCTTGCTTAAATGCAGTCAACGCTGAAATTTTATTTTTTCGTCGCTTAAGCGGATCGATACGCGAGTCTGATTCTTTTGCAAGCAATGAGAGAATGCCTAAATAAATCAGGTAAATTGCACCGATACATTTGATGATCGTAAAAGTGAGTTCCGATTTGGAAATAACAATTGCCAATCCTAATGAACAATAGGTGATATGAATGAGTGCTGCACTTGCGATTCCAAGCGCCGTAAAAACGCCAGAACGTCTGGAATATAAAAGCGTATTTTTTACAACGACAGCAAAATCGGGACCGGGCAGCATCGCTCCCAATAATACAATGATACCGATTGAGAAAAATTGATGAAGCATACCGTCATTTTTCCAAATAAGAGCAATTATGTTAAATTTTTTGTATTTGGTATAGGATTATTTTAAAAAAGCACTTGACCCTATGGTTACTATAGACCCTATCTTGCAACAGCAGAGGAAAAAACGATGGCCCAATGGTACGTAAAAGAGCTGAGCAAATTAACGCAAGTATCGGTGCAGACCTTGCATCATTATGATCGTATTGGTTTGCTTAAGCCTTCGGTTCGATTGACCAACGGGTATCGTTTGTACTCTGAGAAAGATTTATTAAAGTTACAACAGATTATTGCCTTGAAATTTTTTGGTTTTGAACTAGCTAAAATAAAGCTATTGCTTTGTAAAGACGTGGATATGATTGAGCATTTTACGCACCAATCTCACTTTTTGGAAGAAAAGGCAAAATCGTTAATAGAGGCAAATCAGGCTTTAAAAAATATTATTTCTGATTGTGACCGTGATAAATCTATCCCTTGGGAAACGATTATTCATTTAATAGAGGTCTATCGTATGATGCAAGAACTTGAAAAAACGTGGGCGGGTAAAGTATTAAGTCAGGATGAGCTTAAGCAATATGCGAATTTTATGAAAAGTTTAAAAGATCGATTCACTGACACTGAAAAGGAGCGGTGTGAGCAGGATTGGCGCGATATTGTAGAAGAAGTGAATGCTAGTTTGAAAATAGATCCTACGAGCGAGCAAGGGATGGCTTTAGGGAAACGCTGCATGGATTGGGTTAATCATTTATACGGAAAAACCTATGTGGGCTTGAGAAACACGATTTGGCGTAAAGGCTTTAAAGGCGGACATGTGGGTGCGGAGCATCATTTAACGAGTGAATCTATTGCGTGGTTGAGTGATGCGATGAATGCGTATCATAAGAGTCGGATTTATGGATTCTTTGAGGGAATAGGAAGAAAACCTCAGAAAATCTTGTTAAAACAATGGGATGAACTGTTGGATGATTTTTGTGGGGATGATATTAATGCAAGGGAGGAAATTTTTGACCTGATTTTGAAGGACGATCAGGTAAGTGAGGATGCAAAAAATTGGGTTAGGAAATATATTGAGAAAAAATAAAAAAATAGCTGAAAAATAGAATCCTTAGTAAAAGCGTTACTGGATCCCGCACAAATTTTCGTGGTAGGGCAGTGTTTTTGTTTAATTTAAAAGACGAAAATTTTGCGGGATAACAATGTGACAATGTTATTTATTTTGAATCCAGATCTTGACCGCTATAGGCTTTCCATAAATTGCGCACAGGGCCAGGAGTGCGTAGTAATTCGGTGGTGGAGCCTTGGGCTTCGATTTTGCCGTGGCGCAGCATGATGACAGAATCAAACTGAGGTAACAGATGCAGCCTATGGAGTGAGACAATCATGGCGGCGTCCGGAAAGGCCTTAATGACACCGGAGAGAATTTCTTTTTCGGTCGGTAAATCAACACTGGATGTCGGCTCATCCATTAAAATGAGTGAACTAAAACGGGCTGCAAATAAGCCGCGCGCCAAGGCTAATCGCTGCTTTTGGCCGACTGAGAAATTAAGGCCTTTTTCGCGGATATCCGTGATAAATCCGGAAGGTAACATTTTTAAAACGGGCATAAAACCTGCGAGTTCAGCGGCATTTTGCATCGCATCCTCTGTTGTGGGTAAATCCATGGTGATATTGAATGCGATTGTGTTTTCAAAAATTTCAGGATCTTGCGGAATCAAAGTCGTGATGGTCCGTAACGGCTCTAATGAATTAAAGGTTACACCGTCAATGTTAAGACGTACGTATGAAGGCGTATAAAGACCGGATAAAAGATTTAATAACGTGCTTTTACCCCCGCCGCTTTCACCGATCAATGCAATTTTTTCTCCGCGCTTGATGGAGAAACTAATTTGATTGATGATGTGGGCTTGTTCAGATTGTCTAATATGTTGAAATGACAAATCTTCTATTTCTAAAAGATGCCAATGTTTTGTTCTTGATGCACCGCGCGGCAAATGAGCTAATTTTTTAATATCTTTTAATATCGGGCGCATTCCTTTGATATCCGTATCCATACGGACTAATTCGCTATAATGTACACTTAAATCATAGAATACAGTACTCAAATCCCATTGATATCGGAAAATCATCACAACTAAGCCAATCATGATGGCATTGGAGGTATGTAATGTATGGAGTATGTATCCAATCAAAAGCAGAGTTTGGACAATGGCTAATGACATCATCATGGTGAACCATTTCGTTTCATTTAAAAATGAATCTTTTCGAAAGAATGGCCAAACTTTCATAATACGTTGCGATAAATTCGAGTGTGTCAGTTCGCCTAAACGAAGTGTCAGAATGGTGGTCATATTACTGATATAATCAAACAAGACCGCGCCTACATGATTATCAATTTCATTTTCTGCATCATAGAGCGGTACTAATTTACGATCAAACAGAATGACAATATAGCCTACGAGCACAGAGGCTAACAAACTTAAAACCCCAACGGGCACTGAAATCCATAGCAAAAAGCCAATAGATACTAAAAACTTGACGATGGTTTCTATGTAGATAAACTGATTTTCAGCAAATTGACGAAGTGCAACCGCCGATCGATTAAGACGAGTAATAATATTACCGGAATGATGATCTTGATGCCAATTCAATGGCAATCGTGATAATTGCTCATAAAGATTGAGACGATAAGTTTGCTGAACTTTCAGCGCAACATTACGTTCTACAATACGTGCCGGACCGTGAAACAACCAAAAAATCAGCATCACAACCACACCCATGACCAGCCAAAAGATCACTTCAGAAAGCCGCTCAGGCTTAAAATGTTGTAGTACATCGATCGTGCGGCCAAAAGCATAAGGTGCAAGCCCGAGTGTGGCCTGGGCTAAGATATAGGCAATATAATATCCAACAATCGCTCCCCGCCATGCACGGCCATACTGCCAAATAGTGCGAATCAAATCGAAATAAGGGTTTTTCATTGTTATCCCCTCTTTTTGTAAAGTCGCATTATATCAAATTAAATCGCGCCCTTCCCGTTTAAAATGATCACTACCTTGCAATGCAAGGTAGTGTGTGATACACTTTACCTGTTTTCATGAGGAGTTGATATGAATCCACAATTTAACAAAGGGGTATTAGAGATGTGTGTATTGGCATTATTGGCCAAAAAAGACTTTTATGGTTTTGAGCTTGTCGAAACGATTTCACAATATACGACGATTTCGGATGGCACGATTTATCCATTACTCAGACGTCTGACACAAGAAAAATATGTAGAAACGTATTTACAAGAATCGGTATCAGGCCCGCCGCGCAAATATTATCGAATGACAGCACACGGCAGAACATTTACAAAAACGCTCATTAAAAACTGGGAGAATTTTTCTGTAAATATCAATAAATTAGTTAATCTTGAGGTGGTTCATGAATAAACAAACTTTCTTTTTAGAATTAAGAAAATCTTTAACATATCTTCCCATCGCGGAGCAGCAGGATATCTTGCGTGATATGGAAGAATATTTTCATGAAGCAGAACTTCGTGGTTTATCGGAAGAAGAAATCATTGAAAAATTAGGTTCGCCTAAAAAAATCTCCGATACTATTATTGCGGAGGCGAAAATTAAGAGAATCGATAATGCCTCTACTTTTTCACAAAAAATCTCGGCGGTTTTTGGTGCGCTGATTGCTATATTAATATTGGCACCATTTAATTTTATTTTTGTTTTTATTCCATTATTACTGGTTTCTTTATTGCTGATTGCCTGTTGGCCTATTGCAATAGCCCTATTTATTTCGGTCCCTTTTGTGTTAGTTGGCCTTATCATTGCGCTTTTTGCCGTTAATTTTAAGCTAATCGCGCTTGTTTTTTTACTCTTTTTTGCCATTGGTTGGGGCAGCATGGTGGTTGCTGTCGCTTTGGGATTATCTTTTCTCACGCTTTTGTATTTTAAAGCAGTGACGAAGTTATTTCAGTGGAATATCAATTTTATTAAAAGTCGGATGAGGAATTAATCATGAAAATAAATTTATTTTTGAAAGCAACGGCTGTATCTGTTTTTGCGTTTATCATTGCTTATGGACTTTATCCTTATGCAAAAGATGTTTTAACTTATCCAAATCCCATGGCGAAATTATACGGGAAGAATGGGAACTATAAAACGTTCAATCAGGATCTTTCATTTAAGGATGTTAAAACAGTAGTTATTAAGGCTCAGACATCGAATCTTTATATAGAACCTACCCAACAGGATAATGGAAAAGTGGCGATTACGACGGGGGCAAATCAAACAAATGTTCTTAAGTTTAAAAATGAAGATACGAGATTGACCTTGGAATTGCCTGATTTAAGTCAATTTGCACAATCATCTATGACGGTGAAATTACCTGGGAGTGTTAAGGTTCTGATTATTAATACCGTCTCAGGAAATATTGATGTTAATCGCCTTGATCTGGACAAAATAGATATCAATAGCACGCAGGGTAATATTAACTTACATAATGGACGTGCTGATGAGGTCACGGTGAAGTCTGTGCAAGGACAGATTCAATGTGATGTTGATATTAAAAAGTTAATGCTTAATTCTGTTTCAGGGAATGTATGGGTAAAAACTAAAAATGAGAATCCTGAGTATCGAATTAAAACTGTATCGGGGTCTATTTTGGTGACACTGCCGCAACGTATTAATGCGGTGATAACACTACATTCTTTATCGGGGAAAATTGTGAATTCTGCGAAATTTCAACTTGTTGACTCAGGAAGAAAAGGATTCATTAGGGTAGAAAGCATCAGCGGAAATGTGGAGGTGCGATCACATAGGTGACGCGTAATTTATAAACAGGAAATATAAAAAGCTTTTTAGCTGAATCGCGAGAAAAAGAAATCGTATTAAACATCCCCTTCGGGGGAAGGACATCTAGTAGCGTCCAGTACCATTTACATAAATCATGCAATGACGAGAAAATACTACATTCAAAAGTTCATTTTTTCATAAAAATTCCTAGGCCTGTTACACTTTTTTTGCAGCTTGTTGATTAAACATCAAATATAAATATCCTAAAAACACACATATTTTTTCACCATTATCTATACATAATTTGAGCAGTTAAATCTGTGGTGTGGGATTAAATTGCCTAAAAGATTCTAAGTTTAACCCAGAAAAAAGAGGAGAATCGGGAGGAACTTGTGACGAAGAAGGTGCTTGTATTTTTAGCCACTATGCTATTGATTAACAGCACGTATGCAAACCCGGAAGGTGGTGTTGTGACTTCAGGATCAGCCACTATTTCTTCGCCCTCAGCAAACACAGTACAAGTTACTCAAACAACCGATAAAGCTATTGTTAACTGGCAGAGTTTTAATATCTCAGCAGATGAAACCACTCGCTTTGTACAACCTAATTCAAATTCCGTTGCCCTCAATCGTATCAGCCCACAACAAGGTGCATCACAAATCTATGGTCAGCTCCAAGCAAATGGCAAAATTATTTTAGTCAATCAGGCTGGTATCTTTTTTGGTCCCAATGCCATGGTCAATGTTTCCGGCATCATTGCATCCGCAACTGATATTACTGATGCAAACTTTCTTGCGGGCAAATATGTCTTCGATCAAAAATCTCCTTACTATAACGGCTCCATTATCAATCAAGGCACCCTCATTGCAGCCAACAATGGGTTAGTTGCACTTATAGGGTCTGCTGTTTCTAATGAAGGGATGATACAAGCGCATATGGGCAATGTCATACTCGCGTCCGGTAATAAATTCACCGTGGGATTCGATGATACAGGGCTTGTTAACTTCACAGTGGATGAAGCCATATCAAGCGCCGGTCTGGATCAAAAGGGAAATACACTTAAGCATGGTGTCAATAATAGTGGAACTATTATTGCAGATGGCGGCACGATTTTGATGTCAGCAAAATCAGCGCAAGGTGTTTTGGATCGTGTGATTAATATGACAGGTGTTGCGCAAGCACGTTCTGTGTATGAAAAAAATGGTGTAATTATTTTGGCTGGGGAAGATCAAGGCATGACGTATGTTTCAGGCACGCTAGATGCATCCGGTATTAATGTCGGAGAAACTGGCGGTATTGTTAAAGTACTCGGACATTTTATTTTTGTGGATAGTCCGGCCATGATTAATGCACAAGGTGATGCCGGCGGCGGCGAAATTTATATTGGCGGTAACTATCAAGGGAAAGGACCTCTACCTAACGCATCGACAACGTATGTTGCATCCGGTGCTAATTTGTTTGCCGATGCAATTACACAAGGTAATGGCGGTAAAGTCATCGTTTGGGCAAATGAGGCCACTGGATTTTACGGAAATATTAGCGCGCAAGGCGGTACAAATGGCGGTGATGGCGGATTTGCTGAAACATCAGGAAAAAATTATTTAGAAGTGGGTGATGTTCTTGTCAAGTTAAATTCGCCGGCGGGTGAGGCAGGAACATGGTTATTAGACCCCACGGATATCACAATCAGCACGGGCCTTGATGCCAATATTTCTTTCTCTGTTGGTAACTATACTCCTACATCCGGTGTTATCACGACTTCAAATATTAATGTTACGACACTCAACACAAATTTAGCGGGTGCAAATAACGTTGTTATTTCAACGTCATCGGGTGCTGGAGGCACAGGCACCATTACTGTAAACGCAGGTGCGACGGCTATTAACTGGAACAGTGTGCGTACCTTAACGATGAATGCTCAATCAAATATTACAGTCAGTTCAGCGATCACTTCAACGAACGCTACAGCGGGTGCAGGTGGTGTAACGTTAAATACATCCAGCGGAAATATCGTGGTTAATTCGCCTATTTCCACCAGCGGCGGCAATATACTTTTGACATCGCCTACGAATGGTAGTATTACATTGAGCGCAGCACTTTCTAGTGTGCTAGGCACGATTAACATTAATGCACCCTTTGGACTTGTTACACTTAATTCAACAATATCAACAACTGGTGGTGCGGCTGCTACTGTCACTGCAACAGCATCTCTCTCTATGAATATCAATGCAGGCGCTGGCGTGACGACCAATGGCGCCGCTCAACTTTATAATGCATCTTTTATTAATTTAGCAAGCGGCTCAACGATTGCTTTGAATGCAGGAGCAGGAAATATCACATTTGGTAGCGGCACCAATGGCATGATTGATGGCGCTGCTAATTTAACGTTAACCAGCAATGGAATCATAGATATCGTGGGTGGACACATTGGAGGAAGCACGCCTTTAACTACTTTTACTACAAATGGCACGGGTACATTAAAATCATCAGGAAATACTTTTTTTAGTCCACACGTTGCAACAACAGGTAACCAGGTATATAACACAAAGATTACTGCAGGAACCGCAACTCCTTCAGTTTTCCTGGAAGCATCAGGTGCGGGTAGCACAATTAGATTGAATAATTCCATCACCAATACCGGCGGACAAGTTCAATTGAGAGCGCAAGGCGGCGCAATAATGGGCTGTAGTGGATGCGGTGTTAACCCAACGATTAATGCGGGCACCATCGTCATTAGCAATGGTATCGCAACACCTCTCACATTACTGAATGCAACCATTCTTACCACTAATACAGCATCAGGTACAAATACCTTTAGCGGCGCAGTTAGCGGTGCTTTTGCTTTAACATTAAATGAAGCAGCCTCTGCGATCGCAAACTTTGCAAGCACGATTAATATTGCAAGCTTAACTACCACTGGTGCGACAAGCACTATCGCCTTTAACGGTGGGAACGTGACAACATCGGGTGCACAAGTTTATGGGAATAAAGTCACGATCGGAACACCTCTGACGATGACAGGATCTGCGATAACACTTGCTAACATTACTACCGCGCTGGATGCAGGCGCAAACAATTTAACCATGGCCGCCAATACCATGACATTTAGTGGTGGCGCGGGTTCAGTGACAGGCACAGGCGCTTTAACTTTAACACCTTCAACGGCTAATGCACCGATTGGTATTCAAGGTGGTGCTGGCACATTACAACTATCATCCACAAACCATTTTTCAAAATTGATCAATTTTAGCGGATTGAGCATTGGCGCAACGGGAGCTACAGGTACGATAACAGTCGGTGCTGCAACAAATACGGCTGCAATACCGATATTGACACTCAATAGTGGTATATTGACAGGCTCTACCACAAACATTATCACCGTAGGCACATCTGGGTCGGGCACACTGAATGTGAAAGCAACCGGTGGTGCTATCGGTGCTGCAGCGGCTAGCTCAATTGGTTTTGCAGCGGCTAATCTGTCCTTTACAACAACTGCAAATAACAATGCATTCTTTAATTCAACTTCAACAAACTCCACAACGATTAGTTCTGCCTCAACCGTTGGCACAGGCACAGTCACATTTACGAACATGTCCGGTTCTCTTTTACAATCGATTTCAGGCAGTGTCACTGCTGGAACGTTAGTTGCATCTTTATCAGGCGCCACCAGCGCACTGAATTTTGGCACAGCGACTAATGCAGTTGCAAATGTGGGAGCCGTCACTGCACCAGCTGGATTAACTTTAAATAATGGCAATACTGCAACTAACGTTTCTGCTGCCATTAATACAGTTGGTAGCAATGGTGCTATTACCATTAGTACAGGTACAGGAGGTTACTCTCAAGCGAATGTCGATATTACGAGCGGATCGGGCGCTATTACGATTACAAGCAATTCCATTGCCTTGACTGCTAATACAGGCGGAAATGCATTTACAACAACCGGTGCATTAACATTGAAACCTTCTACTGCAAGCACCGCAATGTCATTGGCAGGAGCATCCGCTTATGATTTATCAACAAGTGAAATTACAAGTATTGCAAGCGGTATGACAGGCGGTTCTATAGTTATCGGTGATGCCGCTGCCAGCACAGGTGTTATGACAACCGGTATAGCAGGTGGTGTTGCGATGAACTTTGGTGCCAATAACCTGACATTGAATGCAGGATCCTTTACCAATCCCGGCAGTGCGGCAAATATCATTTCAGCAAACACATTGAAATTTTTGGCTAGAAACTCAGGTGGTGCAATCGGTGGTGCCACGACAACCACTGCCATTCGTATTGCAACGTCCAATCTTTCCTTCAATACAACAGGAAATGGCAGCGCTTCATTTGCCTCAGCTGCAGGCGCCACGATTAACGCAGCCTCTTCTGTAGGTTCAGGTACATTAACATTCGTCTCCATGGGTAATACTGTCAGTCAAACCGCAGGAGGTTCAGTCACAGCAGGTACATTAGCCGCAACACTCACGGCCGGTTCTTTAAATTTAGGGACTTCCTCGAGTAATAACATCACAAATGTTGGTGCAGTCACAGCACCCAGCGGATTTACTTTAAACAATGGCAATAATCCAACAACAGTCAATGTTGGTATTAATACAGTCGGCGCCAATGGACCTATCACGATTAACACAGGTACAGCACAATATACACAGACTGATGTTGATGCAAACTCAGGTTCAGGCGCGATTACTATCACGAGTGATTCTATTTCAATTGCAAATAATACAGGCGGTAATGCACTTCAAACGACAGGAGTATTAACATTAAAACCTTCTACTCCTACTTTAGCTATGTCTCTTGCTGGTTCAGCAGCCTATGATATCACCGCTGCTGAAATCACAAGCGTTATAAGTGGCCTTACTGGAGCCGGCAGCCTTGTCATTGGTGATTCAGCAGCCAGTACCGGTAATTTAAATATCGGTGGTAATGTGAATTTTGGCGCAAAAACGGTAACTCTCAATGCAGGTTCTTTTACTGATACTACTTCAAGCGTCCTCACCACCACAGGAACTTTAAATTTAGTCGCTAGAAATGCGGGTGGGGCAATTGGCGCCCAAGGCGCATCCAATGCAGTTAACATTTCTGCAACAAATCTCTCTTTAAATACTTCTAATGGCAGCGCATTTATTGCATCGGCTGGAGGCACGAATTTTAGCGGCGCCACCAATCTGGGTACTGGTTATCTTGTCTTGACAAGCATGGGAGGAACGGTCAGCCAATCAGTTTCAGGTACTATTACAGCGGGTCAATTGATTGCCACGCTAACTGCCGGTGCTTTGAATTTAAATACCGCAACCTTCAATAATATTGGAATCTTAGGTAATTACTTAATAGGTAATATCACAGCGCCCGGCGGATTTAACTTAACGACGGGTAACAATCCGTTAAACTCGGGTGGCGTGGGTGGAGTCACCATCACTACCACAAACAGTCCTGTTAATATTAACACAGGCACATCAAGCTTCACCTCGACGGGTACTATCATGGAGACTGGTTCCGGTAATATTACAATCACTGCGGATAGTTTGAATTTAGGAAATGGAGCAAGTCAATTTCATACTTCTGGCACAGTGACATTGAAACCCACCAACGCAGCAACAGCCATGTCAATAGCCGGTACTTCGGGTGCTTTTAATTTGACTTATGATGATATCGTTCAAATATCAAATGGATCTAGCCCTTCCACTAATATCGTCATCGGTGACTCAGCGCTGAGCACAGGCGTTTTAACGATCGTCGGGGCTGCGCAATTTGCCGTATTTGGAACTCCGACTGTGTCACTCTATGGAGGATCGATTGCTGCATCTTCAGCTTCAAGCAGCCTCATTCAGGCAGCCACTTTAAATTTAACGGCTAGAAGTGCAGGGGGTACTATTGGTTCTGCTTTAATTCCAATTACCGTCGATGGCACAACCGCTTCGACCGTTAATTTATCTGTGAACACATCCAATGCCAATGCGTTTCTGAATCTTTATAACTTTATAGATCTTGGAAATATTCTCAACTTTAGCGGCGCATCCTCTGTAGGAAGTGGTACTTTGAACTTATCTAGCACCGGTGCAAAAACAACTGTAACTCAATCAGGTACGGGCATCATTACTGCAAATACATTGACAGCTAATTTTGCTGATGCAGCAAGCTCGTTAAGTTTAAATAACGCATCGAACGTCATCACTAATTTAAGCACGATTACAACGCCGGGCGGATTTAGCTTAACGAATGGTAATAATGCAATCGCAGTGACAGGAAACATCAGCACCACAGATAGCGATGTCAGCATTAGTACCGGCACGGGTGGTTACACGCAAAATAATCCAAATACCATCAGCGCAGGTTTAGGCAACATTACAATCGCAGCTGATACAGTCGCAATTGGAACAGCAGCAAATGCGTTTAATACACAAGGTGTTTTAACACTTAAACCTAACAGTGCTGGAACAACCATGTCTTTAGCAGGTGCATCCACATTTGATTTATCAACCACTGAGATAGCCTCTTTAATAGGCGGCGTAACAGGAGCAGGTTCGATCGTTATCGGTAATGCCGCAAACAGTACAGCAGTATTCACCATTGGTGCTGCTTCGAATTTTACAGGTAAGACATTGACCTTAAATGGCGGTTCTTTTACAGATACAGGTGCAAATGTCATCACAGCCAACACTTTAAATTTACTGGCTAGAACGGGTGCAATAGGTGCTGCAAGCCCTAATGCAGTTGGAATTTCAGCAAGTAATCTTTCCTTAAATACCACCAATGCAAACGCGTTCATTACATCCGCAGGAGGAACGAATTTTAGCGGGACATCGAATCTAGGCACAGGTACTCTCACAATGACCATGGGCGGCACTGTCTCGCAATCAGCTACAATTGCACCGATTACAGCAGGAACTTTAATCGCAACTTTATCGGGTGGAACAAGCGCATTAAATTTAAATAATTCTGCGAATGCATTCACGAACCTGGGCGCAATTACAGCACCCGGTGGATTTAGTTTAACGAATGGTAACACATCACTCACAACAACCGCAGCAATCAATACAAATACGGGGAATGGTTTCGTTACTATCAACACAGGCGCTGGTACTTATTCACAAAATAATGTTGATATCAATAGCGGAACTGGCGAAATTATAATTATAAGTGATGGAATCAATCTGACAAGCAATACCGGCGGCAATGCTTTTCAAACTCAATCGGCTTTAAGGTTGAAACCCTCTAGTGGACCCACAACGATGTCATTGGCAGGCAGTGCTTCCTATGACTTAACACAAGCTGAAATAACCAGTTTTATAAGCGGTCTTGGAGGCGGAGCTTTCATTGATCTAGGGGATGCAGCAACGAGTACAGGTTCTTTAACAGTAGGCGGCCCTGTCAGTTTTAACACTTTTACAGTTAATTTATATGCAGGATCATTTGCGAATGCATCGGCAACAAATATTATCACTGCAGGCTCTCTTAACTTTACCGCAAAAAATCTCAATGGTGCAATCGGCGCCTCAGGTGCTGCTAATGCCATTCGTGTAGCATCCGCTTTATCAGCTCTTAATATTACAACAAATACAAATAATGGAGATGCGTTTATTGCCTCAGCAGGTAATATCAATATTGGAACATCAGCCTTAGGTACAGGTAATTTGACACTGACTTCTGTAGGCGGCAATGTGACGCAAGGAGGTTCTATCGCTGCAAATAGCTTAAGCGGAACTCTAACCTCAGGTTCCATCACTTTAAATAATGCATCCAATGCAATTTCACAATTAGGTGCAATCACAGCGCCTGCTGGTTTAAGCTTTACAAATGGAAATGCTGCCGTTACCGTTGCCGGTAATATCAACACGACAAACAGTGCCGTTACGATTAATGCGGGCACAGGAACTTACGCGCAAAATGATTTTGATATTTCATCCGGTACAGGTGCAATTAACATTACCGCAGATGCCGTTAATATTGCATCCAATACAGGAAATAATGCCTTCACCACGACCGGTGCTTTGACGATTAAACCTAGCTCTGCAGCAACTGCAATGTCACTTGCAGGTTCCTCAGCTTTCGATTTATCAGCCGCTGAAATCGCTGCATTAATAGGGGGTATAACCGGTTCAGGTACCGTCACAATAGGTAATGGTTCAACCAGCACGGCCACGATGACAATCGGAGGTGCCGTGAATTTTGGTACACCTTCTGTCACATTGGCTGCAGGCAATTTTTCAGATCCAACTGCAAGTGTCATTACAGCTAATAACCTCACCTTTAATCCGAGAGTATCTGGTGTTGGAACAGCTCTTCTTCCTGTTGCCATTCTTGTCAATAACCTGAGAATAACTCAAGGAAACAATGCAAGTTCATACTTAACATCCACTGGCAGCGTTAATTTCGGCGGCGGAATAACAAGTGTGGGCGTAGGTGCTATTACCGTCAACAGCGGCGGAGCTATTACGCAATCCAGTCAAATTACTGCCGGCGGCGGAGTATTTGCGACCGCTGTCAATGGTATAACTCTAAATGACCCCACCAATCAAATTTGGGCATTCGGGGCAACGAATACTACGAGCGGCGGAATTTCGCTTGTTACTGCTTCGACAGGTTATTTCTTTACTACTGATATAACTCAAGGAGGATCAGGTGATATTAGCATCACGAATACAGGCACTCCTAGCGCTCAGATAAACGGTGCCATCTCAACGACAAATATTGGAAATATTATTATAACAAATAATGCAGATATTCTTATTGGTAATACAATCAGCAGCACATCTGGCAATATCACTCTTAATGCCAACGGTAATGCTATTAATTTAAATTCAACGGCTTCACCCACTATTAGCACCACTGGGGGAAACATTAACTTAAATGATCCTGTTACTCTTTCTCGCGCATCTACGTTAAATGCAAGCACTGGCAATATTAATTTTACTAACACTATCACGGGTGGTGGGTTGGCCTTAGCAGCTACAACATCAGGTTCGGGTGCTACCACCTTTAGTAATTCAGTCTCTGGCCTTTCTTCACTGACAGTGACAGGTAATGCCAACATCAATACGACAGGTATCACGACAACAGGCGCACAAACCTATAATAACAATGTGTCATTAGGTGCTGGCACCACATTCACATCCAGTGGCGCAGGTGGTATTACTTTTGGCGGCACATTGAACGGCTTACAAGCATTAAATATCGCAAATAGCAGCGGCACCATCACCTTTGGCGGAATCGTGGGCGGCACAAATGCATTAACAAGCTTAACGATTGGCACAGGCAATACCGCAGCCATTAATACAGCCGGTATTACGACAAGCGGTGCACAAGCCTATAACGGTGCAGTAACCTTAGGTGCAGGCAGTGTCACGACACTCACATCAACCGGTAGTGGCGGCATCTCATTTGGTAACACAGTTAATGGCTCTCAAGGATTAAGCATTGCAAATAACAGCGGTGCAATTACCTTCAACTCCAGTGCAACAGTCGGTGCAGGAACAGCATTGGCTAGCTTGTTAATTGGAACAGGTAACAATACAGCAATTAACAGCACAAGCGTTAGAACCAGTGGTTCTCAAACTTATAACAGTGCAATCACATTAGGTGCAGCTAGTTTAACAACCCTCACATCAACAGGCGGTAATGGTATTACCTTTAACAATACATTAAATGGATCTCAAGGATTAAGTATTGCAAATAGCAGCGGTGCAATTACTTTTAATTCAGGTGCAACAGTGGGTCTTTCTACAGCATTGGCTAGCTTGTCAATTGGCACAGGTAATGCTACAGCAATCAACACCACAGATATTAGAACAAGTGGTTCTCAATCTTATAGCGGCGCAGTAACATTAGGTGCAAACGCCACACTGACATCCACAGGTGCAGGTGGTATTACATTTAACAATACATTGAATGGAACTCAATCGTTAAATATTGCAAATAGCAGCGGTGCTGTGACCTTCGGCTCAAGTGCAATTGTCGGTGGTGGAACAGCTTTGACGAGCTTGACGATTGGTACAGGTAATAATACCGCAATTAACAGCACAGGCATTACAACAAGCGGGGCTCAAACTTATAACAGCGCCATCACTTTAGGCGCCGCTAGTTTAACGACACTCACATCAACGGGCGCTTCCGGTATTACATTTAACAATACGTTGGATGGTTCTCAAGGTTTAAGTATTGCAAATAGCAGCGGTGCTGTGACTTTCGGTTCAAGTGCAGTCGCAGGTGGCGGCACAGCATTGGCTAGCTTAATAATTGGTACAGGTAATAATACCGCGATTAATAGCACAGGTATTACGACAAGCGGCGCACAAACTTTTAATAGTGCAGTGACATTAGGAGCAAGCAGCCTAACGACGCTGAGATCCACAGGCGGCAGCGGTATTACCTTTGGCAGTACTGTAGCTGGGCCACAAGCATTAAGTATTGCAAATAATAGCGGTACTCTGACGTTTAATAACAATATCGGATCAGGCACCGCATTAGCAAGTTTATCGA
>BMAG01000011.1 GCA_014132595.1 Gammaproteobacteria bacterium | reverse complement strand
GGGGGACTCTGCATCTCTTGTTTTAGGAGGAGCAAATTTTGCTTTCTCTCCAAATAGTGAAGCCGTTTTGTCTTTGCCTGCATTGGGTGCCGGTGATAAAGTGGATTTATCTTTCTGTGAATCAGCTTGTATTTGGGTTTTTTGTCCGAATTTTTTATGTGTTTTTGCTTTTCTTGTGCCAGCCATTTTCGGTCTCATGTAATGCTCAACGCCCTCATTACGTATAACCCCCTCACTGTCTTGCTCTTTATTAACTTTTAATATTCCTCCCTCCACTTTCACTACGCTCTGAGGCCGTTGTTTATTCTGAGCTTCTTCCTCTGTTTTCATCGCTGGCGTGTGATAGCTTCGTAATGCATTAGAAACTTTGCCTATGGGAGCAACGGTCATATCACCTTTCTTCCAGTTGATGGGCATTGTTGAGTCGATCTTAACTTCTCTAAGATCCCATTTACCCTCTTTTAATCCCCACATCTTCAGTTGACCTGCATCGTCTTTAATAAGATAAGGCTTCTCTCTCCCCAAGGCTTCTGTATCAAAGCCGTCGAAATTAGTTACTGTCTTCAATCCAAGCTCATATGGCTCTCCTGATGTCGCTTGGATTCTTGAGGTATTTATCTTGACCTTATTCTGATCAACGGAGCCACTGACATGTCCCAATTGAACTCCATGTTTTTCTACAGTCACCACTTGTTTTAATCCTAATCGAATACCCCCTTCTTCTATAGCGCTCTTCAATGCTGCTCTATCTTCAGGGGAAGCTGCTTTTTTAGCTAAAGCTCCTTCGAGCAGGTGCTGTTCAGTTTGAAGGTCGGAATACAACTTATCCATCGCTTCATACTTTTCACGGCTTGCTTCTTCAACGTTTTTTGTTTGCACTAAACCCAATAGCAGATCGCTTTTATGTTTCTCTGCTGATTGATGCTTTTCATATAATACTTTCGCTTGCTGTTTTAAATTATCGTAAAATTCTTTGGATAACTGTGTGTTCCAAGAAACCGGAATGCTTAATACGTTTCCTAAAAGCTTATCCTTAAGCTCGATCATTTCTAAAACCGCATCGTGGCATTCCTTATATTTAGAAGACAACAGTGCTAATTTATCTTCACATTCTGCAAAAGCTTCTTGTGCTTTAGCCAATTCTTTTTTGTACATTTCTAATTTTGATATTAATTCACTCAATCCTTTGTCTCCACGCGCACTCTTTTTTACAATATCGCTTTCTAAATCACTCACATTAAATGAACAATTCCCGATTATGATTTGCAACTTATCTTTTTGTTCATTAATAGCATCTATTTGCAATTGGATACGGTGTCGTTCTTGAGTCATCAAATCACACTTGCTGTCAGCAATATCCCATTGACATACAGGTGATTCATCTATTGCTAGTTGTGCATCATCTGCAAGAATGACAGCTTCTCTATAGGCCTCTTCCATTTTCGCTCTACTTTGAATTGCACTTTCATGCCTTTCTTTAGACTTTTTATATTGACTTTCATCTGTCGATATTTTTTGTGTTGTCTTAGTTAACCTTAGCTTTGTTTCTTGCAATGATTGCGCTATTCTCAAACGGTCTTTTATTCTTTGTTCTTCTCTTTGTAAAGTCGTATCATTATCTTTTTTCTGATGCTTACTTACCAATCTTTCAAGACGTTTTTCTTCAAGCTCGATAGAAATTTTACTGACCTCATCATTCCAGTCAGCCGTCAAAGGACGTGCTTTTAATACCTCAATCTCACTTTTTGCAACAGCCAGTTGTTTCTTATTTATTTCCTCTTCCTGAGCTGTAAAATCAGAAAGAGCTTCTACAGTGACTACCCCTAAGGACAAACTATCTGGGTCTACCGCCATTGCCTCAACTACTTTTTGCACTTTTTCCATTTGTGCATTTAGAAATGCTAAACGTGTTTTACTGTTTTCATAGTCAGTTTCAAAAATTTCAAGCTGTTTTTGTTTTTCTAAAACATCTTTAGCGCTAACTTTTCCTTTTCTTAACTCTTTTCTAGACAACGCTAACTCCTCTCTCGCTTGCTGTGTCTTTTGTTTTTGCTCACCAATTTGATCGTCAATTGTCTTGATTTTTTTGTCAAAAAATTGCTTTAGAGCTTCAACATCCTTGACTATTAATTTTTGGTCAGCTGGTAAGTGATCCTCAATCAATTGTCTCATTTTTTCAGATGAAAAATTAAATTGATCGCGGGCTGATGCAAGAAGTATATTATTTGCTTTTATTTTTTCATTTAACGTTTTTGCTTGTTCTTTTCTGTATTCAGATCTTTCTTGATCTGTTTTATCCTGCATAGTTTCATTAACTATTCTAGGCAGAATTCTTAATGCTTCAGTATCCTTTTTTATCTCTTCCTCTAGTCGATCACACTCTGCTCCAGCTTTGTTTGCCGTCGCTTTTGCTTTACTGTAATCAGACAATTCTTTCTCTGGAATTCCTACATTCATCACAACAACATCTAAAATATCCAGGTTATGAAATAATGTTGATTGCCTTGCTACGATTTGACGCGCTTTTTCTAGTTTTTCTCTTTGAGCATCCTCGCTGTTCTTTTGTTTTTTTGAAGCTTCTGCTTTTTTACTATCCAGTAATTTAGTCGCTTTCAGCAAAGCCAATCTATCTGTTTGTAATTGTAAATGAGCAGTTGCCAATTTAATGGAAGGTTGATCACCTCCAGCTCGTGCTATTTCTAAATCTGCTTTGGCCACCTTAACCGCTGCTGTAGCTAATGGAACCTCTTTGTCACCCGCCTGTTTTTCACCTTGCTTAAGTGTCTTGCCAACAAGTTCTTCTAAATAGGCTGCTTTTGAGTCTTCCGCTGACATTTCCTGTACAGCACTCGCGCCGATTTTTAGGATGTTTGCTGAATCAGATAACGCTGTTATTGCTTTTTCTAATCCATATATATCTGTTTCATCTCTAATGTATGCAACAATATCATTGACAGATGTGCCTGGTACACTCACATGGATTTCAGGGCAGTCAAGCTCAGCAAAATGAAAGCCCTTATCTTTTACTTCTCTTGCACTAATATCCGAACGTTTTTCCCAAATATTCATAACCGAAGTATACAAAGAAACAACATCCCCTTGTTTCACGTAAATTTTTCTTATTAAATTATCCTCAGTGCTATTTTCAGAAGATATTTTTTCTAACATTTCTGAGGTCACTATTTCACTGGAATCGACGGTTACAAGAATACAATCAGCTCCATCAGAATCCGTTGCAAAATTAATTTTTTTATCGGCAAGAGCAACCCTCAATCCTGCACTTAACTCATCTGGAACATTCTTTAATTCTGCAATCCCCCATTCACTATCTGATGGGTTTTTTGAATAGAGCCATAATGCAATACTTTTATCCTTGTTTTCTCTACGAACGAGAACAGGCATCTTATCTTCAGAAATTTCCCTTGCTTGCGCTGATAGCTCTGCATCTGTGATATCAGTATCTGCTTTTGTTATTGCAATATAAGGCAATATTTTTTCAGAAGCAGGTAATTCTTTATTTTCAACCGTTTTAGCTACATCTGCACTAACATCAGCTAATGAAGGAATAAACGCCTCAGGAGCAGAAGGTGGTGATGCTACATCAGGAGCAGAAGGTGGCTCAGGAACATTATCAACTATTTCCTCGATTTTATCGTTTATGCTAGATAGCTCGCCCGTTCTTGACACTTCGACTTCTAATTTTTTCGGCTTAGAAGCAATACCTGTAATTTTTCCAATTAATCCTTTTGTTTTTACTGAAATGGATTTTAAAATACTTCGCAAATGCCATCCAAATGTCTTCTTTATATTTTGAACAGCCATTTTTGAATTTTCATTCAATGCAATTAGCGACCGTCTTTGCTTTTCTATTTTTTTTGGATTTGTAAAATCGAATACATCGAACTGAGATAATGATTTTTCAAATTGACTATGTACTTTTTTCAACTTTTCAATCTGAACTAACTCATTAGCACGAGAATGCCCTGTTAATCTTCCAAGATGTTTAATCTGATCATTGCTAAGTAGTGTCTCAGACTTACCCTTGCTAAATAAATTTATAACAACTTCAAATTCAGATTTATCACGAATATTAACGTCGATGCATTTTTGATCTATCTTATTTAGATAATATAGTTTATCACCCTGCTTAACATAAGATGTTGTACTTTTAAGAGATTCCCAATCAATGGCTGCTGGATTAAAATCATCTTTAATAACCAAATAACACTCAGTATTGGTATATTTTTCTAATTTAACCAACTCTGCTTGAATGTCTTTTTTTAATCGATAGGATTCCAAAATTTTTATTTGGATATTGAGTTTTTGATAAGGTTCTGATTGATCTAACACAAGAGGAGAGACTTCTTCCCCACGAATTAATTTTTCTGCATACTCTAAGTATTTTGAAACTTCCTCTAAAGAAGACGATTGTATAAATCCCGCAGATTGCTGCAATGATTCAATGAGCTCAGAACAATAAACAGATAAACGAGTATAATAATCTTCTTTGAAATCGACATCTGGATTTCCATCCAGAAACGTTAATATTCTCTCGTCAATCTCTTTAAATTTTTGTTTTTTTTCTTCGAGCTCTAATTGCTTTTGTTTAGTTTGTTGAGCGCTTGCTAGCTTTTTACTGCTTTCCTCAATACTCGCAACAAATTCCTTAAATTCATTTTCAGTATCTAGCTCGTGCTTTTTAAATTCAGGTTTATCTATTGAATCAACATAATATTTTAAAACATCAAGCTGCCTTGCTCGTTCAGATAGAGTTTCGGCAGTAGAAGTAGGTAAGCTTTCTATTCTGTCAATATGTGTAGCAAAATAGTCAGGGTCATAAAATAACACTTCTAACTCCAACCCCCTATTTGAAGAGGAAATAGCATCCGTTTTTTTTCGTAACTCCTTAATTATTTTTTCTTGCCTTTGCATTTCTTTTATTGTTCGTTGGCTCTCTGAAGGCAAATTCTGTAGTTGTGTCATATCATTTGGATTATTTACAACCCCTAAAAGATTTTGCACTTTAGCTGATATTTCTTCTAATTCAGCAAATGTTACATTCCTTAAGATATTGGGATCATTGTATTTTTTTGTTACCAATGTCGATAGTTCTCGTGCATAATCATCTAACAATCGTTCAGCAACTTCTTTTAACGCCTTATCCTTATCTTTAAGTTTATTAACAACATCTCGTGTTTGAAGAATAAAAGCATGTACTTGATCTTTTAGTACTGGAAATTCAGCTTCAATTGTCTTTACCGACTTCTTAGCCATAACATGCCTCCAGACATTTTTTATCATTAACATTGATCTTTTTGAGTATAGTCCATGTTGAAAATTCTGTTATCAGTCGGTACCCAACCCATGTTAACCTATTGAAAATTATGATAATAATTTTTTACACTTTCTAATTGCTTTATCCTCAAACCCTCCTATAATAGAAAATCTGTCACCCCAACACGCAACAAAATTCTCTTTTAATAACCCTTTAAATCATGAGGTAACTATGTCATCCACCGATGAAAACCGAAAAAAAGCCCTAGGCGCTGCTTTAAGCCAAATCGAACGTCAATTTGGCAAAGGATCTGTCATGCGTTTAGGCGATGTGCCTGCTGTTCGCGATATTGAAGCGATTTCCACAGGCTCTTTATCATTAGATATTGCTCTCGGCATTGGCGGATTGCCCCGCGGTCGTATTGTAGAAATTTATGGGCCTGAATCTTCTGGTAAGACCACTTTAACTTTACAAGTCATCGCATCATGCCAACGCAAAGGCGGTGTCGCAGCGTTTGTGGATGCTGAACATGCGCTCGACCCTGCTTATGCGAAACGATTAGGTGTAAATGTCGATGAATTGCTCATTTCACAACCGGATACCGGTGAACAAGCTTTAGAAATCACCGATATGCTCGTTCGATCGGGCGGTGTTGATGTGGTGATCGTGGATTCTGTTGCAGCACTCACTCCCAAAGCGGAAATCGAAGGCGAGATGGGTGATCAACATATGGGCTTGCAAGCACGCTTGATGTCTCAAGCATTGCGCAAACTCACTGCAAATATCAAACGTTCTAATACCTTGGTTGTTTTTATTAACCAGATTCGTATGAAAATTGGTGTGATGTTTGGCAACCCAGAAACGACTACCGGCGGGAATGCGTTGAAATTTTATGCATCGGTGCGTTTAGATATTCGTCGTATTGGTAATGTCAAAAATGGGGATGAAGTGATTGGCAGTGAGACTCGTGTCAAAGTGGTCAAAAATAAAGTGGCGCCGCCGTTCAGACAGGCTGAGTTTGAGATTCTTTATAATGAAGGGATTTCACGCGAAGGGGAAATTATTGAATTGGGTGTGCAGCATAACTTGATTGATAAAGCCGGTTCTTGGTTTAGTTATAAGGGTCAGCGTATTGGTCAAGGTAAAGACAATGTGCGCACATTCTTGAAGGAACATACCGCTATTGCGCAAGAGCTGGAAACGCAACTTCGTGAGAAATTACTCGTCGCAGCGACTCCGTCTGCTGAGAAAGAAGTGGAAGAAGAAGCTGAGGAGGCTAACGCCTGAGCGAGCTAGCCCATGTTCGACGCGCCGCCTTCAATCTGTTGGCGCGTCGTGAACATTCCACAGTGGAATTATCCCGCAAATTACAGCGAAAAGAGTTTCAACAAGCGGATATTGATACTGTTCTTACTGCTTTACGTCAGGAAAATCTTCTTAATGATGAGCGCTTCGTTGAAAGCTACCTCCATGCAAGACGCGCCAAAGGCTATGGGCCTCTACGCATCCGCGCCGAACTCCTTGAACGCGGTGTTGCACAAGATTTAATTGAACATCAACTCAAGATCACCGATAATGCCTGGCTTGAACAAGTGCGCAAAGTGTGGCAAAAACGCTTTAAAAATCGGATGCCGAATGATTTAAAATCCCGTGCGCAACAAATACAGTTTTTGTGTTATCGCGGGTTTACGTCTGAACAGATTAATGAATTATTTAAGGGTGATGATTGCATGAGTTGCCAGCAGTGACGCTCATCATGATGGAAAATACCCACGCCATCATGATTGCTGGTATCGTCATTCCAGGCGAGGACTGTGGCATGAAGCAGCAACAGCCGTACCAAACCCGTCATCGCGACGGAGCATTGTGGAGCGAAGTGACAACAGCCATGCCCCGTCATTGCGAGCGAAGCGAAGCAATCCAGCTTTTAAGCAAAGCTTAGAACGCTAGAGCAACTATTTTAAGCGTTGCTTTCGAGCTGGATTGCTTCGCTTCGCTCGCAATGACGACTGTGGGCTTTGATAAGGTTGTTGTTTCGCTTGCAAGAATGGCTTTTATAAGACTGTTGACGCACCGCTCGCAATGACTCTTTGACAAGGCGTTTGCCGCTTCAAAACAAGGTCACTCGCAACAGGGTATTACATAAAGAGGTATTTAATGGTAACCAAGAAAAAACAAACCTTTCTCAGCTCGAATGAGCTGCGAGAACTTTTCTTAAATTATTTTCATGAACTCAATCATGAAATTGTGCCTAGCAGTTCATTAGTGCCTGGCAATGATCCTACCTTATTATTCACCAACGCCGGCATGGTGCAATTTAAAGATGTTTTTTTAGGTAAAGAAGAACGTGTTTATCAACGAGCAGCCTCTTCCCAGCGCTGTGTGCGCGCCGGCGGCAAACACAATGATTTGGAAAACGTAGGTTACACTGCACGCCATCATACTTTCTTTGAAATGTTAGGTAATTTTAGTTTTGGAAATTATTTCAAACGCGAAGCGATTCAATTTGCCTGGAAATTTTTAACAGAAATCCTACATTTACCAGCCGAAAAATTATGGATCACCGTTTTCAAAGACGATAAAGAAGCCGAAGACATTTGGCTAAATGAAATCAAAATCAATCCAAACCAATTTAGCCGATGCGGCGAAGCCAGTAATTTCTGGTCCATGGGACCTACCGGTCCTTGCGGTTCGTGCACGGAAATTTTTTATGATCACGGGCCGTCTATTGCTGGAGGTCCTCCGGGCAGCCCCGATGAAGATGGCGATCGTTATGTTGAAATCTGGAATCTTGTTTTCATGCAATATGATCGTGCAGCCGATGGCACGCTTTCACCACTTCCTAAACCTTCCGTTGATACCGGCATGGGTTTAGAGCGGCTTGCCGCCGTCATGCAAGGCGTGCATAGCAATTACGATATCGATTTATTTCAAAAATTGATTAAAGCGACCGCTGAACTTGCTAAAATAAAGGATCTAACACACGCTTCCTTACGTGTCATTGCAGATCATATTCGATCTTCTGCTTTCCTCATTACGGATGGTGTTTATCCTTCGAATGAAGGCCGCGGATATGTTTTACGGCGTATTATTCGCCGCGCCCTACGTCACGGCAGCAAATTGGGATTAACTGATCCTTTCTTTTATAAATTAGTAAACCCTTTAGTCGAGGAAATGGGCGATGCGTATCCTGAATTACGCAAAGCGCAATCACACATTGAAAAATTATTGCGGCAGGAAGAAGAACAATTCAGCATTACATTGACACAAGGTTTAAAACTATTTGACCAAACCACCCGTGAATTAAAAAGTAAAATTATTCCTGGCGATATTATTTTTAAATTATATGACACTTACGGTTTTCCTGTTGATCTAACAGCAGACATAGCCCGTGAACGTCAAATGACGCTGGATTATGATGGCTTTGAAACCGCGATGAACGAACAACGCGCGCGCTCAAGACAATCCAGTAAATTTACTGCAGAATATGCCGTGGGTGCTCATCTCGATCATCCCACTGAATTTATCGGTTACAAAGATCTTACAGAACAAACAGCGGATACAGGCAAAATCATTGCCCTTTATTGCGAAAATAAAGCGGTTGATCAACTTAACGCGGGTGAGAAAGGCTCTGTGATTTTAGATCGTACTCCTTTTTATGCAGAATCAGGCGGCCAGGTCGGTGATCAAGGTGTGTTAACAACCGATGGTAATGTATTTCGTGTATTAGATACACAAAAACAAGGACAAGCTTTTGCTCATATCGGCAAACTCGAAAAAGGCCAGCTTAAAATCGGTGATTCAGTTTCTGCAAATGTCAATGCAAAACGTCGTGCGGCTATTGTCTTAAATCACACAGCAACCCATTTACTTCATCATGTATTACGACAAGTGGTCGGCGAACATGTCACTCAAAAAGGCTCACTCGTTGAACCTGATCGTTTGCGTTTTGATTTTTCACATACATCGCCTTTAACTCCTGAAGAAATAGAAACCATTGAACAGCGTGTGAATCAAGAAATTCGATCAAACCATGAAGCTGTTGTCAAAATCACATCGCCAGAACAAGCCATTCAAAGTGGTGCAATGGCTTTGTTTGAAGAAAAATACGGTGATCAAGTACGCGTTGTGCGTTTTGGTGATTCAGTCGAGTTATGCGGCGGTACACATGCACATCACACCGGCAATATTGGTCTTTTTAAAATAATTTCAGAAGCAGGTGTCGCATCCGGCATTCGTCGTTTAGAAGCAGTTACAGGTCAAGGTGCGCTAGACTGGATTGAAAAGCGTGAACAGAATTTAAAACAAAAATTGCAGCAGCTTGAAGAAGAAAAACGCACTTTAGAAAAACAATTCGCACAGCTCAAAGAAAAATTTGTTGGATCAGTCAGCCAGGATTTGGCAGCTCAGGCAAGAGAGATTATGGGCATTAAAGTATTGGCCCTTAAGGTCGAAGACATCGACAGCAAATCGTTACGAACCACCGTCGATCATCTTAAAAATAAACTCAACAGTGCGGTGATTGCACTGGCTGTTGTCACAGGTGATAAAGTAACAGTGGTGGGCGGCGTCACTCAGGACAACACGTCAAAAATCAAAGCGGGTGAATTGGTGAATATGATTGCACTACAAATCGGCGGCAAAGGCGGCGGTCGTCCGGATTTAGCAGAAGCGGGTGGCAATCAGCCAGCGCATTTAAAAACGGCTTTAGAGTCAGTCTATGCATGGGTTGAAAAAACCTTATTAGGGGCACAAAAACCTCAAGGATAATGCGTAATTAATAGACAAGCCGAGTAATATCATGCATGATACCGGAAATATTTTGCTGATCATCGATAAGAGCAGTATTTGCCGGAAAATCGACGCAAATTTTGCTTAGAAACTCCGCTCTCCCGCCCATAGTAGATGGATTGAGAAATTATTTTCTAGTGCGGGAGAGGGTTAGGGTGAGGGTTAGCCGCAAGTTCCCCCTCACCCTGCCCTCTCTCGCACTCCAAGATAAATATTCTTGTCGCATTTCGTGGGCGGGAGAGGGGTTCTAAGCAAAAGTTGTATGGACCTTAACGTAACATTTTAAAGTGTAAGAAGCTGTGAAATTCGTTGACCTTTAGTTGTCAACGATTGATGTAACCTTTACACTGCAAGCTAAGATAGATTGAAATTGAGATAAGTACAACTTATGGCATTACTAGTCCAAAAATACGGCGGCAGCTCGCTGGGCACGCTAGAACGCATCAAACACGTTGCTGGAAAGATCCTTACCGCAAAACAACAAGGCCATCAAGTCGTGGTGGTTGTCTCTGCGATGCAAGGAGAAACAGATCGGCTTATCCAACTTTGCAATAATCTCACAACAGATCCCAACCCACGCGAATATGATATTTTGGTTGCAACGGGCGAACAAGTTTCCATGTCCTTGTTAGCCATTGCTTTGAACGCAAAAGAATGCCCTGCCCGTTCTTACACAGGTCCACAGATTGGTGTTCAAACAGACTCTGTACATACACAGGCTCGTATTCTCAATGTCAAAACAGAAACGATTTTAAACGATCTCGCAGAAGGTTATGTCGTTATCATCGCAGGTTTCCAAGGCGTTAATGAACGCGGTGATACAACCACATTAGGACGCGGCGGCTCTGATACGACGGCAGTTGCAATCGCTGCAGCTTTAAATGCAGAAGAATGCCAAATCTATACCGATGTAGAAGGCGTCTTCACCACAGATCCACGTGTTGTGCCTCATGCATCCTTATTACCCCAAATCAGTTTTGAAGAAATGCTGGAGATGGCAAGCCTGGGCGCAAAAGTATTACAGATGCGTTCAGTTGAGCTCGCCTGCAAACATAATCTACCGATACGAGTTCTTTCCACTTTTAGTAATCATCCCGGTACACTTGTGACCTTTGAGGATAAAATTATGCAACGACGTTTAGTCTCAGGTATCGCATTCAGTCGCGAAGAAGCGATTATTGCCATAAATGGCGTACCTAACCGCGCCGGTATCGAAGGCCAAATTTTAGGTCTGGTCAGTGATGCCAATATTGAAATTGATATGATTGCCCAAAATGCAACCGATAAAGATTCTAATGATTTTACGTTTACGCTGCATCGCAAAGATTTCCCAAAGACGTTAAAAATTGTTCAACAATTTGCCGAAGAACTGGGGGCGTCTGTTAAAAGCAATACGAAGGTTGCCAAGCTATCCTTAGTGGGCATCGGTATGCGCTCTCATTCAGGGGTGGCAAGCAAGATGTTTCAGGCATTGGGTGGTGAAGGCATTAACATCCAGATGATCACAACATCTGAGATTAAAATTTCCGTGGTTATTGATGAGGAGAGCTTAGAGCGTGGAGTTCATGCCGTCCATACGGCTTTTGAGCTCGATAAAATTCCTTCTGAGAAAAAACACTCATTAATGGAAGCCTAATTAGCCTTATCTGACAAAATTAGCAAAAAGGCTAAAAAATAACGTGATGATTATATAAGGATTTATTTAAAGTTATAAAATCTTATTTGCGCATAGAGATCAGATTGTTTACTATTGCAAGCTTTGAAGCCACCATCAGTGGTGAAGCCGAGATATTGCCTAGGTAATATTTAGGGAAATTATTAAAGAAATAAATTATAACAAGGTAGTTTAAGGAGACATAAAATGCTCATTTTAACAAGACGCGTGGGCGAAACCCTCATTATAGGCGATGATGTTGTCGTGACTGTGCTTGGTATCAAAGGAAACCAAGTGCGTATCGGTATCAATGCCCCTAAAGATGTATCCGTACACCGTGAAGAAATTTATCAACGCATTCAGCAAGAAAAAAATGCAACGCCGGGTACCGAGACTGAAACAAAAGTTGAAAAAACCAAGAAGGACAAAGACGAAGAATAATCCTGTCTATCCCTTACATGACCTCTCTCATCATGGGAGAGGTCGGTGTCAGCACATCCTATAATAACACGGCTTATCATCACCCCGCCCTCTTCGTGAACGTAACCGTTTGCGAGCTCGCTTGCGTCTTTTTTTATCTTGCCACTTACCGTCATTCGCACAGAACAGTCATT
>BMAG01000010.1 GCA_014132595.1 Gammaproteobacteria bacterium | reverse complement strand
ACGGCAGCCATATGCTTCGCTCGCAATGACAGTGGTAATAATCAATGATGATAGTGGTTAGCAAATAGACCGACAGCAATGCATTTCGCGATGATAACAGGAAAGTTGTCTAACGTTTTCACGGGATAATCCTTGACACGTATCCTTGTAATGGTATATCATTACATTATTACGAGGAATTGCCATGATTTTTCAAGTGATAGCATCTCTTTCTTTCAGAACCCGTTGGTGGGCATAAGCCCTACTTCTTTTTTTCCTAGATTCTATCTTTTTATTTTTTAATGACTACAGAACAACAGAGGTACGTCTATGAGTTTTGCTACATCTTTTAAATCCATTTTTGGAGCTGCTATGCTCATTACAGGCTGCTGTATTGGCGCTGGCATGATTGGGTTTCCTGTTAAAACTGCGCTGGCTGGATTTGTCTCTTCAACGGTTGCGATGGTTTTATGTTGTTTATTTACAACAATCACAGGGTTGTTGATTGTGGAAGCGACCTTATGGTTTGATGAGAAAGTCAATTTTTCTACGATTATTGAATCGACCCTCGGGAAAAAAAGTAAATTCGTTACTTTATTTTTATTCCTAGCGTTATTCTATTGCTTATTCGTTGCCTATTTAGATGGCGGCGGAATCATTTTTGCCGATATTTTTCATTCAATCACAGGATATGCAATTCCTAAGTCAGCAGGTATTTTATTTTGCGCGGCTTTAGTAGCAGCAATTACCTATGCAGGAACGCATCTTGCAAATCGCTTTAATCAAGTTTTACTTCTTGTGCTGGTCGGAACGTATGTTTTACTCATTATGATAGGCGGCAAACATGATACAGTATCAAAAGTAAGTCATATAAATATGACCTCAATAGTCAGTGTGATTCCAATCATGCTAATTTCCTTTGGGTATCAAAATTTAGTGCCTACGATTACTTATTATCTCAATAAAAACATTAATCATATTCGCTTAGCGATTATTATTGGAAATTTCATACCGCTGATTATTTACATTTTATGGAATTATGTGATTTTAAATATTTTGTCAGTAAACTTAGGCCTTCTTAAAAATGCAGAAATAGTCAATCAACTGCTTGAGAATACAGTTTCCGTCATTTCAATTGTATTATTAATTAAATCATTTTCATTATGTGCATTGTTAACATCATTTATTCCAAACGCGATGAGTTTAGTTGACTTTATTAAAGATAGTGCAAAAAATTCAACACACAAGATTGTAAAAAATGATCTTTTTTATCTTGGAATCATTTTTGTGCCTTCGTTGATATTTACAATGATCTATCCAAACTTATTTTTAAACTTGCTGGAGTTTTCAGGTGGATTTATCGATGTCCTGTTATTTGGCGTCATGCCTGCATTGATGATTTTGGCAGGAAGAAAAACTTTTTCTGCATCACAATATCAAGTCATTGGAGGGAAAATCACTCCGATTTTTGTATTAATTTTTTCACTTGTTGTTTTAGCAATGAAAATCGGAGTTTTGCATGTCTAATCTATTTGATAAAGCAAAACACTTAGATGCAATAGATCCTCTCAAACAATTGCAAGATCAATTTGTCTTGCCAGACGATCAGGTTTACTTATGCAGTCACTCATTAGGATTACCTGCTAAAAAAAGCTTTTATGATATGCAAAATCAAATGAAAAAATGGGCAGATCAGGGTGCGAGAGGTTGGTTCTCGGGTGATGATGCTTGGTATCATATTTTAAACCGTGATATCAACCTAAACTTAAACGCTATCCTAGGTGCGCACGATAATGAAGTTGTGCTTATGAATAGCCTGACTATCAATTTGCATTTATTGTTGACCTCCTTTTATCGTCCGACAAAAGGACGTTTTAAAATTGTTCTGTGTGAACCTATTTTTCCTTCAGATTTATATGCCATAAAAAGTCATCTTAAATTGCATGGTATTAAATCAGATATAGGATTAATAATAGTCAGACCTTCTCAGAACGAAGTAAGCTTACGGTTAGAAAATATTGCTGAAATATTAAAAAATATGGGCGGACAAATTGCTTTAGTCTATTTGAGTGCGGCTAATTATTTAACAGGTCAAATATTCAATCTTCGATCCCTCACACAACTTGCTCATCAACAAGGTTGTATTGTAGGTGTTGATATGGCGCATGCGATTGGAAACATTCCTCTTGATTTGCATGATGATGAAGTCGATTTTGCTGTTGGTTGTTCTTATAAATATCTTTGTGGTGGTCCTGGCAGCCCTGGTGTTGCATTTGTCCATGCATCGCATCATGAAAAAGAGCTATTTCGTTTAAGCGGATGGTGGGGCAATGATCCTGCGACTCGCTTTCAAATGAATAAATTATCGGAGTTTGTTCCTTTTGGTGGTGCAGCAAGCTGGCAAGTGAGTACACCTCCCATACTGGGTTTGCAGCCTTTATTCGCTTCATTAAAAATATTTGCCGAAACAGGTATGGCAAGTTTGCGTAAAAAATCATTACAACAAACTGATTTTTTATTAGAGTTGTTGACGAAAATAAAAGAGGAGTATGAGATTATCACACCATTCAACGCGATAGAGCGTGGAAATCAAATCTCAATAAGATTATCGCGCTCAGCAGATGAGTTTTCTCAACTATTAAAAAGACGCGGTTTTGTTTGTGATGTAAGGCCACCCCATATTTTAAGAGTGTCTATATCGCCCTTGTATAATTCATTTCAGGATCTCTATCACTTTGTGTTCGATGGGATCACGTCTATAAAAGAGGTCGCAGCATGATGCTAAAAATAAGTATTGAAAAATTAATGCGCGGTGAAAATTTAAAAGACATCCTTTGTCAGCAAACGCTGGATGAGATATTAGATCCGTCAGTCAATCCATTGCAAATTGCGGCGTTTCTTGTTTTGCTTCGGAAGAAAGAAGAAACGGCTGACGAATTATCGGCTATTGTAACAGCGCTTCGAGATAAGATGATAGTTGTCCCGACAGATCATACAGTGCTTGATATTGTGGGAACAGGCGGCGATGGTATGAATTCAGTAAATATCTCAACAGGGAGTGCACTATTGGCTGCAAGTTGCGGTATTAAAGTCGCCAAACATGGAAATCGCTCAGTATCATCACAGACCGGTTCTGCAGATGTACTTGAAGCGCTTGGTGTGAATATACATTTAAGTCCTGATAAAATCGGTCAAAGCATAGATCAAATTGGTATTGGATTTTGTTACTCACCTTATTTTCATCCAATGACGGCAGCGTTACGCTCTTTGCGTAAAGAACTTAATATTCCTACGACTTTTAATCTTATAGGACCTTTATTAAATCCCGCAAAAGCCAAACATATCATCCTGGGTGTGCTTAATGAAAGATTATTGCCGATTATGGCAGATGTGCTTAATCAAACAAACCATGGACGATCAGTGGTGACTCATAGTATGGGTCTAGATGAAATTAGCTGTGTAGGTCCTACTAAAATTTTAGAAATAAATGGAAAAGAAAAAAGAGAATATGTAATTACACCCTCTGATTTTGATTTGCTCTATTGCAGTCTCTCTGATTTACAAGGAGGCGATGCAAAAATGAATGCAAAAATTTTATTAGAAACATTCAAAGGAAAGCGTGGCCCTGTTGCAGATACGCTCATTCTTAATGCGGCAGTCGCACTTTATATTTACGGGTTACATTCCTCGATAGATGAAGCAGTCATTAATGCGAGTGAGCATTTATATAATGGATCTGTCTTAACTTTATTAAATAAATGGATTGAATTCTCTTATGAAAAATAGACTTGAGCCTATATTATTACAAAAAAAACAAGAAGTGGCTGATTTATATCAGCGTTTAGCAAAGAACAGCAATCATCCCATTGCGCGTGCTCTGCGAGGTGAAATGGTCTCGGCACGTCCTTCTTTTAAAGAGGTGCTGAAATCACCCTCGCTTTCTGTGATTGCGGAGATCAAACGAAAATCTCCTAGTAAAGGAGTGATTGCTTCCATTCCTGATCCTGTCAGTTTAGCAAAGCGTTATATTAGAGGAGGAGCAAATGCAATATCGATCTTGACGGATCAAAAATTTTTCAACGGACATCTGAATGATCTCATTCAAGTTGTAGAGCATGAGCAAACAATTCCTGTATTACGTAAAGACTTTATTATTGATAAAGTGCAAATAGCAGAAGCATTTGTTGTAGGCGCAAGTGCTGTTTTATGTATTATTACTGTTCTTCATGATAAAGCAAAAACATTAATAGAATATGCACATGCTTTAGGGCTGGATGTCTTAGTAGAAATTCATGACATTTATGAACTTAAAATCGCCCTTGATTGTGGTGCTGATATCATTGGTGTGAATAATCGCAACCTAAAGACGTTTGAAGTGAATGTCGATGCAAGTTTTCAAATAAGATCAGCAATACCCGATGAGATCATTACTGTTGCAGAATCTGGTATTACTCATCCTGATTTAGCCAAACAATATGATCAAGCGGGTTTTAATGCAATATTAGTCGGTGAAGCACTTGTCAGTTCAGATAATCCAAAAAAATTTATTAGGGAGTGTCGAGATGGCAGAAAAAATTATTAAAATTTGTGGTATTCGTCATCCTGAAATCGCACAAAGGGCCGTATGTGCAGGGGTAAATTTAATTGGCATTGTTTTTCACTCCTTATCAAAACGATATGTCAGTTTAGATCAGGCGAAATTAATATCGTATTTAACTCGTAAGGCAGGTGCATTACCTGTCGCAATCTTCACCCATCACAGTGCTTCTGAAATGAAACTTATTTGTAAAAAGGCGGAAATTAATATTGTTCAGTTACATGGAAAAAAAGCGCGTGCATCTCATCACCTCTTACCTGAGAGTTATCAAAGAATTTATGCGCAGCATTTATCAGATAAGGGTGAGTTACAGAGCGATTCAGGTTTGAAGTATCTAGATCCACATCGGGATTTTATTTTAATTGATCATGAAAATCCAGGTCAAGGTTATATGATTGATAGAGATCATTTTGGCTATCATTTACCTTTTCGATGGTTGCTGGCAGGCGGATTAACACCTGAGAATGTTTCAGCTCGCATTAACGATTTAAATCCAGAGGGTGTTGATGTCTCGAGTGGCGTTGAAAGTATTCACGGTGAAAAAGATATTTTACTTATTCAAAAATTCATTCAATCAGTACGAGGACATTATAATGTTGTATAAAGAATTAATATCCCACATTCAAGGGCGATATGGCGAATTTGGAGGTATGTATGTTCCTGAAATTTTAATGGCTCCTATTTTAGAACTTATTAAAGTTTGGAATAATGCTAAAGTAGATAATATATTTAATCAAACCTTGAATTTAATTTTAAAAAATTATGCAGGCAGACCCACCGTATTAACTGAAGTTCCTACCTTTGCGGCTATGATTAATGGTCCTAGAGTTTTTTTAAAACGCGAAGATTTACTTCATACGGGTGCGCATAAGCTGAATAATGCGTTAGGACAATGCTTGCTTGCAAAAAAAATGGGGAAGACTCGTGTCATCGCTGAAACTGGTGCGGGACAGCATGGTGTTGCAGTCGCAGCTGCGGCAGCACATCTGGGTTTGACTTGTGTTGTGTATATGGGCAGTAAAGATATGCAGCGTCAAGCACCTAATGTATCACGCATGAAATTGATGGGTGCATCGGTGATTTCAGTGGAGCAAGGTTCTGCAACATTAAAAGATGCCGTCAATCAAGCATTACGTGACTGGTCAGAATCTTTTGTTGATACACATTATTGTTTAGGATCAGCGTTAGGTCCTCATCCTTTTCCTGAAATAGTTGCAGAATTTCAATCTGTGATCGGGCGCGAGTGTCATAAACAATCTCAGGATTTAATAGGTTCTGATCCAGATTTAGTGATTGCTTGTATCGGCGGCGGTTCAAATGCCATTGGAATATTCTCAGGATTTTTAAATAATAAAAAAGTACGCATGATCGGTGTTGAAGCCGGCGGTCATGGAAGACTGCTCGGTGAGCACGCGGCACGTTTTGCAACTGCAACTTGCGGCGTATTACATGGTTGTTATACGTATGTTCTTCAGGATCAATATGGACAAATCGCATCGACGGCTTCTATTTCTGCAGGGCTAGATTATCCTGCAATAGGACCGCAGCATGCGCATCTTTATAAAAGTAAACGTGTTGAATATGTTTCTGCTTCTGATCAGGAAGCTTTGAGCGCATTAAAATTATTAGCAAAATCAGAGGGGATTATTTGTGCCTTAGAATCAGCGCATGCACTAGCACACTTAATTAAAATTGCGCCGGATCTTTCCAAAGATCATTCGGTTGTTGTTAGCTTATCAGGTCGCGGCGATAAAGATTTACCGCAATTAATGAATAGTGGAGTGATTTAAAATGAAGAAAGACTCACGAATTAGTCAGTTATTTTTAAATAATAAAGGGTTTATTGGCTATCTCACTGCAGGAGATGGAGGTCGGCAACGAACACTGGAGGCTGCCCTTGCCTTAATTAAGGGCGGCATCAATATGTTAGAGATCGGTATGCCATTTTCTGATCCTGTTGCAGATGGTCCTGTGATTCAACGCGCTGCCATGAGATCGCTTGCCTCAGGCACAACGTTACAGGATATATTATGGTTAACGGAAGAGATACGTAAGCAGAGTGATATTCCGCTTATTCTATTCACCTACTTAAATCCCTTATTATCGGGAATACCATTTGACTTTTTGTCTGATGCAAAAAAAGCAGGGATCGATGGTCTTTTACTAGTGGATTGTCCTCTGGAAGAATCTCATTTAATTCGTGAACAATGTATACGGAATGAAATTGCACTTATTTATATTCTGACACCTTCAACCAGTTTGGAGCGTGTGAGGAAAATTAATCAGTATGCTGAAGGTTTTTTATATTATGCTTGCCGAAGTGGAACGACAGGGGTGCGAAATGCATTGCCTGAAGATTTTCCTCATAAAATGGAATCGATCAAAGCGATAATAGATTTGCCTGTTGTTGTAGGCTTTGGTATTTCAAACCAGGAAATGGCTAAAAATGTGTTAATTCATGCAGATGGGGTTGTTGTGGGCTCTTTATTTGTGAAGGCACTCGAAGAGGATAGATCCCCAGAAGCTCTATCCATTCTTGCACGAGAAATCTGTCCCCCAATCCTCTTAGTTAAATGATTTAAATCAAATAAAATCAAGGAGATACAATATAAGCTTTAATTCTAATTCATTTTAGGTAGAAATTGTGCTATTATTGCCCAACCCTTTAAAGTTAGGCTAACTTATGACATTAGAAATCAAAATTTGCAATGAAATAGTAAACTCTTTTCTAGATGAGAAGAAGAAGGATATTAGTTTTTTCAAACGATTATTTTCAGGTTCTTATTATAAGGGAAAACATTCTACTTATTTTATTCGAGATTGGTTAGCAGGCGGTTCTGCCAATAATTTTGGATATGACTATTTTCCTCGATCAGAGTACGCAAATTTTATTTTGTTTGTTCAAAATATTTGTTTAAAGGCCCCGAATGCTAAGGAAATTTTACAAGAATTAAAGAATGCTCAGAATCTAGATGATATTTTTAATATTATTGAAAAGAATAAAGATAAAGATTATATATCAAGTAAATGTTATTACGATTTAATAAAAGATCTAGGGAAACTGGATTCTCTTGAATTATTACCAAGTGTTAAAAACCATAATGCTATAAAGCGTAAAGCAGCAACCGAAAGTCATCGAATATCGAAAATATTATGTTTTGGTTATGAGATATGTCAGGGCATTAATGAAGCGTATGGAATCATGATGTTTCCTTTTATCGCTACATTAACATCCATCGCCTGGTGGCCTGCCATCATGACCGTTTTTGTGATAGCGGCTTATCTTAATTATTCTATTGGCAGAGAAGAGACAACAAAATTTATTTTACGCTATAAAATGGGAAATCATCTTCGCAGAGAGGTCATAAAAGATGGAGAAATAAGCTACGAAGAATTTTCAGATGGTGAGAAAAGACTTGTACGACTATTTGAATTTTTGTCTATGTTTGCCGCTTTATGTTCTGTAGGGCTTACCGCAACGTCTATGCTGGGTTTCTTATCTTTAGGAGCCTATATATTACCTATTGCCATGATTATCCCGACTTGTTTGATTTTTACAAATATGGTTTATAAAGTGATTGATCATCATGGAATGCAAGGAGTAAAAGATTATTTATATGAACGATTTAAAATGGAATCTATTAAAGATCTCCCCCGAGTGATTTATGAAGGTTTTAAATTAGTTTTTTCTATCGTTGTCAGCGGTTTTGTTGCCTATGCAACTTTTGGCATGTTTAATGGAAAGTTATTACATTTTGCTGCAAAGCTTGGTGCCGCAGCCCCCTATATTGCGGGAATTGCATCAGGTATTACAGCGGGTGTTAAAGCATTATTTAGTGTCAGTAAAATTACTCAATTACTTGAATCTATCGGAAGATATTTATTTCAGAAGAAAACAGATAAAAAGGAAGAGTTCACAGGAACAGAATTTGATGGACTACGAAAACAGGAAAGATTACTTTCAACCCTTAGCAGTGCGGAAGTGCTCGCACGTTTTGGTCACAGTTTTTCAGAAGTAGGCCTTGCATGGCAAGGGTTTAGTTCACGGGTAGGAGCAGACTCTTCTCAATCTATTCCTCCTTTGGAAAGAACGGCACTTTATTCTAAAGGTGCTTATTCTTTTTGTTCGGTTAGAAAAGAAAATGCCTCTGAAGAATATGTTTCAAAAGGACCTGGTATTAGAGTTTAATCTGCCAAACTCAAAGAAAACGGATTAAATTTTGTTGCCACATCATAATAATCGATATTATCCACTTTCTTTAAATAGGCTGTCACTGAATAAGTGATCGGCAGCATGATAAATTCATAAGACAATTTGAATAAATATATCGTTAATATCATATTCCAGATAATCGTCTGAGGTAAAATATTCCAAAATGCGATATTGCAAAATATAGTGCTGTCAATTGCAACACCAATTGCGGTGCTGCTTAATATTCTCAATGAAAAATATTTGCCTGATGTGATGATTTTTAGTTTTGCTAAAATGATGGAATTAATAAATTCACCCGTAAAATAAGCAAAGATAGAGGCAATCAGCACACGTAATGAACCGGTAAATACCATGGCATAAGCAGCTGCGCCATGATGAGTGTTTTGATCCCATAAGGCAGATGAGGGTAAATAGACAGCAATTGTTGTGCAGAGTGTAACGACTGCGCTACACATCAAACCACCCCAAATAATAAAACGACTTATTTTGAATCCATAGACCTCTGTTAATATGTCATCAAAAAAATAAGTTAAGGGAAAAAAAATCAATGCGGCAGGAAAGTTAACAAAAAAATGATTGGTTAAATGAATTTCAGCAACTTTAAAGGCACATAAGTTTGAGACGACAAGGAAAGTCACAAAAAGCATGGCTAGCAAGATGACACGTTTAGTGGTGACGGGTGCGGTGTTGTGTATATTCATAAACGATTCCATTTTTGATTGGATTTCTGATTATCCAGTGAGTTAATGACGGTTTCAAGCCCAAACGGACCTGTAAAACAAGATTAAAAAATGTTAATATTTATATTATCAATATATTTTTTATCTAAATTCAAATGAGTAGTTAGCCATGGTAAGTATTAAACCATCGACAGAGCAGCATAAGACCCTGACTTTTCTTGATGTTATACGCTTTGCTGCAAGCTATTGGGTAAGACAACCTCTCTTATTGACCATTATTTTAGTGTTATTATTATCAGCCGCTTTATTTGAAACTTATTTACCCAGCGCTCTTTCTTCCTTTTTAGGCACCATTCGTGAGCACGGTGATCATTTATTGATTCTTAAGCAACTTGGAATTTTTATCGGCGTTTACACAATCCAAGCCATTTTCTTTGGCTCTGCATTTCTTATTTATAACTCTTTTGAAACAACGATATTTAAATTACTGATGGATGATGCCTTCACCCATGTGCAACGTCTTTCGGAACAATTTTTTGTGAACACATTCGCAGGCAGTATCATTTCCAAAATTGCCCGTGCAAGACATCAAATTGAAATCTTTGAAGATCAAATTCTTGTCCGTATTTTTCCAACCTTAGTTATTTTAATAGGAAGTATCGTTTTCTTAGCGATGCGTTTTCCTCTGCTCGCCGTATTAATGATAGCTTATTTGAGTATCTTAATCTTTGCGACTTCTTTTATGGTATTTAAAGTGTCAGGACCGGCTCAAGGTCGTTATGCCGATGCGCAGGATTCTTATAGCGCGCACTTGGCCGATTGCATTAGCAGTATGACAACGACAAAAACATATGCTCAAGAGAAAAATGAATTATCACGTTTTTATAAAATAACAGAACAATTACGTATTAAAAACCGCCATGCTTATCAGCTAGGAAATACCGCGGTGCTGATTCAAAATTTATTACTCGCAGGAATGCTTGCACTCATGATGGGTGGCGGCACCTGGTATTATTTTAACGGACTTGCGACTGTTGAGAACATGGCCTATTTAGCATTCGCCTATACGATCATACAATCTTATATTCGTGATGTCGGTGAAAACATTAAAAATATACTGACATCCTCCTATGATCTTCATGCTGTCATTGGTTTGTTACAGGAGAAGCCTGAGATAGAAGATTCATTGCGATATTCAAGCTTAGCAATTCAAAAAGGAGAAATTATTTTTGATCAGGTTGGGTTTACCTATCCGGGGAAAAAAACACCGATTTTTAAAAATCTTTCCGTCAAAATACGGGCTGGAGAGCGTGTTGCTTTGATTGGACACTCGGGTGGAGGTAAGACAAGTTTTATTCGCTTGTTGCAATGTCTGTACTCGCTGCAAGAAGGTCATATTTATATTGATGGTCAGGATATTGCATCGTGTTCACGTCATTCGCTTCGTAGCAGCATTGCATTAGTTCCTCAAGATCCCATACTTTTCCATCGTACACTTCGTGAAAATATTGCCTATGGGAAACCAGAAGCAACCCTTGAAGAAGTTCACACTGCTGCAAAGCAAGCACACATTGATGATTTCATCATGCGCCTACCCGAGAAATATGAAACATTGGTGGGGGAGCGTGGTATCAAATTATCAGGTGGAGAGCGGCAGCGCATTGCGATTGCGCGTGCAATCTTAGCAAATCGACCTATTTTAATTCTGGATGAGGCAACGAGTTCGCTTGATTCTAAAAGTGAACTGGCGATTCAGGAAGCTTTGCATACGCTGACGACTGGCCGAACATCAATTATGATTGCGCATCGTCTCTCAACGATCCTTGATGCAGATCGAATCTTAGTATTTGATCAAGGACGTATCGTTGAGACAGGGACTCATGCTGAGCTCGTGATTAAGGAAAACGGTATTTATGCCAATTTATTTAAACTTCAGTCAGGTGGGTTTATTTCTGAATAGATAAGCGGTATATTATTGCCTGAGTGCTCATAGGAAATTTTACATAATAGGAGATTGAAAATGCGCGCAGCTCACAAAATGCTGATCATCGGTTCTTTATTATTATCCCAACAGGTTTTTGCAGATTTCTCAATGCAGAAGACTGATATGAATGATAGACCTTGTGCGGTTCTTGCCAAGGCTTGTAGTGACGCTGGATTTATTAGAGATAGATCAGAAGAAAAAGGAATTTGGCGTAATTGTATGGAGCCTCTTCTTTTAGGTAAATCCGTTTCTCAAGTCAAAGTCGATTCTGCCGCCATTAAAGCTTGCCGAACTCATAAAATCAACGAATTAAAAATGGAGTTACAGCGACTTAAGGATGTTAAATAATTTTAGTCACACTATCTATCCATGTAAGCGAAGTTGCTTTGCAAACTTCGCTTACTGATGAGGGATTAAGTATGCCGCTAAAAATATACCATAAAAAACGAAATTTTAAGCATACCTCTGAGCCTAAAGGCAGGATTAAATCCACAAAGACTAAGTATTTATACGTTGTTCAAAAACATGCAGCTAGCCATTTGCATTATGATTTTCGTCTAGAGATGAAGGGCGTTTTATTAAGCTGGGCAGTTCCAAAGGGTCCTTGTTTGGATCCTCACGTAAAACGACTAGCGGTTCATGTTGAAGACCATCCTTTAGAATATGGTAATTTTGAAGGAAGTATCCCTCAAGGACATTATGGCGGTGGGACAGTCATGCTCTGGGATCGCGGTGAATGGGTGCCTGAAAGCGATAATCCTTTAGCAGATTATAAAAAAGGACATTTAAAATTTACATTAAAGGGAAATAAATTAAAAGGGTCCTGGGCATTAGTCAGAATCAAATCGGATCCCAAGAATTGGTTGCTCATCAAAAGTCAGGATGATTATTCAAAATCTTTGGATGAATATGATATTGTTCAAAAAAAGAAAAAAAGTGTTTTATCTAAAATGTCGATGGAACAATTAGAAAAAAAGTATTCTTTAAAAAAAAATAATCCACCCAAAAAAAATAAACCGCAAAACACATTAAAAAAAAATACTAAAGTCAGTGGGGTAAGAAGAAAAATGCCCTCGATGATTAAGCCTCAGCTTGCAACCTTAGTCGATGCGCCGCCGAAAGGAGATCATTGGTTTCATGAAATCAAATTTGATGGCTATCGCCTTATTGCAATCATAACAAATAAGAAAGTCAAGCTTATGACACGAGGAAATCAGGATTGGACAAGCAAATTTCCGAATATCGTCAATGCACTCAACGAACTATCACTGCAGAATACTATTCTGGATGGCGAAGTTGTTATACTCGATGAAAAGCAACATTCTAACTTTCAATTATTGCAAAATGCGATGAAAGATAATAAAAAAAGCGCATTTATTTATTATATTTTTGATGTTATTTATCATAATGGCCATGATTTATCATCAGTGCCTTTATTTCAACGAAAAGAAATACTTCATAAAATTATTAAAAAGACGACAGGAATTCTAAGATACAGTGACCATGTAAAAGGATCTGGTGAAAAAGTTTTTTCAAAAAGTTGTAAACTAAAATTAGAGGGAATAGTCTCTAAAGATATGAATAGCCCCTACATTCAAAGTCGAACGCATCACTGGCTTAAAGTCAAGTGTTCAAAAAGACAGGAATTTGTTATTGGAGGATATACGCAGCCTAGCGGACGCAGAGCCCATTTTGGTTCTTTGTTAATCGGTATCTATAAAAATAAAAAATTAATTTATTGCGGACATGTGGGCACCGGTTTTACATCCAAATCATTATCTGCCATTTATTCTGTATTAAAGAAAAATGAAACAAACAAAATGCCTTTTAACGATGACCCTCCTGATGTTAAAAATGTGCAATGGGTTAAACCAGTTTTGGTCGCAGAAGTTGAATTTACTGAATTAACGGCAGGAGGAATATTGCGTCATCCTAGTTTTAAAGGATTAAGGAGTGATAAGATGCCAAAAGAAATTACTCGTGAACATCCAGTGTCTTTGAATAAAAAAAATGATAATACTCTCACCCATCCTGATAAAATATTATATCCTGAAGATCATATTACAAAAGCCGATCTTTTTGAGTATTACAAAAATATTCAGAAATGGATATTACCTTATATCATGAATAGACTGCTGACATTAGTGCGATGTCCAGAAGGTTATAATAAATCCTGTTTTTTTCAGAAACATATCGAATCTAAAAATTCTAAAATAAAAACAATTTCTGTCAAGAGCAGTAAAAAGAAAGAAAATGATATGTATATAGATAGTGTAGAAGGTCTTTTAACCTTCCCACAACTGGGTGTGCTTGAAATTCATACTTGGGGCAGTTCCATAAAAAATATTGAAAAACCCGATATTCTCGTCTTTGATCTTGATCCGGCACCTGATGTTAAATGGAATGATGTTGTAAAAGCTGCGCTAGAAGTTAAAAAACAATTGCAAAAATATAAATTAATTTCATTTGTTAAAACAACGGGCGGAAAAGGCTTACATATCGTTATTCCTATTAAGCCAGAATATACCTGGGATGAGATTAAAATATTTTCTCAAACTTTTGTTAACTATCTTGTGCAACTTCATCCGGATAAATATGTAGGCTCACAATCAAAATCACGACGTAAAGGAAAAATATTTATTGATTATCTACGCAACGTACGTGGGGCAACAGCAGTTGCTCCCTTTTCAACACGTGCAAAAGCGCATGCGCCTGTTGCCACACCGCTGCATTGGAGTGAACTTTCAACCAACATTAAAAACACTTCCTTTACAATAAAGACCATCTTTAAGCGATTGGAAAAAATGAAAAAGGATCCATGGAAAGATTTTTTTAAAGTAAAACAATCTTTAAATTTAGAAAAATTATCGTGATTTCCTTAACTTGCCTTTTGGCTTATGTTTATTTTTTTCTAAACTCTTTTTTAATAAATCGACAAAATTTATAACATTGCTGCCTTTCGAAATAACTTCTTTTTTGTGCGATTTTTTCGGATTGACATGATGAATTTTCTTTTGAATCCATTCTTCTAAAGAATCTCTATACGCATCATGATAAGCATTAGGGTTCCATTTTGTCGTCATTGAATCAACTAATTGTTTTGCAACGTCGAGTTCTTTCGCACTTATCTTATGTTTTTTAATAGATTCATCGGGTAATTCAAATTCGGAAGGCTGTTTAATTTCTTGTGGATAATGTAATAAATTAAGTATCAATGCATTTTCATAAACCATTAATGCCGCCAAATATTCTCTTGTATGAATAATGACTTTTGCAATCCCAATTTTTTTTGTATTTTTTAATGTTTCCCGAAGAATGACATATCCTTTTTCACCTTTTTTATCGGGTACCAAGTAATAGGGTTTGTCAAATATCATGCAGCTAAGGCTGCTTGCATTGATAAAGTTTTCTATATTAATCGTTTTAGAATGTTCACCCGCAATTTCTTTTAAGTCTTTTTCTTTGAGTAAAATGTAATTATTTTCTTTATACTCATAACCCTTGCTAATCTCCTGCCAAGGCACCTCTTCACCGGTGTTTTCATTGACTCGAACATATCGGATGCGTGCTTTATCACGGCTATCTAACAGCTTAAACTGGATATCGAATTTGTTTTCACCTGAATAAAGCACAACAGGAATATTGACTAATCCAAAACTAATATACCCATTCCATATAGGTCTAGCCATATTAAAGTCCTTTTTGACGGCTTTAGATGATCAATCGAATAGTGATGATGTAAATTTGCTCTAGCTCTCTTTATTTTATCATTATTTTAGGGTTGATTTTTCTAGGTATTATTCCAGTATGATTAGTGGTTATTACTAATACTTACTCTAGCTTCGAGGCTTCGATTAGGACTTTGCGCTCAGGCGCAAAGTTAGTGTTTTATCGAGTTTGAAATGCTATTGAATGATTCAAAGACTTCATCCAAGGCACGAAAAAACTCTCTAGCGTGAATACGTTGTCGCCTGTGGTTGCTCAATCAAAATGGTATTTTTAGCTGAATTACGTTGACCATAAAAATAAATACCAACAATGATCAATATCACGGTAATAAAAAGATAAATTAAGGCAAGCATGCCATGCTTAATATTTTTTTTCTTTTTGGGTTCTTTGCTAACCATTGCAATCTTTTTTTTAGCCATAAAAATCCTTCATTCCATTCAATGTCTCACTTATATCATACACGTGATTGCGAGAAGAGCAATAGAGATCCTATTTTATCAAACAGACTTGTATCGAATTTAAAAATATCACATGATGGCTTATTTATTTTTACAGTGATTGAGATATTTTTATGATAAATTTTCAATGGTATTCATTTTTTGAGTTGTCCGTGGAGCAACTGTATGCTGTTTTAGCATTGCGCTCTGATATTTTTGTGGTGGAGCAGTCTTGTCCTTATCGGGATCCAGATGGAAAAGATATTTCTGCTATCCATTTACTTGGAATGGCAAAAGGCTCGCTGATTGCTTATCTTCGTTTGTTCCCTCCCAGGAATTCTGAAAATTATATTGTGTTTGGTCGTGTAGCGACTACAAAATCTGTACGCCATTTAGGTTATGGCAAAAAATTGATGCAAGAATTATTAACCTATTCTCATCTTCATTTTCCGGATCTTGCTATTAAATGTTCAGCTCAGGTTTACTTGAAAGAATTCTATCAAGGATTTGGTTTTAAAGTATGCAGCAATGTTTATGATGAAGATGGTATTCCGCATATTTTGATGCAACGTTCTTAATGTCCTCTTGAATATTCACCATTTCTTCACTATGATAGACAAATAAAGTGAAAAAAAGGTGAATATTTTATGGGCACTCCCTTACAAAACAAAATTTATCAATATATTACGTCTTTTATAGAGGCGCATGGCCATTCTCCATCTTTTGAAGAGATTGCAGTGGGGATTGGGATCAGTGCCCGTTCTGTGAGTCTGATTAGCCGCTGTGTTCGTGCGCTGGTCGATGAAGGCAGGCTGGTTTTTTATAAGAAAGGCCATCGTAATATTAAGCTACCTGAGGCACCGTCATTCTCTTTGCCATTGCTGGGCAAAATTGCAGCGGGATCTCCAATTGAAGCGATTCATGATTATCGTGCGATTGATGTGGGATGGTTATTAAAAGGAGAAACGCATTTTGTTCTTGAAGTAAAAGGGAATTCCATGATTGATGAGGGAATCCTCGATGGTGATTTTGTGATTTGTAAACATGCATCGGCTGCCAAGGAAGGTGATATTGTTGTGGCATTAGTCGATCAAAATGATGCGACTTTGAAGCGGATTTCTTATCAAGTCAAAGGCATGATTACGTTGATTCCTGAAAATCCTCATTTAAAACCTAAAGCTTATTTGCCGCATCGTATACAAATACAAGGACTGTTTGTCGGATTGTTACGTTTAAATAACAAGGTGACTTATGTGGAACAATCCCATTAATCCTAGTGTTTATTGGACAAGAGCCATTATTCTTGTGGATATGAATGCATTCTTTGCATCCATTGAACAGTTTGATTCGCCCGCGCTGCGTGGAAGAGCCGTGGCTGTGACCAATGGGAAAGAGGGAACCTGCATTATCACGGCCTCTTACGAAGCACGTTCTTATGGAATAAAAACAGGGATGAGATTCTACGAGGCTAAACGTTTATGTCCTCATCTGATTCAGGTGCCTGCAAGACCTAAAAGATATGTGGAAGTGTCACGTGCCATTATGAATGCGCTCGGTGCATTAACACCTGATATTGAAATATTTTCAGTGGATGAAGCTTTTTTAGATGTGACGCATTGTCAGCTTTTATTCGGAACGCCAGAACAGATAGCCAGGATTGCTAAAAAACGAGTGTTTGAAGCATCAGGATTACATTGTTCGATTGGTGTGAGTGGTGATAAAACGACAGCAAAGTTTGCTGCCAAGCTGCAAAAACCCAATGGGTTAACTGTGATTCCGCCGTGGGAATCTGGGAACAGATTGAAGTATGTACCTGTAACGGAGTTATGCGGTATTAAAAAAGGAGTGGGTTCTTTCCTTGCAAAACATGGAGTGCTCTATTGCGGTGACATGGAAAAATTACCGATTAGCATTCTCGCCAAACGCTTTGGGAATGTGGGTAAACGTATTTGGTATATGTGTCAAGGTAGAGATCCTGAACCCGTGCATACAAAAATATCCGATCCTAAATCCATGGGACATGGAAAAGTCATGCCGCCCAATACAAAAGAAGAAACAATCGTTGAAACCTATTTGATGCATATGTGTGAAAAATTAGCTTCTCGGTTACGCAGCCATCATTTTCAGGCACAACGTTTTTTTGCAGGCGTGCATAATAAAGAAATAGGATGGCTGGGGACGACGGGACAAACGATGCGTCCTACCGATGATGGAAAAGAAATTTTTCAGCTGTCTTTGTTTTTGTTACATCAAGCATGGCTTGGTGAACCTGTGTGGAAAATCCAAGTCACAGCACTTAATCCTCGCTCGGGTGGACATCAACTTGATTTATTTGCGCAAGAAAATAATAAACGAAATACGATAAATCATGTGCTGGATGAAATTAATGATCGTTATGGAGAATTTACCATAGCGCCCGCAACACTTTTGGAGCGATCTAAAATGCCAAACGTGATTGCACCTGCTTGGAAGCCTACAGGACATCGGCAAACTATTTAGAGAGGTTTGTATGCCAACCGCTGTGACATTTCGTCATCAAAATAAAGCACATACTATTTATTTTAGTCATGCAAAAGCTGTTTTACCGGTCAAATTAAAAAATGGTGAAACAGTACTTGTCACTTGGGGCAGACGATCACATGAAAACAGCGAAATGCCGCTGGGTGGTTGGGCGCTTAATGATTCTATTCATGAAGGGAAATGGAATTATTATTCTCCTAAACCAGTAAAGTTACTGATCGATAAATTTATGAAAATAGATTACGAGGGTCATACTCAATGGTTTGAAGTGACTCGGGGTCAATGGATTCAAGGTATTCTTTTGCAAGAAGGGAATGAATATCGAGTTTATATCGTCATTCTCATACCCGATCGATTGGATGTTTGTTATAACCAATGGCCAAAAATTGTGATTGCCTAGGTGCTGTGGCGTTATTCATTTTTAATGATTGTTTCACACAGCTTATCTTCAAGGTCTTGATATTTTTTAGGTAAATCAACAAAACCATTAATCATGATGGAAAAAACGATGGTTTTATTTTTTCGAGTCGTTATATAACCCGATAAGGTACTAGCAGAAGTGAGAGTTCCTGTTTTGGCAAAAACTTTTCCTGCTGTGTGAGCATCCGTCATGCGATTTTTAAGAGTGCCATCGATACCACTGATAGGTAAAGCGTTGATGAAAATAGCGCTGTATGGCGAGGAATATATTTTATCAAGCAATGTTACAATCTGTTCAGGTGTTAAAAAATTATAATGTGATGCGCCGCTGCCATCAATGAGAGTTGTATCAGGTATTGTCAGGTGTAGTGATTGACTTAAAATGTGATGAACAGCGTCAGTCCCGTTTTGAAAACTGCTTAAGTCTTTTGCATAAAGTAATCCCATGGTTTTGAATAGGGAATTTGCAATCATGTTATCGGATTCTTTTAGCATTGTCGTCACTAAGTTAAACAAAGGAGGTGAATTCTCGCTTGCAAGCAAAGGGGGTAAGGCCTGCATTTTTTTAAATTCAATCGGATGGAAAATGGTGATTTTATTTTTATTAAATAAATAAATTAATAATTCCTGAAGCATTGAGCGAGGATTATCCACCGCCATTTGAATCGTTTTAGGTTTAGCTGTCGTTAACAAACAACCATTCATCGTATATTGTTTTGTATTTGTCAGTTTTGTTTTGATCTCACATTCAGTAGAGTTAGGCGTGCGAGTGATAACGTTATTAATAAATAAATAAGATTGTGGATAATTAGGCAAGGATAATATAGCAGGTTCGTTGGATTTAATGGCAGGTGAGAGAATAGCTTTCACGCAATTGTGTTCAATGATGATTGAATTAATGGGCGCTCCCCAGCAATAATCCTGGTCATCCCAGCTGGCGCCAGGACTTTGATTCATCTGATCAAAGAGACTGTCGTCTATGACAATAGACCCCATTATTTTACGAACGCCTGCTTTCGCGATCGCTTGAATTAAATGATCCAGTTGATCAACCGTCAATGAAGGATCGCCAGAAAAGCGCAAGTAAACGGTATCATTGAGTATTCCGTTTTGTATTTTATGCGTATCTAGAAAGAGTTGTGTTTGAAAAGTAAAATCTTTGTTAAGCGATTCTAATGCAGCTGCTGCAGTAAATAATTTTTCATTGCTGGCGGGTATAAAATAATGATTAGCGTTTTTGCTATAAAGGATTTCCCCGGTTTTCTGATCTTTTATTTGTATTCCTATATTGACAGTATCACCAAAATTATTCAAAACATGATTAATTTTTGCAGTTAAGGTTTGCTGTTTGATCATGATAAGTGAAAAAGCTGATATAGCAACAAAGATAAAAACAAAGAAAATTTTTTTCATAAGTAAAATTCAATATTATTGAATGTGCCTGAGAAAAAACAGGCACATCCAAAAATAAATATAAGTTAGGAATATTTTTTATTAAGTGTCTTATCTACATACTGCGTACCCCAGGGACCTATTCCACTTATTTGTAAAATAGTTTCCTCTTTAGTCCAGGTATAGTGAACAGCTTTGCTGGGTATTTCAACATAACTGCCAGCAGGTAAAGCGGTACCTTTGTTAGTATCCAATTTATAACCCGTTCCTAAATAGAGAGTGCCCGATAAGACGGTATCGTATTCATTAACAGGGTGGCTATGAGGAGGGATTGTATAATTTGCGGGTAGTTTAATACGCGCAATAAATTCTCCTTTTTTTGTGGGATCACCGGATAAAATAGCGACTTGGGCACCGGGTGGTACATGTTTTGAATCTTTCCAGTTTAATCCAGAATCTGGAAGAATCGGATGAATGCTCGCTGCTTGAACGATGCCCGATAATGCAAATGATGTCAGTGTGAAAATGAATTTTGATTTCATGGTAATCTCCATTTTAAAAAGGATATGTTTGAATATTAAAAATTAAAAGTCAACTAAGACATGCAATAACTCTGATTATTATGACTTTTTATCAAAAAAAATGCGTTGATGGGTTTGCACGGGAATGGATTTTCTTGCATGATTGAGCTTATTGAGATCGATTGAGCTATAAATGACTCCGCTGTCTGTTCCTTCTTTTTTTGCAGCAATCGTGCCCCAGGGTTCAATTATCATGGAGTTCCCATACGTGGATCTATTATTGGGATGTGTTCCTCCCTGACAGGCGCCGATCATATAACAAAAATTTTCAATCGCTCTGGTTCTTATGAGTAGTTCCCAATGGGCAACACCGGTTGTAAAAGTAAAAGCGGCGGGAATTGCGATAATTTCAGCGCCTTTGTTTAATAAGCAACGAAATAGTTCGGGGAATCGTATGTCGTAGCAAACAGCCAGTCCTAGTTTTCCAAAAGGTGTATCGATGACAATCATTTCATCGCCCCCTTGGGTTGTTTCTGATTCTTTATAAGATTCATCTTCAGAAAGGGTAACATCAAAAAGATGTATTTTATCATAGCGAGCTACACAATCGCCTTCATCATTAAATACTAGACAAGCCGCGCGTACTTTGTCGGGGTTATCGCATGTGATGGGTATTGTGCCGCCTACGATCCAGGTTTTATTAGACCGGGCTTGTTCGGAGAGAAAATTTTGTATTTTTCCCTGGCCAAAAGGCTCTTTTACTAAAACTTTATCTTGAGGTGAGGCGCCCATCATGGCAAACATTTCGGGTAAAACAACTAAACGAGCTTCATTTCTGGCGGCTTCTATAATCCATTGTTGAGCTATCTTTAAATTATCATCTACGTGATCAGAAGAGCACATTTGAATGGCTGCGACAATAGGTTGTGACTTATTCTTATAAAAATTTTTCATAGAGTCCTTTTACCACGGGTTATGCATTAATTTTATAATGAAGCTTTGCGCCATCGCGTAATTCCCATATATAGGCACTTGCGTGACCGCTTAAATTTTCAAAGGGTTTTTTTCCTTCAAATATAAATTCATGATATTGTGAGGAATGAATTAATAATCTGCTATTTTCAATGTTTTTTAAAGTGCCTTTTTCATTGTAAGCATGTGTGAATTCACAGCACATAAAATCAAATCCTTGTTTTTCTGCAAGACAAATGGACTCAAAATTGATTTTTTTAGAAAGACCCTGTCCATGATAATTTTTATCGACGGCGGTTATAAATAAATGTGCAATATGTCCTTTTTTAACGATGCGCTCATTGAAAAAATCTCTTCCTAAATGTTCTAAGAATGAAAATATAATATTAAATTTAGGATCAATGTTAATATTAATATCCAACGGGTCAGCCATGTCTTCTACAATAGTACAGGCTACCACTAAATTATTATCGAGCGCCACCATGCTTAAACCATCATGAATAGCTTTTTCAACCATGAGTTTTGCAAAAGGGACAAATTGGTCGTAAGAGATTTTTAAGTATTTTGTCATAGGTTCGTCGAGACAAAACGTTTTTGAAATAAGAGACACACATTGTTCAGCGTGTGAATCATTTAAAATAACATATTGGTAATTTTTATTAGGCAATAAATCATGAGATGCTATGGTGTGTGTGTTATATAATTTAAGAAGTTCCGTTAATTCTTCCGCTGGAACGGGTTTACTATATAAATAACCTTGTATTGAGTCACAATTTAATTTTTTTAAGAGATGAAGTTGGTTTTCAGTTTCGACACCTTCGGCCGTGATGCTTAGACCAAGGCTTTTACTTAAGCTAATGATGCATTCAACAATGCCCAAGCTCGTAATATTCATCGTCATATCGTGAATAAATGATTTATCGATTTTGATATTGCTAATGGGAAGTTGTTTAATATATTTCAGATAAGAATAACCCGTACCAAAATCATCAAGCGATAAATGCAAGCCTAATTTTCTTAATGATTTTAAAAGTGCGATACTAGCATCGATATTGTTCATCAATGAATCTTCGGTTATTTCAAGCTTTAAATGATTCGATGATAGATTATTTTCTTTTAAAGTTTCATTTATTAAAGATAACAGTTGCGAATGATTAAGCTGACGAGTGGAGAGATTCACTGAAATATTCAATTTACGATAACCTAGCTCATGCCATTTTTTGATCTGCTTGCAAGCGGCTTTCAACACCCATTCGCCTAACGGAATAATAAATCCTGTGGTTTCACATAAGGGAAGAAAAAACTGTGGATTAATTAACCCTTGGATAGGATGTTTCCATCGTATTAATGCTTCAACATCGGTTATTTCACCCGTTTGTGCATTAACGATAGGTTGATAATATAAAATAAAATCATTGTTTTTTATGGCTTTCTCTAATTCCGAAATAAATGCGGCACGATTTAATTGAAGTTTTTTGATGGCTGAAGGTACTGAGTCTGAATCGATGTTTGATGCATGTAGCTTATTGACATGATCATAGTATAAAAGTTCTTCTAATTGTTGCTCATTTGTTTTTAAAGAAGATGATTTGTGTCGATTGAAGATCAATAAAATCCAGGAAAATAATAAAAAAATAATAGTAAGAGCAATAATAATAAAATTAAGACGACTTATTTTGATATGCATTTCGATTTGATGGATATCATGATATGTCATATTTTTTATTTCATTGACATGAACCATTTCATGAATTGCAAGCCACGAGAGTGATGCGATGGCAAAAACAATTGCAAAATTAAATATGATCAGATGAAAACGCGATGAATGTAGTAAGTGATCAGTTAATTTCCAAGTGAATTTTGACATGCAATAGTAGCCTTCCTAGGTTAGTTGTTTGTTTAAAATAGGGAGCAGAGTCTCGGCAATAATTTGATTCACATACGTTGTCGGATGTTTTGAATTATAAAATAAAAATCCGTGACAGGCGGGCATCTGATTGTTAGCGATGCAGCTTTCATCAATATTATTTAGATCATATTGAGCTGGATTTGAAATAAGATGATCTAATAAATTTCCTATTTGAATATAGTGAGAATCTAAAAGTTTGGATTTTGACGATTGTAGTTTTTGATTAAATCCTAATGCCATGTTTCTCAGGCTGTTTTCCACATTTTTTTTCCCATATAAAATTTTTAGCGCCCAACTTTTATTCGCGCGAATCGAGGGTGTCCTCGATAAATCGGGCATATCCAAAACATAAATCATTTCGGGTTTTACACCGGCTTTTATCAGTTTATCTATGGCGGCATTAATATGATCGACAGCCAGTTGTTCGATCGGATCTAATTGTTCTTTTGTAGGTAATGAAAATCTTTCAATGAATATTTTTTCTAATAAAGAATGTTTCATATAGGCTGTATAATAATTTAATAAATCATTAGCACCTGACCAAATGAAAAATAGAGTTTCTGCGCCTGGTTTATGATGGACTGCGGTGAGATAAGAGTCGACTTGTAATAAGAGCCCAGGAACACAGGTACTTAAAATTTGTCCGTTGGCGTCTTTGATAGGACCGGGTTTTGTGCAGTCAGGATTGATAGAAGGTAGGGGCGTATCAATTTGAGGCCAATCTGTGTTTAGATAATCATGACTTGTATCTGCTGTTGCATAAGCATAGCTAATATTATCAGATAGAGGGTTTAAATGAGGCTTACGAGAAGGATAGGGTATCGAATTTAGCTTTTCGTGAACAAGATAATTAAACCAAAGGTACTTCTCATTTTGCTTATTGGGATTAGTGATAGGTGTGCCGACGATCCCATCTAGCAATATCCAGGTATTATTACCAATATCACTTAAACTATCACCAAAAACAATCATGTTTTTTAATTTTGCATAATCCGCAAAAACGTTATTCAAAAATACCATATTGAAAATAAGTAAGACTAAAAAAGTTTTTAGTTTTATCACGTTACTACCATCCTTAAATTATTTAACATTAATTGTTTTGACGTTTACAAATGATCGAATACCTTCAGCGGATAATTCCCTTCCATAACCTGAATTTTTAATACCGCCAAAAGGTAGCCTGGGATCAGATGAAACAAACGTATTAATAGAGCAAGACCCTGCTTGAATTTTTTCAGCGGCGATTTTCTCAGCCTTTTGAATATCTTGCGTAAATATGCCAGAACCAAGACCATAATTTGTATCATTCGCAATCTTGATTGCTTCCTCTTCATTTTTGGCAGAGATAATTGAAATAACAGGGCCAAAAAGTTCTTCATCGTAGGCAGGCATGCCTTTTTTTATATTTATTAAAATCGTCGGCGGATAATAAAATCCCTCAAGAGGCGGAATTTCACCACCTGTAATTAATTGAGCGCCTTTGTGAATGCTTCGCTGAACTTGTTCATGCAGTTTGTCACGCAAATCTTTTCTTGCGAGCGGCCCGCAAAGTATGTTGCTATCTAAAGGATCTCCTAAGGTATATTTTTTGATTTTACTTTTTAGTAAATCAATAAATTGATTCTGGATGGATTCGATAACAATCAGTCTTTTTGCGGCAATACAGCTTTGACCCGAATTTAGCATTCTTGAGGTTAAACATTCATTAGAGGCTAATTCTAAATCAGCGTCTTCAAAAATAAGATAAGGATCACATCCTCCTAGCTCCAGAACACATTTTTTAAGGGATTTCGCAGCTTCTGCACCGACCGCACTTCCCGCTTTAGTGCTGCCGGTCAATGTCACTGCTGCAATTTTAGGGTGGTGGATGACGGTGCTTGCTCTGTCATTGGAAAGAATAACAACTCGGAATAAATTCTTTATAAAACCTGATTCCTGAAACAAGCTTTCAATGGCTAATGCAGTTCCTGTCGAAATAGGAGCATGTTTTAATATGGCAGCATTTCCCGCCATGAGTGTAGGCGCTGCAAAACGAAATACTTGCCAGAATGGGAAATTCCAAGGCATGATCGCAAAGATAATTCCTAAAGGTTGATAGGTAACATAGCTTTTTTGCATTTGGGTTGGAATGATTCTTGAATTTAAATATTCAGCTGCTTTTTCAGCATAATGATCACAGACTAGCGCGCATTTCTCGATTTCTGCGAGACCTTGTTTTAATGGTTTCCCCATTTCCTCGGCTATTAAAAGCGCATATTCATCTTTTCGATGACGAAGGTTTTTTGCGATTTGACTCATAGCGATTGCGCGTGAGGAAAAATCATATTCTCGCCAGGTTTGAAAGGCAGACTGAGTTGAATCAATAATTTTATTCACCTCGGCATCTGACATTTCGTCGTAAATTTTGATTATTTTACCTGTTGCAGGATTGATGGTTTCTATTGTCATGGGATGATCCATATCAAAATTATCTTATATAATTATAAGGATGAATAGGAATAAAACATAGCGATTTTGCGCATTTTTTAATAGGATGGCAACACCTATAGGGAGCGCCTTCTTTGTTGCTAAAAAGGACAATTTCTGATAATCTACAATTTCAAAAGCAGTTTAACCCTATTTGAAACCTGACGCTATGCCTGATCGTATTTCCAATTCCAAATCATTAACCATTCAATCCAATTATTTATGGTTTCTGACATTGACATTTTCCATGCTTATTGTTTTGTCAAACTGGTTTGATCCAAGACTGGTTAAAATATTTGGATTAACAACAGATGCTGGAACGTTAATATTTCCATTTACTTTTTTATTATCTGATTTGATTACCGAGGTCTATGGATATAAATTCGCACGTCGTGCTATTTGGTGTGGGTTTTTATTTAATGGGTTTTTTATTCTTTATAGTCAAATTATCATTCATATGCCAAGCCCGAATTACCCTACGCAAAATGCGATTTTTGATTCGCTATTGAAAATGAATATTCGAATTATAATCGCATCAGCAATCAGTTATCTCAGTTCAGAAACGGTCAGCTCCTACATTATTGCAAGATTGAAAATAATAATGCGGGGTAAACAGATGGCCATTCGATTCGTTTTATCGACGGTCCTGGCCTCTCTTTTAGACAGCATTATTTTCACTATCATTGCCTTTTATGGAATATTAAGGTTAGATCATTTAATTGAATTAGCGTTAACCATGTGGATGTTTAAAGTCATCATTGAAATAGTAGGCTTACCCATCTCTATTGGCTTTGCGCATTGGCTAAAAGAAAAAGAAAAAATAGATATATATGATAAAAGAACCTTATTTAACATTTTCAAGCTAGATACTCATTATAACTATAAAGACAATCAATACTCCTCTTTGAGCTGAATAAAAACTATTTAAATCATAAAGATATCTTTGCCTTCTATTTGTAAAAAACACGCTATACTTAAAATAAGTCATATTTAGAAGGCTTATTATGAAGTCTTTTTTTAAGAAGAAAGATAAAGACGAAAAAAAACCAACTTCAGCAGAAGTAAAAAGCGTTGCAACAGCAGAACCCCGAGCAGAGGAAAAAATAGAGCATCCCTCTGAAATGAGCTGGCTTGAGCTTTATAAGGGATTTAAAAAACTTAGCAGTTCGCCCTCCCTTAAAGTCAAAATTAGTGAATTAAAAAGAACATGGAAACCATTAATCAAGGAACTTGAAGTAATGATTGATGTACTTAAGGATAAACATTTAGATTTAATTGAACCCAACTCAGCAGTTTCATCTTCGAATAATTCTATTCAGAATTTTCTTGCTATTGCTAAAATGATGGTTAATAAAGCAAAGCTCATTGATGATGAATTAGTAAGCTTTGGGCTATATGTGGTTGAGAGTGAACAAGAAGCAAATAAAGTCATCGCTGATAATGCTATTATTTTATATCCAACTACATCAGGCTATTCTGCGCTTGTTATCACAAAAAAACCCCATGTTCATCGCGGTGTTTCAACTAATCGGCATGTTATTACGGAAGTACCCACTGATCTAATAAAAAAAATACCGTTAATACTCCCAAATAGAAATCCGCATCGTGAAATTATCTTGACAGAAGATAATCTTAAACCAGTACAAAAAATTATAGATAAATTAGCTGAAAAAGCAGGCGTTGTTCCAAATAGTAAGAAAATGCTAAGAGATGCGCTGTCGTTAGCCGAAGATATTCCTACTTTTCTTAATGCTTTTTCAAAACTTCCCTTTGCAGATATCTTAAAAGAACGTCTTTCTCAAATTAAAACACAGGGTGAAGGACTTGATTTCAATGCGATAATAAAAGAGACATTACCGATTGATACTTATAAAACATTAAGAGCACAAGTATTTGAAATGTTAGAGCCAGATGAATTTAAAGAATTAGCACCGGAGGCGCAGGCGGCAGCGCTGGTATTAATTGAAGCTTATAATGAAGCGATAAAATTTGTAGTACTTCGAATGGATAAATTAGAAATTGCACATGGCCTTGAGGCAGGTGCATTGACTACAAAAATCGGTATAGTCGATGGCAAATCTATCAGTCAATTGTGCACTGAATTTAATGATGTTTATCAAAAAGCCATGGATGCAGCAGGGTTTCCTATTAAAGCTGAATTATATCCCTATGATTTTTCTATTTTAGAGCAACGCAAAGCCATGCTTAAGAAAATAGAATCTGACCCAAATAATAATGACAATGCTCAACTGAAAGCACGTATAGAACATCGGAATCGAATGTTAAAAGAAGTTAAACCATTAGAAGAGCGTGAAAATGTTATGAATTTGTATCATTTTATGAAAAAAACGGTTGCGAAAAGTGCTAAACGGGTTAATGACTTGAAAGCACAGTTTAAATCCGATGAAAAAAAACCAGAACAAGAAGTTAAAAAAGATTCGATTAATTTAGTTCAAGCAGCAGACTCATTTCTTTCTAAAGCTAATGCAGCATTAAAAGAAGCGCTTGATGAGGAAATATATCAAGCTTATTTTACTGCTGAAACAAATGTAGATAAAGATTCTCCCTGGATCCAGCAAGCAGCGAATGCATTTCATCATATCCAGAAAATATTAGATCAGCTCAAAGTATTACAAATTCCACGTAGTAAAGAGCATGAAACGCCTTCTAGCTATCTAGAGGGGACAATGAGTGAGGCTGATCAGATTTTAGAACTCAGCACAAAATTAATCACAGAGTTGAATCAACTGCAAAAAGATCCTCATTTGCGTAAAATTATTTCGATGCAACTTACAACTACCCTAGAGCAAGCCGTTGGATTAAGTAAACAATCTCAGTTGGCGAAAATAGAAGCGCAGTCAATGCTCTCTGAAATTAAAGAATCCGGCGATCCGCTAAGAGAGATAATTACAAAATTAAAAGTAATGATTATGACTAAAGCGGTAGGTTCAATGCCTGTCGATAAAGCATTTCTTGCAATAGATAAAGCATCTGGCCTTGCTCATCAATTAGATGCGTTATACAAAGATATGGAAGGCGATCTGGATAGAAAGCCAAGTATGTTGATGTTTGCTGTGAGTCATATGAGTGATCTTATTGAATTAATGAGGTCATTGCCAGATTTAATATCCATGTTAGGTGAGCTGCCTAAAGAAGATTTTATCAAGTTCATTCAGCAGATCAATAATGCATTCAAGCAAATTGTATTATTGGGCGATAAACTAGAAATACAGTTATGCTTAAAAAATGGTTATCTTACTCAGCGCTTTGCTCCGCTTATGAAGTCCTATTATGACACGATTAATGAATTAGGTTATGATTTTGTTTCCCAGAATGACAGATACCCCTTTATGGATGCGATTCTTACTCAAAGAAGTAAATTATTAGAGGATGCACCTGAATTTCAAAAAAAGCTAATTCAAAATCGAATCAAACCTACCGAAGCTAAAGTGTTTACCGACAGTCAGAATCCGTTACCTTCAAATCAGGAAATTATTAAAGGAAAAATGCTTAACATAATTTCAAACTATATTAGTAAATTAACGCAAATAGAATTAAAGAGCCCTCATGTTTCTAAGGATAGGCTGAATTCAATTGCGATGTTTAAAAAGCTCGAAAGCATGATTAAAAGTCGTCAAAGTGATCAGGCGTTAAATATTGATCTTCTTTTAAAAGAATTAAACCAAAATAACTCTGAACACTTTTATTTATTATATGAAGGGAAAAACGCTTCTGTCATAAAGAGCCTTGAATATGTAAGTGCACTACCTAAAGACGTTTTTAAATCATTTGATATTGAATTAGCGCGTTTAAAAAAGCAGCGAGGATCCTGGCATTTAAAGGGAAATAAAGAAAAAGCGGAAGCATTGGAACATGAAATAAATGCTTGTGAAAAATTAAAAGATTTGATTGGAGTATACAATATCAATGATGCACTTAAGATGTTAACACCGTCTCAAGAAAAAATACTGAATAAGAATTTTATTAATCACATTCGAATGATTGAAAATGCATTACCTGTCAAAGATAGACGTAAAACTTTAATCGGGGTTGTCAAATCTACAACAGAGGCAACTAAAGAAAAAGTGGATACCAAAACGGAAGAACATCAATCAGCCGTGAGGATCATAGAACAAAGGCTGCAAGATCTCGAGTCTGATTTTTCTCAATCTGAGACGGTTCGAATTAAAATTAAACTTGTCCAGACACTAAAGGACTCACTTAAAAATGGCTCTTCTTTAGATGTTGCTATCGATGATGTTTATAGCAGTCATTATGCAAAGCACGCTTATCTTTTATTTGAAGGTCGAACAGGAAAAGCAATAAAATCAGCAAAAAACATGACAATAACAAAGGATGAATTAATAAATCGTCTTGATGCGGATATTAATGCTTTAAAAAAACTAAGATATAGTCATTTGTATGTTTTTGCAAATGCACGTAAGGGAAAGGCAGATCACCAAATAGAGGTGTTAAAAGAGTTAAAATCCATTATTAATGATCCTTCTAATATAGACAAGAGTGTTCAGCAAATCATTCAAGAACTAGATAGTGATAAAATAAAAGTGTTGAAACATTATGAAGGTGATTTTCTTAAGGATATTGCTAAAATTACACCGCAGGTATCAAAATCAGCTAATGTGAAATAATAGCTTTGTTGCTAACTTTTAAACATTTTGTTTCTTTCGTTCTTGCCAATTTTGTAATAAGACATAAAAGGCAGGTACAAAAACAACCGCAAGACAAGTAGATGCTAGCATGCCTGAGCAAACAGCAATGCCAATGGACCGTCTTGCATTGGCTCCTGCGCCTGTTGCAAAAACCAATGGCATAACGCCCAGAATAAATGCAAAAGATGTCATAATGATTGGACGGAAACGTGTTTTTGCACCGAGTACTGCGGCTTCTGTGATTGATTTATGATGCAGTTCACGTTGTTCTCTGGCAACCTCTACAATTAAAATTGCGTTTTTCGCAGCAAGGGCAATTAATAATAAAATTCCGATTTGTGTATACATATTATTGGCGATACCTAGGGCGGATAATGCCAGCACTGTTCCTAATAAAGCGAGCGGTACTGAAAATAAAACAGAGGCGGGTGTGATCCAGTTTTCATATTGCCCTGCCAAAATCAAGTAAACTAAAATCAGAGAGAGTATAAAGATATAATAGCTGAGATTACCGGCTACTTTTTCTTGATATGCGGTACTTGTCCATTCATACGAAAGTCCTGCGGGTAGAAAATGGTTAGCGAGATTCTCTAATGTTTTGATGGATTGACCTGAGCTATAACCTGATCCTGCTGCGCCATATATATTGCTTGAAGGATATAAATTGTAAAGTGAAATAATTGATGGACCGACAGCGGGAGTCATATCTGTTAATGTTCCAATCGGTACCATTTCTCCCGATTTATTTTTCACATAATAATGACGTACATCATCTATTGTCATGCGAGAAGATGCATCTGCTTGTACGTAAACTTGAAAGACTTGTCCAAATTTAGTAAATAAATTGACGTAACTTGAACCTAAATACGTTTGTAAGGTGTCGGTTGCATCACCTACTGTGACACCTAATGATTCAGCCTTGACTCGGCTAATAGGCGCAGAGAGTTGCGGTGCTTGTGCACGAAATGATGTCATGAGTCTTTGCAGTTGAGGTTGTTGACTGCCGTATCGTATCAATTGATCTGTTGCATATTGTAATTTTGCATAATCAAATGTGCCATCTGTTAATTCTACTTGCATTTGAAAACCACCAGATGTCCCAAGACCTTGTATCGGTGGAGGCACCATTACTAATATTTTGGCAGATATAGTCTGTGCAGCAATGGCATTTAATTTGTTATATAATGCTAATAAACTTTCATTCTTTCCACGGACACTCCAATCTTTAAACATCACATACAGAACACCGGCATTGGCAAGACTTGTACTGTTATCAAGTACAGAAACACCGTCAATTGCAATCACATCTTGAATGCCGTCCATTTTTTTAATTTGTTGAGATAAATTTTGTAGGGTTTCTGCGGTACGATTTAAATTAGATCCATCTGGCAGCATCACATTCATGATGATGTATCCCTGATCTTCGACGGGAATGAATCCCGTTGGAATTCGGCTTAAACCAATGATTGCCAAAATTACAAGGATCGCACCGAGTACGCAAACCGTTTTTGAATGATGGACTAGTGTATCGATCAAATTGATGTAGCGTGATTCAATAGCATTAAAATATTTATCAAAAGTTTTATAAAAGATATTTTTTTCTTTATTCGGGTCAATGGGTTTTAACCATAAAGCGCATTGTGTGGGTTTTAAAGTCATTGCATTGATGGCGGAGATAAATGCAGTGGCTGCAACAACCAAGGCAAATTGCGCATACATGGCGCCTGTTAATCCAGGCATAAATCCGGCAGGAACAAAAACAGCCATCAGTACCAAAGTAATCCCAATAATAGGCCCCATCAATTCTTTCATCGCAGTAATCGCAGATTCTTTTGGATTCATTCCTTTTTCAATATGTTGAGTCACACCTTCCACAATTACAATTGCATCATCAACCACAATACCGATTGCCAATACTAAGGCAAATAGCGTTAATAAATTAATCGAATATCCCAATAAAAGCATGGCAAAGAAAGCGCCGATAATAGTGACGGGTACTGTTGTTGCAGGGACGAGCGTTGCGCGGAAATTTTGTAAAAATACCATGATGACTAACAAGACTAAAATACCCGCTTCAAATAAAGTCTTATAAACTTCAGTGACAGAAGCTCTCACAAAAACAGTCGTATCAAAGGGAACCTGATATTCCATGCCGGGCGGAAATTTCTTTGCCATTTTTTCAACGCATTGACGAACTTCCTTTGCAACTTGCAATGCATTAGCACCGGGTAATTGATAGATACCAATCGCAGCTGTCGGTTTATTATTAAGTGTTGCAGACTGGTTATAATTAGAGGACCCCAACTCAACACGACCTACATCCCGTATACGGACAATACGTGCACTGGAACTTCCATTTGCTGTTTCATTAGGTGCTAGCGCATCGCTTTTAATAATAATATTTGCAAATTCATCGACATTAGTAAGGAGGCCTGGCACATTTACGGTGAGCTGATAGGGTACAGAACCTGATGTTGGCGGGCCTCCCACCTGTCCTGCTGAAACAGCCTTATTTTGTTTTTGAATCGCATGAAGAACATCGCTGGGATTTAAAGAATACGCTAGCATTTTTTGCGGGTCTAGCCAAATACGCATGGCATAAGATCCTGAACCAAAAATAGTAACATTGCCAACACCAGGAAGACGTGCAAGCTCATCTTGCATGTTAATCACAGCATAGTTATTTAGAAATAATCCATCGTATTGATTGTTTTTAGAAGTGAGAGTAATAAATTGTAAAATAGCCGTCGATTTTTGTTGTACGATCACACCTTGTTGCTGTACAGCTTGCGGCAATTGCGCCATGGCCGCCTGAACGCGATTTTGTACGAGCACTTGCGCAAAATTAAGATCAGTCCCGATCGCAAAAGTCACAATCAAGGTATAGTTACCATTGTTAGTACTGGTGGATTGCATATAAAGCATGTTTTCCACCCCATTAACTTGTTGTTCTATCGGCAATGCAACCGTATTAATTAATGTTTTTGCATCTGCACCGGGGTATGTTGTAGTCACTTGAATCGTAGGTGGGACAATCGAAGGATATTGTGTGACAGGTAGGAAGAAAATAGCCACTGATCCTAAAAGCACAAGTAATAATGCAATCACATTCGCGAGAACAGGCCTTTCAATAAAAAATTTAGAAATCATTTATGACTTGCCCTTATTTGCTTTATAAAGTTGCACTGTATTGCCAGGGATTGCATTTTGAATGCCTTCGACAACGACTTGATCATCGCGATGAAGCCCTTGTGTAATGCCTTGTCTGTCCTGATATTTAGGGCCTAACACCACCCGTTTGAGAAGAACTTTTTTATTATTATTGACGATTAATATATAAGGACCTATTTGATCGTAGAGTACAGAGGTACTTGGCACCGTCAACTGTGGTGTGGGTTTAGTAATTGCGATACGCACATTGACAAATAAACCTGGCACAAAGGTGTAATCTTTATTTTCAAGAATAGCACGTAATTCCATGGTGCCTGTTGAAGCATTTAATCCTGTATTAATAAAATCCAGTGTCGCATGATAAATAAATTGATTGTTATTTTGTAAAGCGACATCAACAGGAACACGATTTAAATCTTGAGGTTTAAATCCCGCATTGCGTGCCGCTTCACGTAGTCTAATTAAATCAAGCTCATTTAAATTGAAGTAAACATAGAGAGGTGCAATTTGCTCAACCGTAGCTAAATTGGTGGCAACACCGTTACCAACCAAATTACCAATGGAAACTAAATGTCGTCCGATGCGGCCATCAAAAGGTGAGGTGACATGGGTATAACTATAAGTAATTTCGGCTAATTTTTCATTGGCGTTTTGTTTGGCCACTTCTGCGGTAGACTCTTCTATTTTTGCCAGCCATTTTTCAACATTGTTAAGTGATGTCGCATTTTGCTGATACATTTTTTTTTGTCTTGCATATTCTGATAATGAATACCCATAATCTGCTTTTGCAATCGCAACAGATGCCTGAGCTGCTTTTAACTGTTCCATATAAGGTTCAGGTTGAATCACAAAGAGTTCTTGATTTTTTTTAACAAAAGAACCGTCCGTAAATTCGATTGCCTCTAGATAACCTTCTACACGTGCGACTAAATTGACTGAGTTATAAGCAACCGTCGTGCCTGTTTGAGTGACATATTCAACGAGATTTGTTAAGACAGGTTTTTCAACTTTCACCATCGGGAGAGGTAATGCAGGAGGTTTGGCTGCTGTGAAATGACGTATGATAAAAAAGACGAATAATATAACAAGCAGTATTATTCCTAATTTTTTCATCGAGTACGAATCTATGTCAAATTTCATAAGCTCACCACACTGGCGAATTAAGTTGATGTGATTTTTGTGCTTCTGTCTGGGGAGGAAAATGATTTTTTGATTCTAATAATGTTCCCCAATTGGTACGTTGTGCCATCGTTTTCTTTGTATTGTCAGGTACAATGTCATTTCCATAACGCATTTCCCAGCCGCCGCCTAATGATCGATATAATTGAACCAGTGAGTTTGGCGCATTACCTTCAGCGCTAATCAAAGATGTTTGTACGCGTAATAATTGTTGTTCGGCATTTAACACAGGCGTGAAATCTGTTTCACCTTCTTTATATCGGATCATAGTCAGTTTAAATGTTTTCATAGCTGCGTTGCTCGATTGAGTTAAATATCGAATCGATTTTTTAGCTTGGATAAATTGTGTAATGTTATCTTGTACTTCTTGTTGGGCTTTAAGAACGACATTCATATAATTGAATAAAGATTGCTGAAATGCAGCATCCTGAACACGTACCGCATTGGTAATTTGACCATAATTGAGTATCGGTAAATTTAAAGTCGGGCCTGCTGTAATCGATCGATTAGACCAATTTAAGATATCAGAAATGGATGAGCCATTAATTGTATTGGATGTTAAAAGAAAAGTGCCCACGAGTGAAAATGCAGGATAAAGATTCGCTTTAATAGCGCCTATCGATTCGGATTGCGCAATGGCCTGCATACGCGCTTCAGTAATATCAGGTCGTCTTGCTAACATTTCTTTTGGAATGCTAATGCCCACTGTGTTAGGTGAGATGGGAATTCCTTTTGTCGGTGATAGTAATGCATTTATTTTATCAGGTGTTGTTCCTAACAAAACAGCTAGCATATCTTTTTGACGCGCTAGATCAGTCACAAGCGGGGGGAGGGCCGCTTGGGTTTCTGAATATTCCGTTTGCGCCTGCTCTACATCGACTAGACTGGTTTGTCCGGCACCAAATCGGGCACGCGCGATTTTTAAAGCGATTTCCTGAACACCAATATTTTCCTGGGTGACTTTGATTTTAGATTCATCGGTGCGAATTTGAATATATGTATTACCAATATCTGCAATGAGGGTCACTAATGCATTATCGAAAGCGGCAAAGGATGCTAAAAAGACAGCGTCATTGGATCGAATAGCGCGTCGATATTTGCCCCAAAAATCAAGCTCCCAATTGAGGGAAAATCCTAAAGCTGCCGTATCAAAAGAAGGGGGGAGAAGACTTTCTAGGGAGCTTTGACCGATTCTATTATAAGTGTAATTTCCAACGATCGCCTGTTGTTGGGGAAATAATTCTCCCACCGATTGAGCAAGTTGTGCTCTAGATTGGAGCACGCGAATCCCTGCACTTTGAAGTGAAAGGTTATTTTGATAACCGAGTTCGATCAGTTTTGTTAAAACAGGGTCGTGAAAAGATTTCCACCAGACTACATTTTTAAATGCAGATTGTTTTACTGTGGTATGATTGGTCATCCAATGATCCATAACCTGTTTTTTGGGTTCCTGATAGTCAGGGCCTACCATACAAGCAGTTAGAATGAGACAAATCATCAGAGTAAAAATACATTTTAACAATTGCACTCTAATATCCCTATTCCTAGCAAAGCAACGCATTTTGTAAATCATATCATAAGCTTAGTGATGTGCATAATCTATAAATCTAGCGAGTTTGGCTCGGTGATTTTTTATGTTCTGTCCAATCATCTTTGAGAAGATTCATCGCAGGCGCATTGGGCGGTGCGAAATCCAGAAGGCCAAATTGACCATTCAGATTTCCAATTAAGTTGATTTGGATTTCAAGATACTGTTGATCATCTAATTGATTGACCTTAATTTGATTCAGCCCCCCATAAAATTGTCGAGTTAATATTCCTCGTCGTTTATCCTTGCTTAATTGATCGGCCGCAATTTTAATAAGTTCTTTGATGGCATCTATTTTTTCCGAAGCACTCAGTTGTAGATCAAGCGTGGCAGTTCGTCGGGAAACGAGTGCAGGTTTCCAAAATAAACAGTTGAAGCATCCATAACATCCTGCTGCCTCCGGCAAAGGAAAATTGGCAATAACACGAGTCATTTTTTCAATGCCTGATGGCACCGCAATTTTATTATCATGTTCATCCAGAATATATTTTCCACCCATAAAATTTCTTTCATCAGGCCAGGCTTGGCTAAGAATAATATTTTTAATTTGCTCATAGAGTTTTGATTGAGAATCTTCTAAAAAAGTTTTCCTATATTTTTCAAGTTTTTCTTTGCAGTGGTCTATGAAGGTTTCTTGCCGCTCAAGAAAAGCATGGCCATCGATATTTCTTTCAGTGATAGCCGCTTTTGTTGTTTTTAACTTCTCAATTAAAACATTTCTCTCCGATATTTTAGCTTGAATTTGTTTTCTGAGTTTATGAAGTGATTTATTAAATTTTATAACTCGATCACTAAGGTCATCTTTTTTTTTCGCATGTTCTACTTCCAGCAATAGGGAATCCAGCTTAACATCGACGAATAAATCGTGATGATAATCTTTATCGCTGGGAGAGCTATGCGGAAAGAAAAACCCAAAGGTTGTTCCCTGTGTTGCACTTCTTCTACTGGAACTTGGGCTTGGTGTTGGACTCGGTTTGGGTTTTTGATCTGGTCTGGGGCTTAAACTTGCACTTCGACTGGAATTGGGGCTAGCTTCATTACTTTTTACTTTTTTTTTTCCTCGTGTTTACCTTTCTCGTCACCTGAATCTGGGTGAGCCGGTAATGCTGAGGCAGATCCTGATCGTCTTATGGCGGCATTTCTTTTTAAGCTATTTTGTTTGCGTAAACCAACGTACTTACCTTGAGTGCCATGAGAGGTATAGGTTGTTGTATTGTGGTGGCGGTGTTGAGAAGGTACTTTCATTTTTAATATTTTCCTGAAAAATAAATCCTAAATATTGAGATATCAAAGATGTTTTATTTTATATTGAAAAGGAAAGCATTCAAGTTATTTAATCTAACTGTTTGTTTTAATTATGTATTATTAGAAATGATTTAGCTTATTCATGAACGAGCACGTTTTTTTCTTCGGTCGTTCATTCTAAAAAGAGGCTTGGGCTGTTCACGATAGAGTGATTGGATTGTTGACAGATGTAGATGGAATTGTGATATATTGCACACCCTGATTTCCCCCTTTAAAGAGAGCTTTTATGCGAACTATTTTTAACTTGATCGTGATTTTATTAGTATCGATGAATTACGCAATAGCTGATTCAATGATTCAAAACAAAACGTTAGAAACAACCATTCTACAAGCCCATAACAAAGTACGCCAACTGCATCATGTCTCTCCCTTAGTATGGGACGATGAGCTTGCAAGTTTTGCAGAACAATATGCCAATCATTGTAAGTTTAAACATTCCGGTTCTTCTTACGGTGAAAATCTTGCGGCAGGTTATCCCTCCATTTCTGCTGCGGTCAATGCTTGGTATATCGAAAATAAATTATATTCTTATAATCATCCTGGATTTTCCTATCAAACAGGGCATTTTACACAAATGGTTTGGAAGGGAACACAAAAAGTCGGTTGCGGTTATGTAACTTGTGATGGAAATAATGGAACACCGGGCCGTTTTTTAGTCTGTGAATATAGCCCTGCCGGCAATATCGCAAATCATGGATTTTTTGCTAATAACGTTTTACCCATCAGTTAATCATTTTAATGCACTTTGAAGCATTAAATCTGCCATAGATAGGATTTAGCACCGCCGGATAATTGGGCGAAAGGTTTTTTGTTTTGAAAAACAAAATCTTTATAAACTTGAGCACCTATAAGCGTGTATGGCATTTTGAGATGAGGTATTACGCCTTGTTCATTGTAAGGATGTGTAAACTCACAATACATTTCCTTAAAACCAGCTCTGGATGAAATATTCATCGCTTGAAAATTGACTTGAGTTGAAAGATTTTGTCTTCTAAATTTTTCATCCACTGCTGTGATAAAAAGATGGGATATTTCTAAAGGTTTAATAGTGCGTTTACTAAAATAATCTTTGCCTAATCGATCGAGCAATGCCAGAATATTTTTAAATTTTGGATCAAAATCAGGAATATCACAAGGTCTTGCCAGATCTTCAACGAGTGCAATGGCTGCCACTTTCCCTTCTTGTAACGCAATAACACTTAATTGATCCTGAACTGCATTTTCAGCGACTATGCGTGCAAAATTTTTATAAAGCGTCATATCCATTTTTAAGTAGGCAGTCATTGGCTCAAATAAACAAAATGCACGTGTAAAAACATCGACAACTTGTTCCAGATAAGGCTCAGTAAAGAGTTGAAATTGAAAATATGGATTAACGCTTAAATGATTAAAAGAAAAATGATCTTTGACTTTGGCAATAGATTTAGCTGAACTATCCATAGCTGTGCATTCCTTATATTTTCTTCTTTATATTATATCATAATCCTTTTGCTAGTGATCAAAAAAGTTGTATTCGCAACCTATCTTCACATATAGTATGTTGACGGATTGAATGAAAAGCGGCATGGTATATGGCAAACTTGAGTCATAAAAAAAAATATTCCCTTTCCCTGCATATTTTTAGACGCGATTTACGTCTTTCTGATAATACGGCATTGATCGAAGGATTGAATCAATCGGATCAAGTGATTCCTTGTTTTATCTTTGATAAAAGACAAATAGAAAATAATCCTTATAAAAGTGATAATGCTTTGCAGTTTATGGGTCATTCATTAATTGACCTTAATAAAGACCTACAAAAAAAAGAAAGCAAATTATATTTTTTTTATGGAATATCTGAGGAGATTATTAAAACGTTAATTACAACATTCCCCATTAAAGCTATCTTTCATAATAGAGATTACACACCCTTTAGTCAGCATCGGGATAAAAAAATTGAAGAGATCTGTCAAAATTATAAAATTGACTATCATTGTTATGCGGATGCGTTATTACATGAGCCCGAAGAAGTTTTAAAAAGTAATGGGAAACCTTACACGATATTTACACCTTATTTTAAACAGGCATCCTCACTCCCCGTGAATGCACCAGTTAAAAATAAACATCACTGTTATTATAATCATGCTATTTCAATCGAAAACGATCGACCATTCAAAACCTTATTGAATAACTTAAATCCCAATATTTTATTAAAAGGCGGAAGAGCAGAGGCCCAGACTCTTTTAAAGCACATTCATCAATTAAAAGATTATAAAACCATTCGCAATTATCCTTCTGAATCTTCCACCACTAAATTATCAGCACATTTAAAATTTGGCACGCTTTCAGTGAGAGAATTTTATGAGGCGGTTTGTCAGGTATTTAATAAACAACATCTTTTAATTCAAGAGCTTTATTGGCGAGATTTTTTCACGCACATTGCTTACCATTTTCCCTATGTCTTTGGGGAGTCGTTCCATCAAAAATATAATCAGATTTCCTGGCGTGAAAATGAAAAAGATTTTAAACGTTGGTGTCAGGGAAACACAGGATTTCCTATTGTAGATGCGGGCATGCGTGAATTAAATACGACGGGGTATATGCATAATCGCGTTCGTATGATTGTTGCTTCATTTCTTGTTAAAGATTTGCATATAGATTGGCGGCAGGGAGAAAAGTATTTTGCAAATCAGTTAATTGATTATGATCCTGCTGTTAATAATGGAAACTGGCAATGGGCCGCATCGACTGGATGCGATGCACAACCCTACTTTCGGATTTTTAATCCATGGCTGCAGCAGGCTAAGTTCGATCCTGATTGTTTATATATAAAACGATGGGTGCCTGAGTTGTCGATCCTATCGCCTAAAGTGATTCACACACTCTATAAAACAGAAGATTCTTACAATCATTATCCATTACCGATGATTAATCATACCGTTGAAAGTAAAAGGGCAAAACTGCTTTTCAAAAAGCTTATAACCAAAATCTAGGCATGTCATCCTACCCAATACCGCCTGCGAATCAACTGCTTCGTAGAAGCCTTATTGACTAGGATGACAGTACTCCTTATTAACGATTAATAAAATACCCAATGCAAAGACCGGCAAGCAGTGTTGCTCCGATGCTTTGATAAGGATTTTTTGTAATGTAATGATCCACATCTTTGGTCATATGAGATGCGGTACGATTAAATTTTGAAAGTAACAATCTTCCTTTTCGCGGAGTTCTGTGCATTCGATGTAATAATTTTTTTACTCTAGCTTTTGTTTTCATGAAACACCTCCTAAAAATAAACTTTCCTTTATTATTATAAGAGATTTATGGGGAATGGGTGTTTTAGAAAATGACCTATTAGTTAAGAACTGATTTATTACTATACAATTAATGAAAATATATACCGTTGCAAAATAAATACGCCTATAAAGATTAAACTTTATAAGCGCATTTTAGGTTCTAAGCGAGGTTAGTTTTAACTAACAACGCAGTTACTACCTCTGCCCGGTCTTGGAGCTGAAGATGCTGCATGGGATGGGTCATGAGTTACCAATCGTTCAAGTTCTTTTGCTTCTCTTTGATTACCGCGGGCACGCTGCCACATTCCTCCCAGGCTCGGCAAGCTATTAGGACAAGAGAAAGAAAGATTTTGGCAACAATTTGCAAAACAACCACAATATTTTATGAGTAGAGCTAAACCTAAACCTGCTGCGCCTGTCATCACATAAAAGGGTACGTCGCTCTTTTCATCAAATTCTTCGCCCATTAAATAATTAACAAAAGGTTCTATCAATTCACCTACGCCACCGCCTACTACTGCGCCAATTAACCCAACCACTGCATAGGTGGCAGCCTTCTCTTTGCATGAGCTTTTATGTTCGTCCTGTTCCCCTAATCGAACATGCGTGGTTTGCATGTGGTTTTTAGCAAGATGTTCAGAGAGATTTTTTTTTAATTCTGCAGTTGCTATTTCAATAGTTTCTTTTTTTAGCGTCACGGAATGATCGCCAAATTTATGTCGGAGTGTTTCAGGTATCACTGCATCAGGAACATTCACTGAGAATTTAGAAACTTCACCAGTTTGATCGTTTGATTGATGTAAATAGATTGTATAATTACATTCACCGCTTTCATTAACTTGAAGGTAAATACTTGTGGGTGGATATGACGCAGATGGTTTTTCTTCGCGTCCTAATAATATGACATCGGTCACTTCGGTAAAATCTACGGTCTGGTCTTGACTAAATAAATTACGTAACATTTTCAATTCCTCTTGATGTTCTTATAAATATTATCCATGTTTAATTTACTCACGAAATAAATTAAACGCCATGACTCACTTTATATTAAAGTTGTCATGGCGCAAAATCATAACGAGTTTATTAAACGAGGGCAAGCAGGAACTGTTTAATAAATTTATTTCTTAAGCTTGTAATTCAAAATTTAAGAAAGGTCCTTGTACGCTATAGTTGCTAAGTGTGTGATTCATTGTTGCTACATAAATTCCACCGGTTTCTAAAGGTGTGACCAAAGTGCCAGGTATATATTGACTAATTGCATTGACATACACTGCTGCTTGATAACCTGCAGAAATGGTAAAGAGCAAATTGTTTTTTAAGGGACGTTTGTAATTGATACCCAGTTTAGCATCAAGACCCGGAACCACTTGAGAAACTTTTTGATCCGCTATGTACTGGGAGTTAACAGATTGACCATACACCGATAACAATGCCGCAGCCGATCCTGTATAACTTGTTTTTGAAGCAATGGATCCAATGAGTGCGGAAACGGCTGCTTCACCTAAAATACCAAAACCCGTATCGGTATTAATGTCAGCATGAATACCTGCGCGAGGTCCGATCCCTGTAAAATTAGAAGTGACATCTTGCTTCATGCTAAAGGGTCCAGCAAAAACGCCAGTCGTGTTTCCAGTATAAGTTGCGGTTGTTTCTTCACGAAGGAACCCAGTGCTTAATCCTCCAAATAATCGAATATCAACATATTGGCCAAAATTGAAAAATTGACCGACATCCAAATTGACGACATCATATCTGAATTTAGCCGTTCCATAAGCGCTGCGTATAGGAATGCCTGCGGGACCTATTTCATAATCGGGCCCAAGAAAATAAGAAACACCATCCGCCGCAATGGATGTTGAGGTATTACTGTATAAGTGTGTCCAATCTAATGTGGCATCTTCACCATTAGGGAAAACATAACGTAAACCGACTTCAAAGGCGGGTGTTGAAGAGGGTCTGACTTCTTGTTCATTCCAGGTAGGTGATTGGGCGGGTAATTCTTTATTGTTAATCACATAATTGAGATTACTTGCGCCGGGCTTTAACCAAAGTGCTGCAACATTAAATCCAAATCCGGTGGTTAAATTTGGAATGGTGACGTAAGCAGGTGCACTTTCACCTTTGTAAATATGATGTGTTGTGGCATAACTTGTGATAGAACTTAAGGAAAGAAATGCGACGGATAATTTTGCAATAATATTTTTTTTTGACATACGATATTAATTCCTTTTAATGATGAAACAATCTATTCGTTTTTATTAACCAGCTTAAAATACACGATCTAAAATATTATTCAAGTGGAAGATCGAGAATTATTAACGCTGATCTAATTAAAAATCTTATGCACAAAAATGTGCAGTCTTGAAGCAGGGCAGGTTTTAAAGTATCCTATAAGGAGCTTAAAAAACTAAAAACACAATAACAAAACGAGGAATAAAATATGCAACCAAGAATGATACATACTGTGCGCCCACTCACTCATGCCTTGCCTGACCATCGCAATGACGCGGAATGGGTTGTATTGCAGAGTATACTTTATCCAGATCCCAGCGACGCAACAGTCTATCGAGAAAGAGGAATCAGTCCGGATTTTTTTTGTCCTATAACGGGATTATTAATGCATAGTCCTGTTAGAGATTTAGAAACAAATGTTGTTTTTGAAAAGGAAGCCCATCAGCAATTATATTCAGAATCTGCAACAAGAAATGCTGTGGATTTGAGTCGACGTATTAACGTTCTTTTGCAAACCTATTCCTATTTAAAAAGTATTCAATATTTACCTTTTGAATTAATCGATCAAATGAGTGTTGCGTCTCGCGGAGGAAATGAAGAAAAAATTTATTCTTTAATGAAATTAGATCAACGATTACTAACAACCTTTCACCCAGAAACGCAAAGGTTGCCTTTGCATGAAGCTATTTTAAATCAACGTGATTTAGGTCTACATGTAAAATTGCTTGAAAAATACCACGAAGGCTTGGCATTGGCTGTTTTACTTACACCAGATACAATGACGAATCAATTGCCTTTGGAAATGGCCTTACGTTCTAACCCTTCGATGATATCGATATTAAAACTCATTGCATGGATGGGTGATGCAATGGATTCGTTTAAGCTATGTTCCTCGCTTTCCGTTGATTGTCAGGAAATGTTAAATAATTTATTGCTGGTTTATACATTAAGCGGCAATCAAAAAATGATTGAAAAAATGATTGCGTTGGGAGCGGATGTGCGGGCACCTTTGCCTAAGGATCAGGATCTTTGGAAGATTATTTTATCTTTTGCGAAACCTGAAGTTATCCAATTATTGACAAATAAGATTGCACCTAAACCGCTTAAGGAAGCTTCTTTCTCAGAAGCGTTATCGTCTCCCAGAACATTACAACTCAAAATTGTCATGACTGCTTCAGATTCAGCGGAACATTCACAGACAGAACGCGCTCGTTCAACGAATGGTACTGAAATATTATTGCAATATGAAACCATCAAAAATTTGGTGGCTACTTTAACGAATCCATTGCTCAATGAAAAGATGCTTACTTTGGATAATGTAGATGTTTCATTTAAAGATAAGGCTGTTTCACGTGCCGTACGTTTTGAGAGAAAGCCTTCTAAATCGATTCTTTTTTCCTTATCTGAATTTTTTGATCGTTCCATTTCTCATGAAGATGAATTGCCTGATTCTTCTCAGAATGCAAGTCAAACTGATTTAGCAGAAGGCGATAGAATATCAGGCAGTTGTTATAAGATGGTGTGTAACTAAGAGAGTTGTTTATTATTTTTATGCAAGAGCAGGATAAAAGGTAAGGTTACACTGACGCTAACCATAATAAAAAATGCAGGGAGAAAATAACTCCCTGTCACTGAAATAAAATAAACAACTAACAGCGGTGCAGTGCCTGCACATAAACTAAAACCAAAGTTATAGGAAACACCCACGCCGCTGTATCGAATCGGTGTTGGAAATAGATCAATCAAAAGAGAAGGAATCGACCCCATAATAGATGCAAGAATAGGAGCAGAGATCAGTAAGCCAAGCATCACTAAGATAAGATTATGCTGGGATATTAATTGATAGATAGGATAGGCCAAGATAAAAATACTGATCGCTCCTATTTTTAAAACGGACAATGCATTGAATCTATCGATAAGATAGCCTATACCCAAACAACTTAAGCTGTACATGCTGATGGAAATTGAATTTAGACAGAGAGCTACGTGAGGTTTCATGCCCATATAATGAGACATATATGTCGACATAAATAATGACATGACAGCGGTAATGGTTGCGGCTAGGCAGGCTGCTGCAAATCCTAGGCTTATTGGACGAATATGTTGATGTACTAATGTTTTAATGGGCCACCGTTCGAGTTTTCCTATATTTATATAATGTTGGAATTCAGGAGTTTCGAAAGTGAATCGTCTAATATAAAAACCGACAATGGCCAGAAATGCACCGATTAAAAAAGGAATTCGCCACCCAAAACTTTGCATATCAGTAGGAGTAAGAAATGCGAGGAGAGCTGCGACCAAAATGCTTGCGATGACTGCACCCATATTCATTCCGAAAAGAAGACAACAAGTCATAAATCCGCGTTGCTTGCGATGAGCATGTTCTCCAATAAAACAAATTGCTCCTGGAATATCGCCTCCCATGGCAAGGCCTTGGGCAAATCGGAAAATCACAAGTAAAGTGGGTGCCCATATTCCAATATGTGCGTAAGTAGGCAAGCAACTCATCAAGAATGTCGGCAGTGCCATGAGAAATAAAGAAAGAGTCAAAGTTCTCCTGCGGCCAATGCGATCTCCAAAGTGACCATAAATCATTCCTCCTAATGGGCGAGCAAAATACCCCGCTGCAAAACCGCCGAGAGTAATGAGAAATGCAGTACCGCTTTTTTGTTGTGGATAAAAAAGAAGAGCGATGGTCTGAGATAAAAACAAGTAAATCACAAAGTCAAACAGTTCAAGTCCGCCGCCAATTGCAGTTGAGATCACTATTTGTTTGTTGATATTCATATCAAGAACAGAATGTAGGATTACTTCCCATGTCATTCTCGCGCAGGTGGGAATGACATGGGTTAATTGTAAAAATTAATAATTACAGGAATCTTTATTGTAAACGTAACGCATTCCACAATGTCCGCCTAAGCTGCAAGCAAAGGCACTCAGGAAAAATAAACTAAAGATAATATAAGTGCTAATCACTAAACTCTTAGAAGGCATCTGATTGACGGCTTCGACGGCTGCATTGACTGTCGGATGAGTCAACATGTGATTGCCTGAGAGAACATGAGTGTAAAGGTAAATATATTCCTGAGCATGCGCAGCGAGAAAAATTGCGAATATTAGAGCAAGACACCACGCCAAGAATCCATATAAGCAACCTAAGTGTCGTTTGCTGCAATAACGCTGACCTAAATAACCTGTCAGCCATCCTGCTGCAAACATGGAGGCGATGATTCCGATGGCAGTGCCTAACAAACCGCCTAAAGCAATGGATTCAACACCGTCACTGCCTGTGGTAAAAGCGGTTAATCCTATGGCAGTGCTAAACAAGTTTAGCAAAAACGTTAATCCCATAATGATTAAAGCACCTGCAAAAACAGGCTTCCATGAAAAACACATGCAATCATTTGAATGTACAAGATTGTCATTTTTAATCATAAAAGTTCCTCTATTGGCTGTTCATTAAAACGCATGAGACACAATGTAAATTAAAACAAGGATACCTAAAGGAACACCTAACAACCACGCAATAACATATTTTAACATTTTATTGCCCCTCAATTGTTGTCCAGCTCTTTATATTAACAGAAATTTATTAATAGTAAATAAGGGTATCCCCGTATTTAAACATAAATAGAATAGAGTTAAACTCATGGTTAACTCTTCTGATTTATAAGGAGAAAATATATGTTATATTGGGCCTTGGTGTTTTTTATTATATCCGTGATTGCGGGTCTGTTGGGCTTTAGCGGCGTTGCCGTTGCAAGTGCTACCATCGCTAAAGTATTTTTTGTTTTATTCCTCTTTATTTTTCTTTTACTGCTGCTGGCAATTGGATTATTGAGAAAAGATTAATTTTTTTCAATGTTCTCTCATGCTCAAGCCCATCCTGCGCTTGAGCTTCTTTTTTCGGCAATACAACTTAATCTCTCATTTATCAATGATGGTGTTTGAATTATAAAAAAGATAAGTGTAGTATGCATTTTTAATCAAAATTAAAAATTCTGCAGAGATTAAGGAAAATCAAATGCTTCATATTAAAATAAATAAAAATTTTTTTTATGCTATTTTTGCAACATTTATTTCAATCATTTTCGTAACCCCTGCTTTTTCTGATAAATCCATTGATTTGCTTATCACACGCACGGAAAACTCTATTCAGCTTACCGATGATTTAAAATATCTAACTCAGGTAATAGGAGGTAGACCTACAGGTTCCGCCGCTATGAATAATGCACTGCAATGGAGTCTCCAGCAATTTAAAGCATCAGGAATCAATAATGCGCATTTAGATCCCTATGTGCCCGAAATAAACTGGCAGCCTAATATTGAATTAGGTCAAATGACTGTTTCCGATCAAACTTCCCCAGTGCGTATTGCGGCGATGCCATTTTCTGCATCAACCGTCATAAGTGATGTGCAAGCACCGGTTTACGCAATTCATGCTGCCGATGCGAGTGAAATTTTGTTACATGCGGACCAAATTAAAGGACACTGGTTATTGATACCGACTACACCGATGTCAACCTTAGAAGATCTTTTTAAAGAATATCTTCTTATGCCATCGATACTTGATGCTGCTGTAAAAACAGATGCCATCGGTATATTATGGATGTCTAATCGTAACGGGAGTTTGCTATATAGGCATAATTTAAGTTTGGATGAGAAAATATTTCCTTTGCCTGGAGCCTTAGTTGCAAGAGATGCGGCACAAAACATGATAGATCTGCTTGATACAGGACATAACATCTTATTTAACGCGACTATCAATAATATCGTTCAACAACATCCTCGCGATTATAATGTGATTGCTGAAATAAAGGGAGTTGATAAACCGGATGAAGTGATTGTATTAGGTGCGCATCTGGATAGTTGGGATCTGGGTCAGGGTGCACAAGATAATGGTTGTAATGTAGCACTTTTGCTGGAAGTTGCAAGAAACATGATGGCTATAGGTCAACTAGGGTTGCATCCTCGACGCACCATTCGATTTGTTCTTTATAGCGGCGAAGAGCTTGGTTTATATGGTTCTACATTCGATGTCATGAATCATTTAAATGAATTAAACAAAATTAAAGCGGTTGTAATTCTAGATATTGGGTCAGGTAAAATATCAGGTTTTTCATTAGGCGGTCGTTCTGATCTGATAAATATCACTCAGGAATTGATTGCCCCGATTAATGATATCTATGGTCCTTTTACTCAAACAACAGATGCATTTATTGGTACCGATAATTACACCTATTTATTAGAAGGAATACCCACATGGGTGGCAAATCAGGATGTCACACATTATCTTCCTTCCTATCATGCTGAAACTGACAAATTTGAAAATGTTGATTTGCCACAATTAAAATTAAATACAATGATCGCTTCTGTTTTAGTCTGGAATTTAGCAAATACAAAAGAAAATCTCCCAGATAGGCAAAATCCGAATGAAGTGCGTCAATTGCTAGCAGCGACAGGTTTGCAGCAACAAATGGAAATGTTTAATCTTTGGGGTAATTTTGTATCGTTAGAAAAGATGGGTCGTTAGTACAGATATACAATAAAAATGCATGAACGTGGCATAACAACTCCTTTTGCTCATCGCTATAACTCCTTATGCTGTTTGTAGGGCAATGTCACCGTAAATGTTGCCCCTTTTTCAATCCCTTCACTTGCCACTTCTATGCTACCACCCATCTCAGCAAGAGCCAATGCACTTGCATGCAGACCAAATCCATGGCCTGTTTTTTTAGTAGTAAATCCATATGAAAATATTTTTGTTAAATTTTCTTTTGGTATGCCTATACCATTATCTATAAATTGGATGTAAAAATCTTGTTGAGCATTCAACTGAGTTTTAATATATAACACTTTATGTTCACAAGATGACTCTAATAGTGCATCTTTCGCATTCTGTATTAAATTAATCACGACTTGCATCAATTTAGCCTTATCATGAACCACCTGATTTATATTTTGATATTCTTTTTTGACAGAAATATTATATTTTTTTGAATCAATATTCATTAATGCCAAAGCTTCTTCCAGAATTTCATCGATTGAAAAAGCCTCTTCTATTTTTGTCACACCAGCGAGAGTTTGCTGCATCGCTATTATTTTCTTTATATATTCGACACTATTATTTAAAGTTTCTAATTCACTCACAAGAAGTGTCTGTTCGTTTTTCCAATAATCTGAGAGTGCCTTTAAATAAGTCAGAAAATTCGATCCCTTAGGATCATGCAAGATAAAATTGCCTAAATCCTGCTTATGCTCATCGATTAACTGATAGAGATCCGATAGACCGCTCAATTTTGAATGGGTCACATGGTCAGTAATGATAGATGATGAAATGTTTACACTGTTGAGAACATTGCCTATATTATGTAACACGTTGGATGCAACCTCAGCCATCCCGGCTTTTCGCGCAAATTTTATGATTTGATAATTAATAACTTCTTTATAGGTTGATGCGATAAATGCAATACTTAAAATAACAAGTGCTATCATTGCTACTGAAAAAGATAGAATGTTAGGATCGATAGCATGCATCGCAGACATTGGCATATTCTTCGGTGTAAATACGGCGGCTGCCATACCCGTATAATGCATTCCACAGATAGCAGCGCCCATAATTAAAGCACTAACGATTTTTAAACGGATCCGTACTTTTAATGTGCCTTGCTCATTGCTCTTTAAAGCCAGCCATAGAGCTGCTTCAGATGCAATAATTGCAATCAACACAGATAAAGAAAATAATCCAAAAAGATAATGGATATTCATGCTAATAGTCATGGCTGCCATACCCGTATAATGCATGGTCGAGATGGCCAGACCCAAAATAATACCCCCTATTGCAAGTCGTCCTATCTTAGCCTCTTTTTTTCTTACTAAAAACAAAGCAAATGTAGAGGCTATAATCGCAACGACCAACGACAATATCGTGAGAAAAGGATCATATGACATCTGCATTGGCATACGAAAAGCAAGCATTCCTATAAAATGCATGGACCAGATACCAGCACCCATCGCAAATCCACCACCAACAAGCCATAAAATAAGGTGAAATCTGGTATTGTCGACATCCCTTAAACGACCCGTAATATCAAGTGCAATGTAGGATGCTATCGTTGCAACAACATAAGATAAGATGACTAACTTGATTTCATAATAACCGATAATTTGATCAGGTGGAATTGGACCATTCTGGAAAAAACTCGATAACATAATTTAATTCCTTAATTTCCTTTAATTAATAAATTATCGACTGGCTTTTCATCTTTCAAAATTGACTCTAATTCTGTAGTGGAAAGAGGTTTACTAAAATAATATCCTTGAATATCACCGCATTTTTGTTTATTTAAGAAATCAAGTTGCTGCACTGTTTCTACACCTTCTGCCATCACTTCCAGATTCAAATTATGTGCCATGCTAATGATTGCCTGAATAATCACTTCGTCATTGTGATTCACTAAAATATTCTGTACAAACGATTTATCGATTTTCAGCCTGTCGAGATGAGCGTTTTTGAGATAACTCAGACTGGAATAACCCGTACCAAAATCATCAAGCGCAATAAGAATGCCAATTTCTTTTAATGCATTGATCGTATCAATAACATGAATGTTACTGATAATAGAATTTTCTGTTAACTCTAATTCAAGATATTTAGGTTCAAGTTGAGTTTCTTTTAAAAGATTTTTTATGATATCGACTAAATTATAAAGATTCAGATGCTCTGTTGTCATATTAACAGCAACCCGAATCCGCGGAAGTCCTGCTTTTTGCCATTCTTTATTTTGTTTGCACGCTGTTTTTAAAACCCAATCACCAATAGGAATGATTAATCCTGTTTGCTCAGCCAAAGGAATAAAATCGATGGGTAATAAAACGCCTTTGGTAGGGTGCCTCCAGCGCACTAATGCTTCAACAGCGCTTATCATGCTTGTCTTAAGATCGATTTGAGGTTGGTAGAGTAAGAATAATTCATTATTATTAATCGCATTACGCAGTTGCATTTCTTTTTCTAATAAATTGAGACTTTCTTGATTGAGTGTTTCTGTATAAAATACAAATTGATTCAGACCCGTTTTTTTAGCAAGATACATCGCAGCATCAGCATTACGTAACAACATATCAGCACTATCTCCATTTTCAGGATAAAGACTGATACCAATGCTGGCTGATATTGTAATTTCTCTATCCTCAATCATAAATGGTTTATCGAAAACGGATAATATCTTGGTTGCCATCTTTTTAACGGTATCTTTATTATCAATTTCTTTAAAGATAACAACAAATTCATCACCGCCTAATCTTGCAACCAGATCACATGATCGCACAGCTTTTTCTAACTTTTTAGCAACTTCTTGCAGCAATGTATCGCCTGCGGCATGACTTAAACTATCATTAATCAGCTTAAATCGATTTAAATCAAAAAATAACACCGCAAAATTATCATTTTTACGTCTTGATTCCAAAATTGATTTTTGTAAAATTTCTTCAAGAAGCGCTCTATTAGGCAGACCTGTTAGCGCATCATGATTTGCCTGATATTTTAATTCTTCTTCCAAATGCGCACGTTCAGTTATATCACGAAAACTATAAACTCTACCGACTGTTTCTTCATTCAGTTTTTGAGGCTGTGAATAAAATTCGATGATACCGCCATCTTTTCGTTTCAAGACACCTAAATTAATTTTTTCTGGATTTTTCTTAAAAGAGTTTACTTCCTCTAAAAAAGCAGCTGAATCATTCAGTTGTTCTGAGAAGTATTCAACCGCTAATGAAAATTGATTGTTATTTTTAATTTCTTCTTCTGTCATTTTCCATATCGTTAAAAAACGTTTATTGTAATCCACTACATTGCCCTGTTGATCTACAACAACAATTCCATCGGTCGATGATTCCAGTGTTGCACGCAGTCTGGACATCGATTGTTGAAGTGATTCAGTGCGATCTTTCACATGTTGTTCAAGCATGGAAGTATAACGGGTTGATTCCTGTAAAAGCTGCCATTTTTTTGTAAGTGCACATGCCAGTTGTCGAACAGCAATTAAATCAAACGGTTTTTTTAAAATGAGTAAATTATCTGATTTTCCGAGCTCTTCTATAGTTTCTTCCCACGAATAATCTGAGTAGGCTGTGCAAATGACAATTTGAATACTTTTATCTAATTCCCAAATATGCTTGATTGTTTCAATACCATCCCAACCAGGCGGCATACGAATATCAACGAAAGCAAGTGCATAAGGTCTGCCTTCCTTGATCGCTTTATCAATTTTTTCTACACCTTCCTTTCCTTGGGAAGCAGTATCGATTAAAAAAGTAGGTAACAGATTATTCTCTGTATCTTGCTTATCATCTTTACCAAAGAGTTTCTGTTGTACTGCATCAATTTCTGAAAGTACTGATGAATTTGTAAATTATCATCCACAATCAAAATGCGAAAATCATATTTTTCATTCATGACGGCATTCCTATGTTTATATCTTTTGGTTACTATTATTATATGGTACCCCAACTAGAAACACTCTGAATGATCTATAATAGATCGTATTTATGATAAATGAAATATACTTTACCAATTCGAAACATCGGTTATAACTCAATTTACAAACGAAATGGGTCCTATGAAATTAAACTCGAAATTTGTAAAAAAAGCTTAAAAAAAGTGAATGTGACTTTCCGCAAACCAGGATAATTTTCGTGCCGGGCACACACGCAGACACGGGTACGAAAAAAGCAGTGAATTACATAGCAAAGCTGATCGAACTTTGTAATCATTTGATTTATCTCTATTTTGACAAAAAATAACACATGGTTTATTTGTTGTATAATATATAGATCAGTATATCTATATTTCAAGGAGAATGACGATGAAATTAGAAACTTTCCAATATATTGAAAAAAAAGGCTGGTCAACTAAACAGTTTCCAGACTTAGATTCAGATCAAACACTCGTGCTTATTTTTGCAGCGCCTGAATTCATCGATAATCCTGAACCCATCAATGAACTTGTGAAACAGTATCCTAAATCCAAAATTATAGGCTGCTCAAGTGCCGGTGAGATTTTAGGATCATTAATTAATGACAAAAGTCTCTCTGTCGCAGTAGTTCGTTTTGATAAAACACCCATTAAAATCACATCTGCTGAAATAACGAATTCCGATGATTCATATCATGTAGGTCTGCAGCTTGCCGAAAAACTTGATCAGGATGATTTAAACAATATTTTTGTTTTATCCGATGGATTAAAAGTCAATGGTAGTGATTTAGTCAAAGGTCTGAATAAAACAAAAAAACAAATTATTATTACAGGCGGACTTGCGGGAGACGGAAGTCGTTTTAAACAAACATGGACTATTTACGATGGGAAGATTTTAAAGGATCATGTTTGTGCTGTTGGTTTTTATGGTAAACATGTTCATATCGGGCATGGATCAAAAGGTGGATGGGATATTTTTGGTCCTGAAAGACTTATCACACGATCCAAAAATAATGTTTTATATGAATTTGATAATCGACCTGCGTTGGCGCTATACAAAGAATATTTAGGCGACAAAGCGTCAGGATTACCAGCAACAGGATTATTATATCCTCTTGCGATTCGCGAAAATACTACAGATACAAGACAGTTAGTACGTACTATTCTTTCTGTTGATGAAAAAGAGCAATCGTTAACATTTGCAGGTGATGTGCCTACAGGTTATCTGGCACAATTAATGCGTGCCAATTTTGATAGATTAATTACGGGTGCAAGTGAAGCAAGTAAATTAGCAAAAACAACTTTATTAAACACTGGGAGTGCTACCTTATCAGAACCCATATTATCCATAGCCATCAGCTGTGTAGGCAGAAGATTGTTACTGGGTGAACGTACTGAAGAAGAAATAGAATCTACATTAGAATCGTTGCCGAGTCAGACAAAACAAGTTGGTTTCTATTCTTATGGAGAACTTTCACCCTATGCTAATGGATCATGTGATCTACATAATCAAACAATGACATTAACAACCATTTGTGAAACGTGATAGATAAAATGGAGCTAGCATGGCCATTCATGATTTATTAAAACGACAATTAAATCGTATTGGTGTGAATCAAGACACGGCACCGTCATTAGAAAAATGGCAAGCACTGCTAGAACGAGTCAATAAAGTTTATGAAGAACATGATCAGGAAAGATATCTCAATGAAATTGCCATTGAGGTTTCATCGCGTGAAACATCAGAGTTAAATAAAAAATTGGAACATGCACAACACATTGCTCATCTTGGTTATTGGACTTATGATCGTGAAACAGGAAAAATTCAATGGTCTAAAGAAATGTATGAATTATTTGGGTACGATCCAGTCAATCCAATTCCATCTTATGACACATTAATGAATAGACTTACTGTTGAAGATCGTAATCATTTACAAAATCTTATTAAACAGGCGTGGGAAAGCGGAGAAAATTATGAGATGGATGCAAAAATTCTAAATAAAAATGGAGATCATCATCGATGGTTATATTTTGCAGGCCATCCACAAAAAACTCTGGATGGAACTCCTATCCGATATTTATCAGGTATTGCAAGAGATATTACAAGCAGAAAAGCTTATGAAGATGAACTGCATAAATTGAATCAACAATTGGTTGCATCTGCACGTAGAGCAGGCATGGCTGAAATCGCAACAAGTGTCTTGCATAATATTGGAAATATTCTTAATAGCGTGAACGTTTCCGTTGAATTAATTCAGAAATATATTCAAAAATTTGATATTGACAATATTATGCTTGCTATCCAGATGATTAATGATCATATAAATTCATTGGAGGATTTTCTGAAAAATGATCCAAAAGGAAAACTGCTTCCAACGTATTTTACAGAAACAAAAAAAATGTTGGCAGAAAACTCAAATCATTTACGAGATGAGATATCTCGGTTAAAAAGCAGCATATTACATATTAAAGAAATTGTAGCGATGCAAAACACATTAAGCGGTGTTTCTAAGATGATAGAAAAAATATCTGTCTCTGAACTTATCGACACGGTCATATTACATGTGGAATCATCCTTAACTAAGAATGAAATTCAACTTGAAAAGCAATATGAAAATATTCCGTCCATAGAAACTGATAAAAATAAAGTGATGCAAATTTTAATTAATTTATTACAAAATGCAAAAGATTCACTTATTATAACAGCACCAGGACCTCTTAAAAAAATAACTATTTCTGCTCATATGAAATCAGACAATAATTATGTTGAAATTAAAGTTACTGATACTGGACTTGGAATTCTTCCTGAAAATTTGTCTCGTATTTTTACTTTTGGATTCACAACAAAACCACAAGGACATGGGTTTGGATTACATAGCGGTGCATTACTCGCCAAAGAACTAGGCGGAAAATTAGAAGTTGAAAGCGAGGGTATTGGACATGGTGCAACATTTGTTTTAACGTTGCCGTTAACGGCTGTCTCAAATAGGAGTGATTCTTATGAAAGACAAGTATGATTTTCGTATTCTGATCATTGATGATAATTTAGAAATCCATCACGATTTTATAAAAATCTTAACAAATCAAAACAAACTTTCAACGCTAGACGATATAAAATCACAAATTTTTGGTAATCAGGATACTGACACTGCAACACTACCAGAATTCTTGATTGATACTGCATCTCAGGGGCAGGAAGGTGTGAATAAAATTGCAAAAGCGATAGATGAGGGGAGGCCATATGCACTTGCTTTTGTAGATATTCGTATGCCGCCTGGATGGGATGGCGTAGAAACGATTAAACATATATGGGAATTAGATAAAGGTATACAAATTGTGATTTGTACTGCTTATTCCGATTACACCTGGGAAGAAACAGTAGAACAGCTCGGAAAATCAGACAATTTGCTTATTTTAAAAAAACCGTTTGATTTTATCGCTGTTCGACAACTTGCATGTGCGCTTACAAAAAAATGGCAGCTTTTGCAAGAATCTGTTCGATATACCTCAACACTTGAGCAACATGTCAAAGACCGTACCGAATCTCTTCAACAATCGATGTCCAGACTGCGAGCTACACTTGAATCCTCAACCGATGGCATCATTGTAGTCGATAAAAATGATCATGTCGTGGATTATAATCAGAAATTGATCACTATGTGGCATATTCCACCCGACATTGAAGAACAAAAAAAGTTTTCAACACTGCTCGAATATTTTTCCAAAAGTATTCATGATAATGATGCTTTTCTAAAAGCAGCAAATAACCTGATGAACGATTCAGAAAAAGTGAATTTAGGCGAAATCAAATTTAAGGATGGACGTATTTATGAATATTACTCTCAGCCTCACAAGCTAGAGGAAACAACAATCGGCAGAGTCTATAGTTTTCATGATATTACTAAACGTACGCAGCTTGAAAATGAACTAAAATATCAGGCAAGTCATGATGGACTCACAGGACTGCCTAATCGCGTCTTCCTTGAGGAAATTTTAGAAAAAGCAACTACAGATGCACAACGAAAAAAAGATCAATTTGCTGTTTTATTTTTTGATTTGAACAGATTCAAACTCATCAACGATAGTTTAAGCCATGCAGCAGGTGATGATTTACTGAAGGAAGTTGCCAGACGATTACAATCCACGATCCGTTCATGTGATATTGCTGCCCGACTGGGTGGTGATGAGTTTATCGTTATATTGCGTGAAATTGGTGACGAAGCGACAGTACAACGTCTCGTGCATAAATTATTAAATATTTTTAATACACCTTTTTCCATTGCCAATAGAGAGCTGACAATGTCAACAAGTATTGGCATCAGTCTTTTTCCGCGTGATGGTAAAACAGCCAATATACTATTAAGAAACGCCGATGCGGCGATGTATATTGCTAAAAAATCTGGCCTTAATCAATTCCAATTTTATACAGAAGAACTTAATGAAAATAATTTAAATACCTTAGAAAAAGAAATGGAATTACGTAATGCAATTGCTAACAAAGAACTATTTTTAGTGTATCAACCGCAAATTGATGTTAAAACTAATATGATCAGGGCTGTTGAGGCATTATTGCGCTGGAATCATCCCACGAAAGGCATCATGTTACCTATAGATTTTATACCGCTAGCTGAAGAGACGGGTTTAATTATTCCTATTGGGGAATGGGTATTAGAAACCGTTTGCAAACAAAATAAAGCTTGGCAAGATACGGGTCTTCCTCCTATCCGTGTGGCTGTAAATATTACAACTCATCAATTAAATCAACATGATCTCGTTAAATTTATAAAAAATATTTTAACTGAAACAAAACTAAAGCGGGGAGTAATCAGCATGGGATTGAGAAATTGCATGATGGTCGA
>BMAG01000009.1 GCA_014132595.1 Gammaproteobacteria bacterium | reverse complement strand
ATCGCAAACGTTCACGTTCACGACCCTTTTGACTAGTATCGATATTGCTCCGGCTTATAAGGTCCAGTGACAGGAACATTCAGATATTCTGCTTGCTCTTTCGTGAGTGTTGTGAGTTTCACACCTAATTTATCAATGTGTAAACGCGCAACCATTTCATCCAGTTTTTTAGGCAGAATATAAACGCCAATAGGATATTTATCTGTGTGTTGCCACAATTCTAACTGCGCCAATACTTGATTGGTGAATGAAGTTGACATCACAAAACTTGCATGTCCTGTTGCGCAGCCTAAATTAACCAGTCTTCCTTCCGCTAAAATGATAATGCGTTTTCCGTTGGGGAAAATGACATGATCCACTTGAGGTTTGATATTTTCCCATTTGTATTGACGCAAGGAGGCAATATCAATTTCAGAATCAAAATGACCAATGTTGCAAACAATCGCTTGATCTTGCATTTTTTGCATATGTTCGTGTGTGATGACATTGCAGTTGCCGGTTGCAGTTACAAAAATATTAGCTTTGTCTGCGGCATCGTCCATTGTCACAACCCGATAACCTTCCATCGCAGCTTGTAATGCGCAGATAGGATCAATTTCAGTAACGAGGACGGTTGCGCCCAGTGCGCGCAAGGAATGTGCGCAGCCTTTGCCGACATCGCCATATCCGCATACCACCGCAATTTTGCCCGCAATCATGACATCGGTTGCGCGCTTAATGCCATCGACTAATGATTCACGGCAACCATATAAGTTGTCAAATTTAGATTTTGTGACGGAATCATTTACGTTGATAGCGGGGATTTTTAAAGTGCCTGCTTTATGCATTTCATACAAACGATGCACGCCTGTTGTTGTCTCTTCAGAAACACCCTTAATTTGTTTTAATAATTCAGGATATTTTTCGTGAAGTAATAAAGTGAGATCGCCGCCATCATCCAGCAGCATATTCGGACGCCAGCCATCGGGACTAATAATGCTTTGCTCGACACACCACCAATATTCTTCTTCGGTTTCACCTTTCCAGGCGAATACGGGAATACCTGCTTTAGCAATCGCTGCGGCTGCGTGATCTTGCGTTGAGAAAATATTACAAGAAGACCAGCGTACTTCAGCGCCTAATGCGGTTAATGTTTCAATTAACACAGCGGTTTGCACGGTCATATGTAAACAACCAGCAATACGGGCGCCTTTTAAAGGTTTTGTGTTTTTGTGTGTTGCACGCAGAGCCATTAAGCCTGGCATTTCTGTTTCAGCAATTTGAATTTCTTTGCGGCCCCAATCAGCAAGGCTCATGTCCTTGACTTTATAATCGGTGTTGATTTTTGTTGCGACTTCAGTACTCATTTCAAATTCTCCGTTATAATCCAGCTGCTTTTTTCAAATCAGCGGCTTTATCTGTTTTTTCCCAGCTTACATTAATATCTTCACGACCAAAGTGACCATAGCTTGCTGTTTGACGATAAATAGGTTTTAGCAAATCAAGCATTTTAATGATGCCATAAGGACGTAAATCAAAATGCTCACGGATCAATTTAATAATTTCTTGATCTGGGATTTTTCCAGTGCCAAAGGTATCGACATAAATGGCAATCGGTTCTGCAACGCCAATCGCATAAGACAATTGAATTTCACAGCGGTCAGCAATACCTGCAGCAACAATATTTTTTGCAACATAACGTGCTGCATAAGCTGCGGAACGATCGACTTTTGAAGGATCTTTTCCAGAAAAGCAACCGCCGCCATGACGTGCCATGCCGCCATAAGAATCCACGATAATTTTTCTACCTGTCAAACCACAATCGCCTAATGGGCCGCCGATAACAAAGCGTCCAGTTGGATTAACATAGAATTTCGTATTTTTATCAACCCATTCTTCAGGCAGGGTTGGCTTAATGATTTCTTCAATGACGGCTTCGACAAGATGATTTTGTTCGATATCAGGATGGTGTTGTGTTGAGAGAACCACCGCTTGAATGCCCACCGGTTTTTCATCGACATAACGGAAAGTAATTTGGCTTTTAGCATCAGGACGCAACCAAGATAAAACATCTTCTTTGCGTAGCTCAGCTTGACGTTTTACTAATTCATGTGCAAAAAAGATAGGAGCTGGCATAAGCGCGGAAGTTTCATTCGTTGCATAGCCAAACATAAGTCCTTGATCACCTGCGCCTTGATTTTCGCTGACTTTATGATCCACACCTTGTGCGATATCAGGAGACTGCTTGCCGATGGCCGACATGACAGCGCAAGATTCCCAGTCAAATCCCATCTCAGAGCTGTTGTAACCAATATCCCGAACAACATTGCGCACGATCTGTTCTATATCAACCCAGGCAGAAGTTGTCACTTCGCCGCCGACTAAAACCATACCCGTTTTGACAAATGCCTCACAAGCAACGCGAGCTCTTGCATCTTGACTCAGCATTGCATCTAAAATAGCATCCGATATCTGATCTGCAATCTTATCAGGATGCCCTTCAGAGACTGATTCAGAGGTGAATAAAAAATTCTTTTCCATAATCTCTACCCCTTTGATAAATTTGAGCCCTGCATAATACGCATTTTTCTGGTAAGATTCACCCAATTTTTAAGTCTGAGGAGTAAAAAAAATGATCTCCCGTCGCGAACTTGCTAATGCTATCCGCGCATTAAGTATGGATGCTGTGCAAAAAGCCAACTCAGGGCATCCTGGTATGCCTATGGGTATGGCTGATATTGCAGAGGTGTTATGGAATGATTTTCTAAAGCATAATCCAGCGAATCCGCACTGGGCCAATCGCGATCGTTTTGTATTATCGAATGGCCATGGCTGCATGCTGCTTTATTCATTGCTGCATTTGACGGGCTATGATTTGACCCTGGATGATATTAAACAATTTCGTCAGCTGCACTCTAGGACGCCAGGCCATCCTGAGTTTGGTGAAACAGCCGGTGTTGAGACAACGACAGGACCTTTAGGTCAAGGGTTAGCCAATGCGGTCGGTATGGCGATTGCAGAAAAACACATGGCTCGGCAATTTAACCGCGACGATTTTCCTTTGATCGATCATTTCACGTATGCTTTTACGGGAGATGGCTGTTTGATGGAAGGGATCTCGCATGAGGTTTGCTCGCTTGCAGGGACATTGGGTTTAGGCAAACTGATCGTATTTTATGATGATAATAATATATCGATTGATGGTGATGTCGATGGCTGGTTTACTGATAACACACCGATGCGTTTTGAAAGCTATGGCTGGCATGTGATACCCCATGTAGATGGTCACGATAGCGAAGCGGTGCGGAAAGCAATACTTGAAGCACAAGCCGTCACGGATAGGCCGAGTATTCTTTGTTGTAAAACAGTCATTGGTTATGGCGCACCTTCCTTGGCAGGAACCCATGAAACCCATGGCGCACCCTTAGGCGATGCGGAAATCGAAGCAACCAGAAAAAACATTCATTGGCCGCATGCACCTTTTGTCATACCCGATAAAATTTATCAGTCATGGGATGCGCGTGAGAAAGGACATATACGTGAGGAAGCTTGGGGTAAGTTATTCTCCGCGTATCAAAAAAAATATCCTGATTTAGCGCGTGAATTTTTGCGGCGCATCGAAAAACGTTTACCTGAAAATTGGAAAGATGTTGCGGCTGCCTTGATTGATGAGATGTATCAGAAAAAAGAAACCATGGCGACCCGCAAAGCATCGCAAATTTGTTTAAACCATTTTAGTCAGACATTACCCGAACTCATGGGCGGCTCTGCTGATTTAACCGGATCGAATTTAACGAATTGGAAAGGCGTTAAAACCTTTTCAAAGACAACGCCTGAAGGACAATATATTCATTACGGTGTACGTGAATTCGGTATGTCAGCGATTATGAACGGCATGGCGTTATATGGCGGATTAATTCCATTTGGCGGTACATTTCTAACATTCTCTGATTACGCGCGTAATGCGGTGCGTCTTGCTGCTTTAATGAAACAACGTGTTATTTTTGTCTATACCCATGATTCGATTGGTTTAGGCGAAGATGGTCCAACACACCAAGCAGTAGAACATGTGGCAAGTTTGCGAATCATTCCCCAGCTTTCGCTGTGGCGTCCTTGTGATACTGTTGAATCAGCAGCGGCATGGCAAAAAGCGATTGAACATGCGGGTCCTACTTGTTTGTTGTTTACGCGGCAAAATGTACCCTATATCGAACGTGCAGAGCATCAGTTAAAAAACATTACACGCGGTGGTTACGTGTTAATTGATTGCAATGGTGTGCCAGAAATGATTATGATTGCTACCGGTTCAGAAGTTTCTCTTGCGGTGCAGGCTGCCAAACAATTAATGCAGGAAGGTGTGCAAGTGCGCGTTGTATCCATGCCATCGACTGATGTCTTTTTGGCACAAGATGAAGCTTATCAGGAACAAGTATTGCCAAAGAATATCTCGGTACGTCTTGCAATTGAAGCAGGAGTGAGTATGTTCTGGCATCAGTTTGTGGGGAGCCAGGGAAGAATTATAGGAATTGATCGTTTTGGCGCATCTGCTCCTGCAAAAGATGTTTATAAAGACTGTGGATTAACTGTGGAACGCATCTTGGCGGTATCAAAAGAAATGCTTTCACAATCCTGTATAGAGAAAGTTTAAGAGGGGATCAATCATGGCTATTCGAGTCGCAATCAATGGGTTTGGCAGAATTGGGCGTAATATATTGCGTGCACATTATGAAGCAAAGCGTCATCCAGAAATTCAAATTGTTGCATTAAATGATTTGGGTGATATTCATGCCAATGCACATTTGGCACGTTATGATTCGACACATGGCAAATTTCCAGGAGAAATTTCAGTCTCTGGACATGACATGATTGTAAATGGCGACAAAATTCGTGTGATTGCTGAAAGAGATCCCAAGAATTTGCCGTGGAAAGAGATGAATGTCGATGTTGTTTTGGAATGCACCGGGTTTTTTGCAAGCAAAGAAAAAGCATCCTTGCATCTTGAGGGCGGCGCAAAAAAAGTATTAATTTCAGCACCCGCTACAAACGTGGATGCGACGATTGTGTATGGAGTTAATCACCAAACACTTACCGCACGCGATACTGTAGTTTCAAATGCATCTTGTACGACCAACTGTTTGGCACCGCTTGCAAAAGTATTGCATGATGGTGTGGGTATTGAAAAAGGATTAATGAACACCATTCATTCCTATACCAATGATCAAGCTTTGCTGGATGTTTATCATAGCGATATTCGTCGTGCCAGAGCAGCTGCGCATTCCATGATTCCTACAAAAACAGGCGCTGCGGTTGCAGTCGGTCTCGTTTTGCCGGAATTGAATGGTAAGTTGGATGGATTTGCAGTAAGAGTGCCAACGATGAATGTCTCGCTGGTTGATTTAACCTTTACAGCAAAGCGCAATACGACTGCAGAAGAAGTGAATACACTTTTGCAAACGGCTGCTTCAAAAGCGCCGCTTAAAGGCATTCTTGAAGTGAATGCAGAGCCATTAGTCTCGATTGATTTTAATCATAATCCAGCTTCTTCTATTTTTGATGTTTCTTACACCAAAGTGATCGAAGGTAATTTAGTCAAAGTGTTGGCTTGGTATGATAACGAGTGGGGCTTTTCCAATCGTATGCTGGATGTGGCTGTTGCATTGATGAGTGCAAAGTAATTTTATTTTTATGAAGTCTGTTAAGGGAATGCAATGACTATTTCAATGCAAGAAACAATGGGCGTTATTCGTCGATTTGCGCCGAATTTTACGCCAAAGATTGGAATCATTTTAGGATCAGGCTTAGGCTCAGTGGCAGATGAGCTCACTCAACCGATTACGATTCCCTATCAAGCTATTCCAGGCATTCATTCAAGCGCAGTCTCGGGACATGCTTCTTTGTTAGTGATGGGTCACCTTCAAGGAGTGCCGGTTGTTTGTTTGAAAGGCCGGCTGCATCTTTATGAAGGCGCAAGTTACGA
>BMAG01000008.1 GCA_014132595.1 Gammaproteobacteria bacterium | reverse complement strand
AAATAAGGTAATACATGTGAAAGTAACTACTACAAAATATGAATTGGGTTCTTCAAAATCAGCTTTAAATCATACTTCGGGCTATAAATTTCTGATTGTCATGAGCATGATTTATCTGAGCATCATGCTGTGCAATTTAGTTTTAACTAATAGGTATGTGGGTACTAATACATTCTTTATATTAGGCGGCACACTGACATCCCCCTTTGTATTTATTCTTGATGATATTATCGCAGAAATCTATGGTTACAAAATTGCTAGGTGCGTTATTTTCACAGGATTTTCAGCGCAAACACTTTTTGTAGTTATCTGCCAATTAATAGTAATGGCGCCCGCACCTTCTCATTTCAAAGACGGAATTGCTTACACGCAAATTCTTGGATCATCATTACTTCGAATTAATATCAGTGGTTTCATTGCTTATATCATAGCTAATTTAGTTAATTCATATATTCTAACTAGATGGAAAGTTTTATTAAAAGGTCGAAAATTTTGGTTAAGGAGCGTATGTTCTTCAACATTCTCTGAAGCCTTATATTCATTCATAGCTATTTTGATGATGGAAATCAACTCTATTCCACTTAACGATGTATTTAAAGTTGTTATTATTAGCTTTCTCATAAAAGCAACTTATAGTTTAATTTTTGCATTACCTACAAATGTTATTGTCACTCACGTTAAAAATAGAACAGGTATCGACGTATATGATTTCCCACAAAAATTCACTCCTTTGAAATATCTCAACTTCAGCAGAAGGTAAAAAACATGCTTCAAAAAATTGTTTCAGGTGGGCAAACTGGCGTTGATCGGGCGGCATTAGATGCTGCCATGGCGTTAGATTATGAGTATGGTGGTTGGTGTCCGAAAGGAAGACTAGATGAAAATGGCACGATTCCTGAAAAATACAAATGTCTAAAAGAAATTTCTGGAGAATTTAAAACTGATAAAGAAAATTACGATGCGCGAACAAAAAAAAATATCGAAGATTCTGATGCTACATTAATTCTTGTCCCTCTGATACCTTTACCGGCAAAAATTAAAGACGGAACATTGTTAACTATTAGCTATGCCAAGAAACAATTAAAGCCATATTTAATTGTTGATTTATCGAAACCCATTCACCTCAACTCAGAATCCATTAAATCATGGATGAAAGAAAATGGTATTAATATACTAAATATTGGAGGCCCTCGCGAATTGACTTGTCCAGGGATTTATCAGGCCACTTTACGATTACTCAAATTCACTTTACCTGAATGCAAGAATTACTTTTCTTTAAGGGCTAAGCTTTGAAATATTCTAGTCCATGAGGGTAAATATTCAATAAATTATTTTGTCATGCAAAAGCTAAAAATTCTTCCTTGCTTCTGCTCTATTTTTTTCACAGGCGGGACGTAACCAAATTTTTTCATTAAAGTGAGTGTCCTGCCAGAAGTATACTTTGCTGCTGTAATCCGATCTATATCGAGCTTCAACTTATCATCTGCGTGAGAAGTCCGGTGTTCGACGTGTAAACCACTTATTACTTTTTGCAAAATAGCTTCTTTAGTCAGACTGATATTTTCATTTTTCATAAACTCGGCCTTAAGAAGGTCTAAAAAAGCTTTTTTCTCACTTTTTAAATCAATCCTTTCTTGCAATTTAGCATTAGCAGATGAAAATACGCGACAATTGGTATAATGAATCGCACGGGAATAAAGACTTATTTCACTTTCTAAAACCGTGGCAGCCGCTTCGATTTCTTTTATTTCATTTGCAAATTTAGATTGCGAACTCAATGAGTTTTCATTTTTCATTTCTTCAAATAATATTTTTTCAGGTTGCGGGGCCTCCCCAAAATGAAGTGTTTTACCACGCATGATATCTCTAGCATGTACAGTCAGCTTTATGGGATGCCAACCTTTAATTAAGTATTTATGGCCACATTTATCATAGAATACTGGATGCTCAGAATCACTGTAACTTGCTGACACTCTCTCATACTCAGCAATACCGATAACCATATTATTATGAAAAGTCGTTAATTTGGGATCAAGTCTACGAGATGCAGAACAATCACTGGTCGCTGCATGAGACCTAAAGATATAATACTTGCTTTCATCCGATAAAGAATCTTTGAATATTTGTGCAGTGACGCATCCGTTTGTGACACCCTGATCCTTATTGATGCCAGAACTTAGAATCCCAATTGGAACAAAACCCACCGGATGAATTAATACTTCTTCCTCAGCAATAGCTTGTTCTTTTTTATCAGCGCATTTTACTTCAGATGCGACAACTTCATCTTTCTTTTGCTTAACTGGTAAAGGAGTTTTCGAATGCAGCCCTTGAATCTCAGTCTGATGATTCTCAAGAACTCCCTGAATCAACGTTAATTTTTCTCCATGTATGCTAACTTGTTCTTTAAAACTAACCAACTCATCTTGATGATGCGTCTGAAGCTGCCTTTTATGATCTTCAACAACAGCACCAAGTTGTTCGGTGATTTTTGCTTTTTGTCCTGCAAGGGTACTCTCTAGCGTTTGAATTTTTTCACTCTGGGCGGCCACTGTACGCTCAAGTGCTTGGATCTTTTCATTTTGAGCTGCAAGTAGAGTTTCTACACTTGCTTGATAACCTTTAATGCTTTCTTGCACTGTAAATTGAATCTGTTTAGCAAATTCATTGTTTGGAGGAGGACTATCCGATAATGTTCTGACAACAGGCTTCATTTTGCTAAAAGAAGCTCTACTATCTACATGTTCAAGAGCATCAGCAAAAAAAGTAGAAGTACTCGATGGGCTAGAATCAGGCATGAGAGCAAAAGTAAAAGACGAATCACGCGTATCGATTAATAATTTCAGCGGAGAGGTCTCAGGCTCCTTTGACAGCATTACCAAGCCTGATTCTTCCAAGTCTGTTTGAGCTAAATCAGTAGGTTGTTTGTCGCGTTGATCAGCAGAACTTCTTTGCATAGTGCTCCTCTTAAGCAGTTAATTTCACCGCAATTCAATTGCATCAAATGAAAATAAACAATTAATTGTTGCCTATCCTTGTTGTCCTACCATTCCCTCCGGCTTTACCAATCCCTTAAATTCAGCCTCTGATAAATATCCCAAAGCTAAACACGCCTCTAATAAACTCGTTCCATCATGCCATGCTTTATGGGCAATTTCTGCCGATTTGTCATAACCAATTTTCGGTGTCAATGCAGTCACAAGCATTAATGAATTATGCACAGACTCTTCAATGTGTTTTTCATCCGCTTGTAAATCCTCAATACAAAATAAAGAAAACATATGCATTGAGTCACTCAGTATATTGATCGAGTGAGCTAAATTATGAATCATGAGCGGTTTAAAAACATTTAATTCGAAATTACCTTGTGAACCTGCAATCGTGATTGCAGTATCGTTACCCATCACTTGCACACAGACCATCGTCATGGCTTCACACTGTGTGGGATTGACTTTACCCGGCATAATGGATGAACCAGGTTCATTTGCAGGTAAAATCAGCTCGCCTAAACCACAACGAGGACCTGAGCCTAACCAGCGGATGTCGTTTGCAATTTTCATCAATGCACATGCTAGTGTTTTTAAAGCACCGCTTGCAAATACAACGGCATCATGCGCGGCAAGTGCTGCAAATTTATTGGGTGCTGATACAAAAGGAAGCTTGGTTAATTTTGCAATGTGACTTGCAACAAGTTCTGCAAATTTCGGATGTGCGTTGAGCCCAGTTCCTACGGCTGTTCCACCTAAGGCAAGCTCATACAATCCCGGTAATGTGCTTTCAATATTTTTTAAAGCAGCATCCAGTTGAGCAACGTAACCTGAAAATTCCTGACCTAATGTTAAAGGGACTGCATCTTGCAAATGTGTGCGTCCGATTTTTACGATCTTTGCAAATAATTGTCGCTTCTTTTGTAAAGCATCGCGCAATTCCTTGAGGGCAGGAATTAAACGTTTAACGATTAATTCGACGGCGGCAATATGCATGGCAGTCGGGAATGTATCGTTGGATGACTGAGAGCGATTCACATCATCGTTGGGATGAATCGGATTTTTGCCGCCGCGTTTTTGTCCTGCCATATCCGCAGCACGATTCGCGATGACTTCATTCACATTCATGTTTGACTGGGTACCGCTGCCTGTTTGCCAAACACTCAAGGGAAACTGATCGAGCAATTGACCTGCAATGATTTCATCAGCCGCAGCATTAATGAAATCCATTTTTTCTTTTGTGAGTAAACCGAGTTCATGATTCGTGATAGCAGCCGCTTTTTTTAACACCCCAAAGGCTTGAATCAACTCTTTGGGCATTTTGTCTTGCCCAATAGCAAAATGATGAAGAGAACGTTGTGTTTGCGCTCCCCAATAAGCCTCGTTTGCCACTTCAATAGAGCCCATGCTATCTGACTCAATACGTTTACTCATTGTATGCATTACCTTTTATTTAATTATTCGTTATATTTACCAAGAGACTTTTGCTCACTAATTCACCAACGTCACGAGAAATAGTCTTTGTGCGTAAAATACTCTCTAATTGGTCTCGCATCAAGTGTTGTCTTTTGGAATCATAACGTTGCCATTGACTCAATGGGGTCACCATACGGGCTGCCACTTGCGGGTTAAGCGTATCGAGCTTGCGCACACAGTCTGCTAAAAATTGGTAACCTTCCCCATTAGCCACATGAAAGCGAACAAGATTTCGGTGTCCAAATGCCCCTATCAATGCATACACTTTATTAGGATTTTTGATATCAAATGCAGGATGCTGCAGCAAGCTTTTAACACGGCTCAGTGTATCGGGTAATTTTGCACTGGCCTGTAAGGCAAACCATTTATCGATAACTAAAGGATCATTTTGCCATTGTTGATAAAACTGCGTTAAGACTTCTTCTCTTTCAGGGCAATCCGTATTCACAAGACATCGTAACGCACTCATCGTATCCGTCATATTGATTTTTAAAGCCGTTTTAAACTGTGCTAAAGCGGCGGGCTTATATTTTTCAGGATTATCCAGCATCATTAAATAAGTTAAACAAAGGTTTTTCAATTGTCGTTTAGCAACGGCTTCTAATGTTACTTCATAGGATTTATTATCGTGATTTTTTTGATAGACATCAAACAATAAGGTTTGTAAATTCTCTGCAAGTGTCTTTAATACAAATTCACGTACGTCATGAATCGCTTCGATATCAACCACCGTCATTTGCTCAGATAAATATTTTTCAGATGGCAATGTCAGCATTTCAGAAAGTAATAATTTATCTTCTTGCATTGTTTCGATGAGATGTTTGAAAATCGCAATATAATCGGAAGGCAAGACTAAGGTTTTATTAGAACGATAATCTTTAATTAAATTTAAAATGAGTTTAACCGTATATCGCTGCCCTGCCTCCCAGCGATTAAATAAATCCGTGTCGTGTTTAAACAGTAATTGCAGCGCATCATCCGAATACGGATAATTGATTTTCACGGGTGCTGAAAATCCTCGTAACAAGGAAGGGATTGGTTTTGATGCAATATTATTAAATTGAAATTCCTGCTCAGCGTCTTTGATATGCAGCAAATCATGCATCAACTCTTTACCGGATTCATCCAGGAGTCCCATTTTGACAGGAATATGAAAAGATTTTTTTTCAGGTTGTTGCGGCGTGGGTGAACAGGATTGTTTAATTTTTAAGGTATATTTTTTCTCATTTGCATCGTAATGGTCAGTCACATCCAGCTGCGGCGTTCCTGCTTGACTGTACCAAAGTCTAAATTGTTTTAAATCCATACCGGAAGCTTCTTCCATCGATTTAACAAATTCTTCAATGGTGACCGCTTGTCCATCATATCGCTCAAAATATAAATCCATACCTTTACGAAAAACATCATCGCCCAACAAGGTTTGCTGCATACGAATGACTTCAGCGCCTTTATTATAGACCGTTGAAGTATAGAAGTTATTAATCTCAACATAGGATTCCGGACGAACAGGATGTGCGAGAGGACCTGCATCTTCTGGAAACTGACTCGCACGCAAATCAATGACATCATTGATGCGCGTGACCGTTGGTGACGTCGTGTCTGCTGTAAAACTTTGATCGCGAAAAATGGTGAGCCCTTCTTTTAAGCTTAACTGAAACCAATCGCGGCAAGTGATACGATTTCCAGACCAATTGTGACAATATTCATGCGCAATCACCGATTCAATATGCACATAATCAATATCCGTTGCTGTTTCAGGTTTTGCTAAAATATATTGGGTATTGAAAATATTTAAGCCCTTGTTTTCCATGGCGCCCATATTAAAGTCGGAAACTGCAACAATCATATAAATATCAAGATCATATTCACGACCAAATTTTTCTTCATCCCAACGCATGGCTTTTTTTACCGCTTGCATGGCATGTGCGCATTTATCCAGATTGCCGTGCTCAACATAAATACGAAGTGCAACTCGTCTGCCAGAGCTTGTGATAAAATGATCTTCTGCACATTCAAGATCACCCGCGACTAATGCAAATAAATAACAGGGTTTTTTAAAGGGATCGACCCATGTTGCAGAATGCTGTCCGTTTGAAAGTTCCTCACTGTTTATAAGGTTACCGTTCGACAATAAAATGGGATAACGCTTTTTGTCTGCAATAATTTTAGTTGTAAATTTTGCCATGACATCAGGACGATCTAAATAATAAGTAATGCGGCGAAATCCTTGTGCTTCACATTGCGTGCAAAAATTCCCACTGGATTGATAAAGCCCGCTCAATGCCGTATTTTCGTGTGGCTTGATTCGTGTTTTAATTTCCAGATTAAATGTCTTAGGTACATTGAGAATGGTTAATGATTCGTCTGTCTTTTGATATTGTTCTTGTGTTAGCTTTTGATCGTTTAATACAACAGAAACAAGTTCTAGCATTTCTCCATCTAATCTTAAATGCGGATTTGATTCTAGGGACACTGGATTTGCACGAATAGCCAGTTTACTTGTCACAAAAGTTGCATCTTCACCCAGTGCAAATTCAAGATGAACTGTGTCAATTAAATAGGGAGGGACTTTATATTCGTTAAGATAGACGGGTTTTGCATTTGTGTTGTACATGGGAAGACCTTAAAAACAGAATCCCGCGCTTTTGCGCGGGATAAGATAGGGATAGGATGGATATTAGTAATTATTCGTTGGAGCAGGTGCTGCAGGAGGAGTAGGCACGTTCATATCATCTGCATTTCCTGGAGGTGCAACATCCGGTGTTGCGCCTTGTTGTGAAGGCGGAGTATTTGGATTTTGCGCTGGGGATGGCATTGCAGGTTCAACCGGTGCTGCAGGTTGTTGTCCCATTTGGCCATTCATTTGTGTTTGCGCATCATCAGCAAACGCACTTACCGTCAATAAACCAGCCATTACCGCACAAATCGTCACTAACTTTGTCTTCATGATTTCAATTCCCTTAAAAATAAATGTAAGATGGTATCATAGCAGGAAAACCCATAATGTGAAGAGGTTAGATAAAGCATGACAAATATTGATCCAAATGAAATTGCAAAATTTGCAAAACTTGCATCGCATTGGTGGAACCCTCAGGGTGAGCTTAAAACACTGCACGATATTAATCCTTTACGTTTGCAGTACATTAAAGATCATGCACCGCTAAAGGGTAAAAAAGTGGTAGATATGGGTTGTGGTGGAGGCATTCTTTCTGAAAGCATGAATCAGTGCGGCGCTGAGGTCACCGGTATTGATTTAGGTGCGGATGCTCTTCAGGCTGCAAAATATCATCAAGAAAAAAGCAATACTCATGTAGATTATTTGCTCATCAGTGCTGAAGAATTTGCAATGGCACATCCCCATGAATTTGACGTTGTGACCTGCCTTGAATTACTGGAGCATGTCCCTGACCCTGTTTCCATTGTTGAATCAGCAGCAAAACTGGTTAAACCAGGTGGGTATGTCTTTTTTTCAACTTTAAATCGCAATCTGAAATCCTATTTATTTGCGATTGTGGGAGCTGAGTATGTTTTGAGAATGCTGCCAAAAAATACGCATGATTTTGCGAAATTTATTCGGCCTAGTGAGCTTTCTGTATGGGGGCGGAAAGTGGGATTGCATGTGAATGATATCACAGGCATGAGTTACAATCCTTTGACTAAAGAATACAAACTCACTGAAGATGTGTCGGTAAATTATTTGATGTGTTTGACTAAAACTGCTTAACTAAAGTTGAGGAACGCTAATAAGATAGGTGTCTTCCCCTCACCCTCCACGCTTACGCGTGTCGACCTCTCCCGCAATAACGTTTTTTTGTTCTTATTAAAAACTCGGGGTGAGAGAGGTGCGTGCTAAGCTGTTTATCGTTTTCTGGCTAATGTTAGACCATCTCCAATGGGGAGCATACTGATACTGACTCTCTCATCAGTCAATAACTTCGCATTCAAAGCACGGATGGTTTCTGTGTTGGTATCGGTGACTGTTTGATCCGCTACTTTTCCTCCGAATAACACATTATCGATGGCTATTAAACCGCCAGGGCGAATCAAGCTTAATGAAAGATCATAATATGACAGATAATTTTTTTTATCGGCATCGATGAATGCAAAATCATACGTACCCGCCTCTCCCTGATCCAATAACTGCTGTAAAGTGTCAGTGGCGGGAGCGATGCGTAAATCTATTTTGTGGGCGATGCCTGCTTTTTCCCAATATCGGAGTGCAATTTTAGTCCATTCTGAGTTAGTATCGCATGCCACCACTTTTCCGTTGTGAGGCAAGGCTAATGCAACCGCAAGCGCACTATATCCTGTAAAAACCCCGATATCCAACGTCTTTACCGCACCTAACAACTCTACCAACAAACCCATAAACTGCCCTTGTTCAGGTGAAATCTGCATCTGACTCATGCTCATCTTATGGGTCTGTTCTCGCAAAGATTTTTGCACTTCTGATTCACGTAATGAGTTTTTTTGAAGGTATTCATATAATAAGGGGGTTAAACTGATACTAATATCTGACATACAGTGCTTCCTGATTTATAATGGGGTAGAGTATCTTTTACATTTGAGTGAGTATAAAGGAGTTCCGCAGTTATGAGTATTGGCTTTATTATTCTTCTATTAGTGATTGCAGTCGGCGTTTTTATTGTATTTACTTACAACCGGCTGATTGGCATGATTGAGGCAGTTCGTAACAATCAAAAACAAATTGATATTCAACTAGATCGTCGATTTAAAGTTTTTGAATCCTTGATTAATGTCGTTAAAAAATACATGGACTATGAACAAACCACGTTGAAAGATGTCGTGGCCTTACGTAATCAGGCTCAACAAGCTAAAGCCGCTGGTGATGAAGCAGGTCGTATTGCCGCTGAAAATAAAATTTCAACGATTGCATCCAATCTTAATTTGGTTTTTGAACAATATCCGCAATTAAAAGCCAATGAAAATTGCATGCAGCTGCAAGAAGAAATTGTTAGCACTGAGAATAAACTCGCTTATGCAAAACAAGCCTACAATGATAGCATTGAGCTTTATAATGCGACCAAAAAATCTTTCTTTTCAGAAATGGTTGTGACTGCATTTAACGCAAAATTAAACTTTGATTTTCCTTATTGGCAATTAAACGAAGCCAAAGTCGCAGAACAAGAAAACTATACCGTTAAACTTTAAAAATTTATGGCTAAATTACCCAATAACTTGAGTTACTCAACAGCGGATTGGCGCAAAACGATACGCGCCAATAACCGCAAAACCGTGTTTGTCATCGCTCTGTTTTTTTTAATTTATTTATCTTTGGGATTATTGATAGATACTTATAATTATAGTACGCACTATCCAGGAGTTCCTCTTTCGCAAGTGTTCATGGGTCTTGTCACGTTCAAACTCTTTCCCTTGGTCACTTTAATTATGCTTGCGATCGCAACGATTTCTTTACTAGTGACGTTTAGTCTGCATGACCGCATCATGTTACTCGGAACAGAATATAAAGAAATCACCCCCGAGACCGCGCAAAGCCTTACTGAGAAGCAACTGTACAATGTGATTGAAGAATTGAAAATTGCGGCAGGACTGCGTTACATGCCTAAAGTTTATATCATCGATGCCGATTATATGAATGCATTTGCAAGTGGTTACAGCGAAAAGTCAGCCATGCTTGCGATTACTCGCGGGCTTATTCAAAAGCTCAATCGCGCTGAACTACAAGCCGTTATGGCGCATGAAATGAGTCATATTCGTCATATGGACATCAAGCTGACTTTAATGGCTTCTGTTCTTGCAAATTTGATGATTATGGTATTGGATATCTTTTTCTATAATGTCGTTTTTTCGAATCGCCGTGATTCGGATAACCGTTCCGGAAACTCTCTTGGGGCCATCATTATGATTTTGCGATATGTCATGCCGCTCATTAACATTCTGCTATTACTTTATCTCAGCCGTACACGAGAATATATGGCTGATGCAGGTTCTGTTGAGCTGGTACGTGATAATCAACCGCTCGCGTCTGCTTTGTTAAAAATTAATAGTGATTACCAGAGTCATCAAGATGCTTACAATGCGACCTATCGGCAAACGCCTCATGAAAATGTGCGTCGTGAAGCTTATATTTTTGATCCTGCTCAAGCGGGCATTAATCCCTTAACGTCTTTGGCTGATGCATTTTCGACACATCCTAATTTAAAGGATCGATTAGCCGCGTTAGGCATTAAACTTTCTGATTAAAGCCTCTCGTTATTTTTTTTCATTGACATTAATCAACTAACTCATTATGTTTTCTCAAAACTACTTCCATTGTGTTAAGGAAAACACACGTGCTGCTTCGTTTACTTGCACTGGTTCTCATTGGGTTATTTTGTCACACTGCCAGCGCTGACATCGGTGTTGCGCTTACCTATCCACTCATTGCCAAAGATCCAGGTCATTTGCGGGGTTATCGAGGTGCACTTTGGTATCAACCATCACGTTTAACATGGCAGCATGTCAAAATTTATTTTGACATGAGTGCGGGTCATTGGTGGGTGAACAATTACCCAACACATCGAGAAATTAATATTTATTCACTCGCACCGACTCTGCGTTACTATCTCATGCAAAACAATTATATCTCACCCTACTTTGATCTCAGCATTGGCGCCTCTTATTTAACACATACCCGTTTTGCGGATCGTAATCTGGGCATTTATTTTTCATTCCAGGATCAAATCGCAATCGGCGCAAGCTTCGGCAAAGATCAACATCTTTCGGTCAGTTTAAGCACAATGCATTATTCCAATTGCAGCATGTCCAGCAGTAATGCGGGTATTACTATCCCGTTATTAATTAACGTATGGTATAAATTTTAAAGGCGAGCTGGTAAAATCCTGCTATGCAAAAACGTATCGCGATCAAAAATCATCTACAAGAAATTCGACTGACGACTCAGCGCAGTGTAGCCATGCTCGTTATCATGTTAATCCTGATTGCTTTGTTGATCATTCGTCTTGGATATTTACAATTTATCAAAAACGATCTCTATACCACACTTTCGAAAAAAAACTGGCTAGACTTAATTCCTACAGAACCAACGCGCGGCTTAATTTATGACCGCAATGGCGTATTACTTGCGGAAAATATCCCCGTCTTCAGTTTGGATATTATTCCAGAAAAAAATAAAAACATACCGCAGGTTTTATCAGAAATTTCCAAAGTCATTCCGCTGAATGACACAGAGCTTTCACAATTTCAAAAAGAACTCAAACAACATCGGCGCTTTGATGAAATTCCTTTAAAACTTCGCCTCACCGAAACAGAAGTGGCACGTTTTTATGAGAACCAATATCGTTTTCCCGGCGCACTCATTAAAGCACGTTTGATTCGTCATTATCCTTTGGGGCCTGCATTCAGTCATGTTTTGGGTTATGTGGGACGCATTAATCTGGACGAGTTAGAAAACATTGATCCTAGCAATTACAGCGCAACTAACTATATCGGCAAGATTGGTATTGAAAAATTTTATGAAGATGAACTCCATGGCACAGTCGGTTATGAACAAGCAGAAAATGATGCCAGCGGCCAACCTTTGCGTATACTCAAACAAATTAAACCCATCCCCGGAAAAAATTTATATCTGACTTTAGACAGCCGTTTACAATTAATCGCTGAGCAAGCGCTTTCCGGTCAAAATGGTGCGGTTGTTATCATTCAGCCCGCCACAGGGCAAATACTTGCGATGGTCAGCGAACCGGCTTTTGATCCTAATTTATTTGTAACGGGTATTAGCAGCAAAGATTTTCAGGACTTACAGCTTGCGCCGGATAAACCTCTTTACAATAGAACATTACGCGGACTTTATCCTTTAGCGTCTACCATCAAACCCTATGTTGCACTTGCAGGTCTTGATACAGGAAGTATTACCCCTAATTTCACGCTCTTTGATCCAGGGTGGTATCAACTCCCCAATAAAGAACATATCTATCATGACTGGAAAACTCATGGTCATGGTACCGTCAATTTGAATCATGCTATCGTGAGTTCCTGCGATACTTATTTTTTCTCGTTGGGACACAAGATGGGAATCCGTTCGATTGATGACATGCTCAATCGTTTTGGTTTTGGTGAATTAACCGGTATTGATATCGGGGAAGAAGTTCCCGGCATTATTGCATCACCCGAATGGAAAAAACGCTCAAAAGGTGTCAGTTGGTATGAAGGTGATACGCTTAATGCATCCATCGGTCAAGGTTTTATGCAAGGAACACCACTGCAGTTTGCTCAAGGCATGGCGACTATCGCTAATCGCGGCAAACGCATGGCTCCTCATTTACTTTTTCAGGAACAGGAAATTGGTAAAACAGCAGAACCCGAAACAGGCACCGAGTTAGAACCTGTGCGCCTGAATAATGTAAACAACTGGAAGGAAATCATTACCGCACTTCAAGATGTCATGATTTCACCACTTGGCACAGGTTATGCGCATTATGGTCATGACATGCCATATACCATTGCTGGCAAAACAGGAACCGCTCAAGTCTTTTCAATCAAACACCGCGATGAAGAAGGAAAGAGCGAAGAGCAAGACAAATTACCAGAAAAATTACGGGATCATTCACTTTTTGTGGCGTTTGCACCCGTGGATAAACCTCAAATTGCTATTGCTGTCATTGCAGAACATAGCAAGCTTGCGCCTGTGATTGCACGCAAGATTCTTGATTATTATTTTATAGGAACACCGGTCGTTCCTCCACAGACATCTGCGACACCTGTATCACCTGCAACCTCTGTGGCACCCGTAGTTCCTAATAAGGAAAAGGCATCTCATGCAATACGCTAATACCTTTCAACGTACACATAATCCTCATCAACAGGATGCGCGCTCTTTCTGGCGCTATATTCATATTGATCTTTATTTGTTTCTTAGCATTATTTTATTAACCATTGCAGGACTGATTATTTTATATAGCGCAAGCAGTCAAAATTCAAACGTCATTGAACAACAAATCTTGCATATGAGTCTTGCTTTTGTTGTCATGCTTTTGTTTGCTCAGATTCCACCGATCATTTATCAGCGTTGGGCGGTTTGGCTTTATGGCATTGGAATATTTCTGCTGATTGCCGTACTCTTGTTCGGTCATACCGGTAAAGGTGCAGAGCGTTGGTTAAACCTGGGTTTTATACGTTTTCAGCCTTCTGAAATCATGAAATTGGCATTACCTTTATTTTTAGCAAGCTTCTTCCATAAAATGCATCTACCTTTAAATAATCAATCTATTTTTGCAGCCCTTTTTATTATCTTTGTACCCGCATTATTAGTCAGCAAACAACCCGATCAAAGCACGGCAGCCATGTTGATGATTGCGGGAGGGAGTGTTTTATTTCTTGCCGGATTAAGTTGGCGTTTGATGAGCGGCCTGGCGGTGTTGGCTATTCTTTGCGCTCCATTTTGTTGGTATTTAATGCATGACTATCAACGTCAACGCGTTTTGACCTTTCTTAACCCAGAGCGAGACCCCCTAAATAAAAGTTATCATATTATTCAATCCAAGATTGCTATCGGTTCTGGAGGTTTTTTTGGCAAAGGTTGGTTAAATGGTACACAATCTCATCTTCATTTTTTACCAGAACATTCCACTGACTTTATTTTTGCCGTTTGTGGTGAAGAATTTGGCTTTTTAGGTAGTGTCATTTTGATCACTATTTTTATGATTATCATTTTACGTGGTTTATATATTACAATTCATGCTCAGGATACCTTTTCGCGTCTGCTTGCAGGCAGCTTGACCCTGACCTTTTTTTTCTCATTCTTTATTAACATGGGAATGGTCACCGGCATCCTGCCCGTCATGGGATTACCGTTACCTTTAGTGAGTTACGGCGGATCATCCATGATTACAATGATGGCAGGATTTGGAATTTTAATGTCAATACAAACGCATCGGAAACTGCTGACAACATAGATAATATAAAGAGATTACCATGATACAGCTTTTAGTTTTACTGATAACGAGCCTATTCTTTAATTGTTATGGTTATGCTGAAACCAATACGCATTTTGCCTCTCGTCCTGATGTTAAATTATTTATTCACAAAATGGTGAAGCAGCATCATTTTAAAGAAACCACTTTGATAGCCTTATTTAACACGGTGAAAATCAGACCTGCTATCATGCGGAAAATTAAAGCGCCGCTTGAAAACGAGCCCTGGAATATTTATCAGCATTTATTTGTCACCGATTGGCGTGTTCATCATGGCGTCGATTACTGGAATCGGAATAAAGATGCGCTTGCCCATGCAGAAAAAAAATATGGTGTGCCTGCCAGTGTGATCGTTGCAACCATTGGCATCGAAACAAAATATGGACTGCATACCGGAAAGTTTAGAGTCATCGACTCCTTGTCTAACATTGCATTTAGCAAAAGCACCCGAGCCGCATTTTTCCGATCTGAATTAGAAGAATTTTTATTGCTAACCCGTGAGCAACATTTAGACCCGCTGAAAGTCATGGGCTCCTATGCAGGGGCCATTGGACAACCGCAATTTATGCCGAGCAGTTACAGACGTTTTGCAGTCAGTTATAACGGTCATAGTAAAATTGATCTAACGAACAATCAATTTGACATCATTGCAAGTATCGCGAATTATTACAAATCGCATGGTTGGGAAACAAATAAACCGATCGCAGTTCCCTCTCAAACTAATAATCATCCCTTTCATTTTTTCTTTTTCCGTGACGGAGAAAAATCTCATCTGTTATCCAGGTCTACGTTAGCAGAATACCGCAGCCCAAAAGACGATGAGTTACTGAAAAATAATCCGCATAAAGTGATTTCACTGCATACTTATTGGGGAGAAGAAAACTGGTTTGGGTTCCATAATTTTGATGTTATCAAACGGTATAATGCCAGTGATTTATATGCGATGTCGATATTGCAATTAAGTCATCGCATTTTAATGCTACGGGAGAAAATCCATCATGGTTAAGTTGCCTTTCAACCCATTTCGTCCTATGAATTTTATTCAAATCATAAGTTGTATCAGCCTGCTTGCATTGGGATTATTGAATGGCTGTTCCACGGCAAGACGAGATGGCCCGCCTTCTTACGACGTCGATGTTTCCGGTATTCCTAATGCAGTTCCTAAAGTGGAGCCTTTAAGTCGATCTGGGAATAAACCCTATAGAGTATTTGGAAAAACGTATTATGTCATGCCTTCCAGCAAAAACTATGAGCAACGCGGCATTGCTTCTTGGTACGGCACAAAATTCCATGGGCGTCATACCTCCAATGGAGAGCGTTATAATATGTTAGCCATGACGGCTGCGCACAAGACATTACCCCTGCCAACGTATGTCGAAGTCACGAATTTAAAAAATGGTCGTAAGGTCATTGTTAAAGTCACTGATCGCGGACCGTTTGAAAGTAATCGACTCATTGATTTATCTTATACAGCTGCAAAAAAGCTGGGAATGCTTGGACATGGCACAGCACCTGTGGATGTTAAAGCGATTGATCCTTTGCGTTATAACACAAGCCCTCGCGCTAATAACATCTTTCTGGCTGAAAATACACATCATAAAGCAGCTCAATCACACTACATACGAGCTCTTGCTCATCCTGCTTATATTCATGTAGGCGCTTTCCGTAATAGGGTCTATGCTGAAAAATTAAAAAAACGTTTATCGACTGTCATTGGATCACCCGTCAGCATTACACAGCTTGCGCGTTCGGGTAAATTATACCGGGTACAGATTGGACCTGTGCATGATGCGATGAAGGTAGCACAGATCAATAGACAGCTAAGATCGATGGGTATTAAGGATTTTGCTGTTGCTTAGCGAATCTCATGTTTCTGCGGACTAAGAGATCGATACAAATTTTGCTTAGAAACTCCCCTCTCCGCCCATAGAGGATGATTTGAAAAATATTTTCTGGTGCTGTTGAGGATTAGGGTGAGGGGTTAGATCACAGGTTCGCCCTCTCCCTAGCTCTCTCCCGCACTCAAAATAGGTGTTTTTCTATCTTTTCGGGGGCGAGAGAGGGGTAGTGCTAAGCAACAAATTCTTTTAATCATGGATGGTAGTCATGTTCACATTGTTTATCTCAATTATTGGTATTGTTCTTACCATTTTTTTTATTGTAGGCATACACGAATTAGGTCATTTTATCGTTGCACGTTTAGTAGGTGTTAAGGTGCTTCGTTTTTCTTTAGGATTTGGTAAAACGCTACTGAAATGGCATGACAAAAAAGGTACTGAATTTGTTTTAGCAGCCATCCCGCTGGGCGGTTATGTTAAAATGTTAGATGAAACTGAAGATCCCGTACCTGAAAATGAACGACATCGCGCTTTTAATCGGCAGCCTCTTTATAAAAAAATCGCGGTTGTTTTTGCAGGACCTCTTTCTAATTTCATTTTTGCATTTGTCTTATATTGGCTGCTTTTTGTCATCGGTTTTACGACTGTCATACCACTCATTGGAAAAGTAACACCTCATTCTATTGCTGCAGCAGCCCATCTTAAACCACAGGATGAAATTCTCAGTATCAATCATAAAAAAACTCAAGATTGGAATGCTGTCGTCTTTCGTTTGATGACTTTCTTAGGAGAAAAAAAACAGGTTAATGTTAAAACGCAATCGTTCCGTACACAGGTTGTAGAAGATCACACCCTGGATCTTAGCCATTGGAAAATGAATAATCTGACACCAGATCCCTTAAGCAGTTTGGGTATAGAACCTTATCAACCCACGATTCCTATGATAATTGGTATCTTGCAACCTAAATCTCCTGCTATGCAATCGGGTTTAAAAATAAATGACCTTATTTTGTCGATAGGCCATGAACCTATTCAAAGCTGGAAGCAACTGATATTACTCATTAAAACGCATCCTTCAGAAACTTTTATTTTTAAAGTCAAACGTCAAAGAAAAATACTCTTTATTCCTGTTATCTTCGGTTATAAACAGGATGTTTTTTTTCAAAAACAAGGTTTCCTTGGCATCGGACCTTCTTTCAAATGGCCGGCTGAATTATTACGGAATATCAAATACAGTCCCTTTGATGCTATCGTTCCTGCAAAAGATGAACTGGTTGATTTCACTTCTCTTAATTTCATTCTGCTTGGAAAAATGTTAACGGGTAAAATTTCTCTTCAAGGGTTAGGCGGCCCAATCACTGTTTTTGAAAGTGCAGGCACTGCTCTTAATCATGGGATTTTACCCTTCATCAGTTTTCTTGCTTTTTTTAGCATTGCGATCGGTGTCATTAATGTGCTGCCTATCCCGGGATTAGATGGAGGGCATCTGTTAATTTATTTTATTGAATTCATTATTCGAAAACCTTTATCTTTTCGGGTACAAACGTTACTTTTCAGATTGGGAATAATTATTTTATTGATGCTAGTCACACAAGCATTGGTGAATGATATTATGCGATTGGTTTAAAATTCATGGTGGAGTTGGAGTTGTTCCAGAATTGAAGCATTACCCGGTAGAAAAAGAAATTGATTCAGCTGGTGCAGTGGAACCCAATGAACAAGTTGAGATTCAAGACCTGTCGGTTCACCTGAAAATTGAGTCACGCGCCAGATATGAAGAAACACATTTCGATCAGTATGAGAATAATCGAGCTCTAGCCAAGCTTCCGCTTTGACGACTTGTATCCCTACTTCTTCTAATAACTCACGCTGCAGGGCTTCAAAAATACTTTCGTCTTTTTCAATCTTCCCACCTGGGAATTCCCAATAACCACTGTATGATTTATCAGAGGGACGTTGTGAAATAAGAATGTCGCCGCACGGATGAAAAATGATACCGACGGCAACGTTCACAACAGGCTGTTTGAGGGACGACACTTAACTAAAACTACCGTGACATTGTTTATATTTCTTGCCAGAACCACAAGGACAAGCTTCATTGCGTCCGACTTTAGCCATTTGACGTAGCGGCATCGCAACCACATTGCCGGCTTCCTGATTACCTTCTTCTTCAGGATTTTCTAATGGAGTCATGCCAATATGCTGATATTCCATTTTAATATTTTGAGCTGCTGCACGACGTTGTGCTTCTAATTGCTCGACATCTTCCTCTTTACGAACTTCGAATTTACTTAAAATCGAAATGACTTCGTAATTGACACGATCTAACAAGGAAACAAATAATTCAAACGCTTCACGTTTATATTCCTGTTTAGGATTCTTTTGTGCATAGCCGCGTAAATGAATACCTTGACGTAAATAATCCATGGCGGCCAAATGTTCACGCCAGAAATTATCGAGGGTTTGTAGCATGACGGCTTTTTCAAATTGACGAATCACAGCCGCATCGGTTTGCGCTTCTTTTTTCTGATACGTTTCTTTAAACATCGCATGAATACGTTCACGTAAATTTTCTTCATGCAGTGTTTCTTCTTTCGCAAGCCAATCTTGTATCGGTAAAGGTAAATTAAAATCCTGTACTAATCGCTGCTCTAATCCAGGAATATCCCACTGCTCTTCCAAACTATGAGGGGGAATAAAAAGCGTTATGACACCTTCCACGACTTGTGAACGAATAGACTCAATCGTATCTGCGATACTGTCCGTCGTAAGCAAAGCATCACGCTGGCTATAAATAACTTTACGCTGTTCATTAGCCACATCATCATATTCCAGCAGCTGCTTACGAATATCAAAATTATGAGCTTCCACTTTACGCTGCGCATTCTCAATGCTATTACTTAACAAACGCGACTCAAGCGCAACTCCTTTTTCCATACCAATTCGTTTCATGATGCCTGTTAAACGATCACCGCCGAAGATACGTAATAAGTTATCTTCCAAGGATAAGTAAAAGCGAGTTTTACCAGGATCACCTTGACGGCCAGAACGTCCGCGTAACTGGTTATCGATACGACGCGATTCATGGCGTTCCGTGCCTAATACATATAAACCACCTGCATTAATCACTTTGTCGTGTCGTTCCTGCCATGCCGCTCTGTGTTTAATAATCGCTTCAGGCGTCGGGCTTTCTAACGCTTTTAATTCAGCATCCAGATTACCACCCAATACAATATCCGTACCACGCCCTGCCATGTTCGTTGCAATGGTCACAGCGCCTGGACGACCTGCCTCAGCAATAATACGCGCTTCTTGTTCATGGAACTTGGCATTCAAGACATTATGAGGAATATTTTCTTTTTTTAATAAACGGGATAAATATTCCGATGTTTCAATCGAGGCGGTACCCACTAAAACAGGCTGACTTGCTAGACGCGTTTTTTTGATATCTTCGATGATGGCTGTAAATTTTTCCTCGCCGGACATAAAAACAAAATCAGGCTGATCTTGTCTGATCGTCGGCATGTTGGTGGGTAAAACGACTACTTCCAAACCATAGATTTGTTGAAATTCGTATGCTTCTGTATCTGCGGTACCTGTCATGCCAGACAGTTTTTGATACATTCTGAAATAATTTTGAAAAGTAATGGATGCCAGTGTCTGATTTTCCTGACGAATTTGCACGCCTTCCTTGGCCTCAACCGCTTGATGCAACCCATCTGACCAACGGCGTCCGGGCATTGTACGACCCGTGTGTTCATCAACAATCACAACTTCGCCATTCTGAACGATATAATCTACATCACGATGAAAAATAGCATGCGCACGTAATGCTGCATTCAAGTGATGCATCAGCATAATGTTGTTCGCATCATACAATGTTTCATCTTCACGAATTAAGCCTGCTTTAACAAAGAGTTCTTCAACATGTTGATGACCTTCTTCGCTCAAGAAGACTTGTTTGGATTTTTCCTCTAATAAATAATCGCCAGGCGCATCTTTACTTTCTTGCCTCGTTAATTGAGGAACAAGCTTATTCACTGCCAAGTAAAGTTCTGTGCTGTCTTCCGCCGCACCTGAAATAATTAGCGGTGTGCGTGCCTCGTCAATCAAAATAGAATCGACTTCGTCGACAATTGCATAATGCAAGGGACGTTGTACTTTATCCTCAATGGAAAACGCCATGTTATCGCGCAGATAATCAAAACCAAATTCGTTATTTGTTCCGTAAGTGATGTCTGCATTATAAGCCATCTTTTTTTCTTGCGGTGTCATATTGGGTACAATAACGCCGGTGGTCAAACCCAAAAATGAATATAAAGGACCCATCCATTCAGAATCACGTTTGGCGAGATAATCATTCACTGTCACGATATGAACGCCTTTACCGGTCAAAGCATTCAGGTAGGCAGCAAGGGTTGCGACTAATGTTTTACCTTCACCGGTGCGCATTTCGGCAATATTGCCATTGTTTAAAACCATTGCGCCCAATAATTGGACATCAAAATGGCGCATATTTAATACACGCTTACCTGCTTCACGTGCGACTGCAAAAACTTCAGGCAATAATTTTTCGAGTGTTTCACCTTTTTGAAGGCGCTCCCGAAATTCTGGTGTTTTAGCTTGCAATTCACTATCTGTAAGGGCTGCAATCTGCGGCTCAAAAGCATTCACATCAGAAACAACACCCCACATACGCTTTAAAACACGCTGATTACGGCTACCAAAAAGCTGGTTAAAAATTCGGGTCAATATCATAGGTTTTCACGTCGATTATTAAGGAAAAATAGTGTTGAAGCATCACCTAATTTGCATAAAAAGTCAACTAGTTATGATCTGAAAAAGCCGTGAATATTCTAATCAATGCGTCTATAATCTTCTCATGGACAACTCAATTTCACACTATTTACAAGAAGACAGTCATAGTCTGGGAAAATTATTGTCTAAATTAAATCAGCTTCAGAAATGGAATAGCTGGTTAAAAGAATGCCTAGAAGAAAACATCGTTTTAACTGAGCATTGTTTTATTGTGAGTCTTTCGGGTAATTCACTGATTGTGCTTGCTGATAATCCTCATTGGGTAACACGCTTTCGTTTTCATATTCCAGCGCTATTACCCAAATTAAAAAATTATGAAGATTTCAAAAATATTCAAGCGATTTGCTGTAAAGTTCAACCGAACTACACGCCTGTTTCATCTCGTAAAAATCGCGATCCACAACAAAAATTATCAAAAAAAAGTGTTTCTTTACTGCTTGAAACCGCCCATAAAGTCACTGATGAAAAGTTACGGACCGCATTAGAGAAAATAGCAAAGCATTCTTTAGATCGTTAAACTCTCCTCATCATAGGAAATTTCGTCTCTGGAGACGGTATACTTTCATTCAATCTGTTTATTTGTGAAATTGCCTGCTCTGGCCTTAAATATTTCAACACGACCTTCTGCATCGCTTCATCATGCGTTAAAAGTGCATATTGGTAAATAGTAATATTCACAAAATTTCCGGCATGAGGATTCAATGGATTTATCATCGTACCTAACACAAAAGCCCACTTATTATTGAGTCTTAACATATCATCTATTTGTGCTAAAGAGCCGGATGAAACTAGCTCCCAAAATAGAGTGACTTCGCTGATATCTTTACGCATAAAAAAAGCAGAATGCACATTTGATATATTGTAGTTCATTTGTGAATTGCAGGTGTTTCTCGACTTCGGTTTTCTTACTCGATGTTTCTTTATTGGCGGAACGTGTTGTGCTCGTTGTTTGCTTTGTTCTACTTTTGGCACTTGCTTGCTCATTTGCTGTTGTGCCCAATAAGACTTTTCTTTTCTCAATATGGAATGATCCACTGCCGCTTTCATCGTTTGTTCATTGATCAAACTGATTTGCGAGATATAATCTTGAACTTGTACATATTTCAAAAACATCGGAAGCATCACAGGATCTTGCGTACAAAATACATACTGCACCGCTGATATTTTTAAAGAGGCATCAAGTAATTCACTCGACTCGATAGCAAGCCTAGGATTTTTCATTAGAATAGTTTCAGCAAGCCCTACGTTCATATCAGAAACTGCTTCTAATAAATCAACAACCCCATAGGGTAATGTTTCTAACAATTCAAAATAGTTTGTGGATTGCGGTTTTGTTTCTTGTTTTGTTTCACCTACTACGGATTGTCGTATGGGGGATTGAGATTTTTGAGAAGAGAGCATTTTCTTTTGTTCATTAGGCGGTGAATTTGCTTTATTCAAAGCGGTAAAGAGGGATAGCCCATGGTTATCTAATACATTTAAAATAACCTTGATTGATTGAAATTCTGATAATTGCCTAACTAAAGACGACACGTCCTTCCTCATTTGAGGTTCCCGCACTATTTTGACCGAAATAGGCTGATCCAGCCGCGTGCGAAGATCACCTCTATCATGAGTGTTTTGTGGAAAACTCACCTGGGTATTTTTAAACAAAGCTTTTTTTACTTTAGGATCTGCAAGTTGAATAGCTGTTTCCAGGACAACAGTATCCAGGCTCAGCGGCGCATAAAGATCAGCACCCCAGGATATTAATTTTTCTGTCCATTTTAAATTACCTTGCAGAACACACATTAGCAAAAGGCAATTAAGGAAGGACTGCCTGTCTTTAGGAAGCGGGCCTGTTAATTTAAAGGTATCGAGTGTTCTTCCCATCCACGACATAATTTTTAAAATCAATGTAACAGATTCCCCTGCACGTAATGCGTGTTCTAAGGGTAATTGTCCTCTTTCATCCGGATGAAGCAAGGCGGTTAAGGCCAACCCTTGTCGAAGCTGATCAAGCTGTTGAATTAGAAAGGTAAAGCTAACTTCATTAGCGACCGCATGATATAAAGGTAATAATTTTGTGCGAATATCAGAAACAAATAGTATTCTATAATTCTTATTGATTAATTTTCTTATTTGAGTGAGATCCCCTTGTATACAAGCATTATGCATGTCATGAATAAATTCAAAAGGGATATATTGAATTTCTATCAATTTGGGTTTTTCTTCTATTAATCGGCGAATTTGATTGCGCATATTGAAATCCACTAGCACTATTACATTCGTCTGAAATTTAAAAGTATTTAAGTCACTCTCAATCATCACGAGGACGAGGTCGGCAATTTTTTCATAAAAAGGGTATTGCGCACAAACGTAATCGCGGATGACAACGGCATTTGCGCCACGATAGTCCGGCATATTTTTGATTTTTTGAATTTCAGCCGCTAGAAATTTCAGCGTCTCACGTTCCAGCACAATTTTTTTGTGTAGATAATAGACCTTGATAGGATCATACATCAAACATTTTGATACTGGACAAAAAAATTGGCTGGGTATATGAGAAAACGCAATTTTTTCACTTAAATTTGTATTGAGTTCTAATAGATTCCGCAATTCTTTCCAGATATTTTCTACAAAACGGTAATCACGCAAGGCTTCCGGTAAGGCTAACGTATTGTCTCCTGAACGTTCATCTTTATTTTCTCGACCTCGTATGTTCATATGACACTCCTCTCATTTTTTTTATAATGGATGGCATTATAATTGTTGAGGCGCATAATTCCACAGAAACCTAGGAACAACGCATATTATACGTGTGATCTTAGGCTATTTAAGAATAAATGGAATGACATTCGTATTTACATTAAGCTTCAAAAGCCAACATGGGACGAAGATAAGAAATAGGAACGTGAACAGAGTTTTCATCAAAGGTGACGTATTCCCATGCATCTTGCTGCTCTAATAACTTACGCAACAAAGTGTTATTTAATGCATGACCTGATTTATGGCCATTGAAAGCACCGATCAAACTTGAACCTAGCAAGTAAAGATCGCCGATGGCATCCAGGATTTTATGTTTTACAAATTCATCTTCATAACGCAGACCATCTTCATTTAAGACACGAAAATCATCAATGGCAACCGCATTATCTAAAGTCGCACCCCGTGCTAAATTCATGGCGCGTAAACGCTCGAAGTCTGCCATAAAACCGAAAGTACGGGCACGGCTTACTTCTTTTACATAAGAGGTGCTTGAAAAATCTAAGGTGGCTGTTTTGCTATGCGTTTGAAAGACGGGATGATTGAATTCGATGCTGAAGGTAACTTTAAAGCCTTCAAAGGGTTCAAAACAAGCCCATTTATCATCGTCTCTCACGGTAACTTTGCGCTTAACGCGAATAAATCTTTTTGGAACATTTTGTTCCTGAATACCAGCAGATTGCACTAAAAATACAAAAGGCGCAGCACTGCCGTCCATAATAGGAATTTCTGAAGCATTCACATCCACATAGGCATTATCGATGCCCATGCCTGCTAACGCGGAAAGTAAGTGCTCAACAGTTGCTACACGTATGCCATTTTTGACCAGGGAGGTAGATAAGGTGGTGTCGCCTACAAATTCAGCGCGCGCTGGAATTTCAACAGCGGGCTCAATGTCAACACGTTGGAAAATAATACCTGTATTTGCGGGGGCGGGCCTTAAGGTTAGCTCGGCTCTTTCGCCACCGTGTAATGTTATTCCTGTGGCCTTAATAACGTTCTTTAAGGTTCTTTGTCTAATCATTCC
>BMAG01000007.1 GCA_014132595.1 Gammaproteobacteria bacterium | reverse complement strand
GACGGGCACGGGCACGCACACGGGCGCGGGCACGTAAAATCAGTGAATTACGCAACAACGCCCCGAAATGCCGCTATCTCCTTGTTTTTCATCAAAAAGATAAAAAAAAATTCTCTGCTATACTCAAAGTATCTCATGTTGAGGAGATGTTTTATGCCTGTCAAGCCTATTATTGTACCAGTAAGGCCCATTTTTATTCCGAACGATGTCGATGCGAAGGCTTTACTCGCCTATATCGAAATTGCCTCTGAATTAAAGCGTAAAACAGAACCTGAAGAAAAAACTACTCAACCCAAATCTAAATCTGAAGAAGTGGTGGGTCCACGCAAATCTGAATCTGGTAAATCTGAACCTGAAGAAGTGGTTGCTCCTGGCAGATCTGAATCTGAATCTGAAAAAGAGGTTCCACGCGTCATCGAATCTGAAACCGAAGAGGAATTTCTTGAACGCAGAGATGATTACTATAAACAAATTGATGAGCGAGCAAAATCACTCTGTGATGCTATCCTAGAAAAAATTAAACTAAAAGAAAAAGCTAAAACATCAAAAGAAAAAGATAAAGAGTCAGGAGAAACAGAAACATCTGAATCAGGTGAAGCTGATTCACCTCTTGCTGCAGGCTCGCACAAATTATTCCAATATTTCGCGCGACAAAAACCCGTCGAATTTAAACAAATCTGCGCAACACAGCCAAAGACCATCATCCAGGGAATACTGGGCGATAATAAATTAGCAGAAACCTACATCAACAACACAAAAGATGAATTGATTGATGAAGCATTGATCGCGATTTTTAATTATAAAAAATCCGTTGATCAATTCATTAGGGACATGTTTTATTTAACACATGCAGAACAATATGCACAAGTATTTGGTGAGGAGGATGATTACCGAGAGAAAGCAAAACATTATCCGAGTGATGCAAACTATAAAGAATGGTTAGCTTATCAAGTGGCTTTGAGAGAGATAGCTTATTTTTCAAAACTACATCCGACGATCGACATAGGTGCTGCTTTAGCAAAAAGACATAATACAATGAAAAAGAAATACAACACGTCTAAAGTCGATGTAGAAAACGTCTATAAAGAAATTGATGTGGAAATAAAGACATTACTGGATATCGTACGTAAAAAAGTACCCTCTCTCAAAGCGCTTGGTGACCATACGGTACTCTATGAAATACTGCAAAAAGGAAAATCTGCACTTCGATCGGGTACTTATATCAATAATGATCCTGAGCTGCAAAATGTTTTTTTGCAATTAAAAGCCTTTAAGCAAATACGTGATTCAAATGCCAAAAGCTCTGATGCTATTTTAATCGCGACAGACAATATTGCAAAAGAAATTATGCAAGACAAGCTCTATCAAAAAGCCGAAAATAATAAGCCCAAAGAAAAACCGAGTCGTTTTCTACATATCCTTAGCATAACAGCCCTCATAGGTTTGGCGCCGGCAATCTATTCTTATGCAAAAAATAGAACGATATTTTATGCGAATGATACGGCAAAAAGAATCGGCTTGTCTAAAAAAACAAACAAAACGGCTGCAAAAAGTATTCGGAACAAAACAGAGAATATTTATAAGAGATTGAAAAAATGATTAAGAGGTCTTATGAAAATTTCTGCACTTAGAAAAATAATACAAGATAAAGCAAAAAAAAACGTGGGCGATACAGACTATGATCCACAAGTTAAAGCACTTGTCGCCTTTCTAGATATCATTTCAGCAAGTAATGAAGGTGCGGCCGTTGAACCGAATATCAGTTTTGATGATTATTTAGATTTCGCCTCAGAGTATCTTCATAAACCGCGAACACACATACTAGATTACACTTACCTCCATAGTGCATTTAGCGATGTCAGCGTATTCAAAGAATGGATGAAAATAGAGACTTTCATACCACCGAAACGAGATATCGCGACAGCAGAACAAGAAATAGCGAAGCCGCATAAATTAAAATTAGATAATTGGCTCAAAAAATCCCAGGAAGAACTTGCAAAATTTAACCTTGAAGCTGTTTTTCAAAGCACCTATAACCAAGCAACCCCTATTGAAGTACTCAATGAAAAATTAGAAGAATTAGTTTCAAAACGTACAGATCTTCCTAAAAAAGCAAATCGAGAACAGATTTACCAAAATGAACGTCATGAGGCCGAGATAAAACATATTACTCATTTAATTGCCTGGCAAAATGCCAATAGAATGATTGAAGATTATGCCGTTTTAAAAGCAAAACACCCTGACACGGATGTTGATATCGATTTTTATATGTTAAAACGACATGAAGTTTCCAAAAATGTGCATAAAGGTTTTGGTCTAAGAAAAGATACCGGCCTGACTGCATTAGACGCTTCTATGCTGACCGATCAGACAAAACATCACTTGGAAGTTTCTCAAATGGTACACAGCGCATTTGCTGAAGCGCTCAAAGCCGCTGGTCTGATTAGTTATGTGAAACAAAGCATCTCTCCGATCAGAAGAGCGTGGCAAACCGCTGTCAAAGCTGTGTTTACCTCTAATATTCCTGATGAAACAGAAATTAACTCAGATTATGGAGAAACAAAGCACGGTTTTCTTCCTCGCAATTTAGCACGAAGCTCAGAAACGGATAAATCATCAGGACCTGCTGCATTAAAAGCGGGTGTAGCGGGAATTTTTAAAAAATTGACGATCGATGACAACGCTTTTGATGACATCAAATCTGATGAAAAAAGCCAATGGGATCGTGTTAGAGGCGCAGTTTATCGTTTTTTTGGTGGCGCACCCTCCCAGCACACAGAAGGAAATACTTTCCATGTACTTGTCGCACACGGGGGTGTCGTGGGTGATATGGTCAAGCAATTTGATAAAGAAAGCCGTGAAGCTGAAGTGCCATCATCCATACCGCCTGGTAAAGTCAAAATGGATTATGGTGATTTCAAAATGCTTTTGATTGCTCGAGATAAACAAGGGAAAATGCTTGAAATCGCGGGAGGTGGGAGTTTTACTCGCTCGGGGATAGAACGCTCTGCGGTGATGCAATTAAAAGAATTTCACTCCGATGCAGACGCACTCATGACAGCTAAAGCAAAAGTAGATCAAGCGATTGCAAATGTAAATAAAGCTCAACGTAAACAGATAGCGGCAATATTCGCGCAGAAAGGTGTCTCCAAAGCTAATAAGCACCTAGCTAAAGCTATAAAGCAGGCACAGGCAGCTGAAGCAAAATATGTAGAAGTTCACTCAGAAATTGTTAAGCCTCATTCTCTTGTTACAGCATATAATCGAACAACGGCAACCCCTAATAAAAAAGACCTGGGAAAGAAACCCACATTACCTAAAGCCATCGTAGAAATTGAATTCTTATTGTCAAAACATCATCCTAAAAAACCCAGCAAGTTAAAAGACTTCTTTAAACAAAGAGGAGGAACAGAACCGCTTACTCTAAAATCACGCCAAGAAGCACTCCTTGAGTTAGGAAATAAAGTGACTGCGGCTTTAAAAGATCCAAACCTACATGGCTATCTACCTTTACTCCAAAAGCTTGATAAGCAAATCACTTATATGAAATCAACTCCCGCGATGAAAAAAGCGCCTGAAGCGGTTGTAAAAGCGGAACAAGTAGTCCAGCAATCAGTAACATTGCGTCGGTAAGGAAGATAATCATCACGCCGTGATAGCTATTTCGTCGTCATTGCTATTTCGCTGTCATTCCCTTTTCCCCGTCATTGCCTTTTTCCCCGTCATTGCGAGCGAAGCGAAGCAATCCATCTTTCAAGCAAAGCTTAGGACGCTAGTATGGAGTTTTGAAGTTTTGTTTTCGAGATGGATTGCTTCGCTTCGCTCGCAATGACGGGGAAAAAGGCAATGACGGCGAAAAGGCAATGACAGCGAAATAGCAATGACGGCGAAAAGGCAATGACAGCGAAATAGCAATGACAGCGAAAAAGCAATGACAGCGAAAAAGCAA
>BMAG01000006.1 GCA_014132595.1 Gammaproteobacteria bacterium | reverse complement strand
GGTATAAATAAGCAGAGAAAAGACGGACGCGGGCTCGGGCGCGTTCACGTTTACGATTGGGATGAGAGTATTACTGTTAAATTACTAATAAAAAGTATAAGCGTAAAAAATTACGCCTATACCTCGCGATTTATATTAGTTCTGTACCTGCCAAGACCCATCAGGCTGACGGCAAGCTGTACCATAAACTTGTTGTTTCTTACCCGCAACAACTGCAACAGTACGATATTCACGGCAATATTGATTACCACCCACTGTCACATTCTGCGTAGGCGTTACTGTGTAGCTCGCACCCGTATTGCTATTTTGCCAATACGCCGGTTGACCTACTGAGTTATTTTCAAAAGCCGCATTCATTTTCGCTTTATCAGATGCATCCATACTTTGACCTAACTTATTCCCAATAAATGCACCCGCCAGTGTACCAACACCTATGGCTACCAATTTTCCAGTGCCGCCACCAAATTGGCTGCCTAAAAGACCGCCGGCAACACCGCCTGCCAAGGTACCCATATCCTGATTGGTTACATTCGCACAGCCTGTGAGACCGAAAGCGGCTAACAAGCTCATCATGATACATGCTATTTTTTTCATATATTCTGTCACTCCTCAAAGAATGGATTACTAAAAGCGCTAAATATTCTATACTGTACGAATGCATTCTACCAGTAAAACTAGATTAAAATAAGACCACAAAGCGTATTTAAGGTAATAATATGACATACAGGAAGCCCTATCCCGACCAGCAATTTGGCGATTATTTGCTCAGCTCCGACAAAAAAAAGCTGGATTTACAATATATTTATGATTTGTTGTGCCAACCATCCCGTTACTCGACAGGTCTGCCGCCTGAACGTTTTCCGAGTATCATCAAAAACTCCATCTGCTTTGGCGTTTATCACGAAGGAAAACAGATCGGTTTTTCACGAGTCATTACTGATTACTCAGAATTTGCATCCTTGTGGGATGTCATTGTGACCGAAGAATATCGACGGCAGGGGATAGGAAAGGCACTGATGAAATACATTTTTGCTCATAATGAACTGCAAGGTATTTTTAGATGGTTCCTGATGACTGAAGATGCGCATGGACTTTATCAAAAATATGGATTTAAGTCAGAAGCCTATAATCCTTATGTCATGATGAAAGTCAATGCGGGGTAATCTAACGAGATGATACAGATCGCCCTTCTTAAAGGCCAAGACTTCCGTTCAGAAAATGAAATAATCGGTGCGTTATCACGCGCGGGCATGTTTGCTCAGATTCTTTCATGGAATGAATCTGCCAAACAACTTTCCGATTTTCAGGGTTTTATCATCACAGGAGATGATATTTCTCAAGGCTACCCACGTCCCGGTGTTCTTGCAGCATTCTCTCCCATGATGCAAGCCCTCTTTGAACAAAGTAAATTAGGAAAACCTATATTAGGTATCGGAAATGGCGCGCACATTTTAGTAGAAGCAGGTTTAGTACCCGGGTTAGAGCGAAACCAATTGGGTCTCGCATTAACAGATAACGAATCAGATTTTCATCCTGCGCAAATCAATATACGCCTTTCAAAAGGTTATCAATGGAATGCATTTACAAGACATTTATCACCTCAAACAATATTTCAAATAACATCCTCTGTTAACCCTGCACGATTTATGATTCCACCCGTATTGCTTGCGGAAATTGAACGTAATGGATTAGACGTTTTTCAATACTGTAATGACCGTGGTGTTATTGCATCCGACCATTCTATTGCAGCCATTGCCAATAAAACAGGTAACGTGATGGCGATGCTGCCGCATCCAGAACATACAAAACAGGGTGAGGCAATTTTTACATCCATGCGTGAATATATTGTGAAAAGATGCATATCTCCCTCTGTCACTTTAGATTATCAACCGCGTTTTCTGCCTTTAAAAAAATATCATGCCTCTGCTTATACTTTTGAATACGTAACGTCTATGGCAGAAATGGATCCCTGTGCAATCACAGTAGAGAATGTATTATTTGAAAACGACATGCCAGTAAAAATAAAGAGAGCCATCCATTGGGAAATTCAGTGCGACTCCGAATCCATATTTGAGGAAGTAAAATCGACAGGCGTTTTATCGGGTGATAACCAGAAAGCGATCATCCATTTAGAAGCAATGAAAGAACCTCAGCAAACCGTTTTTTTAGTGCGGCCGAAAGAAGATATTCTAGGATTGCAAAAATTAGAAACATTGAAAAATAATTTTGGTCTCGAAGGGATTCAAAAAATTTCTTATAGCACTTTATGGTATATCAGTGCGTCAGAAAAACATATCGTAGATCGAATCATTCGATCTACGCTTTTATTTAACCCTTATTCACACGATTGCTTTTATTATTAAAAAATAAAAAGGGCGTTGAATGAAGCTGCAAAGCCCTTTTTTCTTATTAGATTACTTTTTGACACTCAAATCTTTAGGCAGAACAAAAAGATTCTGTGTTGTTGAGCCATACAATTCGACGACAGCGGTAGGGAAGGCATTATTATAATCACTACCATCATCAGAGAAATCTAATGCATAGTTACAATTATAATTACCGTAAGACATGGGTTGGATGCTAAGAGCATCGGGATGTGTCTCAATAGCAGCGGCTAATGCTTTTTGAACTTTTTGAATGGCTTCAGATGCATTCGCAGCTTTTACACCATGCACAGCGAAGGTGTAATCTGTGTAAGTATATTCTGTTCTATTAAGATCTGCCGAGTTATCTACTATTTGTCGTGAAGTAGAAACAGTAAATCGATTATTTGAGTTATAGTCTTTTGAAACGCTATCGATAGATGCATCTTTAAATGCGAGAAGAGATGGACATAAAGTGACACCATCCATTGCTGATGCCATTGGACTCATTGTTAACAAGCTTGCAGCTAATATGCAGGTTGAGAATATTTTTTTCATATTTTTTCCTTATGTTAGTTTTGATTGTCTATAATCTAGAAAAACGGCTTTACTATATTACTAGAAAGATAACCATTGCAAGCTAAGGGTTTGTTTAAATATCAAACATCTATAAATGAATTTAATTTATAGTCGAGTTGCATTATGATGCAGTGTCATTACAACGCCATAGAAATTGCAACTGAGAGGAAACCCATGTTTAGCAAAGAATCATTACAACAATTTGATCCTGCAATTTCACAAATATTAAATGATGAAAAAAAACGCCAGGAAGATCATATCGAATTAATTGCATCAGAAAATTATGTGAGTCCTCGCGTTCTGATGGCCCAAGGTTCTGTGTTGACAAATAAATATGCCGAAGGTTACCCAGGCAAACGTTATTACGGCGGTTGTGAAATGGTCGATATGGCAGAGGAGCTTGCTATATCTCGCGTTAAAAAATTATTTGGCGCAGATTATGCGAATGTGCAGCCGCATTCAGGTTCGCAAGCCAATGCTGCTGCCTATGCTGCCATGATTAATCCAAATGATACGATCTTAGGCATGAGTCTTGCGCATGGAGGTCATCTGACACATGGTTCACCGGTTAGTTTTTCAGGGAAAATTTATAAATCTTTTTCCTATGGAGTCAATTCAGAAACAGGCCTGATTGATTATGATCAAATCGAAGAGTTGGCAAAACTTCATCATCCTAAAGTCATTGTATCGGGGTTCTCTGCCTATTCACGCGTGGTTGAGTGGGCGCGGATGCGAGATATCGCAGATCAGGTAGGCGCTTATTTGATGGCAGATATTGCGCATGTCGCAGGTATGATTGCTGTTGGTATTTATCCTTCACCTGTTCAAATTGCAGATGTGACTACTTCAACAACCCATAAAACCCTGCGTGGTACACGCGGCGGGCTTATACTTGCAAAAGCGAATCCTGATCTGGAAAAGAAATTAAACTCCGCTGTTTTCCCCGGCGGTCAGGGTGGTCCGCTCATGCATGTGATTGCGGCAAAAGCCGTCGGATTTCAGGAAGCATTGCAGCCGGAATTTAAAACTTATCAATTACAAGTTTTAAGCAATGCCCGCATAATGGCAAAAACCGTCATGGAACGTGGTTACAAAGTAGTAAGCGGCGGCACCGATAATCATTTATTCTTGATTGATCTTATTAATAAAAATATCACCGGCAAAGATGCCGATGCCGCTTTAGGCCGCGCCTATATCACCGTCAATAAAAACACCGTTCCCAATGATCCGCAATCACCGTTTGTGACAAGCGGCTTGCGTATTGGTACTCCTGCTGTGACAACGCGAGGCTTCAAAGAAAAAGAATGTGAAATGTTGGCGAACTGGTTATGCGATGTGCTAGATGATATCCATAATGAAAAAACGATTATGCGTGTGCGTGACCAGGTAATAGAAATTTGCAGGCAATTTCCGGTATATGATGTAAACCCATCGTAAACGTTTGTGAGTCCGCTTGCGTTTTTTTTGAAATGATCAAACTACTCTCGCTTAACACTTTCCCTCTCCCGCCAACAGAAGATGATCTAAAAATTGTTTTCGAGTGCGGGAGAGGGTTAGGGTGAGGGGGGGGTCTCAGGTTTTCCCTCATCCTAACCCTCTCCCGCAATTAAGGCAGATGCTCTTATATAGTTTTACAAGCGAGAGAGGGGAGGAGTAGTTTGATCATTTCGAAAAGACGCAAGCAGGCACGCAAATGTTCACGTTTACGGTATCATTTACAAACAAAGCGCAACATCCAATGCCTGTCTCAACCAAGGCGTAAACCGCTCCGGAAATTCCTCTAGCTCTTCATACAATTCCGCAGGCGTAACCCAACGGTAAGCTTGCACTTCTTTCTCATTCGGCGTAACTTCTGTCTGGTTTATCGTACCAACAAGAACATGGTCAACTTCATTCTCGATTAACCCATTGTTAAAATGGGCAATATAATGAAATTTTCCAGCTGCTTGCAGCGGCACCAGAAGTCCCATTTCTTCTTTGAGCCGCCGCTGTCCTGCCTGGATAATATTTTCGTCGGGTCTGGGATGTGAACAACAGGTATTGGTCCATAAATTTGGCGAATGGTATTTTTCTTTGGCTCGTTGTTGGAGCAATAAAAGACCATTATTGAAGATAAAAACGGAGAAGGCACGATGACATAAGCCTTCGCGGTGGGCATGAAGCTTTTCGGCGGTGCCTACGGCTTGATCGTTTTCATCGACTAAAATGACTTGTTCTGTTGCTGCCATGGAACGTTTTCCAGTAAAATGGAACGCTTTTATACCACAGAATCAAAACGGAAATAAGCTTCTTATGCGTTGGCAAGAAATAGAACAGTTCGCAAACATCCCCATGCGTTTAGTGGGACCTGTACAAATTATCGGTCCTGAAGTGAATGCATTGGTTCCTCTACCACTTGCGACTTTTGAGACGCCTCTTTGGCCGTCTACCCATCGCGGTGCCAGAGTTTGTACTGAGGCGGGCGGAATTAAAGCTATTATTATCGATGAACGCATGACACGTTCGGTTTTATTAGAGGCTGATAGTATTGTTGATGCGCATGAAGCGTTGAGCAGCATTTTGCAACATAAAGAAGAAATGCAGGCCGTTATTGCAGAAACAAGTCGTTTTGCCCGCGTGATCGACATTCATAGTCAATTAGTTGGAAATTTAATTTATTTACGCTTTGAATTAAAAACAGGCGATGCTGCGGGTCACAATATGACATCGCTTGCAGCCGATCGATTAATCGAATGGATACTCACGCGTTTTAAAAACCTTCGATACGTCTCGATTTCTGCAAATTATTGTTCGGATAAAAAAGCCTCTGCGGTGAATGGTATTTTAGGCCGCGGAAAGTATGTTGTGACAGAGGTCATCATTCCGCGTGCGCTTTGTCAGCGTCTGTTAAAAACAACGCCTGAAAAAATTGTTCAACTCAATATCAAGAAAAATTTGATTGGAAATATCCTTGCGGGTAGTATTCGCACGGCCAATGCACATTTTGCAAATATGTTATTGGGTTTTTATTTGGCAACCGGCCAGGATGCAGCCAATATTATTGAAGGTTCTCAAGGTATTGTGCACACCGAGTTACGTGATGACAGTTTATATTTTACAGTGACATTGCCTAATGTGATTGTAGGTACGGTTGGGAATGGTAAAACATTTGATTTTGTACGGGAGAATTTAGCCAAGGTGGGGTGTTTGGATGAACGTGCACCGGGTGAGAATGCAAGACGTTTAGCAATCATCGCAGCTTGTGCTGTATTGTGCGGCGAATTATCGTTACTGGCTGCACAAACAAATCCCGGTGAGTTAATGCGCAGCCATATGAAATTAGAACGTCATAAATAAAGACGAGGGTCATCGTAGTGCTTAAAGTGGGTATTGATACGCTATCTTTTTACACATCGCATTATGCGCTGGATTTGGCACGCCTGGCAGAAGTGCGTGGCATTGATCCCAATAAATATACGATAGGATTGGGGCAGCGCAACATGGGCGTTCCTTCTCCTGATGAAGATATTGTGACGATGGCAGCCAATGCAGCACAGGCAGCCATTCGTGATATCGATACCCAATCCATTGAAATGCTATTATTTGCGACTGAATCAGGTATTGATCAATCCAAAGCGGCGGGTATTTATGTCCATGATTTATTGGGCCTGTCAGAACAATGCCGTGTTGTTGAATTAAAACAAGCTTGTTATAGCGCAACCGTGGCATTACAACTGTCACTTTCATTTATACGTCAGCATCCGGATAAAAAAGTATTACTGATTGCATCAGATATCGCACGTTATGGTTTGAATACGCCGGGTGAGTCATCACAAGGGTGCGGTGCGGTCGCGATGGTGTTATCCGCAAATCCACGCATGGTCGCCTTTGATCCTGAATACGGCGTGGTGACTGAAAATGTGATGGATTTCTGGCGTCCGAATTATGCAGATGCGGCCTTCGTCGAAGGCAAATATTCCAGTAAACTTTATTTAAATATGTTAGAAAAAACCTGGCATCAATACCATACACGTACACGACGTGCCTTTGAGGATCATGATTATTATTGTTATCACATGCCTGTTCCGCGATTAGTCGAGAAAGCGCATCAACATTTAACAAAAATTAATGGAAGTGACAAATTATCCGATCATGCACTGCATGCGCAAATCGGATGTTCTCTGGAATATGGCAGACAGATAGGAAATAGCTATACGGCTTCCCTCTATGTAGGTCTGGTTTCTTTGTTTGATTTAACAACAGATGACTTAAGCAATAAGCGTATTGGTTTTTACAGTTACGGTTCAGGTTGTGTGGCTGAATTCTTTAGCGGTGTTGTGCAGCCGGGTTATCAAAAAATGTTAAATACCTCGCAGCATCAAAAGTTATTAGCAGAACGAACGGCTTTAACTTATCCAGAATATGAAACATTTTATTCTTTTAAATATGCTCAAGACGGAAGTCTCTGTGAAATCCCCACTTATAGAACGGGAGCATTTCGTTTGGTTGCAATCCGCGACCATCGTCGAATTTATGAAAAGTGCACATGAAAAAAATCGTCGATATACAGGCAAAAGCACCCGGAAAATTAATTCTCTCCGGTGAGCATGCCGTCGTTTATGGATATCCTGCCTTAGTGATGGCTGTAAATCGTTATGTGACAACGACAGTACAATCGCATTCCAAACCCGAAATCATCTTCACAGTACCCGATCTCAAACCAGAATGCAGTTTAACGGTCTCTGAATTAATGCAATTGCAAAAACGTATCCAGAAAGATTATCAATCTTTTTTAAAAGGAGAGGTGTCGATCCGGAAAGTATTGCGCGAGCCGATTGAATTGGTGCAGTTTGCAATAAGTTTACTTCTGGATGTTGTCGATACAGACTCATTAACAGGATTTCATGTGAATATGCAAACGGATCTTCTGATCGGTTGCGGTATGGGTTCTTCAGCCGCTGTCGTTTTAAGTGTATTGAAAGCCGTCATACATTACTTACAAGTTCCCATTCAGTCAGAGCTGCTTTTCACTTTAGCGCATCAGGCTGAAACAATGCAGCATGGCAAATCCAGTGGTCTTGATTTAAAAAGTTCATGGCATGGCGGTTGTCTTTATTTTAAAGACGGTCAAATAACAGCACGAACACCTTCTACTTTACCTTTTTATTTAATAAATACAGGTCAACCACATACGACAACAGGTGAATGCGTTGCAGCGGTCGCTCCTTATTTTAAAAATACACAAATAGGTGAGGATTTTGCAAATGTGACGAATGCAATCGATGAAGCATTGCAATTCACTCATCAGAAAAACCTCATTTACGCGATCCGTGAAAATCATAAATTATTAAAGACCCTAGGCGTTGTGCCTGAAAAAGTGCAGCAGTTGATCGCGGCTATAGAGCGTGAAGGGGGTGCTGCCAAAATAAGTGGGGCCGGTGCGGTGTCGGGCCATCATGCGGGAGCGGTATGGGTTCTGATGGAAGATGAAGAAGCTTTAAAGAAAATCGATTATTCCGAAGCAATTATTCCCATTCAATGTGAAACGCGAGGCGTGCATACCTATGAATCACATTAAAACATCTGCCCCCGGCAGTACGATGTTGTTGGGTGAGTATGCCGTATTGCACGAGGGATGGGCTCTTGTTTGTGCTGTGGATCAGCGGGTTTCTGTCGAGTTAATACCGCGTGCGGACGATCAAATAGAAATTATTTCTTCTTTGGGAACACATAAAACCACTGTGAAACAGCTTGAACTTGTGCCGCCATTTCAATTCGTGATCGCCGTCTTAAAAAAATTTCAAAAACAACTCAAAAACGGATGCACGCTGAATATTCAATCAGAGTTTTCTGAAAAAATAGGATTAGCCTCATCTGCTGCCGTCACGGTTGCAACACTGTATGCGATGATGAAGTGGTTAAAGTTTTCCGATGCTCCCATGCAGTTGATTCGTGATGCACGCAGCATCATACAACAAGTACAAGGCAATGGATCAGGCGCGGATGTCGCTGCTTGTGTCCTAGGCGGAGCAGTTGCCTATCATAAACAGCCTTTAGCGGCAGAAAAGCTCAGTTGCCCTTTTATATTCAATCTCATTTATTCCGGCCATAAAACACCGACCTCGATTGCAGTGAATCAAGTGGAAACTTATTTTGCATCGTATCCTGTACTCTATAAGCAACTATTACGTGCCATTGATGCTTGCGCACAACAAGGTATTGCTGCATTAAAAAGCAAAAATCAAGAAGCTCTCGGTCAAGTCATGACTATACAGCAAGGCTTGATGCAGGCATTGGGGGTGAATACGCCTATTCTGCAAGGTATTGTCGATGAGTTAATATCGATGCCCACGATACTAGGCGCAAAAATTTCAGGCTCAGGTTTTGGCGACAGCATAATTTCATTAGGTACATTAAATGAGGATTATATTTCTCGTTTTGCTCCGCAGGGTGCAAAACAAATTCCCATGAAGATTGCAACAGAAGGAGTGCGCTATGAAAAAATCTGATGTTGTTCATCTTATTTTGGGTGATCGCTTACAAAATCCGTTGTATAGCGAATCAGCAACTGCATTTGCACCCACGAATATTGCATTATGTAAATATTGGGGTAAACGCGATTCAGAATTAAATTTACCCAATACTTCCAGTTTATCTATTTCACTTGGAGATAAAGGTGCTACTACGACACTACAAGTGAAAGATCAAGCCGATGATCAGGTCACCTTTAATCATGAAAAAATCCTGTCTTCTTCCGGGTTTCATAAGCGATTAACAGCATTTCTCGATTTGTTTCGTACACAAAAATCGCTGCATTTTCAAATAAACATAAAGGCAAACATTCCATTAGCGGCCGGACTTGCCTCCTCTGCTTGTGGTTTCGCCTCCTTAGTGCTTGCATTAGATCAATTATTTCATTGGCAACTTTCTTTAAAGCACCTGTCTATTTTGGCGCGTTTAGGTAGCGGTAGCGCTGCACGCTCTATAACGCCAGGGTTTGTTGAATGGGAAAAAGGAATTCAAGATGATGGAATGGATAGCTATGGAAAATTACTTCCCGAGACATGGCCTGATTTGTGCGTAGGATTATTAATGGTTAATCAAAATGAAAAGAAAATCAGTTCGCGCGAAGCAATGCAGCGCACAATAGATACCAGTTTGTTTTATCCATTATGGCCAGAAAAAGTGGAACAAGATTTAATCCATATTAAAAAAGCGATTCATGAAAAAGATTTTTTATTACTAGGAAAAACCGCGGAATCCAATGCCTTAACGATGCATGGCATTATGTTATCAGCATGGCCGCCTATCAGTTATTATTTACCCGAAACCATCTCGGCTATGCAAACCATTTGGGCATTACGAGAACAAGGCTTAGCGTTATTTTTCACACAAGATGCAGGGCCTAATTTAAAGTTACTCTTTTTAGCTCACGATTTCGAACGTATAAAAAAATGCTTTACGACAATGGAGCTTGTAAAACCTTTTTTGCCTCGTGTTTTTAACAAAACGTAAGTGATTATTTGAAAATGAACCAAAAGTGTCGTCATTCTACAATTGGAAGATTCGGATGTAGTTTACAGCCAAGTTAAGAGTTGCAATACAATGAAACTAAAAATACCCGCAACCACATCATCTAAGATCACACCAACCCCTCCTTTAACCTGCTCATCGAGATAGCGAATCGGCCAGGGCTTCCAAATATCAAATAAACGAAATAAAGCAAATCCCAATAGTATCCAAATGACCCCATGAGGCGCGCCAATCATGGTGACCAGGAAACCCACAATTTCATCCAGGCACATACCTGAATGATCATGGACTTTAATTTCTTTGCTGACTTTATCACAAAGCCACATGCTCGCAATCGTGATAAGGATAACTAAAAATAGATACATCGAGAGTGAAAGCGGCCGCATGAGGAGGTAAAAAGGAATTGCCATCAAAGTGCCAAACGTGCCGGGTGCAAAAGGAACTGCGCCACTCCCAAATCCAAATGCAATAAAATGAGACGGTTTTTCCCAAACAGAGCGAGGCACAGGTTGTGCAGTATAATCGCGCATAACGATCCTTATTTTTTTACGGCTGTTTCATGAACCCGTAATTGTCGAGCAATATGATCCAGCACACCATTCACAAATTTAAATCCTTCAACAGAGCCATATTTTTTGGTAAGTTCTAAAGCTTCATTGATCGAAACTCGATAAGGAATATCCAGTCGCTTTGCTAACTCATACGTACTTAATCGCAAAATCGCTAACTCAATCGGATCAATTTCATGAATAGGCCGGCTTAAAAACGGTATCATATAACCATCTAATTCTGCGTATTGCACAGGAATGTTATGAATCAATTCCTTGAAATAATCCAAATCAGTTCTTTTATTAATTTGTTTTGCTAAAAATTGTGTTTCAATGTCAGCGGGATTTGCTTGGGATAATTGCCACTGATATAAAGCTTGTAATGCATACTGCCGTGCAAGACGGCGCGCAACGGGACTCATGTTATTATTTCCTCGTGTTATCATATTCTAAACGACTTATTTCTTCACGAAACTCATGAATGTCTTTAAAGCTGCGATACACTGACGCAAAGCGCACAAAAGCGACCTGATCTAAATTGCGTAATTCTTCCATCACCCATTCGCCAATTTGCGTTGAGCTTATTTCCCGCTCGCCGCTGGCACGCGCTTTGTGAATAATATGACTAATGGCTGTTTCTATTTGTTCTAATCCCACCGGACGTTTTTGAAGCGCGCGCAGAATGCCTGCACGTAACTTTTCTTGATTGAATGCATCACGCCGGTTATCTCGCTTAATAATGGAGGGTAAAGCAAGTTCAGCTAATTCATAAGTCGTGAAACGCTCTTTGCATAACAAACATTCGCGCCGACGCCGTACTTGATTAGTTTCACGGATCAAGCGCGAGTCAGTAACTTTGGTATCATTTGCGTTGCAAAAAGGACAATACATAATCTTTTCTCAAAAAATAGAGGTTCAGTGTATCGAATTTGTAAGATTCTCGCATCATAAACTTAAACGTTCTCACTTTTCTCGTAATAAAATGGATTGAGTAAGAGCACGTAATAGATCCGCTTTATCTCCCAGTAACTCAAGTGTAAGCAATGCCTTAGATAAAAATTCCTGGATCTTCTCTTGTGACTTCTCTATCCCTAAAAGAGAGGGGTAAGTTACTTTTTTATTGGCGGCATCTAAACCCGTCGGTTTACCTGAGATAGCAGGATCACTCACAAAATCTAATAAATCATCCTGAATCTGGAAAGCAAGACCTATATAATGCGCAAATTCATCTAAAGAGGGATGCTCTTTTATACCGGCTGCAATCATTCCCAGCTTCACGCTGGTTGTAAACAATGCGCCTGTTTTGAGTGAGTACATCTTTTCAAGAGAGGAAAGTGAGTCGACTCCAATAATATCCAGTGCCTGTCCTGCGGCCATCCCATCTAAACCGCTGGCATACGCAAGTCTGTATATCATTTCCAACCGTTGATCCGTATTTAATTGCGAAGGATGATTTGCAATGATTTCATAAGCCAAAGGTTGTAATGCATCACCCGCCAAGATTGCCATCGCTTCTGTAAATGCTTTATGACAAGCAGGCTTGCCGCGACGTAAATCCGCATTGTCCATTGCGGGAAGATCATCATGAATCAATGAATAGCTATGAATTAATTCGACCGCACAGGCGGGTATATCCAGATTCTCCAAAGGCGCATCAAAAATGGCGCCTGTTGCATAGACCAGCAAAGGACGCAAATATTTTCCGCCATTTGATACTGAATAATACATCGCTTTCTGTAATTCTTGCGCCTGACTCGATTTTTTTTGCAAATAGAAATCAAACAATCGCGTAATACGCGACTGACATGTCTCTATTAGATGATTTAAAGGCAACGTCATTCTTCATTATTCTCGTAAGGTATCAATTTTTCTTCTTCATTGTTCTTTATCAACATCTGCACTTTATGTTCTGCCGTTTGTAGAATTTTCTGCGCATGCTTGATGAGCGTTATTCCACGTTCAAATTGCGTTAAGGACTGTTCAAGACTTAAATCCCCTTTTTCCATTTGCTCAATCAGCGAATTGATTTCAGAAAGAGAAGTTTCTAAATTGGGAAGTTTAGAATTTTTGCTCACAATATATATCCTCCATTAAATGCGTGGCCTTATGATAAAGTGCTGCGCATAAATTGTGGAGCAATTTTCTATGTTTTATTGACCCGCAAGCATCAGAAGATGCCCTAATCCTCCAAAAAACCTCCCATTCCTAATCCAAACCGGGGAGATGCTTCTGCAATTTGACTGAGAAGACAGGGATGCATGCAGGCGATTGGTTGCC
>BMAG01000005.1 GCA_014132595.1 Gammaproteobacteria bacterium | reverse complement strand
CGATTGAATCGATTAGATTAGCAGGGGGAAATAAGGAAAATTTGTTGCGTTTGATTTGTAGCGCCAAATATATTTCTTGAGTTGACGCTACTTTAGCTTAATTCAACCTTACATATTCACAGTAACAACCAGCGATCCACCGCTGCAAGTCGGTGCAGGAGTATTAAGCTTAGAGTTTTGACTTATGAGAGCAATCAACTGGGTACAGACAACAGGATCTTTTGAAACTGTCATGGTAATAGTATAGGAAGTTGAGCTTACACCAGCAACAGTAATTGCTCCGCCCCAAGGAGAGGTAGGCATTGTGCCTCCCAAATAAGGGCTTAATGTGCTATTTGAAGCACTCTGTAAGCCAGTGGAAGGTCCTGTTGCCAAATAACTTTCGCCGGCTGCAGCTACTGCCATGATCGTGTTCATTCCTGCCGCGATCTTTTGATTATTGGATGCGGATTGGTAATAATGTATCGACATCACGATCACCATTGCAGCAATCGCCAAGACCAACATGATTTCTAACAAGGTAACACCCAGTATGGATTGAGGCGATTTTTTCATGTGTTGATTTCCTTTAAAATGATAACGTTAAGACACAACCTTTTTGATTTATACTATGTTGCGATATTATTACTAATAAATCAATAGAGCTTGTATATTTGTTGTTAACGATTAACACGCCCACATTGACTAAACAAAGGTTAATCCCAATAGATTATGATCACATACACACCAATAACAACAACATCAAGCATTGTACTGACACCCAACCTTCCACCGATAGGAAGTGTTATTTGGTTACATGGATTAGGCGCAGATGGTCAGGATTTTGTTTCAATGGCAAAAGAGCTTAATTTACCCCTGCATTTACCGTTGCGTTTTATTTTTCCACATGCGCCATTGCAACCTGTCACGATTAACAATGGTTATGTGATGCGAGCCTGGTTTGATATTTATTCGATGCAGATTGATCAACGTATTGATGTAACAGGTATTGCGAATTCCGTTAAATTAGTTAGCCAATTAATTGAAAATGAGCAAAATAAAGGTATCTCCTCGGAAAAAATTATTTTAGGCGGATTTTCTCAAGGGGCTGTCATTGCCTTAACAACCGGATTAGGCCATTCCCAAAAATTAGGTGGCATTGTTGCTTTATCGGGGTTTCTGCCAAATGCTCAGGAAGTATTCTCTAAAAAACATCAATCCATACCGGTGTTTTTAGCGCATGGAACAGAAGATGCAATCGTTCCTTTTATTCTGGGAAAAACAACCGCAACAATTTTAGAAAAGCAGGGCATACCGATAAGCTTTCATAGTTACTCTATGCCGCATTCGGTATGCGTTCAGGAGATTAACGATATTTCACAATGGTTAATCAAACAAATAACTTAAACCCAGTGACAATAGATCCAGGTTTCCGGTTGAACTACCACCAGCAACTCGATTCCATTGCAGATTGACGGCTGAATTAGGCATGAATGAATAATCTCCGCCTATGCCAAAATAAAAATTCGTTGAATTATGCTGCCCTGTATTAAGTGTTTCACCACTGCCTGCAAGGAGCGAGGCGTTTGTCACTGTCACATGAGATTTAGAACGTGCCGCGCCTAATTTAGCAAATACTTCACCGCCTGTATCTTGAATAGGCAAAATGGCTTTTCCTACGATATCATAAGCTTGAGCTTGATCTTTACCAACTTTGCTGCCATTAAAATTGATCGTGCCGTTTGCATAAGAAGTGTAACCTATTTCTGCTGCAAAATAAGGCATAAATTTATAGCCCCCATTGATGTTCCAACCAAGGCCGGTGCTTGAGATAGAAGTATTTGGCGCATAAGAAACGTCACTAATTTTTGAAACACCCAGATTACCTTCCAGGTACCAACCGACCGGTAATGAAGCAACGCCCATTGCAAGTGTCGTCATCCCCAGAGTCGCAACGCCCATTATAGTGATTGTTATTTTTTTAATAATTTTCATAAGTTCTATCCTTGTGATGAATTCAAGTCGTGAAAAGGATGGTATATAAATTCAAAGCGGTAAACAATCCTTCTTCTCTGCAATTTAAGCAATTGAGAGAAGAAGAATTTATCATTGAGATTTGAATACTTTAATTTTATTCAAATTTGTAGATTAAGCCTAACTTGAACGCATCAGACTTCGGTGATTTAGCGGAAGAAACGTTACTATATGCAGTAAAGACATACTCCGTTCGTAAATCAATATCTTGAGTTACATTAGTTTGCATTCCCAAACCTAATTGACCGCCTGTTTTGTTCTCGCCAATGCTGCTGAAATGGGTTCTTACAACACCTGCTCGGATATATCCGAATGTATGATCGCTGAACATAAACCCTGGCAAGATACTTGCGCCAAATCCATAGGTTGTTCTGAGATTATTATTCGATTTAGAAAGCGTGCCTGTCATCGGTGTTAAAAAGACTTCACCACCTAAATAAAGATTTGTGTTTATTGTTGTACCATAACCTGCGAAAACATCCACTGGCACACCCCGGAAATTGGTGCCGGAAGTCGAGGTCAATGTGTTAACGCCTAACGCTGCACCGACATAAGGTGCTGCACTTGCAAAAGCAACGCTTGAACTGCCTGCTAAAAGAAGACTTGCGATGACTATTTTTTTTAACATGGTGATAACTCCTACGTGATTTTTATTTTTTCACTGTGAAAAGATTAGATAAAAACTTTTATCTGCGCGTCCCTGATTACAATAATGATTGCATCAGATACAAAGAGAGGAGTGATGGTATAGGATTATAACGGGATATTCAACCTACATTGGGTTTTAACACTTTTTTCATGAACGTAAGCGCGCCCTGGCGCGCTTACGTTCATGAAGTTTTATTTAGCTTGATGCGCGACAAAAACTTCGTTTAATTGCTGGGTCACGCGTATAAAAGTTGTTCGCTTAGATAATTCTTTAAGCCGATGAGCGCCAACATACGTACAAGTCGATCGAATACCGCCTAAAATATCTAACACTGTATTTTTAACCGCACCGCGATAAGGAACATCCACTGAACGACCTTCACTGGCTCGATATTCAGCCACTGATCCATGATATTTTTCCATCGCTTCTTTAGAGCTCATACCATAAAAACGTTTAAAACGAACACCGTCTTCTTCGATGACTTCACCTAAACACTCATCGTGGCCAGAAAGCATACCACCTAACATCACAAAATCTGCGCCTGCAGCAAAAGCTTTTGCAACATCGCCGGGAGAAGTACAGCCGCCATCGGCGCATACATGACCACCTAAGCCGTGCGCTGCATCGGCACATTCAATGATAGCCGACAATTGAGGATACCCAACGCCTGTCTTTTCGCGTGTCGTACAAACAGAACCCGGGCCGATACCAATTTTAACGACATCCGCACCTGATAAGAGAAGCTCTTCGACCATCTCACCAGTCACTACATTCCCTGCCATGATCAAGGTATCTGGATAGTTATCTCGCAAGCGTTTCAAAAAGTCTACAAATCGTTCGGTATAACCATTCGCAACGTCTAGACAAATCATTTTGACTTTGGAGACCTTGATAATTTCTTGCGCTTTTACAAAATCTTCTTCGGAAATTCCGACTGAAACAAATGAGGCAGCCGTCGCTTCTGGATTACGAGTCGCAAATACTTGCCAATCCGCGGGGGATATAAATTTATCAATGGCAGTTAATAGTTGATGCTTAGCCAAGGCTTTTGCCATTTCGAAGGTGCCTGTGTGATCCATGTTGGCAGCAATAATCGGAACACCTTTCCAGGTTGCTCCTGAATTTTTAAAACGAAACTCTCTTTCAAGCGAGACTTCGGAGCGCGAAGTAAGAACACTTCGCTTAGGTCTAATTAAAACGTCTTTAAAATCTAGCTTAACATCATACTCGATACGCATTTCATTTAATCCTCTAAAACCTTATTTAATCTCGCAAAATAAAAACCATCCATATTATACATCCCGGGTAAAATTTGTTTTCCAATTGCACAGGATTTACCCCAATCCTTTTTTATTTTTTCCTCTCGGGCATCTTGATGGGACATCAAAAAAGCCTCTAAAACGCCTGTGTTTTCTTCAGGAAAAATAGAACACGTCGCATACACTAACAAGCCGCCCGGCTCAAGTAAACTCCAGGCTGTATTTAATAGCCTTGTTTGTTCCTGCACTAGTTTGGCAATATCTGTTGCCCGACGCAATATTTTAATATCAGGATGCCGCCTTATAACACCACTCGCTGAGCATGGCGCATCCAATAAGATTCTGTCGAATAATTGACCATCCCACCCATCTTTGCTGCCTGCATCTTTGCAAATAAACGTTGCCAGCAATTGAAGGCGTGCGAAATTATTGCGCACATCCTGTAATCGTTTTTCATCGCGGTCTACGGCCACTAATTCAATACTCGGCTCATCTTCTAAGATATGCGCTGCTTTTCCGCCGGGTGCTGCGCACATATCAAGGACGCGCTGCCCTTTTTTAAGATCAAGCAATTCTACAGCCAATTGAGCAGCCCCATCCTGAACAGAAACTTCGCCTATTAAAAATCCTGGCAAATCCCGCACGTCCATCGGCTGCTCTAACACAATACCTGAGTGAGTTTCTGGTATGATCCGGGCATTTATTTTTTTCGATGCCAATTTTTCAAGATATTTTTCACGGGTAATCTGTTTTTGATTCACACGTAATGAAAATGGCGGATGTTGATTGTTAGCGGTTAGAATGTCCTGCCATTCTAATAACCAATTTTTTTGGACTTGATCAACAATCCATTGGGGATGCGCATATAACGTTACTAAACTTTGCATCATTTTTTCATTTAATTCGGATGCGGAACGTTGATAAGAACGCAGCACCGCATTAACAAGCCCTTTTGCCCAGGGTTTTTTGAATGCTTGAGCAGCAGATACTGTTTCATCTAACGCTGCATGAGCTGGCACACGCATTTCAGAAAGTTGATACAGGCCTACTAAAATCAAACAATGAATATCTTGATCTTTAAGTTTAAGCGGTTTTTCTAACAAAGCATGCGCTAGGGCATCCAGACGATAATACCACCTGCAAACACCGTAACAAATCGCTTGCAGAAAACTTTGATCTCGTGGATCTCGTACGCGTGATAGCGTCTCTGGCAAACAATCATTTAAAGATCGGCCATGGACAAATACCTGATATACAGTGCGTGCAGCGAGCATACGTAAATTAATCATAAAAGGGTGCCAACCTTAAAATCGGCAGCCCGCGCATTGAGAATGTCTGCAACAGAAAGCATGCGGCCGCCGGGTAATTGAATTTTTAACAAGCGTAAAATATTTTTCCCCGTCGCAATATCAATGCCCTGTGCATTCGCTTGTATAATTTCACCGGGTTGATAGTGTTTTGTATCTTGCTCAATTACGACGGCCTCCCAGATACGTATGATATGTTCCGCTTTTCGAATAAACGCAACGGGCCAAGGATTAAACGCACGGACTTTTCGTTCCAGCTCATCTGCAGAAACACGCCAATTGAGCTCTGCTTCTTCTTTTGTAATTTTATGTGCATAGGTTGCCAGTGATTCATTTTGAATTTCAGGCTGAAGGCGCGGCAATTGATTTAAAGCCGTCAATAAGGCGCTCGCACCTAACTCTGCCAGACGATCCTGCAACCTTTCGCTAGTGTCAGTTTTCTGAATAGGACATTCTACTTTGTAGAGCATAGGTCCAGTATCTAAACCTTTTTCCATCTGCATAATAGTCACACCGGTTTTTTTATCATTTTCCAAAATGGCACGCTGGATGGGAGCGGCACCACGGAAACGGGGTAATAATGAGGCATGAATATTGATACAACCTAAACGCGGTGCTTGCAAAACAGCGGGCGGCAACATAAGCCCGTATGCTGCAACTACCATAATATCAGACTGTAGCTGTTGCAATACGGCCTGCTCATTGATATCTCGCAGACTGGCAGGTTGATGGATAGGCAAATGATGCTGCAAAGCGAGCTCTTTAACAGGACTTGCGGTTAATTTCCGGCCGCGGCCAGATGGACGATCAGGCTGAGTATAAACAGCTATGACTTGATGCGGTGATTCCAGTAATGCCTGGAGCGCAACAGCTGCAAACGCGGGAGTGCCCGCGAAAATAATTTTCAAAGGTGTCGGATTCACAGTATAGATGCTTCATCAATTTAGGCCGGCAGTGTAGCATAGTCCTGTCACACCGCCAAACCTTCGCTTTTTGTTTTTAACAAAAATAATAATCCATCCCGATAAGCCATCGTGGGTTCACCCAGTTGTTCTAATAATTTACCGTATTCAAAATAAGCAACTGCACTTTCTTCCAGTTTTAAGCTTTCCTCAAAATAGCTGCGCGCTTTACCCCATAACTGACAGCGGATGGACAATCGGGCCAAGGTAAGAAAGAGTAAAGATTGCCCAGGATAACGTGACAACCAACGTTCAGCGTGTGCAAGCTGATGAATAGGCTCTTTTGTAACCAATAGGCCATATAGATTAATAAGTTCGGGATTCCAAGATTTCTTTAAGGATTTATTAAGAAGCTCAACCACTTCGGTTGTTTCGCTGGGATAAAATAATAATTGTTGGGCGTAACACCCTAATAATTGCGGATCTTTTTTTAATTTATGCGGCACCGTATGCCATACCGCTCGCAAAGCGTTTATCCCTTCAGGATAATTTCGAGTACTTTTCAATAACTCTATATAAGATCTTTGCTCGAGCAATGCGTATTGCTCACTGGTAATCATTTTTGATTTATATAAGTCTGGCAATATCTTAAGTACATTTTGCCAATCGCCTATATGCACATAAACACGTTCTAATAATTTAAGAACAAGACCTTGACGTGGCACCAAGGTTTGTAAATGCTTGAGTGTTGCTAACGCCTGCTCGAATTGACCCTGATCAATTTGAAATTGCGCCTGCGTCAAACCAATCGCAACATCTGCGTGTGAGGCAGCAGAATGCGCGCGCTGCAAGTAAGTTTCCTGTCTGTCATAGGCTTCTTGTTCATGCGCGGCTTTTGCAAGTCCAAGATAATTAATCAGCGGCGCATCAGATTGCGTGATGCCAGCTTTTAAATAATTTTCGGCTTTTTTCCAACGTCCTTCGATAAGCTCGATCAAGCCCTGATTTGTTTTACTATAGGCAAGCCTCTTACGGCGCCATCGCAACCAATTGCCTAAACGATAAAAAACATTATCAATACCGCTCCATAAATTCCAAACTATATAAAACAAAAATAATAATGCCAGCAATCCCAACATGGCAAACCAAAGCGGCATCTCTACTGACCATTGACGATAAGAAAAAAAAGCCAACCCTGGATCTTTGGCAATTTGTATGCCAAGCCAAACCGAAATAACTAAAACTAACAATAGCCCAATAAAACGCCGCATGGATTAAACTCCATTAAATGCTTCCAAGGTATTCATCAAAGTAAGAGCTGGCGGATGAAGGTCCGTTCTTTCTAACTGAGATATAGTATTTAACACTGCCCGTGTCATCGATGCATCTGGTACAAAATAACGATTAATCCATTCCGTCAATTGCTGCAAACTCGTCTGATAGATTTCCGGCTGTTGATTGAGCAATGCCCAAATCGACTGCTGCAGCATTGCATGTAAATTCTGATAAAGAAAAACTTGTTGATCTGGCGTCATCAATGGCATAGAGCCATTAGGATTATAACGCACCACCACAAGACTTTTTAACGCATTCCATATCATGTGCATGCTGCGCTGCCATGCCGTTTGATTTTGCTCTGAAACAATAGAAGATGGTTCCGGCACTTTTTGCTTTGCCTGCAAAGGTAGTTGATCAAGCTGATTGTTTAATGCCATCAATTTCGAATACAACCCTGCAAGATCTATTTGAGGCAATCTTTGTAAATTAGTAATATCGATCGCAATCGCTTTACGTATTTCGGAGGCTTTTGGATTTGCCATCTGACTTAATATCTGATCAGACAATTTTAGCAATGAAATAGCGGATGGAACATGATGCATAAATTGCAAATTATTATTCGCTAATTTAACATAATATCGAGCTTCTATAAATTGCCATTTTTCTTGATTGTTTTGTTTTTCTTCCGATAATTTCGTAATGATTTGCTTCAGATTTTTTAAATCATCCGTAGATGCTTGTTGTGCCAGGGCTGTCTGGGTTTTCAATGTGCTTAAATCAGACTGCACTTGTTGCAACTGACTTTGTGTTTGATGCAAAAGGCTTGTCATCTGCATATTCGCATTGATGAAAGACCAACAAGCATAACCGCCTGCCAGAATTAAAACGACAATTGAAAATGCAGAACAGAAAATGCCGATACTGCGCCAAGAAAGAGACGATTTTTTTCTGGAAGGCTCTGATGTTATTTCATCTATTTTTTCATCTGACATATATAATCCTTTAATATAGCCAACATAGCAGGATGGCTTGCATTTTTAGCTAATAAAATATTTTCAAATTCTAGCTGCATCGCAAGCATTTGCATGCGCTCGCTAATGACAACGATTGGAATATGACGCAAATCCTCCCACGCTTCTTCTAATAATGTTTTTAAATTATATAAAATCTCACCCGAAGTACAAAGAATGATATCAATTTCATGTGCTTTTAGCATCCGCACATAATCACTGACATCGACATTAGGCATCACACGTTGATAAGCCACGATGTTTGTTAATTCAGCACCACGCACGGTTAATGTTTCAGCTAAAAAATCACGCCCACGATTGCCGCTAATCAAAGCCACTTTTTTATAAGCTAATTTCTTAAATGCTTCTTCATCCAACAGTCCTTCACTGCGCCAATCTTCGGCGGGTGACAAATCAACCGGTAAATTCGCCTGACGCAGTGCCTCTGCAGTGCCGCCGCCTAATGCGGCCACTTTAACGCCTTCGGGAAATTGAGGCCAATGTTTCTTGATCGTAGGCGCACTTTGATACACTGCTTGAGGGCTGATAAAAATCACCCACTCATAGTGATCAAGAGCCAGGATCGCCTGATTAAAAAGTGTGATATCTTGAGGCGGTCTAATTTCAATCGTAGGAAAATAAACGGCACGACCACCCTTATCGCGAATCTGCTCACAAAGAATTTCACCTTGCGGTTTTGGACGTGTCACCATAACCGTTAAACCATTCAAGTTTGGCATGTTATGCCTCCTATTTTATTCCACTTATTGCGACCGAGACCAATTCCGGGGAAGAAAGTCTAGAATCGATTCAGCGCCTTGTTGCACTAATTCTTTTGCAACGTTAATGCCTAAAAGTTCAGGTGTGCTAACATCTCCCGCTTGTTTCGCACGTAAGATCAATGTGCCATCAGGACGGGCGACTAATCCTTGCAATACTATTTTGTTTTCTACAAGCGTTGCGTAAGCTGCAATCGGTACATGACAACCGCCGCCTAAATATTGGCACATTGCACGTTCCGTTCTCACACAAAGAGCTGTTTCCAGATGATTTAAAGGAGAAATGATAGATTCTACTTCTTTATCATTAGAACGACATTCAATGCCTAAAACGCCTTGTCCTGGGGCAGGAAGACATTGTTCAATACTTAAATAGGAACGGATACGATTTTCTAAATTCAATCGTTTTAATCCCGCCGCAGCAAGAACAATGGCACTAAATTCATTGCGGTCAAGACGTGCTAAACGTGTATTCACATTGCCGCGTAAATTTTCGAGTTTAATACCTGGAGATGCTGCATAAAGTTGACTTTGACGGCGTAAGCTTGAGGTACCAATGCTTGAAAGGAGCGGCAACTCTTCTAAAAAGGTATATTGATTCGAAACAAAAGCATCCCGTGGATCTTCGCGCTCACACATGACGGGCAAACTAAATCCGGGGGGAAGCTCCATGGGGACATCTTTCATGGAATGCACAGCAATATCAGCACGGCCCTGAAGCAAGGCTTCTTCTAATTCTTTAACAAATAATCCCTTGCCGCCCGCTTTTAATAAAGTTTCATCCGTAATTTGATCCCCCGATGTGGTCAAGCCTAATAAAGTGACTTTCAGCGAAGAATGAAAATGTTCTAAACGACTTTTGACCCAATTGGCCTGCCAAAGCGCCAAAGGGCTTTCGCGGGTTGCAATGATGAGCGATGATCGAGTCATGATTCGTCTGTCCAAGTAGAATATTTCGTATACAAAGCGACCTTATGTATAACCTATATTCTAACAGTTTCCCGGTCAAAGTAGAAAAAATTTGAGTCGATGTCTATTTTAAGTCACAATGAGTATAGGATATATAGCAAGGATTGAAGCCATGCCACAACCTCTTTACGAAAAAAATGATGCAATCTTTCATGAGATGATGTCTCATCCAGCACTTTTCACGCACCCGCATCCCAAAAAAGTACTTCTTATTGAAAATGAAGATAACAACATCTTACATGAAGTCCTCAAACATGATCATCTTGCAGAAATTTTTTTTATTGGCAAAAAAAATCCATCTATCGCTGGCACCCATTCAAATATTCATTTTTATTCCAATGAGGACACGGGCTGGATAAAAAAAATCAATCCTCATTCCATTGACATTATTATCCATGCTGCACAATCCAGCCCTGAATTATTAAAGAATTTTTTTACGCTTCTGGCTGGGGACGGTATTTTAATTCAACAAAGCACATCCTTATTTGATATGAGCGCGGTAAAATCATTGATAGAGGAGCTCAAGCTCGCGGGATTTCATGATCAAAAAATTCTTAATTTCCCGCAGCCCGGTTTTTTATCGGGCTGGCGATCGATCATCATGGCAACGAAGCAGGTTAATTTGAAACGCATTCGAGAAAAAGCCATTTTCGCAAGATCATTTAAAACTTACTATTATAATTTTGACACGCACAAAGCCTCTCTCGTACTACCTGAATTTATGCGAGAAGAAGGCGTCATTTAATTTTTGGAGAACTTATGACAATAAAAAATAAAGATTTCTTAAATGATCTCACGGCACGATTATGTAATGCACTTCCGTCTCATTTAAAAGAAATAAAAAAAGATGTCGAAAAAAATTTTTCCGATATCTTAAAAAACACCTTCAATAAATTAGATTTGGTGACACGGCAAGAATTTGATGCACAAACAAAGGTTCTTGCGCGCAGTAGAAAAAAAATTGAAGCATTAGAAGCCAGCATTAAAAAATTAGAAGAAAGAAATAAATAACATGTCTAAACCTTCTTTTACAAACGACGATTATGAGCTCGTTCAACGAGATATTTTATTTAAAGGCAATTTTTTAAGTCTTGCGCGTTATACTATCAAACATCGCTTATTTAATGGTAATTGGAGTAAGACATTTAATTGTGAGGTACTTGAACGTAAATCGGCTGTTGCGATTTTGCCTTATGATCCTAAGCTTGATCGGGTCATCCTCATCGAACAATTCCGACCTGGCGCATTAGCAGATCCTAAAACTCCATGGCTTTTAGAAATTCCCGCCGGCGTCATTGGACCCAACGAACCACCTGAAAAAGTTGCTTACCGTGAAATGATAGAAGAAGCAGGCTGTGAAGCGCTTTCCTTGCGTCCTATTCTAGAATTTTTTGTAAGTCCCGGCGGCGCAAATGAATATCTTCATTTGTATTGCAGCAAAGTCGATGCAAGCACGATTGATGGTATTCACGGCCTTCCCGATGAAAATGAGGATATACGCATTATCAATCTTTCAACAGATGAAGCCTTGGAAAAATTATACGCTGGGCACATCAAAACAGTGCCTGCACTAATTGCCTTGCTCTGGCTGCAAACTCATCGAGAAGAATTGCAAGAAGTATGGTTCTAAAATATTTAGGTTATTGCCCAATTTTCTATTTTCAGATGTGGCACTCTAGAAAATTCTTTTACATTATTTGTTACCACAATTGAACCTAATGCTAAGGCATGTGCAGCAATCCATAAATCATTATTCCCGATAGGTTTTCCCAATTTCTCAAGTCTGGCGCGTATATTGCCGTATTGTTTTGCAACTTCAGTAGCCATTGGCATGGGCGGAATTAATCCTGCTAACTCCTTCAAAATAAAAAGCGATTTTTTTGGATGATTGCTTTTCTGCGCACCATAAAGCAACTCTCCATAGGTAATCGCAGACATTCCTACCTCACCCACTGCCAGCTGCTCAAATTTCTGCAGAACGCTCAGAGGTTTTTGTTTTGCAATATAAATACATATATTAGTATCTAAAAGATAACGTAAACTCATTAGAATAAATCTCTCTCTTGGGGCGGAGTATCCATACGACCTTCTGAAAAAAAGTCATCTGGCAGCTTAGTCAATAATTCAAATGCGCGTGCCAAATTTTTAGGTATTTCTCGCACAATGACATCACCATCTCTCTTGAAAATTTCAACCTCATCATTTTGAAATTGAAAATCTTTAGGAAGCCTTAAAGCCTGTGAGTTACCTGATTTGAATATTTTAGCGATTCTCATATCTGCAACCTCATCCTGTATATACGTCTAGTATATACATTTAACGTTATTTTTACAAGAAATGCTTTACAACCGCTTCATAAAACTATATTTTCTTCCACTTAAGCGTTAAACGAGTAACATAAACCCATGAAATCATCTAAATCCTATAATGCAGAATCTATTGAAGTTTTAAGCGGGCTGGAGCCTGTGCGCAGGCGTCCTGGAATGTATACGGACACGACCAACCCTAACCACCTTGCACGTGAAGCTATCGATAATAGCGTGGATGAAGCTGTCGAAGGACATGCCAATTCTATTCAAGTCACGTTGTACAAAGATGGTTCATTATCAGTGCTAGATAATGGACGCGGCATGCCGGTGGATATTCATCCGGAAGAGGGGATTTCAGGTGTTGAACTCATTTTAACGAAACTGCATAGCGGCGCGAAATTTTCTAATAAGCAATATCGTTTCTCGGGCGGCTTGCATGGTGTGGGTATTTCTGTCGTCAATGCGTTGTCTAAAAAACTTATTGTGACCATTAAACGTGACGGCCAGATTCACGAAATACAATTTAAAGACGGCGAAAAATCCTCCGAACTCAAAACCATTGGCACAACGAATAAACGTGATACGGGGACCAACATTCATTTCTGGCCGCATGAAAAATATTTTGATAGCGCCAAGTTTGCGGTGGCTAAACTTAAATACACTTTACGCGCGAAGGCAGTACTCTGTCCTGGGTTACATGTTTCTTTTCATGATGAACACACTAATGAAACTGAAGAGTGGCATTATGAAGCGGGATTAAGTAATTACCTGACAGAATCGATCGGTAGTGCTGAGCGTATACCGGATGAGCCGTTCATCGGTTCTTTTGTAGGTAATCAGGAAACAGTTGATTGGGCGGCTATTTGGCTGCCGGATGCCAGTGAAATTCTAGGTGAAAGTTACGTTAATTTAATTCCTACACCGCAAGGCGGCACACACGTCAATGGATTCCGCTTAGGTTTACTTGAAGCATTGCGAGAGTTTTGTGAATTTCGAAATTTATTACCGCGCGGCATAAAACTTGCGCCCGAAGATGTTTGGGATAAATGCGCACACATTCTTTCTGTTAAATTACACGAGCCTCAATTTTCAGGACAAACGAAAGAAAGATTATCTTCTCGTGAATGTGCGAGCTTTGTTTCGGGTGTTGTCAAAGATGCCTTTAGTCTCTGGTTAAATCAGCATGTCACTTTTGGTGAAGCATTAGCGGCCCTTGCGATTGAAAGCGCACAACGACGTATGAAGGCAGCGCAAACGGTCATTCGTAAAAAAGTAACGAGCGGCCCTGCATTGCCTGGAAAATTAGTGGATTGTTCAGAACAAGATATCAGACGTACTGAATTATTTTTAGTGGAAGGTGATTCTGCAGGCGGTTCTGCAAAACAAGCGCGTAATCGAGAATTCCAAGCCATCATGCCTTTGCGTGGAAAGATATTAAATACCTGGGAAGTCGATCCTAATCAGGTTTTAGCATCACAAGAAGTGCATGATATTTCAGTTGCTCTTGGCATTGAACCTGGCTCTAATAGCTTAGACGGTTTACGTTACGGCAAAATTTGTATCTTAGCCGATGCTGATTCAGACGGTTCACATATTGCGACTTTGCTTTGTGCATTGTTCCTTAAACATTTTCGTCCGCTGGTTGCAGCAGGTCATGTTTATATCGCTATGCCGCCGCTTTATCGTATCGATCATGGCAAAGATATTTATTACGCATTAGATGCGGCTGAAAAACAAGGCATCTTGGATCGCATTGCGGCAGAACATAAAAAAGGAAAAGTAAATACCATTCGTTTTAAAGGATTAGGTGAAATGAATCCTTTACAATTGCGTGAAACAACCATGGATCCAAACACACGTCGACTAGTCCAGCTTACGATTAAGCCCGATGATAAAACAGATAAGATGTTAGATATGCTACTTGCGAAAAAACGTGCCCAAGATCGCAAAAATTGGCTGGAAAGCAAGGGTCATATAGCAGAGGTTCTTTAACAATGAGTACAAATAATATTGAACATATCCCATTAAGCGAATTTACTGAAAAAGCATATTTGGATTATTCCATGTATGTGATTTTAGATCGTGCATTGCCTCATATTGGTGATGGCTTGAAACCGGTGCAGCGACGCATTATTTATGCGATGTCAGAGCTTGGTTTAAAAGCCACAGCCAAATTTAAAAAATCGGCGCGTACCGTGGGCGATGTGTTAGGTAAATTTCACCCGCATGGTGAAGTCGCTTGCTATGAAGCGATGGTTCTCATGGCACAACCGTTTTCTTATCGTTATCCGCTCGTCGAAGGGCAGGGTAATTGGGGATCACCGGATGATCCAAAATCCTTTGCGGCTATGCGTTATACGGAATCACGTTTATCGCCTTATGCGGAAAGTTTACTCGCTGAAGTCAGTGACGGCACGGTCGATTGGGTACATAATTTTGATGGCACTTTACAAGAACCTTCTCTCTTACCTGCGCGTTTGCCCAATTTACTTCTCAATGGGACAACGGGTATCGCTGTGGGAATGGCAACGGATATCCCGCCGCACAATTTAAAAGAAGTCGTTAATGCATTGCTTCATTTACTAGACCATCCTAATGCTACTTTGAAAGAAATCATGGAGCATGTTCATGCACCGGATTTTCCGACAGAAGGCGAAATTATCACATCAAGAAAAGATATTGCTGAGATGTATCGCACAGGCAATGGCTCATTGCGCATGCGGGCGGTTTATACAATCGAAGAAAATGAAATTATTATTACTGCCTTACCGCATCAAGTTTCTGGTGCAAAAATTTTGACGCAAATTGCTGAGCAAATGCAGAATAAGAAACTACCTTTAGTAGCAGATTTACGTGATGAATCCGATCATGAAAATCCCACTCGCTTAGTCATCGTTCCTCGCTCAAATCGCGTCGATGTGGAAATGTTAATGGCGCATCTATTCGCAACTACTGAATTAGAACGAAGCTATCGCATTAATTTAAATATGATTGGCTTAAATGGTAAGCCTCAAGTCAAAGGGCTGGTTGCTATTTTAATGGAGTGGCTTGAATACCGCATGGCAACCGTTAAAAGACGATTGCAATATCGATTGGATATCGTCAAAGAACGCTTACATATTTTAGCAGGTTTATTGATTGCCTATCTTAATTTAGATGATGTGATTCATATCATCCGACATGAAGATGAGCCTAAAGCTATATTGATGAAACGCTATAAATTAACCGATATCCAAGCAGAAGCTATTTTAGATATTAAATTACGTCACCTTGCACGCCTTGAAGAAATGCAAATTAAAAACGAGCAAAAAAAGCTGGCTGCAGAACAAGATGAAATTGAACAGTTGCTTGCCTCAAATGCGCGATTAAAAAAATTAATCCGCAAAGAGTTACAAGCTGATGGTGAAAAATTTGGCGATGATCGAAGATCGCCGCTCGTTACGCGTAAAGAAGCACAAGCGATCAGTGAGTCAGAAATTCTCCCAACCGAACCTGTGACTGTCATTATTTCAAATATGGGTTGGGTGCGCGCAGCAAAAGGACATGAAATTGATCCTACCACCTTAAACTACAAAGCAGGCGATGCGTTTCTTGCCATGGCCAAAGGCCGCAGCAATCAATTGGCTGTTTTTATAGACTCCACCGGCCGCGCCTATTCGCTGCCCGCACATACACTTCCTTCGGCACGAGGACAGGGCGAACCCTTAACGGGCCGCTTAAACCCAACTGCAAATGCCCAATTTATTGGGGTGATGCTAGGTGATGATGATCAACAATACGTACTTGCATCCGATGCAGGTTATGGATTCATTGTAAAACTCGCCGATCTCTACGGAAAAAATCGCGCTGGAAAATCTGCTTTAAGTTTACCAAACGGCTCAAAAGCGCTGCAGCCTCGTTTAATTTCCAACAAAGACACCGATTTGATTGCAGCCGTCACAAACACTGGCCATTTACTTATTTTCCCATTAAAAGAACTACCTGATTTAGTAAAAGGGAAGGGTAATAAAATTCTCGGTATTCCAGGTAAGCGTGTTTTAACACGAGAAGAATTTGTCGCAGATCTTGTTGTGCTGCCTGAGAACCACACATTGGTTATTTCATCCGGCAAAAAACAATTAAAATTAAAAACAAAAGATTGGCAGCATTATCTGGGTGAACGCGGCCGACGCGGGAATAAGTTGCCTCGTGCGTTTCAAAATGTGGATGCGTTGAACATTGAATAACATCACTTTTCTGTGATGTTATTCTCAATCAAAGCCGCTTCTTTAAATCGCGATAAAAATTTTCATGCGTGCTCAAGCAAAGCAATGCTAATTCTTTTTTTGAATATTGATAAACTATCAACATAAGTTGGTTTTGAATATGAAATTTATAAACTCTAATACCTGAAAGATCGCCATATTTTAACTCCCCCATTTCAGGATCTTTTACAATTTCATCAATCGCATCTTCAAGTATTTTAATTTGCTTCCGCATTAGTTTTTTTGCTGACTTTTTAAATGTATTTGTGATGACTATTTTCATAAATCGCCGCGTTTATAGTCCTCAATATTTCCAGAATGATAATCTTCGACGCCCAACAAAATATTTTTTATTTGGGAATAAGTCAAATCGGGATTATCTTCTGCAATATGACCGATCTTAGCCCAATGCTCAATTTGCTTTGTGACTGATCGACTGAGCACTTTTGATTGAGCGCGCGCATCATTTACAAGCTTTTCATCTAAATTCACTGCAATACTCATAATAAGCACCTCATCAATTTGTTGCAATATACAACATTTTGTTGTATTTATCAATAGAAGTATTTGCGGAAGCTTAACGCAATCCCTCTAATGCCATGATTTCGGCTATCTCATGTGTTGAGCGATTTTCTGCTTGGGACCTGTTAAAAATGGTTGTGAGTGTTTGATATAAACCACTGACTTGTGTGCGTGCTTTCACAGGATCTGCGTGATCATACATGGCGGCTGCAAAAATAAGACCACCTGAGTTAATGACAAAGTCGGGAGCATAGAGGATGCCGTGTTCGTGAAGTACAACACTGTAATGTTGATGCGCGAGTTGATTATTGGCAGAGCCTGCAATGATTGGAACTTGAAGACGTTTGATTGTGTTGAGATTTAATATTGCACCTAAAGCGCAAGGTGCAAATACATCAGCTTTGACATCATAGATATCTTCAGGCGGACAAATGGTTGCGCCAAATTCACTAACGCAGCGCTCAAGCATTGGTTTATTCACATCACACAGGGTCAGATGTGCCCCGAGTGCATTAAGTTCTTTTGCTAAAGCATAACCGGCATGACCTACGCCTTGAATAGCAACATGTATTCCTTCGATATGATCTTTTCCTAACTTTGCTTTGACGGCGGCTTCAATACCGCGACGTACACCTAAAGCCGTGTAGGGGGAGGGGTCACCGCTATCATTTGCGGTGGCATAACAAGTCACATAGGGCGTATGAGCTGCGATAATATTCATATCGCCAGTACCTGTGCCGCTATCGACGGCTGCAATAAATCGTCCATCCATTTCTTGTATGAAACCGGCGAAAGCTTCCATGTACGCTTTGCGGTCTTTGACGTCATGAGAAGGCAATAACAACACGGCCTTAGCGCCCCCATGCGGCAGATTGCTGATCGACGCTTTTAGACTCATCATATAGGCTAATCGAAGTGCATCTTCGAAGGCATCATCGGTTGTTGCATAGTGTACTAAACGACAGCCGCCGATTGCAGGACCGCGTTTTAAATTATGAATGGCGATAATGGCTTTGAGACCGGTTGCGTGATCGAATTTGATATGGATTTCGCCGAACTTAAGAAATTCTGCGTAACGGAATAAGCGGTCAAGTGCTGTGTGATGATGATCTGATTTTACTTCCTGACGCATGGTAACGCCCTCTTTTATAGTCTAACATAACAGGGATAAAATGTGAGAGCAAGAGATGAGCTTGTTGAGGGAATATAGCAGCTATTGCATAAAGATTGTCAAACTATCAGATTTTTTGTATCGCTAGATTTGCACGGATACGTTTTTACCAACGAATGTGATAATATTGTGCCAATTGTATATATAGTCCCTGACGGTTGTCTTTTTAAATAATTAGTTGCAACCTTCATAATTTTTTCATAAATAATTTTGTTGGAATCAAATGTTTTTATACACAGTGGTTTATTCAGAACTGTCATTGTATCAATTACAGCAGAAAGATATATATCGCATGGGGAATTACGATTATAAGGCGTATTTCCACAGTGCTTAAAATATTCCGCTGAGCTAGAATAATCAAGAGGCTCAGAAGCATAACAATTTATTATAATCGTACTCATTAAAATCAATACTACTAAAAAACCCGCTATTATTTTTTTCATATTTTCTCTAAAGAAGTTTAATTTTGCTGTAATAATCAAATTGCAATAATTTTTCCTTCTCATAATTTATCAAGAAATTGTTTCTAAGGCCAGACAATGATGCCATCATCAGTGCGGCGCTCATGTGAATCTAAACTAATAATACCATAGTTTTGATTAACCACTCCTATTTTAGTGCCCTTTCCCAGGCCAAAGGCCTCGTCATTGCTGTAAGGGTTACGCATTTCGTTAATGAAAATCTAAATTGATGCAAATAACAGAGCTGTCATCCGCAAAATTTTCGTCCTCTGTCTAAAAAAACACAGGCCTATCACGAAAATTTTGCGGGGTGACAGTAGTGAGATTCGCTAACTGCGCATCAAAGTAAGTATGGGCCGAATAACATAATAAAATGAGATTTTGTTCTGTAGAACGGTTTATTTTAAATGCTTTTTCAACCGCTGTACTGCGCGTATCTGTGCGATGGCTTCAGCTAACTCTGCAGATGCTTTAGCAAAATCAATCTCAGAAGATTTGCTGGCAAGTGCTTGCTCTGCACGGGCTTTTGCTTCTAATGCCGCTGCTTCATCAATATCATGTGCGCGAACGACAGTATCCGCGAGCACTGTGACCACAAAAGGTTGTACTTCTAACATACCGCCTTTGACATAAAAAACTTCTTCTTTTTTAGTATCTGGCAAGATAACGCGAATATTGCCGGACTTCAACGCCGTCACCAAAGGGGCATGACCGGGTGCAATGCCTAGTTCGCCCATGGCGCCTGTTGCAAAAACCATCTCGGCTTCACCCGAAAAAATAGCTTCTTCAGCGCTCACTATGTCTATACGTAATGTCACTCGGGTACCTGTCATATAAAATGCCTAATTAATCGGACTACTTGATAGTCTTCGCTTTTTCAATTGCCTCATCAATCGTACCGACCATATAAAAAGCTTGTTCTGGCAAGTGATCGTAAGTACCATCCACAATACCTTTGAAAGCACGAATTGTTTCTTTAATAGGAACGTAACGCCCCGGCACGCCTGTAAAGACTTCAGCAACGAAGAAAGGTTGTGACAAGAAACGCTGCACTTTACGAGCACGCATTACAGTCAAACGATCTTCTTCAGATAGTTCATCCATACCTAAAATGGCAATAATATCTTTTAATTCTTTATAACGTTGCAATGTTCTTTGAACAGACAAGGCAACATCATAATGTTCCTGGCCCACAATTAAAGGATCTAATTGACGGCTAGTGGAATCCAGCGGATCAATCGCAGGGTAGATACCAATTTCTGCAATTTGTCTTGATAAAACAACCGTTGCGTCCAAGTGTGCAAAGGTGGTTGCAGGAGAGGGATCTGTTAAATCGTCTGCAGGTACATAAACAGCTTGTACAGAGGTAATGGAACCTGTTTTGGTTGAGGTAATACGTTCCTGCAACAATCCCATTTCTTCTGCCAACGTAGGCTGATAACCCACAGCGGATGGAATACGGCCTAATAAAGCTGAGACTTCCACACCAGCAAGTGTGTAACGGAAAATATTATCAATAAAGAGCAATACATCACGGCCTTCATCACGGAAACTTTCAGCAACCGTTAAACCCGTCAATGCAACACGTAAACGGTTACCTGGCGGTTCATTCATCTGACCATACACTAGAGATACTTTATCCAATACTTTGGATTCTTTCATTTCAAGATAAAAATCATTACCTTCACGTGTTCTTTCACCAACACCTGCAAATACGGAGAATCCACTGTGTTCAATCGCAATGTTACGAATAAGTTCCAACATGTTAACGGTTTTACCAACACCAGCACCGCCGAACAAACCCACTTTACCGCCTTTGGCAAAAGGACAAACTAAATCGATAACTTTAATACCTGTTTCAAGCAGCTCTTCTGAAGCAGCCTGTTCATCAAAAGAGGGAGCGGGGCGATGAATGGGCAAGCGTTTGTCTGTTGCAATCGGTCCGACTTCATCAATGGGATCGCCTAAGACGTCCATAATGCGTCCTAAGGTTTCCTGACCGACAGGAACCGTAATTGGTTCGCCCGTATCCTTCACTTTCAGACCACGGCGCAACCCATCGGTTGTACCCATTGCAATCGTACGAACAACGCCGTCGCCTAATTGTTGTTGCACTTCCAGAACCAAATCTTTTTCTTCGACTTTGAGCGCATGAAAAATTTTAGGAACGTCGCCATGTGGAAACTCAACGTCAACCACGGCGCCAATCACTTCTATCACTTTACCTGTATTTGTACCTATGCTCATTTAGGTTACCTCTATGTGTCTATATTTTTGTATGATTACTATTTGCAATATGTCAGTTTAATCTCGTTAGACGACAGCCGCACCCGCAACAATTTCGGTAAGTTCCCGAGTAATGGCTGCTTGTCGTGCCTTGTGATAAACCAACTGCAGATCATTAATTAAATCAGCCGCATTATCAGTTGCATTCTTCATTGCAATCATTCTTGCCGCTTGCTCACATGCGATATTCTCAATCACGCCTCGATACACTTGTGATTCCATGTAGCGATTCATCAAAGTATCCAGTAATTCTCTTGCATTATCAGGTTCATAAATATAATCCCAATAATGTTCCAGTTTAACGTCTGTTGAAGCCACAATCGGCAGCATTTGCTGCACGTTCGGCTCTTGTTTCATTGTGTTCACAAATTCATTGGAACATAAAAACAAGGCGTCAATCTGATTGTCCATATAAGCCGTTAACATGACTTTGACGATACCCACCAAATCCGTTAATTTGGGTGCATCACCTAAGTGATCAACATGGCCTAATACTTTGCCGCCGATGCGCTTGAAGAAATTTTCTCCCTTAGTGCCCACTAAGCAAAGATTAATTTCCGCGCCTTTATCCTTCCATTTTTTAATTTCATGCAAAGTATACTTCAATAAATTGGAATTAAGCCCGCCGCACAAACCACGATCTGTGGTCACTACTATAAAACCAACACGCTTAATTTCACGTTCCTGCAAATAAGGATGGCGATATTCAGGATGGCCTTTTGCTAAATGACCGATCACTTGCAAAATTTTATGCGCATACGGTTTTGCACGACGCATACGATCTTGCGCTTTACGCATTTTACTCGCAGCCACCATCTCCATAGCGCGCGTAATTTTTTGCGTATTCTTAATGCTCCGAATTTTAGTGCGAACTTCTTTCGCGACGGTCATAACGCACTACCTTAAATGTAATTTTCTTTAAACGAGGTAATAATCGTTTTCAGTGTTTTAACAATTTCATCGCTGTAATCACCGGTTTCATTAATTTTTGTCATGAAATCCTGATAATTACTGCGTGCATAACCTAAAATACCATGCTCAAAATCAGCAATTTTATTAAGCGGTAAGTCATCTAAATAACCTTCGCTCGCTGCGTACAAGATGAGAGACATTTCGGCGACAGAAAGAGGTTGGTATTGTTTCTGCTTCATCACCTCAGTGATACGTTGACCGCGTTCCAACTGTTTGCGAGTCGCTTCATCTAAATCCGACAAAAATTGTGAAAATGCAGCTAATTCACGATACTGTGCAAGTGCAATACGAATACCGCCCACTAATTTTTTAATAATCTTGGTTTGTGCAGCACCGCCCACACGAGAAACCGATAAACCTGCGTTAATTGCGGGACGAATGCCTGAGTTAAATAAATCTGTTTCCAGGAAGATCTGACCATCGGTAATTGAGATAACATTTGTAGAAACGAACGCAGAGACGTCACCTGCTTGCGTTTCAATAATCGGCAATGCTGTTAATGAACCGGTTTTACCTTTGACTTTACCGTTTGTCATCTTCTCAACATATTCTGCATTAACGCGTGACGCACGTTCCAACAAACGTGAATGCAAATAGAAAATATCGCCAGGATAGGCTTCACGTCCTGGAGGACGACGTAATAAAAGTGAAATTTGACGATAAGCCCAAGCTTGTTTGGTTAAATCATCATAAATAATAAGAGCGTCTTGGCCTCTGTCACGGAAATACTCACCCATCGTACAACCTGCATAGGGCGCGATATATTGCAATGCAGCCGCATCAGCAGCAGGGGCTGCGACAATAATGGTATAGGACATTGCATCATGTTCTTCTAATTTACGAACGACCGATGCAATAGAAGAAGCTTTTTGACCGATGGCAACATAGATACAGATAACACCGGTGCCGCGTTGATTAATAATCGTATCAACTGCAACAGCCGTTTTACCCGTTTGTCGATCACCAATAATAAGTTCACGTTGACCTCGGCCAATTGGCACCATGGAGTCAATCGCTTTCAAACCTGTTTGCAAAGGTTGAGAAACAGGCTGACGGAAAATAACACCCGGCGCCACTTTTTCAACCGGCGCAGTTTCAGTTGCATGAATTGCACCTTTACCATCAATAGGATTTCCTAATGCATCAACAACACGGCCTAATAAAGCCTCACCCACAGGGACTTCTAAAATACGTCCAGTACATTTTGCAATTTGCCCTTCCGATAAATGATCCGTTCTGCCTAAGACAACAGCGCCAACGTAATCACGCTCCAAATTAAGTGCCACCGCAAACGTATTTCCAGGAAGTTCAATCGTTTCACCTTGCATGACTTCCCACAAACCATAAATACGCACAATACCGTCTTTAATACTGACAATCGTGCCTTCAGTTCGCACTTCAGTTGCAACATCAAATTGCGAAATGCGCTCTTTGATTAACTCACTAATTTCTACCGGACTCAATTGCGTTTGCTGCATAGTTCATTACCTTAAAGAGATTCGTATAATCGATTTAATTTGCCGCGCACAGACCCATCCATGACTCTATCTCCCGCTTTCACAACAATGCCACCCAGCAAAGAGGGATCCGTGTCACATTGCAACGAAACCTGACGCTGCAACCGTTTTGATAATGTGGCTATCAACTCTTGCTGATATGCCGCATCCAGCGCAATAGCTGAAGTGACTTGCACCGTTAATTTTTTCTCATGTTCTGCGCGGTACGCTTTAAACAAACTGGAAATATCCGGCAAAACGGATAACCTATTTTTTTCAGCGAGTAAATAAATGAAATTGCGCTTTTCTTTATCCAACACTTTAGACAATACGTCACAGAAAAAATCAGCCATTTTTTGTTTTGATACTGCGGGGCTCGCCAATAAGGAAAGAACCGCTTTATCTTTGGCTACGAATGCGGCACTCGCCAACATCTCATCCCAAGCAGACAGGGCATTTTTTTGCAAAGCATATTCAAATGCTGCAGTGGCATAAGGTCTTGCGAGTGTTGTCATTCTACCTATCATTAGAGTTCAGCCACAAATTCATCAAGCAGTGCTTTTTGTTTCGCTGCATCTAAATTATGTTTAATAATTTTTTCTGCACCTTGTACTGCAAGTTGGGATAATTGTTTACGTAAAACATCTTTTGCCTGAGTCACTTCTCGTTCAATCTCATTTTTTGCATGAGCGATTAAACGATTGCCTTCTTCTCTTGCCGCGTCTTTTGCTTCTTCAAGAATCTGAACGGAGCGTTTATGCGCTGACTCCACGACATGAGACGCATCGCGTTTGGCATCATGAATGATAGATATTGCTTTATGCTGAGCTGCATCAAGCTCACGCTTGCTGCGCTCAGCCGCTTCTAAACCGGCGGCAATATTTTTTTCACGTTCTTGCATCGCCTTGGAGATCGGGGGCCATACATATTTCATGATAAACCACACCAAGATCGCAAAAGTGATCAGCTGACCGATTAAAGTTGCATTAATCTCCATTCTTCATCCTCGCGCTTAACTAACTTGCTTGGCTGTTTCCAAAACATAAGAAACAAAAGGACCATTTGTAAAAAACAACAACAGACCCATTACGATCGAGATAACCGCAAATGCGTCGACCAATGCTGACATAATCAAGACTCGCACCATCAATAAATTGGATAATTCTGGCTGACGCGCAACACCTTCAACAAATTTTCCACCTAAAATTCCAAAGCCGATTGCGGTTCCCAACGATGCAAGACCAATTAACAATCCTGCTGCAATAGCTTTAAAACTTTGTACTTGTGCTACCAAACTTGCGATTTCCATTGAACCTCCTAACAATTAAAGAATACGTGTATTAATGTGAGTCATGCGCCATGCTGAGATACACAATTGTCAGCATCATAAAAATAAACGCTTGAACCGTAATAATTAAAATATGAAAAATTGCCCATATTCCACCTGGCAACCACTGAGACCACCAAGGCAGCATCGCAATTAACACAAAAATAAGCTCACCCGCAAACATGTTGCCAAAAAGTCGTAACGCTAACGAAAATGGCTTTACAAGCTCTTCCAATAAGCGGAAGAAAATATTCACTGGAAATAACCATGGCCCAAAAGGCTTCGTCAATACTTCTTTACCCAGATGCCAGCCTTTTACAGTAAAGTTATAAAAAAGAATCAGGCAAAATACAGTAATAGACATGCTGAACGTCATGTTCGGATCAGCCGTCGGCACTATTTTAAAGTGCTGCACCCCCATCATTTGCATCAGAGATGGTATAAAATCCACTGGCAACAAGTCCAGTGTATTCATTAAAAAGATCCATAAAAAAAGCGTCAGCGCCAAGGGGGCGATCAACTGACTTTTCCCATGATAAGTGTCACGCACAGTGCGATCGACAAATCCAATGCAAGCTTCCACAAAATTCTGCAAACAGCCCGGCACGCCGACTGTCATATTAACAGCCACATAACGAAACAAACCGCCGATCAATAAAGCCGTGATCAACCCTACAATAAAAGTATCCAGATTCAGCGTCCAAAAACCACCATTACCCATGGTAAATGTATTCAGATTTAACTGAAGATGTTCTAAATGATGCTCAATGTAATTGCCTGGCAGCTGACTCATAATGCAACCCTGGATCGATAAAGACAAAGAATAGACGCAGCCCAAAAAGCAACAATCCCAACGACCAATCCGACCACGGCATCTAGGATTTGAACATGCATATATTTAACAGCCAACAAAAACAAAGTGCCGCTTAAGGCTAATTTAAAAACTTCGCCGCCAAAAAAGGCGATCATAAAACGACCCATCGCACGCACGCTTGAGCAAGCCGCCACACTACGCGTAAAAATAGTGGTCGGCAGCCAATAAGCTAATCCGCCTATCATCGCTGAAAACCCGCTTTTTATGTCTTTTGTTAGAAATAATATCAACGCGAAACCTACTATCATCATGATCTGATAAAAAACTATACGATACACTGCGCTCGTGACTGATTGTGTAGATGCAGTGGACAATATCGTTACTCCCAAATATATCGCGATCCTCCGCGAAAGTTCGGGCGAGTATAATGATTTTTTGAAGGTACTGCAATGTGAAATTAGGGAAATTTCAGATTAAAGAAAATCGATAAACTGCATTGATTGATTGTCTCGAAGAAGCCTGCTTGCGGCCAATAAACTAATACTGGCCATTCCCATCAAATAATAAGCGGGTGAAAGCGATCCGTTTTTTGCTATTAATAAAGAAACGATGATCGGCGCAGTACCGCCAAAGAGCGCCATACCCAAATTATAGGAAAAAGCGATACCGCTATACCGGACATTCTCTGGACAATTTTCCACAACAGCCGCAAGACTGTTTCCTTGATCCAATGAACTAATGAAAGTTGCAATCATCATAGCCAATAGGATACTCGCTTGCTTTCCCGATTCTAAAAGTTGAAAACAAGGCAGTGCAAAAATAATAATACAGACAGCGGTGAGCAATAACATGTTTCTACGATTCCATAAGTCGCCCCATAAACCGGCGATGGGAACCAGGATAAGCATCGCAATTAATAATAAAGATTGAATTAAAAGCGAGTTTTGCAAAGAAACGCCCACAAAGATATCTAAATAAGTCGGCATAAACCCGAAAAAAATATAATAAAAACTGGAACTCATGCAGGTCAATCCAAGGATAATCAAAAGCTGCCTCGGAGCAAGCGTCAACGCTGTCAAAAATGGAATCGGTGTTAAATGATGCGTTGACTGCAACCGTGCATAGACACGTGTTTCAGATAATTTGAAACGATAGTACAGAATAAGAATGCCGGGCAGCCCTGCTAACAAAAAAGGCAGCCGCCATGCCCAATCTGAAATAGCCTCTTTACTAAAATGCATCTTCAAAAAGACTAGCAAGACCGTCGCTAATAAAAATCCTAAATTTGCACCTGATGCAGCAAAGCTTGTCAGAAATCCTCGTCTATTTTTAGGTGCCGACTCAGCAAGCATGATCATTACACCGGTATATTCACCACCAATGGAAATACCTTGAGCTAAGCGAATCAGAGTAAATAACAGAGGTGACAGCCATCCTATCGACTCATAAGAAGGTAAAATACCGACAAGTATGGTCGACAAAGCGATGAGCAAAACAGAAAAACGCAACGGTTTTGCCCGTCCCAGCGTATCGCCAAAATGGCCAAAGATAATCCCGCCCAAAGGCCTGCAAATAAACCCCGCTGCAAAAACAGTTAAGGTTTCAAGTGCTGCCGCAGTAGTCGTACGATGAGGGAAAAAAGTGGCGCCGATTAATGGCGCCATATAAATGATTAACCCGAAGTCTAGCCATTCAAGCGTATTACCGAGACTGATTGCTAGTATTTGTTTTTTGTTCAAATCAAACCTATTTTCATTATGGTTATTGGGGCAGATTAGAAATAGTATCAAACCGCATTGCAATCTGAGTTGTTCCACTAATATTGCCTAGAAATTCCCCTCTTTCGCCCACAAAATGATACAAGAACATCTCTCTTAAATGCGGGAGAGGGGAATTCATAAGCAACATTCCTGGTATAATTCTGCTCGTAGTAAATCGCTTATGGCGCTATTGAAAATATTCCAACAAAGCATCCAGATCAGCAATACTTTTATAACGGATCACTAATTTTCCTTTTCCTTTGGCGCTATGCGAAATCGCAACAGGCAGCTTAAGCCGCTGGGATAACGATTCTTGCAATCGCACCACATCAGGATCCATGGATTTTGGCATGCTAGCAAGCTTTGGCATATGCATGCGACGAACAAGATCTTCTGTTTCGCGTACAGATAATCCTTTATTCGCAATTATAAGAGCCACTTCAATTTGTGCATTCACGGGTAACGTTAATAAAGCACGCGCATGTCCCATTTCTATATCGCCATGTTCAAGCATCGTTTTTACTTCAATAGGCAACGCCAGTAATCGCAATAAATTACTCACACTCGCACGTGATTTACCAACCGCTTCAGCCACCTGGTTATGGGTCATGGAAAATTCATCCAGCAAACGCTGCAAAGCCATCGCCTCTTCAACAGGATTTAAATTTTCACGCTGAATGTTTTCAATTAGGGCAATCGCAACGGCCGCTTCATCTGGAATATCTCTGACAATCGCAGGAATTTCTGTAAGTCCCGCCAATTGTGCTGCGCGCCAGCGTCTTTCACCTGCCACGATCTCATAACGACCGCCTAACAAATGCCTGACAATTATTGGCTGTATTACGCCTTGCACACGAATTGAACTTGCGAGATTCTCCAATCCTTCAGGACTCATATCCTTTCTCGGTTGATACTTACCACTTTGGATCAAATTGACTGATAATTGACATAATTTTTCTTTATTATTATCAGATCGATCTTGTTCTTCAACCACAGACGATCCAACTAACAATGCATCTAATGATTTCCCTAAACCGCGTTTTTTCACCATGACCTCTCTCATTAACTCGTGTTGCATATCATCTTAATCAATCAGCGAAGGAAGCGCCAGGCGGAATTTAAAACGATTCTATTTTTTACTGGCTGTAGAAGACCCCTGTGAGATAGAATCGCACTAGGATTTATGTCATTTGCAAGTAATTTACTATGAACAATGAAAATATCTATCACGTCATCAAAGACCCTGTGCATGGCACCATGCAATTTTCTACTATTGAAAATAATTGGCTAAAGCCTTTTATTGACAGCCCCAATTTTCAACGGTTGCGTCATATCAAACAATTAGGGATGGGTGATTTTATTTTCCCAGGTGCCGTGCATACACGTTTTAATCATTGCCTGGGATGCGCATACATTGCTGGCCAAATTGCACACAAAATTGGGCTGGCAGAAGAAGAACGGCAATTGGTAATGATTGCCTGTCTATTACATGATATTGGTCACGGGCCTTTTTCACATACGTTTGAAGATTTATTTCATAAAAAATTAATCCGCCACGAAGCATGGACGCCGTTTTTCCTGGCTGAATATCGGACCAAAGCATTTTTTGATGATTATAATCGACATAATCCACGCCATAATCTCACCGAAGAAAAATTCAAACTGATTGAAGCGATGATCATGCATAAAGCACCCGTTAAGCGTTTGTTAGCAGATATTGTTTCATCACAGCTCGATGCGGACCGCCTGGATTACCTATTACGTGATAGTCATTTTTGCGGTGTTGCGTATGGTGAGTTTGATTTACGCTGGATGCTCAACTCAATGGTGATTGTTAATTCCGGGCAAGGAGAGCGGTTAGGTCTCACACATAAAGGAATCGGCGTTGTTGAACACTACCTCATGGCCAGACGTTTAATGACACGCAACATTTATCTTCATCAAAAAAAATTGGCGCTGGAATTTTATCTTATTAAATTATTAATCAGCCTTGCGGAAAGTCTGGATAATTACGTACCTTATGCTGATATCAAAGAAACTCGCTTAGGTATTTTCTTATCGCACGCCAATCAGTTTAATCACGAAATCAATACTGAAACGGACTTAAAGCAACATACGCACCATTTTATTACACAAAATTATGCGAACTATAAAGAATTATGTGACTACGATGTTTCTGCAATCGTCAAATCATTAGCGCAAATGAATACGGAACACCCTGCTGCACAAATTGCCAAACGTTTGCATTATCGGCAAATGCCGAAAATTATTCGCATTGATGCGGATGATTTAGAACGTGTCAAAAACCTCTTACAGAAATTCAAATCTACCCACAAACAAATGATACAAGATTGGCAGCTCGCATTGATTCAAACTCCGCATCAATCCTACACGATAAGCGATGATCCCATTTTAATTGCCAATGAGCAGGGTCATGTTCGTCCTTTAAATAAAATATCCCTGATGATTGATGCGATTGGCGATAAACTGGAGCATACGGCGTTTATTTGTATTGATAAAAGTACATTTGATCTTCCGATTGTGCAGGACTTGGTAAAGGATCTTGGGGTTGCCCACAGCCCCCCATATCAACAAACCTCATCGTGAACGTGAACGGCCTGCGAACCCGTTTGCGTTTTTAACTAACGCAAACGGGTTCGCAGGCCGTTCACAATTAGATCTGTTTAAAAAATAATCCACTGCCTTAAAGAAACCTCAGAGAATAATGCCAATCCCTAGCTTCTGATATATAATCGCAAAAATTTACCAAGGATTTTACCTTTCTATGTCCCTTAATATCGTTATCCTGGCTGCAGGGCAAGGCAAGCGCATGAATTCCCGCTTACCGAAAGTGCTTCATAAACTTGCAGGCAAACCTTTATTGGAACATGTCGTACAAAACAGCGCCTCTCTAAATCCCGTGAGTCCTCCTATCGTTATCTATGGGCACCAAGGAGAGGCTGTGCGCAAAATGTTGGCAAATTTAAACGTCACGTGGGTCGAGCAGCAGCAACAACTCGGCACAGGTCACGCCGTACAGCAAGCATTGTCGCATCTATCTCCATCGAATCGCGTGCTGATTCTTTATGGGGATGTTCCTTTAATTACATCAGAAACATTGCATCAACTTATTCAAGACACCCCTGAAAATGCACTTGGGATTATTACCGCTCGAGTGCCTAAGCCTGCAGGCTTAGGACGTATCATCCGTGATGAAAAAAATAAAATAGTGCGTATCGTTGAAGAAAAAGAAGCGACAGATAAAGAGCGTACAATTCAAGAAATCAATACCGGCATTTATTTAATTCCAGCGCATTATCTACAAAAATGGCTGCCTCAATTAAAAAACAATAACGCACAAAAAGAATTTTATCTCACAGACCTCGTTCAAATGGCCGTGGATGCTAAAATCCCTATTCATAGTCAAGAACCGCAGCGATATGAAGAAATCTTAGGAATCAATAATTGCATTCAGCTTGCAGAACTAGAACGTTTTTATCAGCATCGATATTCAGAAAAACTCATGGGTCAAGGTGTAACCTTATGTGATCCAACCCGTTTTGATGTGAGGGGAGAATTAACCGTAGGAACGGATGTGACGATTGATATCAATGTCATCGTCGAAGGACGAGTTACCATCGGCAATCATTGTCTCATTGGTGCCAATTCCGTTTTGCGCAATGTGATCTTAGCCGATCATGTAGAAATAAAAGAAAATTGCGTCATCGAAGGCGCAGAAATCGCAGAACATTCCGTCATCGGTCCTTTTGCACGTCTTCGACCAGGAACGCGTATCGCATCCAGCGTACAAGTGGGTAACTTCATTGAAATAAAAAACAGCCTGATAGATTCTCATACCAAAGCCCACCATGTTGGTTACATTGGTGATAGTGAAATCGGACAGCGCGTGAATATAGGCGCTGGAACCATTACTTGTAATTATGATGGCGCAAACAAACATAAAACGATCATTGGTGATGATGCCTTCATAGGCTCGAATGCTTCTTTAGTTGCACCGGTCAAAATCGGGGTAGGCGCAACGATTGGCGCAGGCTCAACCATAACTAGGGACGCGCCCCCAGAACAATTAACGATAGGTCGCACCCCTCAACGTAGTATTGCCAATTGGCAACGTAAGAAGAAAAACACACAGGAGATTTAATATGTGCGGTATAGTCGGCGCAATCGCTGAACGTAGTATCATTCAAGTTTTAGTCGATGGCTTAAAACGCCTGGAATACCGAGGTTATGATTCCGCAGGTCTGGCTATTTTATCGAGCAAACATCAGCTTGAACGTTTACGCACCCAAGGGAAAGTACGCGAACTGGAAAATCTCATCGCACACTCATCCATCGATGGCAATATCGGTATTGCACATACACGCTGGGCAACACACGGCATACCTTCCGAACAAAACGCGCATCCTTTAATTTCACACAACGAAATCGCCTTGGTACACAATGGTATTATTGAAAATCACGAAAAATTAAAAACGTTTCTTCTAGAAGAAGGCTATCAATTTAATTCAGACACAGACACAGAAACGGTCGTACATTTGATACATTATCATCTTAAGAAAACAGGAGATTTACTTCTCGCAACTCAAAAAGCCGTTGCAAAGCTTGAAGGTGCGTTTGCCTTAGGCATTCTATCTACCCAATCTCCAGATCGTCTCATTGCTGTACGCCAAGGCTCGCCTTTGGTGATTGGAAAAGGAGAAAAAGGGGAAAACTTTTTTGCATCCGATCCGCTCGCCTTATTATCAGTCACCAATCAGTTTATTTATCTCGAAGAAGGTGACATTGCTGAAATAACAAAAACGAGCATTTCAATTTATGATTCACAAAATAAACCCGTAGAACGTAAAGTTCATCCCGTCGATCTTAAATTAGATAGCATGAGCCGCGGCAAATTTAGACATTACATGATGAAAGAGATTTTTGAGCAGCCTCAAGCGATCACTACCAATTTAGAAGGACGCCTAGGCAAAGACACGATCATTGAAAGCGCTTTTGGTATCAATGCCTCGAAAATCTTTCAAAAGGTGCAGCACGTACAATTGATTGCTTGCGGCACAAGCTATCATGCGGCCATGGTAGCACGATATTGGTTAGAATCCATTGCCGGTATTCCCTGTTCAGTTGAAGTTGCCAGTGAATTTCGTTATCGCAAAATCATCGTACCGCCCAACAGCTTATTCGTCACTTTATCCCAATCCGGTGAGACAGCAGACACATTAGCCGCTTTACGTCTTGCAAAAAAATCAGGATTTTTAAGTTCCCTCGCCATTTGCAATGTCCCCGAAAGCTCCTTGATTCGCGAATCAGAACTGCACTTTATGACGCGCGCAGGCATGGAAATTGGTGTTGCATCCACTAAAGCTTTTACAGCACAGCTTACCGCACTCTTGATGTTAACGATTGTATTAGGACGGCATCACCAATTAACTGCTGAAACAGAGCATCATTTGGTGGCAGAGTTGCGCAAACTTCCACAAGCACTCGTATCAGCACTCAAACTCGATAACACGATTGCAAAGTTTGCCGCACGTTTCGTAGACAAAGAACATGCTTTATTTTTAGGTCGCGGCGCACTTTTCCCCATCGCATTAGAAGGTGCTCTTAAATTAAAAGAAATTTCCTATATTCATGCAGAAGGTTATCCAGCAGGCGAACTCAAGCATGGACCTCTGGCACTCGTCGACAAAAATATGCCGGTTGTAACCGTCGCACCGAATGATGAATTGCTTGAAAAATTAAAATCAAACTTACACACCGTACGTTCACGCGGTGGTGAGTTATATGTATTTACTGATAACATGAAATCAACGGATGAAGGTATTCACATCATAGAAATGCCGACCGTTGATAAAATACTCGCTCCCATTGTTTACACCATTCCTCTGCAATTATTGGCGTATCATGTGGCCGTATTGAAGGGCACTGACGTGGATCAACCTCGAAATTTAGCAAAGTCGGTCACAGTCGAATAAAGGATCCAAGTTCCAAACCAGTAAGCAATGAACATACTGCAAGCACTTCGTCTCAAAATCCTAATATTTGGGTAAAGTCGGATCAATTTCATTTGACCATGCAGTAATACCGCCACGCAGATTACATACATTTTTAAATCCATGCTCCATTAAAAACTCCGCCGCAACACGCGAGCGGCCGCCGGAATGACAATGCACAACAATAGGTTTTTCTGGATTTAATTCAGAAAGACGAGAGGGGAGTTCCTTTAACGGAATTAAGTGTCCGCCTAAATTGCAAATAGCATATTCGTTAGGATTTCTCACGTCCAATAAAAAGAAATCCGCATTTGATTCACGCATGATTTGAAGTTCCTGCACAGATATTTCTGGGATATTCATCGTATTTTCTCTCATTTTTGATTCAACACTATCATTGCGATTATTCATTTACTTGTTTGGCAAATCTCTCTAATCAAGCTTGGGCCTTGATAAATCAATCCCGTATAAACCTGCACCAAACTTGCGCCCGCAGCCATTTTCTCTGCAGCATCTTCCGCTGAAGAAATCCCCCCACAACCAATAATCGGAATTTTATTTCCTAAAATCATATGCAGCTGTTTAACCGTTTCAGTCGATCGCTTTCGCACAGGCTTTCCACTCAAACCTCCTGTTTCAACTGCTAAAGGCGACGATTCCACACCATCCCGAGAAAGCGTTGTATTCGTTGCAATCACACCCTCTATTTTTTCAGCCACAAAAATAGCGCACATCTGTTCTAATTCATCCGGCGTTAAATCCGGAGAAATTTTCACAACCAGCGGGACATATTTATTTGTCTTATCAAAAAATTCAGCTTGTTCCGCTTTCAAGGCACGCAATAAACTCTGCAATAATTCCCCATGCTGCAATTGACGTAAATTTTCTGTGTTAGGCGATGAAACATTAATCGTAATATAACTTGCAAAAGGAATGACTAACCGCATCGAATACAAATAATCATCCACGGCCTTTTCAATCGGCGTATCTTTATTCTTGCCAATGTTAATTCCCAAAACCCCTTTATATTTTGTTTTTTTTAAACATCCAACAAGATATTCCACGCCTTTATTATTAAACCCCATCCGATTGATAATGGCTTTCTGTTCTACCAATCGAAACAATCGCGGCGAAACATTCCCGGGTTGAGGCCGAGGCGTCACGGTTCCCACTTCAATAAACCCAAAACCCAGTGTAGATAATGCATCAATATACTCACCATTTTTATCTAACCCTGCAGCTAATCCTACAAAGTTAGGAAATTCCAATCCCATGACTTTGACTGGGGAAGAAACAGGGGAGGACAAAAATCCAGTTAACCGCCACTTTTGAGCTAACCGCAACGCCTTTAAAGTAAAATCATGCGCACGCTCCGGCGCAAGACAAAACAAAATTTTTCGAATCAATGCATAACACATCATGATTTCTCTATTTATAAGATTCAAACACTATCGCTTGAAATTGCAGGAGCAGGCATTCCTACCCAGCCACTTTCATTTCATGTCAGCCCCGCAACAAAACTTGCAATCAACCATTTCGTTCCAACTTTTTCAAACCTCACTTGAATCCGCGCATGTTCCCCACGTCCTTCGTATTGCAGCACGATGCCTTCACCAAACTGTTGATGCGTCACCCGCTGTCCAATCTGCATTCCCCCATCATTATCCGCCGCCCATTTATTTGCTGAAGCAGGAGAAGCCGAATACGACTGAGGCCGCGAAACCGTCGTCTTCAACCGAGACTCTTCTTTAAATTCTTCCGGGATCTCCAACAAAAACCGAGAAGCACGATGGTAAACTTCCTTTCCATGCAATCGTCTCACAGCAGCATACGTCATATAGAGTTTCTGCATTGCCCGTGTCATTCCCACATAACACAATCGACGCTCTTCTTCTAATCCTTCCGCGGTATCCATCGACATTCGATGCGGAAAAAGATCTTCCTCACATCCACACAAAAACACCAAAGGAAATTCCAATCCTTTAGCAGAATGCAATGTCATGAGTTGGATACCTTCAGAGCCGCTATCTGCCTGATTATCCCCAGACTCCAACGCAGAATATGACAAAAATGCCGCTAAAGGCGGCATATCTTCTTCAAGCTCATGCGCATCAAACTGACGTGCCGCATTCATTAACTCGTCCAAGTTTTCTAAACGCGTTAACCCTTTCTCACCTTTTTCTTTACGATAATGCTCAATCAAGCCGCTATGCGAAACGACATGCTCCACTTGCTCACATAACACTAATTTCTGAGTATCCTCATGCAACGTAGAAATAAGCTGGATAAATCCCTGCAACGCATTCGCTGCACGCGCAGGAAATACTTGCAGCGATAATAGTTCTTCCGCAGCCCGCCACAACGAAATATTTTTTTCAGTAGCCTGCTCACGCAGCATCTCAATTGTGCGATCGCCAATACCGCGCGTCGGTGTATTCACAATACGCTCAAAAGCCGCATCATCATTTCGATTGGAAACTAACCGCAAATAGGCCAGTGCATCTTTAATTTCCGCACGATCAAAAAACCGTAATCCACCATATACACGATAAGGAAGGCCAAATTGCATCAATGCTTCTTCAATCACCCGTGATTGCGCATTCGAGCGGTATAACACAGCAACCGTTCCTAACGAATTCCCCATCGCTTGCCAATCTTTAATGCGGCTTACCACGAAACGCGCTTCATCCAAATCATTAAAGCCCGCATACACGGTAATACGCTCACCTTCAGAACCCGAAGTCCATAAATTTTTCCCCATACGCGCCGAGTTATTTTCAATCAATGCATTCGCTGCTTTCAAAATAATACCTGTCGAACGATAGTTTTGTTCTAAGCGTGTAATTTTTGCATCCGGGAAATCTTTTTTGAAACGATGAATATTTTCAATTTTAGCCCCGCGCCAGCCATAAATAGATTGATCATCATCGCCGACAATCATCACATTATTATTTTTCCCCGCAAGCAGTCGCACCCAAGCATATTGAATATCATTAGTATCCTGAAACTCATCCACCAAAATGCAGCGAAATCGTTCTTGATAGTACGCTAAAATTTCAGGATGCGTGATCCACAATCGATGAACCAATAATAATAAATCAGCAAAATCAATTAAACCTGCGCGCTGACATGCTTCGGTATAAGCACGATAAACCCGAATCAAGGTCTTTGTAGACATATCTCCATAATCCGGCACCTGATGCGGCTCGAGACCTTCATCTTTTCTTGCGTTAATAAACCATTGCGCTTTTTTAGGCGGCCATCTATCTTCATCTAAACTGAGTGCGGCCATGCAGCGGCGAATAATACGCAATTGATCATCCGAATCTGCAATTTGAAATCCTTCCGGCAAATTGAGATCATTCCAATGCAGCCTTAAGAAACGATGCGCAAGACCGTGGAATGTACCAACCCACATTGCTTTAACAGAACCACCGATCATGGCTTCAAGACGCGACCGCATTTCATGCGCCGCTTTATTCGTAAACGTCACTGCTAAAATATTATACGGAGACAGCCCTTCATTTTCGATCAACCAGGCGATACGATGCACTAAGACTCGTGTCTTGCCGCTGCCTGCTCCCGCTAAAATTAATTGATGACATAAGGGCGCCGCCACCGCTTCACACTGGGCGTCATTGAGAGAATCAAGTAAGATGGTCGTTTTCATAACCGGCTATTCTATAGAAAAGTAAGAACCATGACCAAACCTAATTATCAAAAAATGCAATTCATGTTAAGCGTCGCAAACCTGGATCAACTGCCCACCGATACAGGTTCAGAAGTGGCCATCATCGGACGGTCCAATGCTGGAAAATCCAGCGTACTCAATATCTTGACCCAGAACAAAGGCTTAGCACGTGTCAGCAAAACACCGGGACGTACACAGCTGATTAATCTTTTTTCTATTGATGAGCATCGACGCATTGCAGATCTGCCAGGCTACGGCTATGCCAAAGTACCTGATGAGATGAAACGAAAATGGGAGCGATTGTTAGATGCCTATTTACGCAATCGCAATTGTTTGCAAGGACTCGTACTCGTCATGGATATTCGTCATCCCTTAAAAGAGTTCGATCAAAATATGTTAGCCTGGTGCAGCGAATGCGACTTGCCCGTGCATATTTTATTAAATAAAGCCGATAAACTCACCCACAGCGAAACAACTCGAACATTGCAGGAGGTCCGCAAAAAAATAACAGAGTATTCTAATCCAATGACAGTTCAAACATTTTCTGCCTTAAAAAATAAAGGCCTTGAAACACTTCGAGAAAAATTGGATGAATGGTACGTCTAAAATAAGTCTTGCTTTCTATGAGATACCCTATCAAAGTTAATACATAATCTATCATTTTTGCTTGATTATGGTCAAAAAATATGCTAATCTTGGCCGAACTATCTATCTATTCTATTGCATAAAAATTAACTCTCTCCGAGCCCCTTTAATATGATAAGGTCTTGATAAAATGGAAAGTTATTCCGAATTAAAAGAAGCGCCTAATGGGACCGCCGATCTCATCAAATTTCTTTCTGATCTTTGCGTTGAACACTTAGCGAAGCATTATCCTCAAATCACACCTGACGCATTGAAAGATCTCGTCAAAAAGCAATTTGCAATTATGCGATTACAAAGCGATGGGTCTTCAAATCCTTGGTTTTCACTCTCCATTTTAAGCACCACGCATTCATTTGATGAAGTTTCTAAAGAAAACGGTTTTCATTTGAACGCTACCCGCATTTGCAACCATTTAATCAAACAATGCCAGCTTGAAATAATGTCTGCAGAAAATGCTCATTGGTCTGTTGCTTTCATGAAAGACAGCTATGAAAGACGAATCATGGAGCGCTTTCAGGAACTGGAAGAGAAATATGAACCTGTGTCAATTCTTGCAAATCAAGTTGAAGCTGAAAAGAAAATTTTAAGAGCCTTACAAGCCCTGCCTGCCAGAGTAGAAGCATTTCTTGACTCAATCACAACTGGCTCAAGAGAAGCCGATCAGGGAAGAAAAATCAGCCTGATTGAAGCTATTTTAAAACAAGTAAGCGGTCCTGAACCAGGAATGGCTACCCAATTACGAAATAAAATAATTGGAGAAATACTCAACACTGTCAATATACATGTTAGCGATCCAGAAAAATTTGGCCAACTCTATGATGATTTGTTAGGAATATTTAATCCACCCGATGCGGCTACACAAGATGATTTTATAACAAGTCTTATGCCCCCATTTTCAGTACAGAATTTTCTTTATGAAACGATTACCTTGCCATGCTCCATCATCGCCGAAAAAATGACAGGAGCTGCTGATTTAGTTGACCAAGCCGTTCAATTCGGTAACTCAACGAGCATGATTGATAGAGTAGTTCGTTGCGGTCAATTTGTAGTGAATGCCTCTGATTTTTTCAAAGATCCTAATCATTTAAAGGTTTTAAAAGATTTAGGCGTTCCTGAAATTCTTGTGAGTTGCACAAGCAGCGTAGTAGGCGGTATTACTGTTTTAGGAACGAACGCAGTAACCAACGAATTGAAGCCATTAGCTGATATGGCCGTCGCTTTTTTTACGTCTAACAAAGAAGCTTATCTCAAAGATTCTCTATACATTATTCTTTCATCAGATGAAGACGTTCGGCAGTACTATATTCAAAATTATCCCGGATATTTTGCATCAAATACAAATTTAATGC
>BMAG01000004.1 GCA_014132595.1 Gammaproteobacteria bacterium | reverse complement strand
ATCACCAACTTCACTGGCGGTGCAGGCAGCAACACTTTCACGAATACTTCCGGCAGCAATACTTGGAATATTTCAAATAATAATGTCGGCAGCATCCTAGGTAAGAATTTCACAGCCTTTGGTAACTTGACGGGCGGCGCTTCAGACATCTTTGCTTTTGCAAATAACAGCGCTGCAATTACCGGCAACTTAACCGGTGGTGCTAATTCAACGTTAGATGTCAGCGCATTATCATCACCTACGGTTGATATCCAACAACATACATCCACCAATATCGGCGGTACCTTTAGCGGTGTATCCAACTTCGTCGGCAACGGTGCAAGCAGCAGCTTAGTTGGTCCTGATAACTCAATCTGGCATATCAACAGTCATGATGGAGGTACTGTCAATGGTAATGTCTTTACAGCATTTGGTAATCTCATCGATGGCGCAGGCAGCAATGACTTTATCTTAGAGAGCGGCGGCTCGATTGATGGCTCAATCACAGGCGGCGGCACGAGTAATACACTCACTGTTGTAAGCGGCGTCACACAATGGACTATCAATGGCATTAATGCAGGCACTGTCACAGGTGTCAGTGGCGGATTCTCTAACATTCAAAATTTAGTGGGCGGCATCGACACCAATACATTCACCTTTATAGGTAACAGCAATATCACGGGCACCATTAATGGCGGCAACACCACCAATACAAATGTGATAGATTATAGCGGTTATACTAGCCCTCTCACCTTGAACTTAGCAGCACCGACTTCGGGTAATGAATTCAATTCAGGCAGCGTTAATAATCAAGCCAGCACCCTTTCATTTACACAAATACAAAGTATCATTGGCCCAAGCACTGGCACGAACATCTTAATCTTACCCAACAATAAATTGGCGACCATTACCTATACTAATGCGGCTCGTACAGCTGGATTTATTGGAGATCCGTTCTACTTTACGAATTTCATCATACAAAGCAATACACCGGTACCCGCTCCAACACCGACTAACATCAACATACCTGATGTCGCACAAATCATTACGCCCTTTAATGATCCAACCTCTACACCACCCACTGTAACGATGGCAGTCACCCAATCATTAAATTACATCGTTGATAGCAATATTAATCAAATTATCGATCAAGAAATTTCATTAGACGTCAAACTTGCTGAGTCATTGTCAGTAGGCTGCTTCCAAGTACAATAATCTATTAAGCAGAAAACGATGAGCCACAACCACACGTCGTCTTTGCATTAGGATTGCGAATAACAAATTGCGCACCTTCTAAATCTTCCTGATAATCAATTTCAGCACCCACCAGATATTGAAAACTCATAGGATCAACCAGCAAATGAACAGTCTGGCCACCCTCACCACTGTCATCCGAATCTTCCTTTATCTTTTTTTCAATGACAGTATCATCTTCATTCACCACTTCATCAAAAGTAAATCCATACTGAAACCCCGAGCAACCGCCACCCGTGACATAAACACGCAACTTCAAATTAAAGTTGCCTTCTTCTTCCATTAACTCCCATACCTTGCCTGCGGCATTTGCAGTAAAAATTAACGGCTGACTCATGAACCACCCTCTATATTTCTCGGAAAAAACTGGTATTATACGCATTTTTCATACTATAAGCGAGTTTCAACATGCTCTGGGTCAAAGCATTTCACCTGGTTTTTATGGTCACCTGGTTTTGCGGATTATTTTATCTGCCCCGCTTATATGTCTATCATGCTGAAGCCACTGATGAAATTAGCAATGCCCGCTTTAAAATCATGGAAAGAAAGCTCTATTATGGCATCGCAACACCCGGGGCTATTTGCACCCTTATCTTGGGTTCAGTACTGCTTAATGTGGACAAAGAAGCTTATCTTCACATGCACTGGATGCAGCTCAAATTATTCTTGGTCTTTTTAATGGGTATTTATCATGTGTACTTAGGTAAATTACTTTATGATTTCAAATATAACCGCAACACCCATGGACATGTTTTTTATCGCTGGCTCAACGAAGTACCTGTTATTTTTCTGATTGGTATTATATTGCTTGCAATCGTCGGCCCTTCTTTTGAAATGCAAATATTAAACTCATCGCCGTGAAATTTTTTTTAACGTAACTCATTAAAAAATACTTTCTCTGCCGCATCTAAGGTCCGTTTTATTTCATCCTCACCATGCGCTGAAGAAATAAATCCCGCTTCATAAGCAGAAGGCGCAAGATAGATTCCTTCCTTTAACATCCCATGGAAAAATTTCTTGAACAAAGAAACATCGCATTGCGTTACATCTGCATAAGTTTCAATTTTTTCTTTGTCTGTAAAGAAAATCCCAAACATTCCGCCTACCATGGTTGTCAATAATGATATGCCAGCCGCTTTTGCCCGCTCTTCCAATCCTTTCATTAACTCCCATGTTGTTGCTTCTAATTTTTCATAGAAATGAGGCTTTGTAATTAATTCTAATGTAGCCAACCCCGCTGTCATCGCAATAGGATTACCCGACAAGGTGCCTGCCTGATAAACGGAACCCAAAGGTGCAATACAACGCATAATCTCCGCACGTCCTCCAAATGCACCTACTGGCATACCCCCACCGATAATTTTACCCAGCATCGTAATATCAGGTGTAACATGATAACGCGCAGAAGCACCACCCAGTGCCACACGAAAACCTGTCATCACTTCATCCATCAAAAGCAAACTGCCATACTCATCACATAACGCACGCAGTCCTGGCAAAAATTCCGGTAAAGGCGGAATACAATTCATATTTCCCGCAACCGGTTCCACAATCACGCCCGCAATATCATCCCCATATTTTTCAAACAAGGCACGCACTGTATCCAGACGATTAAACTCAGCCACTAACGTATGCTGAACAATATCTTGGGGCACACCTGCAGAACTTGGCACTCCCAATGTTAATGCACCCGACCCTGCCTGCACTAACAAAGAATCTGAATGTCCATGATAACATCCTGCAAATTTAATAATTTTATGACGTTTCGTAAAACCGCGCGCAAGACGAATCGCACTCATGGTGGCTTCCGTTCCTGAATTAACCATCCGCACCTGTTCAATGGCGGGCATGAGCGTACAAATTTTTTCTGCCATGGTCACTTCAAGCAACGTCGGCGCACCAAAACTCAAACCCCTCTGCAAACATGCCGTCACCGCAGAAATAACATGCGGATGCGCATGCCCTACAATCATAGGCCCCCAAGATCCTACATAATCAATATAGGAACAGCCGTCTTCATCTGTTATATAAGCACCCGCCCCTGATTTAAAAAATACAGGTTCACCCCCCACGCCATGAAAGGCGCGCACGGGAGAATTAACCCCGCCTGGAATATAACGTTGTGCTTTTTGAAACAGACTGTCCGTCATTTGAATCATCCTCTTGTTAATAATGTGGCCATGCTACTCAAAATGGCAAGCCAAAGCAATGAACTCATTCTGCCCCCATTTTCAAAATTAAATGACGAGACGACTTCATTTCAGGTACGATAGGCGACTTTTCTCGTGATTAAAGGAGCTTAAGCTCATGCAATACAAGCGTTATATGTGTTTACTATGTGGTTATATTTATGACGAAGCCAAAGGCTGGCCAGATGACGGTATTGAGCCCGGCACGCGTTGGGAAGATGTTCCGTTGACTTGGCAATGTCCTGAATGCGGCGCTTCCAAAGATGATTTTGAGATGGTTGCGATCTAAAGACCGAATTATACAAGCTTTACGCAAATCCTGCTTAGTACTCCCCTCTCCCGCCCCTAAATGCATACAAAAACACACATTTTGAGTGCGGGAGAGGG
>BMAG01000003.1 GCA_014132595.1 Gammaproteobacteria bacterium | reverse complement strand
GGCGCTGGCTCGCAATGACGGCGCTGGCTCGCAATGACGGCGCTGGCTCGCAATGGCGGCGATGGCTCGCAACGGCGGCGATGGCTCGCAATAATGGCGGTGATGATTCGCAATGATAGCTATGGTCGCCCGCATGACGGCTGTTAGCTCGCAATGACGGCGGTAAGAGGCTGCTTTAGATTTACTGTAATGTCCGTTCGCGGTCACCATCAAAAATAGCTTACTCTTTAGTCTAGTCCATCCTCATTTATACTGAAAAATCTTCACCACCTGCTGCACACCATCCACCTGGCTTGAAATCGTCGCTGCAATATCCGCCTGCTCGCGAGTCACCATTCCCATCAAATACACAATACCATTTTCAGTCACGACCTTAACCGTACCAGACTGCATTCCTTTCGTCGCAAGTAGTTGCGTTTTAATCTTCGCCGTAATCCACGAATCACTCGTTCGAGTAATACTCGACGTCGGTGCCCGAATAATAATTTGATTATAAATACGACCCGCATCCGGAATGCTTCTAACAATGTCTTCCGCTTCCTGACGTAATTCAGGCGTCGGTGTTTGACCCACCAGTAATACAACCCGATTAAAACAGGCGATCTCAATATGACTCCCTTTGAAATCATGATTCGCATTAATTTTTTCAGCTGCCTGATGCGTGATTTGATTATCCAGTAAAATATTTTCCAATTTACGATGATCGTAAACGACGACCACAGCCGCAGCACCCGCAGCAGCTCCTGCTACAAAAAAACAACCTTGTATAAAACAAGTCATTAACATCATAGACAGAATGAATACTATTTTTTTCATATCGCAACTTCCTCGTGACCGAATAACATATGATCTACAATATCGCAGAGCGAATGTAAGATAACTAAATGCGTTTCCTGAATACGTGCCGTTTCATAGGAAGGTACGCGTATTTCGATATCCTGCTCTTGCAAAATAGACGCTATTTTACCACCATCATGCCCTGTTAATGCAATAGTCAGAATGTTTCTATCTTGTGCAGCTTTAATGGCGTTTAAAATATTTACAGAATTACCACTAGTGGATAAGGCGAGCAAAATATCACCTCGTTGTCCTAACGCGCGTATCTGTTTCGCAAAAACTTCTGCATAGTTGGTATCGTTTGCGATAGAGGTAATCGTTGCCATATCCGCTGTCAATGTAATGGCAGGTAAACTCGGACGTTCATGATTAAAACGATTGAGCATCTCGCTTGAAAATCGCATCGCATCACAGGCAGAACCGCCATTTCCGCAGCTCATGATTTTATGTCCATCTAACAAACACTGTAAAAGCCTTTCACTCGCAGCCCCCACCATCGGAAGCAGCAGATCAGCCGCACTGATTTTAGTTTGAATACTTTCGCTAAAATTATATTTAACGCGTTCTATAATATCATTCATCGGAAAATGCATTTTTAATCCACTCGATAGTCTTTGGTGTTGAGCCCACAATATCAAACCGGTAGTTGACCTGATCCAGCCATTTTTTCTTTTGTAAATACAAGACGGCTGATCTTATCACCTTTTGCTGTTTTGTTTTATTAATACTTTCGATCGGATTACCAAAAGAAGTATAAGAACGATATCGAACTTCAATGAAGACGACTTCATTTTTATCCTGCATGATTAAATCGATTTCGCCAATAGAGGTGCGGTAATTTCGGTCAAGCAAAATGAGCCCTTTCTTTTGTAAATAATCACAGGCATTTTGCTCAGCAAGATCACCCGATTTTTTTTTATTGAGGATACCCAGCATGCATTTGAACCCACGGTAACCGTCTATAGATTTGGTGCTTAGACGTGAGTGTCAATGCGCCCGTTGTACCATAGATAGGAAAATTCGGTAATTGATTTAAACGAGGGATATTATTACTCACCGTATAACTATCAATCCCCACTGCATATAAACGATTTACTTGTTGATCACTCGAATGGTGTGATTTTAAAACCCACGGAATATCACAAAAATATACACCATCCAAATCAGAATCTTTTTGTGGATCGGGTGTGCCTGTATAAACGGAGGAGGATGCGATCATCGGTATTTTTGTCACATAATAAAATTTTAACATCGGAACGATCTGACGCGCGACTTGGGGTTGCGCCACGATAAAGATCACATCAAAATCCTGTCTGCGTTGTTGCTCCAAAGTTTGTTTATTATTTTCATCATGCATTTTTTTTTGGTCTTCTTTGGTATCGATATGTAAAAGCGCTGCGATGCCTTCGGAAAGATTCGAGGAAGGTGTGTAATAGTAAGAATCAGTAATGTGCCCGCCTAACGATTCAAAGCGTGAAATTAAAGGTTTTGTGACACGTTGTCCCCATTCATTTTGAGGTGCAATCACAAGCGCACGTGAACGCCCCATTTGCCATGCTTTATCAGCCATTTGTCCCGCTTCATCTTGTGTCGATAGCCCGAATTCATAAAAATTGGTCGGCAGTGAACCAAAACCTATGTCTGTATAATTTAAAGCAATCGTGGGCGCTGTAAAATTACCTTGTTTCACGAGTGCTGCTACTTGCTCTTTCGTTAAAGGTCCTACAATGGTATCTGCCCCTTGCGCGAGTGCTTGTTGATAGTAGGCAGACACATTCAAATTTCGATTGGTATCAATAAAAGAAACATTCTGCTGAGATTTTTGTGCTGATTCATAATAGGCATTCAAAAAACCATCACGCACGGCTTGTCCTTGTGCGCTTAAACTTCCATTGAGCGGTAAAAGCAGAACGATTTTTTTGGGCGTTGGTGTATTTTGGAGAGCGGTTAAGGTGGAATCATCGGGAAACAGTGCATTTCCAGGATGATTAGGGTACTCTTTGCGCCATTGCATCAGTTGTTGAGAAAGCATTTGTGAACTAATGCTATATTGCTTGCTAATTAAAGCAAGTTTAATCCAGCCGGTGGCTGTCTGATCGCTAGTCTGGTTTAATGCGCTTTTTAACTTGTTCGTGGGAGATCGTTTGACTTTGTCCCAAATGACGCTGGGACTGTTTTTCCAAAACTCGGGTTGATCCGACAGACTTTGGGAATCAGAGCCTTGCTGAGGGGCTGGAGATTCGTTCATGAATTGAGGCGTGGTGCAACCGCAGAGAACTGCAAGCATTAAAAGAACAAGTGGTCTTAACATGAGTCACCCTTCGTTGAAGTTAATGATACCAAAGCCATGCGACTATTTAGGATAACATTTTGAATGATGAAGATAAATCACCCTGGCATTTTATATATTGTGGCAACCCCCATTGGTAACCTGAAAGATATCAGTCAGCGTGCGATTGAGGTGTTGCAAAGCGTCGATTGCATTGCGGCAGAAGATACGCGGCATAGCGGGCATTTGCTGCAGCATTTAGGGCTAAACAAACCGCTTATTTCATTGCATGAGCATAATGAGGAAAAGCGGGCAGGGGAGCTCATTGCCCGATTGCAGCAAGGGGAATCGATTGCACTCATCAGTGATGCGGGTACACCTTTAATCAGTGATCCTGGATATTTATTGGTAAAACTTGTGAAAGAAGCAGGGATGAGAGTGGTACCTATCCCGGGTCCTTGCGCCTTGATTGCTGCGTTGAGTGTTTCAGGGCTGCCGACGGATCGTTTTGTGTTTGAGGGATTTTTGCCTTCTAAGGCGAAGGTTCGGAAAGAACAGCTGGAAGCGTTACGGTTAGAGTCTCGTACGCTGATTTTTTATGAGGCTCCGCATCGGATTTTAGAGTCTTTGAGGGCGATGGAGCAGGTGTTTGGGGCTGATCGTCAGATGGTGTTGGCGCGGGAGTTAACGAAAATGTTTGAAACCGTTAAATCAGGCTCAATCCATGAAATAATAAATGAGATAACTCAGGATGAAAATCAAGAACGCGGTGAAATCATCGTGTTAGTTGCGGGTGCTAAAGTCATTTTTGAGGAAGAAACGGGTTTTTCATCCCTTAAAATTTTATCCACTTTGGTGGACACATTGCCTGTGAAGCAAGCGGTAGAGCTGACGTCACAGATCACCGGTGATAAAAAGAATGATTTATATCAGAAAGCCTTGCAGATTCGAGATCAAAAAAAGCACGGCAAAGAATCCTAACATATTGTTTTTAATGAATATTATTAATATCTTTGTGGTTGTTAAAAAAATAAATTTTCTTGACAGATGTGTGTATATTTGAAACAATTCTACCACTTTATTCTTATAATCTTATATTTTTTCTGAGGAGCTAATTATGTTTCGTGACCCGAATTCATCAAAAAGTGTTGATATGCCTGGTGATGATAGAATGGAAAAAAAGTACGCATTCACTGAGCCAAATGCTCCTACTATGGATGCTCCTACAACTGTTTTAGAAGTTTTATCGGGTGGTAAAAAAAAGAATAAAATTATTAAAATACCCTCCGAGTTAAGACCTCGTGCTTTATACGCACAACAAAGCCGATCTCATTTTCATAATCCTACTGCTTCAAAAACATGGTATGATTTTGAAATATTTCCAAAATATAAACTCAGCCTTAAAAAAGATTCGCTCAAACAATCTAAAGCTATCGTCGATACTATTCTTGTTGAAGATAAGGATGGCTATATTAAATGTACGATTCAGTTATTTGATTCGTCTTATAGAGAAATAACGACACCTATCCGCACTCCTCAAGGCGGTTTAACCCATAAGACATTAAAACAAATCAAGGCAGATGTACGACGTGCTGTATTAGAAAAAAGATATTCGCCATTACCCGATCAGCTTGTAGAAAATAACAAAATTTATTTAGAAGTAAAAGATGATTATGTTCACTACACCTTAAGAAACAAGCAAGGAAACGTTGTACGTCAACAACCCACTAAAATTTATGTTGATCCTGCTGAGCCTTTTGTACTTGATACACTTAGCGCAAAAATAGAAGAGCAAGTGTTAGCTGATGCATCAAGCAAAAATCATATAGCTACACAATCTATGTATGCGGGTTTTCCAGTTACCAATGAATTGCAAAGAGCCAATGATCAATATAGTATGTCACATAATTCAATGACTGTTCCAGAAGGATCGATCGGCTTAGTTAAAATTAATGGGAAACCTTTTTTTGTAGCACCTGGAAAATATAATCTTGATTATAGAATGCAGAGTCTAGGTTCTCAGCCTGTCACAAATAAAATAATCAAACATGAAACATTGCATGCGATCACTGTATTACCCGGTGAATTGGTGTATGTTGAAGATAGTCAGGATGTGCGCAAGTCAAAGTATCTACTCCCAGGTAAACACTTTATCGATTCAGCGACTGTTACAATTAAACCCGTGGTAACGCCGTATGGTATTTTTGTAAGAGTTCCCAAAACAGAGGAAGAATTTAAAGCAGAACAAAAGCACAATCCTAAAGCAAAAAATTATATCAATAAATATGTCAGGGTACCTGATGGGAAAGCTTATGTTGCGCATAACGATAAAGGTATAAAATGTGTTTTAGGACCCGGATTACATGAAATACAACCCGAATGGTTCGTGATGGAAGATTCTATTTCCACTAAAGTGCGCGATGAAGATGTCGAAATATTTTGTCAAACCAAAGATAACGCCAATGTGCGTGTGACTGCAACAGTTACTTATCAAATTCCTATTATTGACAAAGGGATAAGATATGAGCTCGTGCCAGTGGTAGAAGGCAGCACCTTCCAGTACGAGCCAGGTAAAGTGTACATTACAAAAAACAGTTATGATAACACTCTTTCGTATGCTGTTACGGAATATGCAGGTTACTCACCTACTTATACTGGAAAATTAAAAGGTATTACTGCTCCTTATCCATTTAATTTAGAAGAGCTTAATAAAATTAAAGATGCTATCATGGAAATAACTTATGCAGAAGGTCACACGAAAAGTTTAGAATGTATGGCTTTGGCGGTTGATAAAATTGGTCCTCAAAATATAGATGACAAAGTAAAAAAAATAGCAAAAGAAATTGTAGCGAAACAAATTAAAGAAACTGACTTTAATTTAGATTCAAAGGATGGCTTAAAGCATGCTGTTATTTCATCTGATAATCTTGAGAAAAAAGAGGATGCGCCTCCTGCTTATTTTGATAATAGCGTTGAAGCTGATATCGGTAAAAAAGTAGTAGAAAAATTAAAGAAATCAAAAGATATTTGCGAAGGCGGTATCAAGATCTTAAACGTTTGTATACACAGCATGGAACTGACTGATGAATTAGCTAAAGAAGCCTTGGCGAAAGCGACTGCGGATAAGATTGCTCAACAGAGTCAGATTCAATTAGACGCCTTAAAAAAGCCAGAGGTTCGAGATGCGCTTGTTGAAGCTGCAGCAGCGAAAATTATTGCAGACAATCAGCATCAAGCTGAGATGAGAAGACATCAGCAAGAAATAGAGTTGGCTGAAAAGCGCGAAGCTTTAGCAAAGAAAGAGGAAGAAGCGTTAGATCGAGAAATCGAAGTGGAACTGAGAAGACAACGATTGGCGCAATTGAAGGCGCAAAATGCAAGTATGGCTCCTGCTTCGTTTATTGATGGCGCGAGATCTCTTCCTGTTTCTTCTCCGGCAGCAATGATCTCCTCGCAATCACCCGTTTATAACAATACAACACAATCTACTGTGACAGTTCATACAAATACAGTTTCACAGGTGGTGACACCACGCTCTTAACAAAAGAGCGGTGACTGAAAAAAATGAAGGGGTAGTTATACCCCTTTTATTCTTTCGTAGGTATGTGAGCGAAGGGCGTAATAATTACATCGAATTTATTGTGAGAATTGAATTATGGCATTGACCAGAGAACAATTGAAATTAGTTGTAGAACAACGCAAAGCAAAAGAAAAGGCCGAAAGAGATGCGGCAGTAAAGGCTCTTGTTGCAGCCCAGTCTGGTTCTTTTGAGCGTGTGGCAGATGAAACACTGCAACGATTAGCAAAAGAACAAAAACAAATTTGCAAAGATGCTAAAAAAGAAGCAGCGACTGCAAAAAAAGATACTCAAGCTGCTTTAGATAAAAAACAAGTATCAGACCAAGGAAAAAAATCAGCACTGCAATTAAAGGCGCAAGATGTAGAGTTAAAAGCAAGTCAAGCCAGAATCGAGCTTGCTCAAGAAATTAAAGAATCAGATAAAGTAAGGCGCGATGAGTTCTCTTTATTAAGGAAAAAGGCTCGACGAGAAGAAAAAAGGAAGCTTCTAGAAAAAAAATATGCTAGAGAAAAGTATGAGTTTCGCATAATGACTCTCTCTCAGGTTAAAAGAACTTTGCCTCTCGGTAGACAACCTGTCTATCTTAACACACAGGATTTTGCTCACACACTTGTTACGATCGATATCTATGAGAAGGATGGGTATATTGCATATAGACTTGTTGCTCCAGATATTCAAATTGCTCATCATATAACATCCATGAGGATGCCGCTTCTTGAGACTGAGTGGACGATTTATCCTTATGAAAGAGAGCATCGTGAAACTTTTCAATTGAGTCCAGAGAAAGCCTTTCTTCGAGCTTTTAATCCTGGAAGAATGGCAGAGCTCAAGCGTCTGTTATCTAACACCATGTCAGAACATTATGTTGACTTAGCTGAGTATAGTCCATATATACAAACCGATTATGTTGAAGCAAACTACCCTCGTCATAAAAAAACGCTTTATATTTATAAAAAAGACGATTTTATTGCATGTGCGTTTTCTTTTAACATCGTTGATCGTACAACCAGCCTTAAAGCACCGAAACCATTTGTTCTGGATGAATTATTAAAAGAACAAATACTATATGCTATATCGCAAGAAGGTTTGTTAAAGCGGCAGTCTCCAGAAAAGAAAAGACGAGCTAAACTAGAAGCTTTATCACTTGAAAATAGATTGAGGGAACATCAAGAAAAAAAATTAAAAAACGAACAAGAACAGAAATTAAAATGGGAGATGGAAATAGAGTTAGGTAGACGGGAATCGAAGTTTAATTCAGAAAATCAAGTTAATGCTTTGAATCCTGCTAGTCAAAGAATCTCTGGTTTGTTAACTTTATGTTTAGAGTACCAGGAGCATTTTTCTGAAGGGTGTCTAGGTTGTTTGGGTTCTGCTTTATTATATATTTTCTGTTGGGATAATTCTGGAAAGAGAAATATCATCGATCGGTTGACCGGCATATTACAACGTAATGATTTAGAGGATGTTCAAAAGTTAGATCGGTTTACAGCGGAATTTACCGCTGAAACAGAGGCTATTTTAGCGCCTAGACGAACAAGATGGTTTTGGTCATTATTCTGTCCTGCTTCATCTACCTCTCACGGCGTTGATTTTGCTAATAATGTCAAAGAATTGTTGCCACGAAAATATGATTTCCAAGCTAGGGCTGAAGCAAAAACTGATGATCAGATTACACGACCTGAACCAATATCACTTTCGGGCTGGGTAGGTAAAGCAGAGCCTAACTCTGTACAGGCTGGTTCAAAACAGCCTTCGTGTGATGTTGATGCTGAAACGGCTAATTCGCTGCGTAGTAAATATTTTTGATCACAAGCCTGTTCAGCATACCCTGGATGCGCTATCCTACACCCCGCCAGTCAAGACAGTCGCTGCGTAAAAAACAGAGGAAAGTCCGGGCTCCATAGGGCAGAGTGCCAGGTAACGCCTGGGAGGTGTAAGCCTACGGAAAGTGCCACAGAAAAGTAGACCGCCTCGCAAGAGGTAAGGGTGAAAAGGTGCGGTAAGAGCGCACCGCGTAGCTGGTAACAGTTGCGGCACGGAAAACCCCGCTCGGTGCAAGATCAAATAGGAGCTTTCGGAGGATGTGTAAACATCCTTCAGGTGCGGCCCGCACATCTAAGCTCGGGTAGATCGCTTGAGGTGTATGGTGACGTACATCCCAGAGGAATGACTGTCCACGACAGAACCCGGCTTATTGACTGGCTTTTTTTATAGGATTCTCATTATTCCTTATTATTTGATTAAGATCGAAAGTCACATTCAGATTATAAAAGACGAGTAGATCATGATAATCGTGTAATAGCATCCGATAAATCGATAGGAAAATTACTTTCTATTAAGACCCATACTGGGGGAAGGTGAGGGCCTGTCAGCAGTAGCAGTCTTTTCCTTTTTAAGGAGCAATAATTTGGATTGAAAATGATGACTCACGTCTTGATAGCATTTTGTTCCTTCAGCTAGTATAGTTTCAAGTGACAGCATATTGACTCCATGCTGACTTTTAGAATTCATCCAATCTTTTACAAGTTTTTCTTCTTTCTGCCAACTTTTTTGCAAATCTTGGAATTCTTGTCGCAATTCATGTATATCGTCATTTTTCATGTTGTCAATTTTCGCATCTAAATCTTTTAATTTTTTCTCTATCTTGGCGATTTTCTTTATGAACATAAATTTTGTATACGCATGGGGATCATGCATTTTATCAATACTACGAACTGGTGCCGCTAAAATTTCAGTTATTTGAACGGGCGTGTGTCCCACTTTTAATTGCTCCATTAAATCCGTATCAGCGCGAACTTGCACTAGACTTGAGTTTTTCCAAGCGGGTGGCATTTGGAAATCTTTTAATGTTGTTAATTGGTATGTTCCTTTTTTAAGGCCCCAAAGACTATAGGTAGTAGGGTCACTCGGGTTCACAATAAGAATTGGCCTATTATTTGCTCCCTTTGCCTTTAACAGCTGTTCAAAGTTATCTTTAGTCATAATCGACAGGCTATAGGCTGTGTCTATTTTTTTATAATCAATAATTGCCGTTTGAGCACCAGGAACATATAAAACTTCCTGCTCGTGCGGATTCTGAGAGAGATTCTTAATCTCTTTTCCCATATTTGATGCGCCTTCAGGCGTTACAAACGTAGTATGAGTCTCTGATAGGCCTTCAGCAGCAAACTTTTGACCTACGGTATTGTCTGAAGTCGTACTAAGAAATCCAGTGTTTGATGTTACTTTCTTATCTTGAGCATCTTTTTCACGTTGAACATCGACAGCACGAAATGTGACTTCTCCTCGATGTAAAACTTTAAAACCGCCGAGCTCGGGTTCAATTTCAATACTTTCTGGTTTACTCAACCCATGTGAAGCAATGGCAGCACCCAGAAGTGCTTTTTTTACATCATTTAATAACATTTTATTTGAAGATTCATCTCCAGTTACAGCAACATCTGCATTTTCTCTCATTCCAAGCTGCCTTAAAAAACGTTGCATAGATTTATACTCTTGACCTGAGTAAATCGTAATTGCCAACTTTTCTCCATAATGTAAGTGTCCAAGTGAGTTCTCGGGATCATTTAAAGCATAATTATCCTCGGTTGCAGTATATTCCCGATCAAAAATTTTAAACTTCGGCAAGCCTATTCCTTCAATGAAGGCCGCATACTGACTTAACTCTTTATCAGAAAAAGTTAATTGCTCGAAATCAGGTTGAAACATTAAAATATCAGTCAGATTATATTCGACACCTGCAATCGTAATTTCTAATTCATTGTCCTCATTATATCGGCAAGATGTGTTAGTAGGATGGCTCAAGATGCCCCGTACAACCTCTTCAAGCGCAAAGGTTGCATCACTTTTCATACGGGGACCTGAGGTGAGCGGAAAACCCTGACTTTTTTCAAGTTTGTCTTCAATGACCTGGCCTGTTTTATCTACGACATTTGAAGCTTCTACTGTTCCATCTTCAAGCTTTCTCTCACCAACAAATTTATCTTCTTCCGTTATTGCTTTTTTATACTTATTGACTTGCTCATTTGTTATTGCTGAAGGAGGTGATTTAGCTTTTAATTTAGATGCAGATATGTCAACGTGTGCTTTAGTTTTTAATTTAGATTGAGATATCTGACCGGGTGCTTTAAGCAAAGATAATGTTGCTAGCCTTTTAGCATCTAAATATTTTGATAAAATTTTGAGTTTAGCTCTACGAGAAAAGTTAAGAAAATGTGTTTTATTTATTTCGATTTCGAGGGCGCTTTTTACTCGTTGAATTGTTTGAAGTACCTTACTTAGGTCATCTGGTGCTTTCGAAGTCTTACGTAACTCTGTATGTGCAGCGTCATCAATGACCATAGAATAAAAATAAGCAGGGGCATTAAATACTTTGATTTCTAACTCAGTTAAAGTCATTTTACTCATAGTCAGCCTCACACGGTAATAAAGTCTCGTTAACTACAGTGTAGCGTATTTAAGTTCAGCGATGACAAAAGTGCGTTTTTCATCGGTAATGGATTGATTTTACAGAATATTAATTACAGTTGAACGATATGGATACATCACAATGCTCAATAATTAAAATACGTTTTCAACAGCGTAATCACTTCATCTGTACCTTTACTCCCTTTTACCGTATTCGGTTTATCATTAAAAAAATCCAACCGCCTTTGAGAATCCTCTGACAGGATTTTTTCAACCTGGGCTCTTGTCACTTGCTTTTCTTCGTTAGGCTGAATTCTTCTAAACTTTTGCATGGTTGTGCTTTCTCCACTGAAGCAGCAACACCAGTTTAGTAAAGAGCGTGATTCATAGGTATCCAAGACACGTTGAAAATAATCAAAGCGCATAACATTGTCTGGGTCAAGAAGGGAGTTTGTAGTAAGATAAACTGGAGCAGCTTGAGTGTTCTGTGTCAGTTTATTCTCTTTATGTTCTGGCCATTTTTCAAAAACGGTATATTTTTTTATCTGCTTTTCCCCCGACATATTTTTTATTCCTGTATGTGCAAAGAAATGTGCTTTCCATTTACCCCGTCGTTTTGCGGGTTGCAGTAAATTTTCACGAAGAAGCTGAGTGCATCGCTCGACTTGTCCGGGAGTTGCAGTATCTGCCTCCGGCTCAAGAAAAGAAAGTATCGCATTACAATAAGTAAGTGTGGAAAATAGTTTGTGATTTGTGCGAGCTGCTTGAAAAAGCAGGATAACAGCATGGACATACGGTTGGCGTTTGTCGATAATCCATTTTTCTTTATTATTTTCGGTAATCTGATGAAGTAATTGTCGATGGGTAGTATTTGCAGCGTTTTTTTCTTCAGGCCATTCAAAGTCGATTTTTTTAAGATAACGACTATTCTTTAACAGTCGTACAAATTTATATAATCCATCGACGGTTGAGCGTGGTATGGCGGCTATCTCTCGATTCATAAAAGAGTTGTCAAAGGTGAGGGCTGTTAAAGAGGGATGCAAGGAAATCACTGGAGCTAATAGACACATCTCTTGATTAGTCAGTCGAGAGACAGATAAAGAGGTGAGTGTAGTATTGTTTTCTAGTCCTCTTGCTAGCTCGCAGATAAAAATATCGCCATACCTGCAATCCGTTAAGGCAAAATGACGTAATGTCTTTGTATGAGTGAGTAAAAGAGTTGGGTTTTCTGTTGATTTCATGAAATCAAAGAAGAAATATTTGATAATCAATGAAGTCAATGCAGGATGATCGATTAATGCATGGATTATCTCATCACCGAAGCGATAGTTTCCAATAATTTCAAGGGAAGTTAAACTGGAGTTTAACTTTAAGGATGCTACAAGTGTTTTATTGATATCAATTTGATCATCATTATCTTCTATGAGTAGGTGGAGAAAAAGTTTTTTAAGAGTATGACTGGTGCCCAGTGCAGTTACGATAGTCATCAGGATTGAATGGCTAATCGAAGACTCATTAATGCTTAATTCACCGAGGTTCACCGTGTTGAATAGTTCGGTAAAAAAGGTTATCCATTCGGGGTTTTGAAGTGTCGTGCTTAATAATAAATGTAATGAGAATGTTTTAGGACGGCTTTTATTATATTTTATTGTCAATGCGCTACGTAATCTTTTGATATCGTCAGAGGTATAATGTACAAAAAGACGACCCATGAGAGGAGAAGGACAATCATGAATATCTTTTTCAATAGCATATCTTTCCTCAAAGAATGCACTGTTCTTTACCATTATGTGATAGGGGGTATTTTGGGGAATCCTTGCAGCAATACTAGCAAGTTTTCCTGCAGTTTCATCCGAAATATGCCGCCCAGGAAGGTTTGTTAAACTCTTCAGTTTATAGAGCAAGCAGTAGTAGATAAGCGTTGCCTGTTTTTCTGTGATTTGTTGTTCTTCATTATAAAAATGTAGGTACTGCACTTCAGAGGTTTGGCAAGCGGATAAGATATCATCCATTTGTTGTTCTGAAAAATTTTGCAGGAATGTTAAGGAAGAGATTCTCCCTGATCTAATGTGTGATGTAATAAAACGAATAGTGTCTGGATCTTTTTTAGTATTAAAAGCAAGAACCACTTCAAGGCGTAGGCCCGCTGCTTTATATCTCTCAAAAGCCGCTGGAAGTTCATGTTCAGCAGGCGGGGTATACCATTTACAATCCTTGAATCTTTCTTCATGTTCTTTAAATTCAGCAAAAGAGAGATTAGCTCTCCATTTTTCCTCAGTTGCCGCCCATTTTTCAGTGATCTCTGAAAGTTGTGCAGACGTGAACTGTCCTGTGAAATGAAGAGGAAATGCAAATTTCACTCCGCTTGCAGATTCAATTTGACGAAGAATAAAGTCTAAATGAGTAGGCCTGGTTAACATTTTATTTTAACTTTCACCAACATAAATGATTGTGTAATCAAAGTTCATCAGAGAATTCCTTAGATATCTTGCAATTTTTTCACCGGACCGGATAGGATGAGCAACTCTAACATGAATAACTATTTCTTCAATAGCGGCGGAAGTCTTAACAGCCTCATTGCTTCTTCGGGTCCCTTCCTCCGCAGGGGGGAAGGAAAGGTAGGGGGGGGGTAATATCCTCCCCTTCCCCTGCGGAGGAAGGGACCCGAAGGAGAGCAATGAGGCTGTTAAGCAAGAAGCAGAAAAAGACGGGCGCAGGCACGCCTGCGGGCACGGGCACGATCAGATTTTGGCGTAGCCATTTCCCCTAAGTGGGTTAGTACAACACCTAATCCTTTTTTTCCCATTTTTGGTGGGAAAAAGTGGTTTATTGTGGGAGAGCGTGGTAAATTATTGATATGGAAGTCTAGATACGTCGTTGAAGTGAAAAAGAGTGGTTTTTTCGCAACGGATAAAAGGAAAAAACAACATGTTTAGAGGGATCAACGGAATCAACATCGATGCGAAAGGCAGGATGGTTATGCCGACCCGCTATCGGGACCGCTTGCAGGAGGCCAGCAGTGGGCGAGTGGTGATGACGATTGATACCGATGAGCGCTGTTTATTGTTATATCCCATCCAAGCTTGGGAACTGATTGAGAACAAGCTTGCTGAGCTTCCCAGCTTTAATCCGCAGGCGCGCCGCATACAACGTTTACTGATCGGTCATGCGACCGAAATCGAGCTCGATAACAACGGCCGTATTTTGCTGCCGTCTTTGCTGCGTGATTATGCGGGACTCAAAAAGCAAGCGATGTTGGTGGGACAAGGGAAAAAGTTTGAATTATGGGATGAGGCACATTGGCAAGAACGTCGTGGCAGATGGTTAGCAGAAGAATCGATTGAAAACTCTGATTTGTTACCGGATGAAGTGAAGTCATTGTCATTGTAAAAAGGTTTTAATTATGGCGGCATGCAGAATGAAAGAAACAATCAACGAACATCAGCCACTCTTACTTGCTGAGACGTTAGAAAATCTCGCTATCCAGCCTGAAGGTATCTACCTGGATGCAACTTTCGGCCGTGGCGGTCATTCGCTCGCTATTTTAGAACAGTTAAATGAGAAAGGACGTTTATTCGCGATGGACAAAGATCCTGATGCAGTGGCTTATGCGAAGAACCACTTTAAAGATAATCGTTTTACGATCCATCATGGTTCCTTTGCAGAATTGGAAAGTTTTTTGAAAAGCCACGAGGTATTTGGCAAAGTAAATGGTATCTTGTTTGACCTGGGTGTGTCCTCCCCGCAATTGGATGAGGCTTCCCGCGGATTTAGTTTCATGCGGGCAGGGCAGCTTGATATGCGGATGGATTATTCACGCGGTGTTTCTGCTGCTGCCTGGCTTGCAACGGTAGATGAACAAGAGCTTGCAAAAATATTGTGGGAGTACGGTGAAGAACGTTTTTCACGTCGTATCGCTAAAGCGATTGTGACAATCCGGGATGAACAACCCATTACAACCACCAACCAATTAGCAAAAATCGTATCCGATGCCATTCCCGCCTGGGAAAAAGGCAAACATCCTGCAACCCGCAGTTTTCAAGCCATACGGATTGCAGTGAATAATGAATTAGAGGATTTAAAACAGGGGCTGGCACAAAGCCTCAATGCATTACAAATGAGGGGTCGTTTATTAGTGATTAGTTTTCATTCTTTAGAAGATCGTATTGTGAAACAGTTTATGCAGCAACAATCGGAGGCACAAGATACAATGCCTGCGAAATTGCCGGTGAAGCATGTTCACTTTCAACCAGAATTCAAGCGGTTGGGCCGAACCATTAAACCCAGCTCGCAAGAAGTGTCAAGGAACCCTCGTGCAAGGAGCGCGATTTTAAGAGTAGGGGAGAAATTAGTATGAATGCAGCAGCACGTTTATTGAATCATGGCGTTTTATCTCGCGGTTGGGTCGTCTCCGTCTTTTTTACGAGACTCGATATCTCATTGTTTGTCCTGATTGGGGCGGTGTTGATGTCGGCATTGAGTTTAGTGTATGTGACTAATTCTGTGCGTAGTTTGAATGCGGGCATAGAGCAATCGTATGCGGAGCATGATCAGCTGCATATCCAGCACGGACAGTTGTTACTCGAAAAAAGTACGTTAACAATGCAGGCACGTATTCAGGATGTGGCTCAAGATCGGTTAGGTATGGTAGTGCCGGAAGGGAAGGCGGTTGTGGTTGTGGATGGGAAATAGTTTTTACACTGTTTAAAAATATCTTCATAAACCCTCTTCGCACTAAAGATGGATGTTTTTATGTCATTACGTTGGCAGGAGAGGGGGAAGTTCTAAGCAGAGTTAGAATTTCTAAGAATAGTGATTAGGATTAAAAAAATGAAACAATCTCCCCAGGCCAGCTACATCGCTTGGCGTTTTTATTTGTTAATGGGCATCATGGTCCTGATTATTTTAGGGTTGATCGTCCGCATGCTGGACCTTTCTGTATTAAAACAGCATTTCTTAAAATCCCAAGGCGATGCCCGCGTATTACGCACCATCATGACACCGGCCTTCCGTGGAATGATTACCGATCGTGATGGATATCCCTTGGCCATTAGCACTTCTGTTTTTTCGATCTGGATGAATCCTGAAGAATTCTCACCCACCGGAACACAAATTAAATCACTCAGTCAGGCATTGGCGATCAAGACATCAACAATGCAATCCTTATTAAAGCGTTATGAAAACAGTAATCACGAATTTGTTTATTTGAAAAGAGATGTTTCACCAGACATTGCGAATAAAATTAAATCGCTGGGTATTCCGGGTCTTTATCTCCAGCAAAGTTTCAAGCGTTACTATCCTGAAGTGGAAGTGACCGCACATGTCGTAGGTTTTACCAATGTAGATGATCGCGGGCAGGAAGGGTTAGAACTTGCCTATAATGACTGGCTGTCCGGCAAGCCCGGTAAATCACTGGTGATTAAAGATCGTATGGGGCGAAGTATCTCCACCGTTCGTAATTTAGCAGAACAACAACCCGGGCATGATCTCACCTTAAGCATTAACAGACGCATCCAATACATCGCCTATCGTGAACTGATGGCCGGTATCAAAGCGAATGTCGCTGAATCAGGGTCTGTCATTGTCGTAGATGTGAAGACAGGTGAAATCTTGGCAATGGTGAATCAACCTTCCTTTAATCCGAATATGCGTACAAGCAAGGAAACAAATGCCTTTCGTAATCGCGCAATCACCGATACTTTTGAGCCCGGCTCTACGATCAAAGCATTTAGTGTGGCGAGTGCTTTTGCGACAGGTAAATACAAACCCAGTACTTTGATTGATACTTATCCGGGATGGTTTAGAGTCGGACATAATGTGGTGAAGGATGAGCATAATGCAGGAGAGCTCACGGTCACGCAAATATTGCAGTTATCAAGTAACGTAGGTGCCACAAAGATGATTTTATCTTTGCCTGAAACAGCCCTTTGGAAAATGCTGCATCAAGTGGGATTTGGTGAGCCGACAGGCATTGGTTTTCCTGGAGAACGTTCTGGAGAGTTGCTGCGTCGTGATCATTGGGATCCTTTTGCGCTTGCAACTTTATCTTTCGGATATGGGATGTCTGCGACGTTATTGCAGTTAACTCAAGCTTATATGATTTTTGCGAATCAGGGTATCAAAATACCTTTGTCTTTGCTGCGTGTGGATAAGCCGCCTGTGGGTGAGCGTGTGATTAGTGAGAAAGTGGCAAATCAAATGATGGAAGTGCTGGAAGCGGTGGTTTCAAAGGAAAGCGGTAAAGAAGAAAAAAGTACGGGGAGTAAAGCGCAGATTACGGGATATCGAGTGGCAGGTAAAACGGGCACTGCAAAAATAGTAGGTTCTCATGGTTATGAAAAACGATATGTTTCATCGTTTGTAGGAATTGCACCCGTGAGCCATCCTCGTTTTGTCGTGGCGGTTTTAATTCGTGATCCGCGCGGTAAGAGTTATTATGCGGCGACGGTTTCTGCACCCATATTTAAAAAAATTATGGAGTCGACCTTACATGCATTGAATGTGCCCCCGGATGCGAGCACATAACGGATTGTTATTGTGCGATCACTCAACATTGATTAGCACTTCCCCTCTCCCGCCCCCAAAGTATGATAAGAACACCAACTTTTAGTGCGGGAGAGGGAGAGGGTGAGGGTGAGCCGCAAATTTACCCTCACCCTGACCCTCTCCCGCACTCGAAAATAGTGTTAATATTATTTTCTATGGGCGGGAGAGGGAAGTGCTAATCAAGAGAGTGAATTTTGAAGGAAAAGTAATTCGATCGACCATTGCTGGCACCCCGTGTTTTTTTGGAGATAGTGGATGAAGTCTATAAAGTTGTCTGATTTGTTAGATAGGTCACTCCCCCCTTATGATGTGTTAATAACAGGATTGTCATTAGATAGCCGAAAAGTCCAACCCGGTGATTTATTCTTTGCCTTTCAAGGAACCTCCCAAGACGGCCGGCAGTTTATTGATGAGGCGATAAAAAAAGGAGCCCATGCTGTTTTAGCAGAAACAGATCAGGTCCTGCAATTACCTGTAGTCCGTCATAATGTCCCTATCATTTCTTTTCGTGATCTCAAGCATTACGTTTCTGAGATAGCAGGACGTTTTTATCAGAACGCCGCAGAATCAATGACGCTCATCGGTGTCACTGGCACCAACGGCAAAACCTCTTGTACTTATTTTTTAGCATCCATCCTAAAACAACTCGCACAACCTTGCGGCGTGATTGGCACTTTAGGATATGGCATCTATGATGATATCCAAACCTCCGGCATGACAACACCCGATGCCATCACCATTCAGCGTATCCTTGCAGAATTTAAAGAACAAAAAACGCAGTATGTGGCCATGGAAGTCTCTTCTCATAGTCTTTCCCAGGCAAGAGTCGAAGCGCTCCCATTTACAGTTGGTATCTTTACAAATTTAACCCAAGATCATCTTGATTATCATGGGACCATGGAAGCGTATGGTGCTGCAAAAAAACGATTATTTGAAAACTTAAAAACAAAATATGCAGTCATAAATGCGGATGATCCTTTTAGTCAGACTTTAATGGAAGCTTTTCCCAATAAAAAAAATCTGCTTACCTATAGTACTCATGCATCAGCGAGCGTTTATGCAACACAGGTTAAATTGGATCATGGTATTCGTGCGCATATCGTGACACCGTGGGGAGAAGGAGAATTACAAACTTCTTTAATGGGTCAATTTAACTTAAGCAATGTTCTGGCTGTGATTACAGCCTTAGGTATTCTCAAAATACCATTGGAAACGATCTTAACCTGTTTTAAAAAAGTAAAATCTGTTCCAGGCCGGATGGAAACGGTGGGTGGACATGAACAGCCGCTCGTTGTTGTTGATTACTCCCATACGCCCGACTCACTTGAAAAAGCTTTACAGGCATTGCGCCCGCATTGCCAAGGAAAACTTTTTTGTGTCTTTGGCTGCGGGGGTGATCGGGATCGAGGTAAGCGCCCATTAATGGCGGCCATTGCAGAACGATGCGCTGATCATGTCATTGTGACAGATGATAATCCTCGAACAGAAGACCCTGAACAAATCGTTGCGGATATTCTCAAGGGCTTTGTGCATCCTGAAAAAATTATAGTTCAACATGATCGTTCTAAAGCAATATATAACAGTATACAATACGCGCAACGAGGGGATTGCGTACTGATAGCAGGGAAGGGTGCGGAGACGTATCAACAAATTGGTGAGGTAAAAATCCCCTTTAGTGATATCGAACAAGTAAACAGGTGTTTGGCAGAAAATAAAAAAGTAAGGGAGAAGTAAATGCTCGTTTGGCTGAGTGAACTGTTAGCAAAATATTTTCATATTTTTCATGTGGTTCAATATTTAACTTTACGAACCATCTTAGCTGCCTTGACAGCGCTTGTCATGGCATTATTGATTGGACCTTCCATGATACGTCGTTTAACACAATTAAAAGTCGGACAAATGGTGCGTGATGATGGTCCTAAAAGTCATCTTTCCAAATCGGGAACGCCTACGATGGGCGGCACTTTGATTCTGGTGGCTGTTACTTTAAGTACTTTGTTATGGGGTGATTTGTCAAACCATTACGTGTGGGTTGTTTTACTGGTGACACTGGGTTTTGGCATTATCGGCGGTTGGGATGATTATTTAAAACTGACGCGTAAAAATACCCGCGGTTTATCTGCACGAAGAAAACTCTTTTTTCAATCCGCGATCGGACTCGGTGTGTCAATTTACCTATATTACACGGCGAGTTTTCCTGTACAAACGGAACTGGTTTTTCCCTTTTTTAAAGATGTCTTTCTGCCATTAGGCCCATTTTTTATTATTTTTTCGTATCTTGTCATTATTGGTTCTAGTAATGCGGTAAATTTGACCGATGGCTTGGATGGTTTAGCGATTCTTCCAGCGGTCATGGTGGCCGGCGCTTTAGGGGTGTTTGCTTATGCTTCGGGGAACTATCATTTTGCATCCTATCTCGCGATACCTTATGTTTCAGGCACCGGTGAAATTGCCGTATTTTGCGGGGCATTAGTAGGAGCGGGTCTTGGGTTTTTATGGTTTAATACGTATCCTGCGATGGTTTTTATGGGAGATGTCGGCTCCCTGGCGCTAGGTGCTGCTTTAGGGGTGATTGCGGTGATTGTTCGACAAGAGCTCGTTTTATTCATTATGGGCGGTATTTTTGTGCTGGAAACAGTCTCTGTGATTTTGCAAGTGGCGTCTTTTAAATTAACCGGTAAAAGAATTTTTAAAATGGCACCGATTCATCATCATTTTGAATTAAAAGGATGGCCTGAGCCTCGGGTGATCGTGCGTTTTTGGATTATTACATTTGTGTTAGTATTATGTGGGTTAGCGACATTGAAATTACGTTGAGGTATTGCGATGACAAAAGGTATGTATGCAATTGTGGGCCTGGGTGCAACCGGCTTATCCTGCGCGCGTTTTTTAGCGCAAAAAAAAATGCCTTTTATTGTCATGGATACGCGCGTATCACCCCCTAATCTAGATGAATTCAAAAAACTGTTTCCTGAGATTCCTTTGTCACTTGGAAAAATGGACGATGATCTACTGGATAAAGTCGATACGATCATTTTAAGTCCGGGTGTGTCTTTGCAACAACCCTCTATAGCTCGTCAACTGATGAGGGGTATTCCTGTCATTGGGGATATCGAGTTATTTGCGTTGGGAGTGAAAGTACCTGTGATTGCCATCACCGGTACGAATGCTAAAAGTACGGTGACAACTCTTGTGGGTGAAATGGCGTATGAAGCGGGTATCAATGTACAGACCGGGGGAAATTTAGGAACACCGGTTTTGAATTTGCTCGATAATCCAGAGACGGAATTATTTGTTTTAGAGCTTTCCAGTTTTCAGTTAGAAACCACTTTTTCATTAGCACCCGCCGTTGCGACCGTCTTGAATGTGACGCCTGATCATATGGATCGTTACGCAACGCTTGCGGATTATTGCGCTGCTAAACAGCATATTTACTCCAACTGCCAGGTGGCTGTATACAATCGTGATGATGCATTGACGGATTGTGGTGATCAATATCATTCAAAAAAACTCAGCTTTACGATGGATGAGCCGGGGGAAAATGAATTTGGTCTTCTGAAGAAAAATGGAGAATTGTATCTGGCTTTTGAAGATCAATGTCTTTTACCGACACAGGAGCTGCCCATTCTTGGAAGACATTATCAAGCGAATGCGCTGGCTTCTCTTGCGATTGGTTACGGCTATGGTTTAACGTTTGAGCCGATGTTAAATACTTTAATTCGTTTTAAAGGATTGCCGCATCGTTGCCAATTGGTGCGTGAGCGTAATGGAGTGCTTTGGTATAACGATTCTAAAGGAACCAATGTCGGGGCTGCACTGGCTGCCATTGAAGGATTAGGCGATGTCATTCAAGGCCGGTTGATTTTAATTGCAGGTGGTGTTGGAAAGAACGCAGATTTTTCACCGTTAGTGATGCCTATCGAAAAATATGTAAAAACGGTCGTATTGATCGGAGAGGCTGCTCTTGTGCTGGCTGCAGTGATCGGTGATCGTGTTGAAGTGATATTTGCAAAGACGATGGAAGAAGCGGTTGGCGTTGCAGATGGAATCGCAGAGCCTGGCGATAGCGTTTTACTCTCACCCGCTTGTGCAAGTCTGGATATGTTCAATAATTTCGAACACCGCGGTCAGGTGTTTACACAAATTGTTCAAGAGCTATTATAACGCTATTATCATAACGTGCCCTGCATAAATCAATAAAGAAGCATGTTCTTTACCGCCATTGCTTCTTCTCCCTGCGGGGCAGGAACCCAAAGAAGCAAGCCTTCAGATTTACTGTGTCATTGCTTCTTCGAGTCCCCGTTCTCGCAGGGGAAAAGAGATCCATCGGAGCTGTGCTTTGTGTAGTAATGAATTTTGCTACCAATTAATTTTATCCCATCGACTAACGACATTCCGATTTTTAGGATACAATCTTTCTACACTTGCAAACTTCTTGAAATATCATGCAAAGAGGGAAGATATGAAAATGGTAGGTTCATCGACTGCGCGGCGCACTATGTCTCCGCCAGTGCCTTACGATCGATGGCTTCTTTTTGCGGTGGCGGCGTTGATTGCGATCGGGTTACTGATGGTCGCATCTGCGTCGATTGTGATTTCAGATAAACAATTACATCAACCTTTTTATTTCTTATATCGTCAAATCGTAGGACTTGTTCTGGGTTTACTGGTCGGCAGTATCGTCGTTCAATTTGATGTTATTTTATGGAAAAAAATCGATACCTTCTTATTGGTGGGCGTGGTTGTTTTACTGGCACTTGTTCTCTTGCCGGGGATTGGACATACTGTCAATGGAAGTGCGCGCTGGATTGGTTATGGGCCTCTTAAAATCCAAGTCTCCGAATTAGCTAAATTTGCGGTTGTGATTTACATGGCCAGCTACCTTGTCAGATCGCATCAGGAAATTCAAACAAACATTATGGGTTTTATAAAACCGATGGCTTTATTGGCGGTCGTTGCTTTGTTGCTATTATGTGAACCGGATTTTGGAGCCACCGCCGTCATTATGACCACTGCCTTAGGCATGATGTTTCTGGCTGGCATGCGCTTACAGTATTTTATTTTTCTGTTTGCGGCGGTCTTAGGTGCCATGATTGTTCTTGCCATTTCAGAGCCATATCGTATCGCACGCTTAACCACTTTTTTAAATCCCTGGGCGCATCCTTTCAACAGCGGCTATCAACTGACCCAAGCGCTGATAGCTTTTGGCAGAGGCGGCTGGTTCGGCGCAGGGTTAGGGGAAAGCATTCAAAAGTTATTCTATCTTCCTGAAGCACATACTGATTTCTTGTTTGCCGTGATTGGCGAAGAACTGGGTTTTGCTGGCATGTTGGTTGTGATTAGTTTATTTACCTTTTTAGCGCTGCGCATTTTTTTAATAGGCCGGCAGGCACAAAAGCTGGAAAGACATTTCGCGGGTTTTCTCGCTTATGGATTTGGTTTATGGCTTACGATGCAATTTACCGTGAGTATGGGCGTCAATCTGGGGATTTTGCCGACGAAAGGACTGACATTGCCGTTGGTGAGTTATGGCGGCAGCAGTATGCTCATCAACTGTATCGTGATTGCTGTCCTGTTGAGAATTGATTATGAAAACCGTATGGTCATGTTGGGGTTAAGAGATGCCTAAATTAGCACGTGTTTTGATTATGGCAGGCGGCACAGGCGGCCATGTTTTCCCGGGGCTTGCTATTGCTAAGAAGTTACGTGAAGACGGGGTGGAAGTGAACTGGCTAGGTACTGAACAAGGCCCTGAAGCCCGATGGGTACCAGAGAACGATATTCCCATTCATTTCATCTCAATTAAAGGTTTTCGAGGTAAGGGTTTGATAGATCAGTTATTCACGCCTTGGCATATCCTGGTTGCACTTTTTCAATCTATTAGCATTATAAACCAGTTAAAACCCGACGTCGTGATTGGCTTAGGCGGCTATGCCAGCGGCCCAGGTGCTATCGCAAGCTGGATCTTAGGTAAAAAACTGGTAATTCATGAGCAAAATGCAAAACCGGGTACGACTAACCAATGGCTTGCTCATATTGCAAACAGAATTCTGGAAGGATTTCCTAATACTTTTAAAAACCGACGAAACGTCTATACCGTGGGCAATCCTGTCCGGGCTGAGATTTTAAATTTACCATCACCTGATCAACGGTTAACGCCTTCCAAAACCAGAAAACATTTGCTGGTATTAGGGGGTAGCCTGGGGGCTGCAGCCATTAATACGCTCTTGCCTAAAGCTCTTGCGAGGCTCCCAGAGGCTATTCGTCCTTCGGTGCTTCATCAAACCGGTGAAAAACACCTTGCAGATACCCGTCAATCTTATGAAAATGCGGGCGTAGAGGCTGAAATAGTGCCCTTTATTGTTGAAATGGATAAGGCATATTCCTGGGCAGATGTGGTATTATCTCGCGCAGGTGCGTTGACGATCGCAGAACTCTGTGCGGCAGGGCTGGGTGCTATTCTGGTTCCTTTCCCTTATGCGATTGATGATCATCAAACGGCCAATGCCAATTTTATGGCAGAAAAAGAAGCTGCCATATTGATGCAGCAAAGCGCCTTAACAGAAGAGAGTTTGGCGGACATTTTGAAAAAATTAGGGGAATCTGACGAGCAATGCCGAGCGATGGGTAAAGCAGCTTATGCATTACGTCAGTTCGATGCCACTGAAAAAATAATGACAATTTGTAAGGAGATCTACCATTGAACTGGACACTGGAAATGGGGCGCATTAAGAATATTCATTTTGTAGGAATTGGCGGCGCAGGTATGGCGGGTATTGCAGAAGTTCTGCTTTGCCAAGGCTATCGTGTATCCGGTTCTGATTTGTCAGAAAATGCATTAACTCAACGTTTGAGAATGTTGGGCGCTGAAGTTTTTTTAGGTCATGCTGCAGAGAATGTGAAAAATGCAGATGTGATTGTGCGTTCCTCGGCGGTGGATGTGAACAACGTGGAACTTGCAAGCGCGCGTGAGATGCATATTCCGATTGTGCCCCGTGCTGAAATGCTAGGTGAGTTAATGCGTTTTCGTTATGGCATTGCGATTGCAGGTACGCATGGCAAAACCACCACGACAAGTTTAATTACCAGTATTTTGACTGAGGAAGGAGTCGATCCCACCTTCGTCATCGGCGGACGTTTAAATAGCGTCGGCAGTAATGCCCGTTTAGGGACCAGCCGTTATATTGTTGCAGAAGCAGATGAGAGTGATGCTTCCTTTTTACATTTGAAGCCGGCTATTTCGGTCGTGACCAACATTGATGCGGATCATATGGCAACGTATCAAAATGATTTTAATCAGCTGCGCTCCGCTTTTCTGGAGTTTATACATCGTCTGCCTTTCTATGGTCTTGCGGTGCTTTGTTTTGATGATCCGATTGTTCGTGGAATGTTGTCCCAAATCTCAAGACCTTATTGTACTTATGGGCTGGATGAGGAAGCGGAATTTAGAGCAACCTTGATATTGCAAACAGGAACGAAGACGCATTTCGTCGTTGAGCGTCCTCAAAACAGCAATCTAGAAATTACTTTAAATTTACCGGGTAAGCATAATGTTTTAAATGCATTAGCAGCGATTGCTGTGGCTACCGAATTAAAAGTCTCCGATCAAGCGATTCAACGCGCCTTAGCAAGTTTTGCAGGCATTGGCCGCAGGTTCCAGATTTATGGTGACTTTGCGATTGAGAAAGGTGGGAATGTCACTTTGATTGATGATTATGGTCATCATCCTAGAGAGATTGATGTCACATTACAAGCCGCTCGTCAAAGTTGGCCTGAAAAACGGATTGTGATGGTGTATCAGCCGCATCGTTATACGCGTACGCATGATTTGTTTAATGATTTTTGTGATGTTTTATCAAAGCCGGATGCACTGGTGCTTTTGGATGTTTATTCAGCGGGAGAGGCTGCGATTGAGGGTGCGGATGGAGCATCGTTGGCGCGTGCTATTTCAGAGAAAGGGGTGATGGCACCCGTGTTTGTAGAGCAGCATGCGCAGTTGGTGAGTGAGTTGCAGCAGGTTTTACAGGATGGGGATATTTTATTGATGCAAGGCGCGGGAAATATTGGTGCAATGGCCGCACACCTGGCTGCGACGAATTTGCGTGAAGCAGTGCAAGAGAAAGCGAAAGTAGTGGCTTGATTTGTAAAAAAATTTATGTCACCGAGGAAAACCCTCCTCGTTTATTGCAGAGCCCCGCTGCCGTCATTGCGAGCCCGACTGCCGTCATTGCGAAGCCTCACTGC
>BMAG01000002.1 GCA_014132595.1 Gammaproteobacteria bacterium | reverse complement strand
CTTTTAATGAAATCGAATTGTCAAATTTCATTTATGAATCTTACAAATGTAGCGGAATATGATAAAGAAAATGTGCTTTATTCCCTCATAAAAAAACTACCCTTTGCAGAAAACTTTAATATTTTTCTAACCACACATTTTAATGGCATGCGCTCTTTTCATGTCAATAATTTATATGATCTAAAACCCATATTAGATACAGTTGCAGATAATTTAAAAAAATTTGATGTATTAAAAGCAGCATTGACATTCATAACAAATAATAAACCGTAAACCAGAATACTGGTATTTTTTGATAGTTAATATATTATAGCCAACTATTATTATAAATAATTAGCATTTCGAGATATTATACATGCAAAACAGACCTATTTATCGTGATTTATTAAAACATGGAATTGCAGAACACGAATTGCAACGATTTATTAATCAACTTTATATAGATCAACAAGGATCAAAAAAAGTCCTCGAATCGCAAGAGCTCGACACAGTCATTTATGCGAGACCGAAGCAGCAATTTTTTACAGCTTATAACTCCGGTTTATGTTTTTCGATAGCTTATGGACAGTCGAATATCACCGAAGCATTGTTAAAAGCAGGGGCTGATCCGAATTTATTTAATCCTTATATAGGTACGCAACCGGCATTAATTACTGCCGCATTGCGAAGCGATCAGCCAAATAGACAATTACAGAACTTATTAGCTACGCCCAATATAGATATTTATCTGGGAAAAGTGGTGCACTCGATCCCTCAAACAATTTTTTTCTATGTGGATCCGGCACTATTTTTTTACTTATTTTTGTTAGATCCTGCTGCCAAACTCTTAATAAATGATAGCGATCCGGAGAATGTTATATTTTGTAATGAAGTCATTACAAAAGGTTGTAAAAAACTCACCCACGCCGTAGCAAACCAGATGACGTATACAGCAAATGGTTTAATCTGCGATACAGCGGGGAAAATGTATGCACGCACTGAAGAAATTGAAAATTCCTATATGCTTATAAATGAAAAATTTGGACGATTGTCCGCAGGACCCATTGTCATCTCTTATTTATCAACGACTTCATCATTTTTTTTAAAAAAGCCCGTTTCATTACAAAAAATTGAACATCTTCAAACTGAATTAAGACCTTCTACGAATCGGCGAGGCAGATGAAGATAGTATAAACAGGAAATGATGGCGTATAAAAATCACTACTTTTTTGTGTAAAGTGATCGTTATGAGGCTTAATGACAGCCCCTTATGATTGCAGTCATTAAAATTGCATTTTTATTCAAGCCAACTCTAATGCGTGCGACTTCCTCTGGATTGCTTTGAAATCTGATCAACTCTTGAGTCAGTTGATAATGAAGTTCGTTTTGCAGAGGCTTTTGATTTTTGCTCTGCCAATGATTCTTGTTGTAAGCCCAGTTTTAATTCTTGAATCTCTTTTTTAGTGGCTCCAAATGAAATCATTTGTTGTTCTTGCTTTTTTAGTTCTTTGTTAAAAAATAATCTTGTTTGTCTAAAATTTTTCTGCTCTCCAGCAATTTTAGTATAGGTTCTTCTGTAAACATCTTTTGCATTCTCTAAAAGCGCACCTTGAACAGCTTTTCCTGCATTAAGATGTTTTTGCATATTCTCTTTCTCCTTAAGCTCTGCAGTTTTTATATCGTTTTCTATTTTTTTCCTTGTTTCTTCTTTAGTATGAATGGCAATTTGTTTTAAATCAGTTGTTATTTTGATAGTATCGGATGGGTTATTTTCTTTAATAATAGGTATAAGATTTTTTTCCAATGCCTCCATATATTTCCTAATATGTCGATATTCATCCTTATCGGATTGAATGTAACCTTTTTCTCGACATTCTTTAATATCTTGAATAATAATGGCTACAATATCTTTTTCAAATGCATTAAGAATAGAATCACTCAATTTTTTTCCGTAAATCTCTGCTACTTGTAGTTCGATGAAAACAAGCATATTAACTATCTGTGTTTTTGAATTAACCAGAGGTGTGGATTGAGTGACCACTGTATTATCTAAAGTGACCTGCTCTTTTAAAGGCTCAGGTTCTCTGGGTGGTGCAACTCTTAGATTAAGGACCACTTTTCTGATTTCGTCTATCATGTTTTCACCACGTTGTTGTTCTCCGTCTAGCACTGAGGCAATGGCGTTCTTATATTTTATTATCAATTGAGCACCCTCAGCCTTGGATGTGATGATACCTTTTTCAATGCAATCTTCTATATCTTCTCTGATCATTTTTGCAATAGAACCGTCATTCCCGCCATAATAATTGCTCTTTTCTTTGTTATATTGTCCACGCACATATAGTTCTGCTTGAAGAGCAATAGCTAATTCAGTGTTATGTTTTGTACGAAAATCGACGCTCTCTGTGTTTCGGGTAAGCAACTGAAACTGTCTTTTAAACTCATCACGGTCTGAAGGCCCCAAAAGACTTTGTTTCAGCGCTTCTTTATCGATGTTAGACCTGGGTGCTGACATAAATACTCTCATTTATTTAAAAGAAAATAGATGAATTTAATCTTTAATAGTATAGACGATATGATTACAAGTGGTTTGAAATCGATTTAATGAATTGATTTAACTAGATATATTTTTACGGCTGCCTTAGAATTTTTTTGGATGCGAAAAATAATTAACGATAAAAATATGATCGAAACTTCTTATACCAATAAATCATTTATCACGAGCATAAATATTTAAAATAATAATCAAGAAAGAATCAGTTTTTCAATCCATTCCTCCCGCGCGTTCCATATAAAATCTGTACTCAAATCAGGTCTGTCCTTAATCCACGACTTAATAAATGCTTTGTGTTTTTCAACCTTAAATAAACCAATTTGCTGAGGAGTGATGGTCATTTCACGCTCCAAATCAACATTTAAAGAAAACACAGTAGAATTTGGAAACGTAATATCCAACGAATAATCATCATGTCTCAAATAACAATGCGCCTCTGGAATAGCCTCTAAATGATAATGCTCCAATATAGGAGTGATCTGCGGCGTATTCTTGGAAGTCATAAAATAAATGCCCATATAAAGTTGAAGTGGAATACCTAATTCCTCAGCAAGCGCTGCAATTAAGGCATGTTTATTACTGCAAACCCCCTTCCCATCTTCAAGCACTTGCAAATAAATTTCTCTATTTCTCGTACGGCCATAAGGTAATTGATGGACATACTCAATAGCATCCCAGAAAGTTAAAATATTTTTTTTAAAAAAAGGTCTGCATACATGCCCTTGAGCATTAATATCCCGATTAGGTATTCCCATTTTTTTTAAATAATTCACCAATAGCATGTTTGCATTCCTTAGTCCATTTCACCTCGATCAAATAAACCTTACATTACCCCTTATAACGGATAAAGGCAACAAGACCCATCAAGCGGGTAAACCACCTTTAACGAGGTATTCGCGATCTACATTTTTACTAACACAATAAGTCTCCTCAATAAAAAATAACAATACAAAAGCTATTCCTAGATAAATGGGCAATACTGATAAACCAAAATAATAATCCTGCAAAGAAAATGACCTCGCTCCATTTTCATAAAGCCCTTTCCATGTTAAATCTAATAATTTGCCCACAAAAGGCTCTGTGATCGCCTCACAGATCGAATCGAATGTATTCATAAATCCAAGCACCGTTGCGGTAAAGATAATCGGATAAAGCTCTTTCACCATCGAAAAACAAAGAAAAAAGCAACTTGCTCCTATTCCAAATAGAACTAAAAAACAAGTTAAATAAAAAGGAGAATGATGCAAATACAATAAAAAAGTAACACTCACGAATGCTAAAAATGTGCCTATCTTCATCAGCGGCAATCTTCGTCCTATATAATCAGAAAGCCAGCCTGTTAAAGGACAACCCAGTCCAAAACCAATAAAAACAAGCGCGATATCATTGGCCGCATGCGAAGTATTAATTTGATAGGCTTTCTCAATAAATGATGTTCCCCATAAACCACCAAATACAGAGACAGGCGCAAACGCTAAACCACTATATAAAGATAACAACCATGTTTGTTTATTTTTTAAAACCGCCATCAATTTATCTCTTAATTTAACAGAATGATCGGCGATGATTTTAGGATTTAGCAAAATAGTTTTCCTATCTCGAATAACCAGCCAAAGTAAAATCGATATGATAAATCCGGGGAATGATACCCACTCTAAAGCATGACGCCAACCCAACCCTGTCACCAAAAGTGATAAAGGACCCGTACCACCCACAGCCCCAAACATGGCAACCGTCATACTTAACCCTGCCATATAAGCGAAACGACGAGGAGCAAACCAAATGCTAATGAGTTTAAAACAGGATACTGCTGCAAACGAGCAACCTATTCCAATACAAAATCGAGCAAATCCCGCGGCCGCAAAAGAATGCGTATTTGCAAATAAAAAGATCCCTGTTGCACAAATAGCGGCCGCAACCGACGTAATCTTACCAGGACTCCATTTATCCAATAAAATTCCAACCGGAATTTGCATGAGTAAATAGCCATAAAAAAAACAAGCCGCCAAATTACCAAGCCCGGCACCTGTTAATGAATAAGCACTCATGAGCTGCTGTCTCATGACACCGGGAGAGACCTGAATGAGATATTTATAATAAAAAAAACTAGCGGCTAAAACCCAAATAATCCAAGGATATAGTGATTTTAAAAACGATTCTTTTCTTTGCATGATTCCGTACTCCTATTTTGGTTTTGATACCCTTTTAGGAGCTTCGGTTTATTTGAAAGGCCGCATCTCCTAAGAGGTGCGGCACTTAATTTTAAAACAAATCAAAGCCGCACATTACCTGGGTAATGACGACCACATTGACGACTAAATTTGCTTTAAAATATGACATAATCTATTCTTATCCAAACAATACCTTATGAATAGTAATTGATTTTTAATGGCCAGACAAGTAACTTAACCATAACTTTCTACTTTTTTTAGGCTACTTTATTACTATGTTAAAATTACCCGCCTTAAAACCCGGTGACAGCATCAACATTATTGCACCTGCATCACGCTGCACAGACAACCAATTAATTTTATTAAAAGAACTTCTCGAATCCTGGCAATTAAAATCTTTTATCGCTGATGATATCTTTGGTGAAGATATTTTTTGTGCCAATACAGACGATGCTCGTCTTTCCCAATTAGTGAATGCACTCACCAATCCAGAAACGAAAGCCATCATCTGCGCAAGAGGCGGTTATGGTTCGATGCGCTTGATACCTGCATTAACCAAAATAACACCTTCGGCCTCACCCAAAATTTTTGTGGGTATGAGCGATACAACGGCATTACAAATTTATTTGCAGCAGCAATGGCATTGGCCCACGATCCACGGCGCATCCGCACCCGATCGATTCTCTCCAGAATCCATTGCCTCTCTTAAAGCGATTTTATTTGGTGATGTTAAACAAGTTAAATTTAAAGGAATTCCTCTTAATTCTGCCGCGGAAAAAAATAATATTATCGAAAGTTGCGTCGCTGGCGGGAATTTATCACTCATACAAGCAAGCATCGGAACTTCATGGCAGTTAGATAGCCGAAATAAAATAATTTTACTCGAAGACACCGGTGAGCGCGGTTACCGTATCGATCGTATCCTGGAACATTTAACACAAGCAAATATTTTAAAAAACGCAGCCGCGATTGTCCTGGGTGATTTTATCGATGGCAATGAACCTAATGGCACCTCACTCATTCAAGATGCCTTACATCGTTTTGCACAACAGAGCAAAACACCCGTCGTAAAAATCGAAGGTGTCGGCCACGCATACACCAATTTTCCTCTGCCTTTAGGCACAAATACAACACTGCAATTAGGAAATAAAATTCAATTAACATGCGAAAGGGAACAATGAACGACGCCTGGCAAATACATTTATGAATGGCCGATTCCGCGAAAGCGCGCTGCTGATCTGCTAACCATCGCCGTCATTGCGAGCGAAGCGAAGCAATCCATCTCGAAAACGAAGCTTCAAAAAGCAGCTTAGCGTGTAAGCTTTGCTCGAAAGATGGATTGCTTCGCTTCGCTCGCAATGACGGCGATGGTTAGCAGATCAGCAGTGCGCTTTCGCAGCGATGATAGATAAACCTAATTTGAATGCGTTTGTGATTAACGACGAGACATTACCGCCATCGTTAATCGATTAATGGAAACCATTTTTTTCTCTTCATTCAAAATCTCAATACTCCAAACTTGAGTTGATTTTCCCAAATGATAAGGTTTGGCAGTACCAAACACATAGCCATCCCGCACAGAACGTATATGATTCGTATTAATATCCAAACCCACACAATAGGACGTGCTTTGATCCACGCAAAAATTAGCGGCGGTACTCCCTACTGTTTCTGCAAGCACACAGGATGCACCGCCATGCATGATACCTAAGGGTTGTTTTGTGCGCGCATCAACCGGCATCCGCGCCACCAAAAAATCATCTCCAATTTCTGTAAACTCAATACCGAGATGTTCTAACATGGTATTTTTACCACGGGCCTTTATCAGCTCCAAACTAATATCCATTTGCCAAATTTTCATAAGCATTCTCTATGATAACGATAGTGTGCACTATTATAAGTCTACAAATAGCTGCAATCAAAGCTTGCTCTCTCAATGTTCAAAGAGACATAATAAAACTAGAAAACTTTATACAGGAAGTCACTATGATTAAATGGCGCACACCTCTGATCTGTCTATTGTTAGGCATGGTCTCATTGCAAGCAGTAGCAAAAGATATGTACTTCTCTTATGCAGCCCAGGAGGTTGTCATTCCAGGCTACTCACCCCCAGCCCCTCAAACTTCCTCGGACAACCCACAATCACCCGCTGCGATCATCATACCTCCTGAAATAAATAGCTCAAATACAAGCGCCGCCTCCAACCCAAATAACACGCCCGGAATAATTAACGCCGAACAAGGGCATAAAAGTTGTGATAGATACATACCGATACCCATGCAAATTGAAGTGATTCAAGGCAATTTGAAAAAATTAAAATTTGATGATGAAGAAACAGCAAACATTTACAGATGGAAACGCGATGGGGAATCGGATCTGATGATCACTTTTATCGATAATACACCCATAGATGTGAAAGGAAATTTGCCAAGCACCTTAGGAAATGCCACGGATTTACGCTTTTCGCTACCGGATGTACAAAAACTTTTAAGTAATGGCGAAATCATGGGACATGTTTATATTTATTCTAAAGGCGACGGTAAGTTGAAAGTCTATACAGACGTAAATAACAAAACGACAAGTTTTACCTCGAGCTTACTGTGTGAATAAATTAAATTTTATTTTAAAGCAATCGGTTAGAACCAAATAAGCATGAGCTATTTGAAAAGGAGTATAATAAATAGTGTATAGGATGCAATGAAAAAGGAGGACCTTATTATGTCTAAAATTACCCGTAAAAAACGACATGCTCATGATTATAATTTATCGGGCGACATCGCTAAAATACGAGATGCCTTTGCAGAAACTGCTAAAGATGTAAAGGGAAAAGCAACGGAAGTATTCTCGCAATCGATGGAAGATGTCAAAGATAAATCTAGCGATCTGAAAGAAAATATGGAAACTTATGTGGCAGAAAAACCTTTCAAATCATTATTGCTCGCGATGTTATCGGGTGCATTTATCGGCGGCGCTTTAATGCGGAGAAAGAAACGTAGCAATTTACGTCATCGAGAATAAATGAAAGAGGTTTAGGTATGGGGAATGCAAAGAAAAAGCCTACGTTAAGTAAGGCCATTCTAAACCTTATTGTTCTTATTCCGACATTTTTCAGTATCCTTGGCAAGGTTGTCACCTTAGTTGAATTTGAAGCACAACTCGCAGGGAAAAGCCTAGTGCAGCTAGTTGTGCTTTCTGTGGTTTTTGGTACCGTTCTAACAGCTTCTTGGATTTGTGTGCTTGCCATGATATACACTTATTTTCAATCTCTGTTATGGTCGCCCTACTTATCATTATTTATTCTTCTGCTTATCAATCTATTGATGTTGATTATTATTGCTATTTGCTTAAGCAGAGTAAAAAAGAATATATTTTTTCCTGAAATACGTAACCAAATACGTTACTTGCAAAAATTATTCAGGAAGTCATGATGCAACGCCAACATCAGACGACAACAACCTTCGCACAAGCCCTTCAAACAGAAAATCCCTTACAAATTGCAGGCACTATTAATGCCTATACAGCACTTTTAGCGAAAAGATGTGGATTTCGTGCCATTTATTTATCGGGCGCAGGGGTTGCAAACGCGTCGTTAGGTTTACCCGATTTAGGGATTACGACTCTAGATGATGTGCTCGAGGATGCACGCCGCATCACAAGCGCCGTTGATTTGCCTTTACTGGTGGATATTGACACCGGCTGGGGCAGTGCTTTTAATATTGCGCGCACGATCCGTGAAATGATCCGAGCAAATGTTGCAGCTGTACACATTGAAGATCAGATTCAATCCAAACGTTGCGGTCATCGCCCAGGGAAAATAATCGTTGAATGTCACGAAATGTGCGATCGTATTAAAGCAGCAATAGACGCAAGAACCCATTCTGCTTTTTTAATTATGGCACGCACCGATGCATTTGCTATTGAAGGCTTATCAAAAACAATGGACCGCATTCACGCTTACATTGAAGCGGGTGCTGATCTCATTTTTTTTGAAGGCGCCCATGCACTTGCAGACTACGAAAAGATAACCAAAGCCTGCTCCGTGCCTGTCCTTGCCAATATCACAGAATTTGGAGAAACACCTTTATTTACCGTTGAAGAATTGGCTGGCGCGGGCATTCGCATGATTTTATATCCACTCAGTGCATTTCGTGCCATGAACGCAGCAGCGATGCAAGTCTATGAAACACTCAGAAAAAAAGGAACGCAAAAAGACATTCTCACACAGATGCAAACGCGTGAAGAACTTTACGATATATTAGATTACTATTCATATGAAAAAAAATTAGATGACCTTTTTACACAAGGAAAAAACAAATGACGACGAAAGCAGGCGGTATGGCGGGAATCATCGCAGGGAATACTGCAATAAGCACGGTCGGTAAAGAAGGATTTGGTTTAACCTACCGGGGGTATGATGTTAATGATCTTGCAGCCCACGCGTCTTTTGAAGAAGTTGCTTATCTATTAATTTACGGTAAGCTGCCGAATGAACTGGAACTCTCTGCTTATTATAAAAAATTAAAAGTCTTAAGAGAATTACCCGATGCTTTAAAAAAAACGTTAGAAAATATCCCTTCGCATGCTCACCCGATGGATGTCTTACGAACGGGGTGTTCGATGTTAGGAACTTTAGAGCCTGAAACTCATCAACATCATCAAGAAGATATTGCGAATCGATTGCTCTCAACAGCACCCGGTATACTGCTTTATTGGTATCATTTTCATAAAAATGGATCACGCATTCAAACAGGAAGTGACGAAAAGAATCTGGCTAATCATTTTCTTTATTTATTACACCAAAAAAAACCTGATGAACTGAGCGCACAGACGATGAATGTTTCACTCATTTTATATGCGGAACATGAATTTAATGCATCCACGTTTGCAGCCCGCATTACAGCATCAACACTCGCGGATTTTTATTCGGCTATTGTCACGGGTATCGGTACCTTACGGGGTGCATTACATGGAGGCGCGAATGAGGCTGCAATGAATCTCATTGAAAATTTTAAAACACCCGATGAGGCAGAAGAAAGTATTAAACACTTGCTCGCTGAAAAAGTAAAAATTATGGGTTTTGGCCATCGAGTCTATAAAATTTCAGATCCACGTTCTGATATTATAAAAAAATGGTCTGAAAAATTATCACTGCAAGCCAAAGATGGGTATCTTTATCCCATCTCTGAACGAATCGAAAAAATCATGTGGGATGAAAAAAAATTATTTCCGAATGCAGATTTTTATAGCGCCTCTGCTTATCATTTTTGCGGCATACCAACGCCTATGTTTACACCGCTATTTGTCATATCGCGTATTTCAGGTTGGAGCGCGCATATCATTGAGCAGCGGCAAGATAACAAATTGATTCGTCCGGATGCGAATTACATCGGACCACAATCACTTTCCTTTATTCCTTTAAATCAACGGGGTTCAAAGCTTGAAAAGTTTAACGGAACAAAATATCAAACCGGTACCTGACAAAGAATTAGGAATCATCGCGGATTATATTATCGATTATAAAATTGAAAGCGAACTTGCCTTTAAAACGGCACGCTTGTGTTTAATGGATGCTTTGGGCTGTGCTATTCTTGCATTAAATTATCCTGCGTGTACAAGGCTTTTAGGACCCATTATTGCAGGTACTATCGTGCCTAATGGTGCTCGTGTTCCTGGAACCTCTTATATTTTAGATCCTATTCAAGCTGCTTTTGATATTGGTACCACGATTCGCTGGCTTGATTATAATGACACATGGCTTGCGGCTGAATGGGCTCATCCTTCTGATAATCTGGGAGCGATATTAGCGGTTGCAGATTACATCAGTCTTCAAAATACCCTTGAAAAAAAACAACCCTTATTAATGCGTGATGTGTTGATCGCTATGATCAAAGCTTATGAAATTCAAGGTGTACTTGCGTTAGAAAATGGTTTTAATCAAATCGGTCTCGATCATGTTATTTTAGTCAAAATTGCATCGGCTGCAGTTGCAACTTATTTATTAAACGGCAATCGGAATGCCATTATCAATGCATTATCGAATGTCTTTGTGGATGGCCAAAGCTTAAGAACCTATCGCCATGCCCCCAATACGGGCTCTCGAAAATCGTGGGCGGCAGGTGATGCGACAAGCCGCGCTGTTCGCCTGGCATGGTTGAGTATCCAAGGTGAAATGGGCTATCTTAGTGCATTAACTGCAAACAAATGGGGGTTTAACGATGTAGTCCTGCACCATCATTCTTTAAAATTGCCTCGCGCTTTTTCGACATATGTCATCGAAAATATTTTATTTAAAGTAGCCTACCCTGCCGAATTTCATGCTCAAACAGCCGCAGAATGCGCGATATCGTTACATCATAAAATCAAAAATCGATTGCATCACATTGATAAAATCATTTTAACGACTCAGGAAGCAGCCCTTCGTATCATTAATAAAACAGGAAAACTCTATAATCCTGCTGACCGTGACCATTGTTTACAATATATCACAGCGGTTGCCCTGCTTTTTGGCAGCTTAAAAGCAGAATATTACGAAGATCAATTTGCAAGGAATCCAGAAATTGATGCACTGCGAAATAAAATGCAAGTTCAGGAAAACCCGCAGTTTAGCAAAGACTACCTTGCTCCGGATAAACGATCGATTGCAAATGCCATTGAAATTTATTTTAACGATGGCAGCGCCCCTGAAAAAGCACAAATCGAATACCCTCTAGGCCATTTACGCCGCCGTGAGGAATGTATACCTTTACTCCTACAAAAGTTTCAAGCTAACTTAACAGATCGATTCGCGGCAAATAAAATTGAACAGCTAAAAAAATTGTTTACGGATGAGGGATCATTAGAAAGCATGCCGGTACATAAATTTATGCACGAGTTCGTGACTCTTCCATCTGATTAATTTTTGTTTTGATATCATCGATATTAGATCCAAATCGACTTTCCAATGAGGCTATCAAAGGTTGGTATGCATTGACGAACTCCGACTTTTGCCAAATCGGGGATTGTGAATAAGCTGTCATTTGCACAAAAAACACAAGAGCTAACTCAATGACCAGTGCTTTTGCAAAACCAAAGATACCGCCTAAGAATCGATTAAATAAACTCAATCCTGACGCCTGTACCACGACTGTCATAAAATAATTGATAATCGCACCGATGATCAATGTGCCAACCAACAAAACAACAAAACATAAACCCAGGGTAAACGTACTTGGGTCCGCCAACTGTTCACTTGCTTGAGAACTTGCGGACTGAACAGAGGGACTTGTAAAAAGTGCGGCCAGTTTTGGCGCAAAATTAAATGCGATTACAAGCCCGGTTAACCAGGCTAGTATTGAAATAATTTCTTTAACTAAACCACGCCATAATGAAAGCAATATAAAAAACACAAAAATACCGGCAAATACATAATCGAGCCAGTTAAAATTACTTAATGTCATTTGAAAACCTCAATATCATTGCTTATTCATCATATCAGCATCTTGGGTCGATGAGGGCAGCATACCCGATGGAACAACACCTTCCATGGCCGGTTTAGCAATCTCTTCAAGTGCTTTGACTGGATTATATAAATTTTTATCTTTAAATATATTGTGATATTCCTCTGGTTTTTGCTTGTAAATAATACTATCTAAGCGTTCTGCGGACTTATAAAAAAGCTTCACAAATGTGGAGCCTGTAAAAAGAGGATTATTAACATCTTTAAAGACATGAAGCACTGTAATCGAAATCAAAATAAGCACGATTACATAACCACGCACAGCACCCAATGCCGCACCTAGTTTTCGATTAAGCCAAGCATAAGGAAAAGAATAGACTTCCAAAATACCAGACATTGCAAGAACACCTTCTCCAATTGAAAAAACACCTACGAAACAAACTAACAAACTGATAGAGTAAAAAATTTGATGAAGAGTATTTTCTGTTATCGCAGTTAATCCCAGAGAGGCAATGAAATTTTGCACGTATTGACTTGTCACCACTTTATAAGCCAGTGGAGATGCGTTAAAAAAACCAGCCAAGGGAAGCGTAAACTTTATCGTGCAGATCAAAGCAAGACATAAACAAATGGTTGAAATAATTTCTTTAGCAGCAGCACGCGACATCCCCAATAATGTGTTCACCGCTAAAATTAAAAAAATGATAAAATCAAGACCATTCCAACTATCCATTCTTTATATCCTGCATTTTGCACTAAAGCGTCATTATAACATGTCGTTTTTAAAAAGCATCTTTAGCTCATTTGATATATCATAGCGGGATCAGTTAAAATAATCTGATTGAATTTTATACTAGCCTAAGGCCAAAGCATGGATCGCGATTTACTAGAATTGTTGAAAACACATAATGTATTTTCTTCATTAAATAAAAGTGAGATTGAAAAACTACTTCCAAAATTTACAAAAATAGAACTAAAACGTGGAAGTACGCTATTTCATCAGGGATCGCCCTCTGAGTGTGTATTTATATTAGCCAGCGGTAAATTATCCGCTCTAGTGACGGATGAAAAAAATAATTTTAAAAGCATAGGTCACATTGAAGTGGGTGAAACAGTCGGTGAACTCGGCGCTTTATCTGGTGAACCCCGTTCTTTGACGGTGAAGGCTGTCAGAAACAGTATTTTGCTAAGATTGAATAGCCGAGATTTTGTTGAACTTTGTTCTCGTTATCCAGCCATCTTATTTGCAACTGTGCATCCTATCATCGAACGGACTCAAAATTTAATTTCTACACTTTCAACTCGACAACAAATTACCAAATCCATTGCAATTCTCCCCGCCAATGATTGTAGCTTATATGAAAGTTTTCTTGAAAAATTACAGACTCATACTCAATCTTATTCTAGTCTTATTATCATTTCGGATTTTGATCCTGAGTTTAAAGATCATGACAAACTTACAACGATCAAAAATAAAATTCAGACCATTGAACACACAAAAAGACGTTCACAAAAAATTATTTATTTTCTAAAATCATTAGAAACACCGCTTGCAAAAATCTGTCTAAAGAAAATAGACCTTCTTTATCTGGCTTGTGATGCAGCTTCAGAAAAAGTAATCGATACTTCTATCTTAGACGCCATACAAAATTACGAGTCACGTTTTTCAACAAACCCTATTTTAATTTTGCTGCATACAGCTGATACTCTCATTCCTAAAAATACAACACAGTGGTTAGAACAAACCTCATTCAGCATGCATCATCATATTAAAATTGATACAACGAAACATTATCAACGTTTGCTTCGTTTTATACGCGGCAAAGCCGTCGGTTTAGTGCTGGGTGGAGGCGGTACTCGCGGCTGGGCACATTTAGGTGTATTAAAAGCATTACGCGAACAAAAAATTCCTATTGATATGATCGGCGGCTCAAGTGTCGGCGCTATTATTGCAGGTTGCTACGCTGTTTCAGAATCATTTAAAGATGCCTACAATCGATTTCGTCTGATTATTGAAGCATCACGCGGTTCCGTCTCATGGAGAAGTGTAACATGGCCCTACATTTCTCTTTTTGATGCAAAATTCTTTACAGAATCTCTCCAGGAAACTTTTAAAGAAATACAAATTGAAGATTTATGGCTGCCTTATTTTTGCATCTCAAGCAATATGTCAACTTCTCAGGAAGAAGTCCATCGCAGCGGATTATTATGGGAAAAAACACGCTGCAGTTCATCGATTCCAGGACTTATTCCACCGATGATTATTAATGGAGAACTGCATTTAGACGGT
>BMAG01000001.1 GCA_014132595.1 Gammaproteobacteria bacterium | reverse complement strand
GCTTCGCTCGCAATGACGGCGGTGGCTAGGCAATGACGCGATGGCTAGGCCAATGACGCGGTGGCTAGGCCAATGCGCGGTAGCTAGGCCAATGACGCGGTGGCTATGCCAATGACGGCGGTGATTATGCAATGACGTATTAAAAACCTGCAATTACATTTGACATGCCTTACAAATCCCGTAAATGTTTAGGCTATGGTCGGTCATACAAAAACCCGCATTTTCCGCCACGGCTTTTTGGCGTTTTTCAATCAACTCATCCACAAACTCTTCCACATGGCCACATTTAACACATACCAAATGATCATGATGCGTGCCTAAATCTAATTCAAATACCGAATGGCCTTCTGAAAAATGATGGCGGATGACTAACTTGGCTTCTTCAAACTGAGTTAGTACTCGATAAACGGTGGCAAGGCCGATCTCCTCGCCCGATTCGTTTAGAATCGTATAAATATCTTCAGCACTGAGATGCCTGTCTCGAGCCTTTTCTAATATTTCCAGAATCTTAACGCGCGGCAACGTAATTTTTAACCCCGCTTTCTTCAAATCTGAGTTATTCACGTTCAGTCCTTTTCTTGCAAATAAAATGATTCTAGCAGGTTACAAAACCATCTGGAATCGGATATCATCCCGCTTCATCTATGAGTCTTTACTTGGAATTCAATCATGCAAAAAATCGCACTTTTAATCGCAACCGCGGCTCTCCTTTCAGGCTGTGTCACTAAGATGAATATTGAGCAAGGTAATATCATTGATCAAGAGAGTTACAACAAACTGCATACAGGCATGACGAGAGATGAAGTCACCAGTCTTTTGGGAACGCCGGTGATGATTAATACGTTTAGAGATAATCATGTTGATTATGTTTATACAAATAAGCCGGGTTATAGCAAAGGTGTCGAAAAAAATGTGGTTTTAGTTTTCCGAGGGAATCGATTGGTAGGCATTAGTCCGCTGAATGTGCAGGAGTTTGGGAAATAGTTTTCTGAACTCGCCGGATGGTTGAACAACATTATTCCTGTTTATTATTTTTAAAACCCCGTTTTTTATAGTTTCGTTTTATAGCAGGACGATACGCACGTTTGCGACGAGCGTCTTTGGGATCCATCACTAAGGGTCGATAAATTTCGATGCGGTCATTTTCTTTGAGGATATCTGTCAGTTTTTTTTGATTACCGAAGATACCGACTTTTTGTGTGTTAAGATCAATCTCTGGAAAAACTTGTAAAATACCGGATTGGTCAATCGCATCCTGAATCGTACAATCTTCATTGACTTCTATTTCTAGAATGCGTTGTAAAGAAGGTGTTGCATAGGCCACTTCAATTTTTATTTTTTTGTTCGATGCCATACACTTCCGCCGCACGTTTGCAAAAAAGGTCCACCAGTGAATTTGCGATGTGATTAAAAATAGGTTGGAATAATCGATCGATGAAACTCCCGGATAGTTCAAATTCTAATTCTAAATCGACTCTGCACCCCTGCTCTGCCAGATCTACAAATTTCCATCGGCCTTCTAAGTGGCGGAAGGGTCCGTGGACTAAGGTGATTTCGATGCGTTCATAAGGGTGTAAATGATTGCGTGTGCCAAAACGTTTATGGATTCCTGACCAGACAATATCGAGACTGGCTTCGATTTCTTTTTCATCACGATGAGCGATGGTGCTGGCTGAGCACCAGGGCAAAAAACGCGGGTAATCTTCTATCTGATTGACCAGTTCGAACATTTGTCGAGGCGAGTAAATAACGATCGCACTCCGTCTTATCACATTCATTATATTAACCCTATTATTTTTAAGCAGACGCTATTATACTGCCTTGCCATGAATGACAAACAAAAATTTGAAACAACAATCGCTCTAAATCGCAAAGCTCATCATGAATATGCGATGGAAGATCATTTTGAGGCTGGAATGGTTTTGCAGGGTTGGGAAATCAAGAGTCTGCGCGCCGGACGGGTTCAGCTCGACCAGAGTTATGTGTTGTTGAAAAATGGGGAGGCTTGGCTTTTTGGCGCGTCTATCACCCCTCTTCTCACGGCATCGACGCATATTGTGCCGGATCCTCAGCGTACGCGTAAGTTGCTTTTGCATCAAAGTGAGATTAATAAGCTGATTGGGCATGTTGAGCGAAAAGGATACACGCTGATTCCATTGAAGTTATATTGGAAAAATAACCGTGTGAAGCTGGATATTGCCCTGGCCAAGGGTAAAAAGCAGCATGATAAGCGGGCTACCGAGAAAGAGCGGGATTGGTCGCGGGAGAAGCAGCGCATTATGAAAAAAAATAAGTTGGGTTAACTCTTTATTTTCTTGAATATTCTTATGAAAGCCTGATATTTTTCCTTTTCTTAGTGTATAATATTAATGTTAAATCTCTTATGGGGGCGACCTGGCTTCGACGTGGGTTGCAAAGCCCGAGGGGCATGCCGAGGATGTAGCTAACCTCGTAAAAAATGTTACAAAACATATAGTTGCCAAAAACGACAACTTAATTGCTCGTGATATCAACCAAGATGCTATCTACAACGATGCATCTGAATTGGCATCCAAAGCCGCTTAATAACCGGCAGGGCACTTCTCACCGATCGTGCTTGTACGAACGGAGCTAGCGCAAGCTAACTAGAGGAGTCATAGCTTACAAGCTCGCAGCAAAATCTGCCCTAGATGCGCTGCTAAAACTTTAGGGCTCGCTGCCTAATTACCTTGCCTGTCAGATGGTAGGTAGCTAAAACTTAAATGACAAGGCTACGCATGTAGAACCGAAGGTAGAGAGCTTACGGACGCGGGTTCAATTCCCGCCGCCTCCACCAATAAGTGTTCCAAGGGAATCCAATAGAGTCCATAATCCCTTGAAATAAATAGATTAATCTCTTAGTAAATGTCCTAGAAAGTCCAACAGATACCCCAGACATCCAAGATTGAAGTGGGGTATTTCTTTGGGTATGATCCGAAGTCTTGAAATGAATTTTGGAGATACCCCAATTGTCGTTGACCGATATCAAAGTACGCAGCTTAAAAGCGCGTGACAGGCAGTATAAAGTAACTGATGGTCGAGGCTTATTTCTTGTTATCACCCCTACTGGTTCAAAATATTGGCGGTTCCGTTATCGTTTTGCAGATCGCGAAAAATCACTAGCAATTGGCGTCTATCCCGATATTTCTTTGGCAGAAGCTCGTGACAAAGCCCATGAAGCCCGCAAATTGCTAGCCAATGACAAAGACCCTGGCGCGGAAAAACAGAGCAAGAAACGTGCCATGAAATTAGCGGCGCAAAACACATTTGAAATGGTTGCTCGCGAATGGTTTCAAAAAAATTCTACACAATGGGTTGATTCTCATGGCGAAAGAATTATTCGTCGCCTTGAAAAAGATGTTTTTCCTTGGTTGGGTAAACGCCCTATTACTGAAATATCAGCGCCAGAAATATTAAGTGTGCTTCAACGCATCGAAAATAGAGGAGCGAATGAAACTGCCCACCGAACCCATCAAAACTTTGGCCAAATCTTCCGTTATGCCATTGCTGCCGGATATGCAGAGAATGATCCCTCACCACATTTACGCGGCGCTTTAAAACCAGTACAGCAACGTCACCATGCCAGCATTACCGATCCAAAGAAAATCGGGGAGTTATTACGCGCCATCAATTCTTATGAGGGATTTTTTGTTACGAAATGCGCATTACAACTCGCACCACTCTTTTTTGTAAGGCCTGGCGAACTACGCAAAGCAGAATGGTCTGAATTTGACTTTCAAAATGCCGAGTGGCGGATTCCTGCATCTAAGATGAAAATGAGAGAGCTACATATTGTGCCTCTTTCAACACAAGCCGTAGCAATACTACAAGAACTTCATATCCTTACCGGCAATGGACAATATGTTTTTCCAAGTGTCCGCACATCAAAACGACCCATGTCAGAAAATACCGTTACAGGCGCACTTCGTCGCCTTGGATATACTTCAGATGAAATGACAGGCCATGGTTTTCGCTCTATGGCATGCACTATTTTGAATGAGCAAGGTTGGAATCGCGATGCGATTGAAAGACAGCTCGCACATGCAGAACGAAACAACATTCGCGCTGCTTACAATTATGCTGAGTATTTACCAGAGCGTAGAAAAATGATGCAGGCATGGGCGGATTATTTGGATGATTTAACCAAAAATTTAAATATAATCACTTTAAAAACAGGATAATTTACGCATGGATAAGCCAATTAAAACAAAATATAGAAAAAAAGCTGAAGTATCATTAATTGGAAAAAAATATAGCGAAATTGATACTATCATTGCAAAGCGCTTGAAAAAATTAGAAGAAGATTTATTTTCGATAAATATTAATGATATTCGAAAAGGTCAGGTGCACGATAAAACACTTCGCGGCATATGCAGCATGATCAGCCATAAAATGAAAGAACATCCAGAATTTAATAACGCTGCGGGATTATATGTAGCTGAAGCCCTAAACAAAATTAGCAATAATGTAAATGCTGAGAAAGCTTTTAGATTAGGAAATCTAACTAAAATTAATAATTTTAATCTCAATGTTGCTTATGCTGTCTGGCAAGAAATAAAATTTTCTAAAAAGAAAGCATCAAATGTGTTTATAGAAGCCGCGAAAAAATACAATAAAACCGACTCACATATTCGAAAGATTTATTATGATCACAAGAAAGAGATCGATGCGCTATACCAGTCAACTGAAAAAAGTTCACTATAACCATTAGGTTTTTAGTGAACATTATTTAGACTTATTTCATCGCTAATATTCCTCTCATCCATTAGAGTTTAAATATATTCATTTAAACTTAGAGAGGTAAACATTCATGTCAAATAGATGCATAAGGCTTCCCAAAGTCTTAGACATAATTGGAGGCTCGCGATCATGGGTCTATCAAGAAATTGGTCAAGGTAGATTTCCTAAACCTATTTTGCTCGGCAAAAGAAGTGTGGTTTGGATTGAAAAAGAAATATATGACTACCTAGATCAACGCATCAAAGCAAGTCGCCAATCATCTCAATCAAATGAGGTGAAATAACCATGAGTAAAATCACTAAATCAACCAGCTCTCAAACTGTTTCCGCAGTGAGAGCTGGAATATCTAAATCTACACACTCAAAGATTATCATACATAGACAAGCCTCCGAAATTGAAATGAAGAAAATTAATTGGCTTTGGCCTAATCGTATTGCACGCGGAAAAATCACCTTGCTTTCGGGTAATCCAGGTCTTGGAAAATCTCAAATTATTGCATACATAACAAACATTATTACAAATAGCGGAATTTTCGCTGATAAAACAGCCTGCGCCGATGGAAATGTAATCATTCTTAGCGCAGAAGATGATGCAGCAGACACAATAGTTCCTCGATTAAAAGCTGCCGGTGCAAATTTAACAAAAGTGACTATCATCGAGTCTATACTCAAAAATAACAAAGAAAATCAATTCAACCTAACAACTGATATATCTGCGCTTGAAAATCTACTGATAACACTTGGAAATGTAAGTACAATATTTATTGATCCGCTTTCTGCATACTTAGGTAACATAGACGATCATAGAAATGGCGAAGTTCGGGCTATCCTAAGCCTTCTTGCAAAATTAGCTGAAAAATACCAAGTTGCAATAATCTGTATCTCACACCACAACAAAAGCGGTTCGACTGAAGCCTTATTGCGCGTACTAGGCAGCATTGGTTTTGTTGCAGCAGCGAGAGCCGCATTTGCCGTTATTAAAGATCCTGATGACGAAAATAGACGCTATTTTCTGCCCCTAAAAAACAATATTGGTAATGATAAAACTGGGCTTGTGTTTTCTATTGAGCCATTTCTTGTGGACGATGTCATTGAAACTTCTAGAATCAAATGGATAGATGGAACAATTACAAAAACTGCTGATGAAATAATTCGAATTCAAGCAAATCCACACAAAAAAACTGCTCGCGATGAAGCAAAAGAAATGATGAAAGAATTACTATCAACCGGCTCCAAGAACTCAGCGGATGTAATCAGCAAGATACAGGACGCCGGCTATTCTTTACGCACTATTGAAAGAGCAAAAACTGATCTCGGTGTGATATCTAAAAAATCCGGATTTGAAGAAGGATGGCTCTGGCATTTACCCATGAACCCACCCAATGAGCTTGAAGACCGCCAAGATAAACACTAATACTTTGGCGGTGTTCGATATATTTGATTGTTATTTATTGTTAAAAACAATACAGGAGGCATAACGTGCCCTTTATCGCTGGAACCACAGGAAATAAATTTGGACGTCCCCGGAATACGGGACATCGGCAAAAGCTATTTAATGATCTTGTTTTACCCCACAAGGAAAAACTCATTAATCAAGCTATAGAGATGGCTTTAAATGGGAATGAGGCGATTTTAAAAGTTTTCCTTATTCAATTATTGCCCACTAAGCCAAGCGATGAGCCAATTGCCGTTGCATTGCCTGACGGTAATTTTACACAGGCAGCAACGCTTCTCCAAGCGGGCGCGGAGATAATCAAGGCTATCTCAGACAATAGCCTCACCCCCGAACAAGGACGATCAATGCTTGATGTTTTATCTGCACAACGAAAAAACATTGAAGCAGGATCACTTGAAGAGCGCATCAATGAAATTGAATTTTTACTTAACCTAAGAAAACTGGAGATGAAACATGCAGAATCTCAATGAAACAAGCTACAAACAATTAATTCCCACAGAAAGATTCAACTTGGCTCTTGCTGCATTTTCTCGTGGCGATGATGAGGAAATATCAAGACTAAAAAGAACATGCCCGCAAAAAAATTATAAAATGTTAGATCGGGATTATTTTGGAAAAATAGAAGGAATCGTATGGGTCGTCACACAATTTTCTGAGATTTGCGAGCGGAGCTACCATCACATTGCATTGTGTGAAGCATATATTACTATGTTCACTTTTTTGGATGCGCAACCACAATATGCAAATAATGACACCAAACAAAATCTAGAAAAATTTCACAATGAAAGAATCAATCATATTTCTAATCTAAAATCTTCCTATCAAGCATTAACCGAATTTTGTGGTGAAAACAGATTAAATTATGAACATGTTGTTAAATGGCTAATAATATCGCCGGAGCTGGCCTCACAACATGTCGATTATTTAAAGTTATCAATCGAGCCAAATAAAGCATTTACAGCATTCGTTAAGCAAAAACTGTTTTCAATTTGGCAAAGTTATGTAACTGATTGATGGCGCCGCATCAATTTGTGCATATTTTGACCTATTTGCGCAATATACCCTTGAAAATCCTAGCGCTAGATAGGTGGTAGATTGCTATAATGCAGGAGGCTGCACAGGCAGCCTTGAGCTTATAATAATCTGCCAGCCTTTAATTGATTATTAATAGATCATTTTGTGTTGATTTTACGGTTTACGTAACCGCGGGATTGAGAAGTCATCAACGGGTAAATATTAACCATGTTAAAGTTGGAAAACATTAAAAGCAATATTGCACTTTCTGGTGTAGAACCAGGACAAATCGTGCGAGTTGTAACCACAGAACCCGTAGGCGGCAATGCGCTTACTATTTATTACAAAACATCGGATGGCCGCCTACTTGAAAGGATGCTGTTTCGCACAGATGAGATAAATTTATCCATTGCTGAAGTCGGACGACCTTGGGCATTTGATGCGCCAGGCGATGAATTCAGATTAGCCCTAGAAGCCTATCGCATTAATCTAGCATATCTATTTGACCCTATGATGGCTGTTCATACATCAAATGTAGAACCACTCCCTCATCAAATAACTGCCGTATACGAATCAATGTTGCCCCGTCAACCATTGAGGTATGTTCTAGCAGATGACCCAGGTGCGGGCAAAACTATTATGGCTGGGCTATTAATCCGTGAACTGTTGATGCGTGCAGATGCTAAACGAGTCTTAATCGTTGCACCTGGAAGTCTTGTAGAACAATGGCAGGATGAACTAGACGGAAAATTTGGTCTTGATTTTAAAATTTTTGGTCGCGATATGATAGAAAATACGCGCGGAGGAAATCCATTCGAAAGTTTTGATCTCATGATAGCGCGTGTTGATCAACTATCTCGCAACGATGATCTACTAGAAAAATTACAAAACACTCACTGGGACATGATTGTTGTTGACGAGGCTCACAAACTATCAGCAAATTATTTCGGCAATAAAATCAATAAAACTCGAAGATTTCAGCTTGGTGAATTGCTTGGATCAATCTGTCGTCACTATTTGTTAATGACAGCTACACCCCACAACGGTAAAGAAGAAGACTTCCAGTTATTTATGTCTCTATTAGACTCAGACCGTTTCTATGGAAAGTTCCGCGATGGCGTACATAAAGTAGATGTAACTGACCTAATGCGCCGCATGGTAAAAGAAGAAATGGTAAGATTTGACGGCACCCTTCTTTTTCCCGAACGTCGTGCATATACTCTTAATTATAAACTCTCTGATATGGAAGCTGCACTTTATGAAGCAGTGACAGAGTATGTAAAAGTTGAAATGGGAAAAGCTGATAAATTAGATGGTAAGCGCAAAGGCACCGTAGGTTTTGCACTTACCGCCTTGCAGCGACGACTTGCCTCAAGCCCTGAAGCTATATATCAATCACTAAAACGTCGACGTGACAAACTTAAGCGTCGTGTAGAAGAAGAAAAACTTCGTCAACGTGGTCAATCCTTTGCTGAAACGCTCGATTTAAATGACATACCAGAAGATATTTGGGAATCTGCTGATGAGCTTTCATCGGATGATTATGAGAATTTTGAGGAAGCTATTGTAGATCAGGCAACTGCTGCAGAAACAATTCAAGAACTAGAAGCTGAAATTATTATCCTAGAAGATCTCGAAAATAAAGCACATCATGTTCGGAACTCAGGACACGATCGCAAGTGGGAAGAACTTTCTAAATTACTTCAGAACACGCCAGAAATGCTAGACACTGAGGGTTTACAACGTAAACTTATTATTTTTACTGAACATCGAGATACTTTAAATTATCTGGCTGAAAAAATTCGTGGCCTATTAGGTAACGCTGAATCTGTGACTATGATTCATGGTGGCGTTAAACGTGAGGAACGTCGCAAAGTACAGGAGCTCTTTCGTAATGATAAAGCAACCCGTGTATTGCTAGCTACTGACGCTGCCGGAGAAGGTGTCAACCTCCAAAATGCCAACCTGATGGTCAACTATGACTTACCGTGGAATCCTAACCGCCTTGAACAGCGTTTTGGTCGCATTCATCGTATCGGCCAAACTGAAGTTTGCCATCTATGGAATATGGTAGCGTCTGAAACGCGCGAAGGTGATGTTTTCCAAAAATTATTCGATAAAATGGAAGTCGCGCGACAAGCACTGAAAGGCAAAGTTTTTGATGTGCTAGGAGAAATATTTGAAGAAACCAGCCTCCGAGAAATGCTTATTGAAGCCATACGCTACGGCGATGATCCTGTAGTTAAAGCACGTTTGCAGCAAAAAGTAGAAGGCGCACTCAATACAGAACACCTTGAAGCCATCATTAAACGTAATGCACTTTGCGAAGAGGTAATGGATGAGTCTCGCCTTTTTGCAGTCAAAGAAGAAATGGAAAAAGCTGAAGCTCGAAAACTGCAACCTTACTTCGTGCGTTCTTTTTTCAATGAAGCATTTCAACAGCT